>NZ_QOIO01000011.1 GCF_003332305.1 Microvirga aerophila | reverse complement strand
TTGGCCACCCGCCGGGGGGTGTCGCGGGTGTTGTGGTCGTTCTCGTGGTCGATGCGCAGGATGTCGAACAGCTCCTCCACCTTGCGCGCCGCCGCCGAAATCATCGCCGCCCGCTCCGGTTCGCTCAGCGGACGCTCCAGCGCCTCGTTGCAAAGATGCGCAAGCTTCTGCTCCGGACTATGAAAATTCATCATCAACCTTTTTATCTAAACGCTCTTCCGGCGACCCATTCCCTAGAGATTTTCTCCGGCGGGCGGTTGACGCGCAGTGTTTACCATGTCGTATAAACTATTCTTGTATGATTAAAACCCTGGTTAAAGAATAAATTAGACTTTCAGCTACAGTATATGGTCTGATTGCTGATAATCTGGAACTCTCGGAGGATGGAATGCTTACGGTTAAACTAAAACGAAATATCGTTTCTTTGGTCTTCCTGCTCGTGGGGGCCATGGGAGCAACCGCCGCAGGGGCTCAGTCCTTGGGCACTCCGACAGAGAAACCCATTCTTACGGTCTCCGGTAAGATCTCTACGACCAACAAGGACAACACGGCCCAGTTCGACCGCGCCATGCTGGAAGCGATCGGCATGGAGACCATCGAGACGACAACCCCCTGGTATACGGGAGCGGTCAAGTTCGAAGGCGTTTCCCTGGACAAGCTGATGAAGCACATCGGCGCCTCGGGCGAGCGCGCGGTCTTCGTTGCCCTCAACGACTACAGCAGCGAGATTCCCGTCGAGGATTTCGCCAAGCATAACGTCATCCTGGCCTTGAAGCGGAATGGCGAGTACATGCCGGTCCGCGACAAGGGGCCGCTTTTCGTTATCTATCCTTTCGACAGTAAGCCTGAGCTGAAGAATCAGACTTTCTACGGCCGCTCCGTCTGGCAGGTCGCCAAGATCGTCGTGAAGTGACAGTCTAACGGCGGTTTCTGGAGGACAGCCATTGTCGCTGCGCACACTCAAACTGGTGCTGGCTGTCGTCATCGCCAGCTTCCTCCTGTCCGCTGTCTATATCTCGAGCCTGGTGGTCGAGCGCCAGAACGCGCTCAAAGAGATCTCCCGCTACAACATCGCCTGGCTGGCCAGCCAGGCGGTGTCCGAATTCGCGCGCCTGGAGCAGCGTCTCAACGCATTCTCGGTCCCAGGCAGCGACGTGGATGAGGACGAGGTGCAGCTTCGTTACGATATCCTCGTCAGCCGGTCCAAACTTCTCACCGACGGGCAGTTCGAGGCCTTCGTACAGCTCGATCCCGAGCGCCAGGCAACCGTCAAGGGCCTGAACGACGTATTGGCGGCTGTTCACCCCTTGATCGAGCAGCTCGATACCCCTGGCAACGCCGAAAAGGCCTACGCGCTTCTGCGCGAGCATGAAATGCCCCTGGCAGGCCTTGCCTCTGCGGCCAACCATTATGGCGGCCAGCTGGTTGCGGCGGACCAGCAGGAGCTCATCCGGCTTCACTGGCTGTTCTCCGGCCTTGCAGCCTGTCTCATCGCATGCGGCATCGGCCTCATGGCGCTTCTTGGCTGGCACAACAATCTGCTCGGGCGCGCGCACCAGGAGCTGCGTTCTCTCACCAAGGATCTTCAAACGACCTCCGGCGAACTCGAGAACGCCCATAAGGCCCTCAGCTTCGCCTACCGCGAGCTGCAGAACCGGAACGAGGTCCTGCAGGCGCAGGAGCTCGAGCTGCGCACGCAGAACGAGCGCTTCGACGCTGCCCTCAACAACATGTCCCATGGCCTCTGCATGGTCGACGCCGACCAGCGGGTGATCGTCTACAATGCACGGTTCGCCGAGTTGTTCGGGCTCGACGACACGGCCCAGCCCGGAACCCCCTTGGAAAGCCTCATCGGCGCCCTCGAACACCGGCAGGCCCATGGCGCGTCTGCCCTGCGGCAGATTTCTGCCGAACAGGAAGATCTGATGCGGACCGGCCGGGGGGCATCGTTCATTCAGGAGGATCCAGGCGGCAAGACCTTCTCGATCTCGCATCAGCCTCTGACCGAAGGTGGTTGGATCGCCATCTACGAGGACATCACGGAGCGCCGCCGCGCCGAGTCGCAGATCGCCTATATGGCCCATCACGATGCGCTGACCGATCTTGCCAACCGGGTTCTCTTCCGCGAGCGGCTCGAGCAGGCCCTCGCGTCGGCTAAGCGGCGCGGCAACTCGCTGGCGGTTCTTTGCCTTGACCTCGACCGCTTCAAGGACGTGAACGACTCCCTTGGTCACGAAACCGGCGACCTTCTCCTCAAGGCGGTCTCCGCCCGTCTGCGCAGCTGCATCCGCGATGGGGACCTCGTGGCGCGCCTGGGAGGCGACGAGTTTGCGGTGCTTCAATGCGTGGTTCACGAACCTCATGACTGCGCGTCGCTAGCCTCGCGTATCATCAACATCGTCGGCATGCCGTATGAGATCGACGGGCAGGAAATCGTGATCGGCACCAGCGTCGGCATTGCCCTGGACAATGAGGCGAAGCTGGCCCCGGACCAGCTCCTGAAGCATGCGGATCTGGCTCTCTACCGCGCCAAGTCGGACCGGCGCGGCACCTACCGGTTCTTCGAGCCGGAGATGGACGCGCAGCTCCAGGCGCGGCGTCTCCTTGAGGCCGATTTGCGGAAGGCTCTCGCGAACGACGAGTTCGAATTGTATTATCAGCCGCAGATCAACATCAGACGGCACGAGATCAGCGGTTTCGAGGCGTTGCTTCGGTGGCGGCATCCGGAGCGGGGCATGGTCTCGCCGGCGGAGTTTATCCCGGTCGCGGAGGATATTGGCCTCATCGCCCCCTTGGGCGACTGGGTGCTCGAACGAGCCTGCGCGGAGGCGGCGAATTGGCCGAAGGACATCAAAGTCGCCGTCAACCTCTCTCCGGTTCAGTTCAGGAACAGGGCCCTCGTCGAAAGCGTCGACAAGGCTCTGACCCGCTCTGGGCTGAGCCCGAGCCGCCTTGAACTCGAAATCACGGAGTCCGTGCTGCTCCAGGACAACGAGACGACCGTCGCGACCCTGCACCAGTTGCGCGAACTCGGCGTGTGCGTCGCCATGGATGATTTCGGAACAGGCTATTCGTCGCTGAGCTACCTGCGCAGTTTCCCGTTCGACAAGATCAAGATCGACCAGTCATTCGTGCGCGAGCTGACGTCCCGCGCGGACTGCCTCGCCATCGTCCACTCGATCACACGCCTTGGCGCCAGCCTTGGAATGATCACGACGGCCGAAGGCGTGGAGACGGAAGAGCAGTACCAGCAGTTGCGCGCTGCCGGGTGCACCGAGGTGCAAGGCTACTATTTCGGCCGCCCGCAGCCGGCGCGCGACCTAGTGTTCAGCCTCTTCGTCGAGGAGCGGCGGGAGGCGCTTTGACCTGCCGCGTGCTGTGCGCTGACTATTTAGCCGGGACTCTGCGCAGAGACCCTCTCAGTCGCCCGGCGCCAGTACACCTCGCCCTCGTACTTCTCGCGGACCTCCGCAAGTTCGCGGCGCGTCTCCTCAAGAACAGTTTCCACGTGGCGCAATCGTCCTCGTCCACGGCGGAGCTGAACCGCCAGTAGGACCGCCAAGAGCCCGGCTGCGCAGATGAGAACCGTCGCCACCCAGCGGGCTGGCTCACTGGTGATGAACCCGAGCACCGAAACCGCGATCCCAGCGAGAAGCAGCGTGAGGAGCAGCGCCGTACCATTTTTGGTGGCAAGCGCCAGGATGAGCGGAATGGCAAGCAGGGACAGGATGATCGGATCCAGGGTTCGAACCGTCTCGGGTGTTCGACGGATCCATTCGACTATATCGGGCCAGAGATTGCTCACGTCGATCATGCCGACCTCCGTTCTCATTTCCTTCAAGGAAGTCACGCGCCCATGCCCGGGATCAGTCAACTCCTCCTTCGATGAATCCTCCCTTTGCGCCTGACACGTTAGATTCCATTAGGAATGTCCCTAAGGAAGTATCCGCCTTTCGATTGCAGGGTTAGATAACTAACTCATGTTAAAGGCCACCCACGAGGCGGCTATAATCTAGGGAGAAGCGACCCTAGGATCAGGGCGAGCGGAAGAACAGAAGCGCCATTCGGACTGAGCCTCGAAGGAGCGCCAGCCCGTGTTTATTCATGCTCTTCCCCTGGCGATACTTCCTGGTCGACGCGGTCTATCTTGCGTCACCATAAGCGTTCGCTACTTTCGGAACGCTTGCTCGGCCCTAGGCCGACCGCAACAATGTGTATTGAATTAGTCGCCGGCCGGAGTTGCATTTGCGGCCTTATTTTCAACGCAGCGATCAACCAGAGCCTCTGTTTGAGGCCAGCACCTGAATCTGACGTGCGTTGGCAGCAGAACGCAGGGCCAGCACGTCGCGCCACAGTTCATGAGGAACAAATGACATCCACCAGAAAATTCAGTCAAACCAGCCCCGACAGGGCGAACGAACTGTTTGCGAAGCTTCTTGATACGTCCGACAACGCCGTGAAAACACGCGAGCGGCTGTTCTCGGACCTCAAGGAGGAACTGGAACTCCTTGCTAATCTTCAGGAACAATATCTGTTTCCGGTTCTGAGGAAGCACCAGGAGATGAGCGACCTCGTTCAGGAGGCCACGAACGACAACATGGAAACCAGCGCTCTCTTGGAAGAACTCGACCAGATGCCCAAGGGCAGCTCCGAGTTCATCAAGAAGGTGGCGGATCTGCGAAAGGTCTTTCAGCAGCATATCCGCGACGACAAGAAGGAATTGCTTCCCGCCGTCCTCAAGGTGCTGAGCGACGAGGAAGTCGAAGCCGTGGTCGAGAAAGTCGAGGATGAGATGGTGGCAGTCGAACAAGCCAAGCGCAACGAAGCCGAGCAGCGCCAGGTGGAGACGAAACGGGCGCGCGAGCAGGTGGAGAACGTCAAGCAGGTAGCCGAGGACCTTGCCGACAGCGTCCGCGCCGGGCTCGAAGGATCGCAGAAGGCTGCACGCACGGTGCAGGAGGCAGTGCAGAGCAGCTTTGGCGCCGCATCCGAGCTGGCGCACATGTCGACCGATCGCATGATGCAGCTCTATGGCCTTCATTCCAAAGACACCAAGGATCTGGCCGATCAGACCTCCCAGCACCTGCGCGCCATTGCACAGTCCAGCACGGTTCTAGCCCGCGGGATGCAGGATGTTTCGCAGGAATGGATCGGTCTGTTGCAGGAGCGGATGCAGAGCAACCTCGATAACCTGAGCGCCCTCTCCCGCTGCAGGACAGTGTACGACCTCGTTGCTCTCCAGAGCTCCTTCATGCGCAACAATTTGGAACAGATGCTCACGAACAGCCGCCGCATCGCGGAGCTTTCCTCGCGCATCACCGATGAGGCTTCGCGCACCATGACGGCGCAGGTCGAACGCATGGTCAATCAGGCCAAGCGAGCAGCCTGACCCAGATCGGCGGAGACTGTTCTAAAAAGCGCCCCGACGGGGCGCTTTTTTTGTGACCGGAATGCCAGCGATATCTCATCTGGAGTATGGAAGCCCTTGGGCGCACCGCTACTTCCTGTGGATTGCCCAAAGATAAACCAAGGGAGGCGTCCAATGCCATCCGCCATCAAGATTCTGTCCGCGTTTCTGGTCTTAGGCGTTTTCTCACTAGGCTTGGATGACGCGTTTGCCCAGATTCAAACACGCACCTTGAGATTTACGGCCGCGAGCAACAAAGGTCATCCTCAGGTCATGGGCGTCGAAAAGTTCGCCGAACTCGTCGCTCAGAAGAGCGGCGGCAAGATTACCGTCAGGGCATTCCCAGGAGGATCACTGGGGCCGGACCTGCAAGTGGTGTCCGCCATGCAGGGAGGCACGATCGATCTTAACGTCATGAACGCCAGCCTGTTGGCAGGAAACGTGAAGGAGATGGCGGCGCTTGATCTGCCGTTCCTATTTAACTCATCCGCGGAGGCGGATGCAGTTATAGATGGAACCATCGGCAAACAATTGATCGACAAGCTGCCGGCCAAGGGGCTCGTCGGGCTTGCTTACTGGGATCTCGGCTTTCGCGAGATGCACACCAGGAACAAACCCATTGCCAAGGCTGACGATCTGCGTGGCCTGAAGATGCGGGTCATTCCGACGCCGATTTATGTGGACTTCATGAACGCGCTGGGAGCCAACGCCGTGCCCATGCCCTTTACGGAAACCTATACGGCCATGGAACAGGGCTCCATCGACGGGATGACGAATCCACTGCTGAACATTCCGGATGGCAAGTATGACGAGGTGTCGAAGCATCTGACGCTGACCAACCACATGTATACACCGCAAATCGTCATCGTCAGCAAGCGGACATGGGACAAGCTCTCGGAGGAGGAAAGAAAGATACTCCAAGAAGCCGCAACTGAGACGGCAACCTATCAACGCGCGCTTGCGCGCGCTGAGGCTGCCAAGGTGCTCGATCAGCTCAAGAAAGCTGGAATGACCATTCATGAGCTCCCGCCTGAGGAAGTCTCCAAGTTACGCGAGAAATCCCAATCGGTTGTTGAGAAGTTCAAGAAGGACCTCGGCGAGGAATTCGTGACGCAGCTCTATGCCGAGGTGGAGAAGGTGCGCGGCAAGAAGTAAAGATCACAGTGGACGTTGGATTATGTCGTGATCCCATAAGCCTCCGCCATGGTGGCGATGCCGCTGAGTTTCTGGGTGAATTTCGACCAGTCGTCGGATCGGGCAATAGAATCCCAGATCGCCTCAACCTCGTCGATGAGCATGCTGCACGGCGTCGGCCGCGTGAAGTAAGCGTGGTCGAGCCGCGCCCCAGGTTCGGCGTGAAATCCTTGAAAGGCGGCAAATACCGCCCCGAAGGTCGGATGCGCGTAGAACTCCGCGGAAGGGCTTCGCGCGGCGCGGGTAGCGCTATGCAGGCCGCCATACCAATCGAACATGGTCTGCTCGAACGGCGCCTTGCTGTCGTGCAGGAACGTCCAGAACGCCCTGGCGAGCAGCCCGTCCGGTTCAGGCCCTTCAGATTGCAGCCCCAATCGCCGCAGAAGCGACGATGAGAACTCCCGGTGTAGCGCAGGTTCGAATGTGGCTAGGGATCGCTCGAGATCAGCCTGTGGCGCAATGACGAGGAGGCATTCAGCCAAACGGAACAGGTTCCACAGGAGCGCGTCAGGCTGACGCCCGAACGCATAGAGACCAGTCTCGTCGAAATAAGCGGCTGTGAAGCCGGGCTCATAAACTGGGATGAAACGCCAGGGACCATAATCGAAGCTCTCGCCCGTGACGTTGATATTGTCGGTGTTGAGGACCCCGTGCACGAAACCGGCAGCCATCCATTGCGCGCCCATGCGCGCAACGCGCGCGCAGACCTCTTCCAGAAAGGCTGTGGCGCGGGCCGCTTCGTCATCGCGCCAGCACTCGGGCATGTACGTTCTGATCGTGTAGTCGAGGAGCTTCCGAATGTTATCCGCCTGGTCGAGATACAGGAAGCGCTGAAACGTGCCGATACGGATATGCGAATGGCTCAGCCTCACGAGGACTGAGGACCGGGTGGGCGACGGCTCGTCGCCGCGATGGAGTTCTTCGCCTGTCTCGACGAGGCTGAAGGATTTGGAGGTCTCGACACCGAGCGCTTCCAGCATCTCGGTCGCCAGCACCTCGCGAACGCCGCCTTTCAGGGTCAGTCGTCCGTCCGCATGGCGGGACCACGGCGTCTGGCCGCTGCCCTTGGTGGCGAGATCGAGCAGCCGGCCGTCGCGCAGGTCATGGAGCTGCGCGAACAGAAACCCTCTGCCATCACCCAGATGAGGGTTGTAGCTTCGAAACTGGTGCCCGTGATAACGCAGCGCAAGCGGCTCAGGAATGCTTCCCGGCAACGGCTCGAAGCGTCCGAAATGTGCGATCCACTCCTCGTCGCTCAATGTATCGAGGCCAACCCGCGCCGCCCATCGCTGATTGCGGTGGCGCAGGATGTGGTGCGGGAAGACCGCCGGCGCGACGATGTTGTAGAAATCGGAGCCCAGATCGGTATGCCGAACCGAAGGGCGAAAGGCGCTGGACAGGGGCATCAGGAACCAATCACGTTGACGCGGTCCTACGACAACGCATCAAATCTCGTTTCGGCCGCCTTCGTCTGGCTATTGCAGTCGGAATTCGCCGTCGACGGTACGCATTTCCGCAGGTCGGATCAGGCGCGCATGAGCCACGGTGACGGAATGAAGCGGTCCGTCGAGCTTGCGCTCCCAGAAGGAGAGGAACTTCTTGAGGGCCGGGAAAGCCGGAAAGAGGTCGTAGTCCTGCCAGACATATTCCTGAATCAGGGATCGGTGATCGGGGATGCGATAGAGAATCTGCGCGGTCGTGAGACCGTAACCCTGAAGCTGTCGGGCGAAATCCGGCGATACCTGCATGAGGCCCTCCATGATGGTTGGCGACCAGGAAATTAGATCAAAACAGCACTGCCCCGGCAAGACGTCAAAGACACCTTTAGCAAGATATTTCAGCGTTTTAGCAGCCTTTTAGCGCGGCTGCTGACAGGCGCAGAACACCGCTCGGCAACCCGGTTCCAAAAACCCGCAAAAAAATTTCTGACCCCGTCTTGAACGGTGAAGCTTGGCCACCCAAATCATCGCCGCACGGGGGCCGGCAGAGGACCCGTGCAGGTGGTTAACCGATTGAAATGACTGGAGGAAGCTTCATGAAGTTCCGTCCTTTGCATGACCGTGTGGTGGTCAAGCGCATCGATGCCGAGGAAAAGACGGCTGGCGGCATCATCATTCCCGACACCGCCAAGGAAAAGCCTCAGCAGGGCGAGGTGGTGGCGGTCGGCCCCGGTGCCCGCAACGAGAGGGGCGAGATCGCAGCCCTCGACGTTTCCGTGGGTGACATCGTGCTGTTCGGCAAGTGGTCCGGCACGGAGGTGAAGATCGACGGCCAGGATCTCCTGATCATGAAGGAATCCGATATCATGGGCATCGTCGAGCATACTATCGCCCGCAAGCAGGCCGCTTGAGGCCCTCCCATCCATTCTGAATGAGTCAAATCTCGTTACGTCTCAAGGAGTGACGAAACATGGCTGCCAAAGACGTCAAATTTTCCCTTGAAGCCCGCGACAAGATGCTCAAGGGCGTCGATATTCTGGCCGACGCCGTGAAGGTGACGCTGGGTCCCAAGGGCCGCAACGTGGTGATCGAGAAGAGCTTCGGCGCTCCGCGCATCACCAAGGACGGCGTGACCGTCGCCAAGGAAATCGAGCTCTCCGACAAGTTCGAGAACATGGGCGCTCAGATGGTCCGCGAGGTCGCTTCGAAGACCAACGACCTTGCCGGTGACGGCACCACCACGGCGACGGTTCTGGCCCAGGCCATCGTGCGCGAAGGCGCCAAGTCGGTGGCTGCCGGCATGAACCCCATGGACCTCAAGCGCGGCATCGACATGGCTGTTGAGGCGGTTGTCGAAGACCTGAAGAAGAATGCCAAGAAGGTCACCTCCAACGACGAGATTGCCCAGGTGGGCACCATCTCGGCCAATGGTGACGTCGAAGTGGGCCGCATGCTGGCTGAGGCCATGCAGAAGGTTGGCAACGAGGGCGTGATCACCGTCGAGGAGGCGAAGTCCCTGGAGACCGAGCTCGATGTTGTTGAAGGCATGCAGTTCGACCGCGGTTACCTCTCGCCGTACTTCATCACCAACGCCGAGAAGATGCGCGTGGAGCTTGAGGACCCTTACATCCTGATCCACGAGAAGAAGCTGTCGGGCCTGCAATCGATGCTGCCCGTTCTGGAAGCAGTGGTGCAGACCGGCAAGCCCCTGCTTATCGTGGCGGAGGACGTGGAGGGCGAGGCCCTTGCGACGCTTGTGGTCAACAAGCTGCGTGGCGGTCTGAAGATCGCCGCCGTCAAGGCTCCTGGCTTCGGCGACCGCCGCAAGGCCATGCTCGAGGACATCGCCATCCTCACCGGCGGCCAGGTGATCTCGGAAGACCTCGGCATCAAACTCGAGAATATCACGCTGCCGATGCTCGGTCGCGCCAAGAAGGCGGTGATCGAGAAGGAAAACACCACCATCGTGGACGGGGTGGGCAAGAAGCAGGATATTGAGGCTCGCGTGGGTCAGATCAAGGCGCAGATCGAGGAGACCACCTCGGACTACGACCGTGAGAAGCTCCAGGAGCGCTTGGCCAAGCTCGCAGGCGGCGTTGCGGTGATCCGCGTCGGCGGCGCGACCGAGGTCGAGGTGAAGGAGAAGAAGGACCGCGTGGACGACGCCATGCATGCGACCCGCGCGGCGGTCGAGGAAGGCATCCTGCCCGGCGGCGGCGTTGCGCTCCTGCGCTCGCTCAAGGCTCTCGATGCGGTCAAGCCCGAGAACGCCGACCAACGGACCGGCGTAGAGATCGTGCGCCGCGCCATCCAGTCCCCGGCCCGTCAGATCGCTATCAACGTTGGTGCAGACGGCTCCGTGGTGGTTGGCAAGGTGCTGGAACAGAAGGACTACGCGTCGGGCTGGAACGCCCAGACGGGCGAGTTCGGCGATCTCTACAAGTTCGGCATCATCGATCCGGTCAAGGTCGTGCGCGTGGCGCTGCAGGACGCAGCCTCGGTTGCGGGCCTGCTGGTGACCACCGAAGCGATGATCGCTGAGCGGCCGAAGAAGGAAGCGGCTCCGGCCATGCCCGGCAGCATGGGCGGCATGGACTTCTAATCGCCCGTTTCAATCGTGCTCATCTGACGGCGCCGCCAATGCGGCGCCGTTTTCGTTCTGACAGCCCGCCCATACTGGGATCAGAACGCCGCTGCGGTGATGAGCAGCAGGATGCCAAGGGCCGCGAGACCAACGCCCGGCCAATGTGCCCTGATATCAAAAAGGCCGCTGCGCCCACGGGGTTCGAGGCTTGCATCCGCCACCACCGAGCGCGGCCGTCTGGCATCGCTCAGGCGCCCGGCCCAGAGCGTTTGCGCCGCCACCAGCACGACCCCTACCACCACCAGAAAGGCACCAAGCCCGACGAGGATCATGTTCGATTCCATCGAACCCTCCGGATCGTCCAAAAGCCGCGACGCAAAGCTTCCGCCTATCGGGCCCAAGCGTCAAGCCGCAGCGTCTATCCCCAACATGAACTCCAAACTTGGCCGCAACCTTGGGATCGTGAGCCGCGTTGGCTCTCCCGAAGAGGGCATCTATTGCGCGGCTGGGTCACACGAACCTTGGAGCGACGGATATGCGACATTTCCTTTTAGCCAGCATAGCAGCGGCCACCCTCGCATTTGGAGCCGCAGGCGCCATGGCGCAGCCAACCCCGGTGCCGAACGCCAGCGGCTCGCAGGTCACGAGCCCAGGCACGTACCGGGCAACCGCTTACCAGAACCGCGCCCAGCAGCCGACGATGAAGAAACGAATGATGAGCAACAAACGCACCGGCGTGCGCACGACTGGGAGCATCAACAACCGCCGGAGGGCCGTCCCTGTCTCCAATGCCAGCGGATCGCAAGTCACCAGCCCTGAGACCTATGGAGCCACCGCCTATCAGCGTCGCCGACGCTAACGGACCTTTGCCGTTCATGAGCGTGAAGGGCGCGCCGGCACATCTACCAGGCGCGCCCTGCCCCGTATCAGGCAGGGGATATCTGCTTGTAGAAGACGGTCGTGGCGCATAGCCCGCCCTGCGGCCACAAAGCGTAGTTGGGGATGACGCCAACCTTCATCCAGCCAAGGCGCGTGTAAAGGCGTTCTGCATCCCCTCCCGTCACGGTATCGAGCACGAGCACGGCTTTACCTGCCGTGCGGGCCGCATCCTCGGCAGCCCGCATGAGCGCGGCTCCTACGCCTCGTTTCCGCGCCTGGCGGTGGACAAGCATCTTTGCCACATCGGCCCGATGAGGCTGGTTCTCCGGCTGCTTGAGCACCACCTGCACGGTCCCGACGATCTGCCCGTGTGACGAGTCCCGTGCGACGAGCAGGATGCGCTCGCCCGTTGCGACCCCCTCGGCCACGTCGTGCCAGAATGCGTCCGCCCTCTCCCGCGACAGGGGTGACATGAAGCTGACCGATGCGCCGCCCTCGACACAATCCATCAGGACCGCAGACAGGGCGCCGATCTGTCTTTTGGCCTCATCTGGATCCAGGACGCCGAGACTGACCTGCTCACTCACAGGGAACTCCTTCAACGTTGCGCGCCGCCAAGCCCAGCCGGCACATGATCGGCAGCGAGCGCCACCACATAGCGTGCGGGATGGTCGGCATGGTTGCGAAAGCTTATGGGCTGGCCGATGTGCATGGACAGGCAATCGCCCGCTTCAAGACGATAGGACTCGTCGGCGACCGTCGGTTCAATTTCGCCCTCGACCATCCAGACCTGTTGGCTGACCCCGACCGAACGGGGCCCTGTATCGTATGACACCCGCGCACCGGGCGGGAGGATCACCTCAACAAGCTCGATGGGAGACGGAAAGCCAGGTGCCGACAAATTCCGGCGCATGTAGCCGCTTTCTGGGTCACGCCATGTGCGCTGCTCGGCCCGGCGCGCCAGCGGAGAGGCTTCCGGGCTTTCCCGCGCGGCGAACAGGGACGCGAGGGTGACGCCTAGGCCTGCCGCGAGCCTGTCGAGGATCACCGCCGTGGGGCTGCTCTCACCTCGCTCGATCAGCGAGATCATAGAGCGGCTAACCCCCGTTCGTTCCGCCAGACTATCAAGCGTCAAGCCATGCTCCGCGCGCAAGCCACGGAGGCGCCCGGCCAAATGGGCGTTTATATCGGAAAGCGCTTCCATTAAATTAGATTATTAATCCAATATAATGGAGTCAAGCAGGAACTGGTAGTGGCACTACTGTCGGCCTGTTATCCTGCCGGCCCAGCGGAGACCTCACAGGCCGGAACAAGCCCGGCCCGGCTTTTAAGGTTATGACGGCGAATTACCGTCCCAAGGCTTGCATCGCCGGTGCAGCATAGCGAGTTCCGGCTGCCGCTCCGGGCGGGATGATGCGGTCGATCCGATCAAGCTCCTCCCTGGTCAGCTCAACCTCCAACGCTCCAAGATTCTCTTCCAAATAACGGCGGCGCTTGGTTCCCGGGATCGGCACGATATCGTCGCCCTGCGCCAGTACCCAGGCCAGGGCAAGCTGAGCGGGCGCACAGCCCTTCTCCCGCGCCGTGGTTTCGATCTCGCGGACGAGGTCGAGGTTCTTCTGGAAGTTTTCCCCCTGGAAGCGCGGTGCGTTGCGCCGCCAATCGTCCGGCTCTAGGTCGTAGAGACTTTTGATCTGGCCTGTCAGGAAGCCTCGGCCCAGAGGCGAATAGGGCACGAAGCCAATGCCGAGCTCCCGAACGATCGCCAGAAGTTCGTCCTCAGGCTCGCGGCTCCAAAGGGAATATTCGGTCTGCAGGGCCGTAATAGGGTGTACCGCATGAGCGCGGCGGATCGTTTGCGGGCCCGCCTCGGAAAGCCCGATATGTCGCACCTTGCCCTCGCGCACCAGCTCGGCCATGGCCCCTACCGTGTCCTCGATCGGCGTATTGGGATCGACGCGGTGCTGGTAGTAGAGGTCGATCGTGTCGACGCCCAGCCGCTTGAGGCTCGCCTCGCAGGACTGGCGCACGTATTCAGGCTTGCCGTTGATACCCAAGTGCGTTCCATCAGGAGCGCGCACATTGCCGAATTTCGTTGCGATCACCACCTTGTCGCGGCGGTCGCGAATGGCGCGGCCGACAAGTTCCTCGTTGCGGCCCACGGCATACATATCGGCCGTGTCGAGAAAGGTGACGCCGAGTTCGATCGCCCGGTGGATGGTGGCGATCGCCTCATCCTCGTCGCGGCCGCCATAGAAGTCCGACATGCCCATGCAGCCGAGACCGATGGCGGACACTTCCAAATTTCCAAGTCGACGCTTCTGCATGACGGCGCTCCCGCGAATGCCCGAACCGACGCGCGAGTTCCCCTCGCGGCGGTTCTGGGGTGATGTGCGCGGTTGGACATGGCGCTGGCGTCGATCATGTCCAGATCAGGCGGATGGATCTGTCAGGCGGAAAGCGGCTTGCTAGGCGGCATCCGCCCAATCTTCCTCCGCCGGCTCGGATTTGGCCGGCGCGGGACGTGGGCGCGGGGTGCGCGGACGGGACGGCTTCTTGCGCGCAGCCGGTTTGGGCTTCGCGACGGCTCCCCGCCACCAAGCCTGCCAGCTCCAGGCTCCCGGCCCAGCCGTAAAGTAGAACAGGAGCGCAGCCAGAATGCCGAGCTGAGAGATGAAGATTGTCTGCTCCATCTGACGGGCCGCTCCGGCGAATTCCCAGAACCGATGCAGAGCGCCGGTGGTGGTCATGGTGGCGGCCACAAGGGCTGCGGCGCTGATGCGCGGCGCGAACCCCACCACGAGAGCCAGCGGACCGAATGCCTCGGCCAGCACAATGAGCGCGGCCAGCGCATCGGCGTAGGGTAGCCCCTGAGCCCGCATGGATACCGCAAAGCCCGAGATGTTCGACATATGGGCATAAGCCGTCGGCACGAAGCAGCCCGCCAGCAGGATCCGCCCCGCCAGCAGGGCGCCGTTGGTCACTCCCGCATTCCCGCGCTCACTCATGCCGCCCCGCTATCTTGTTTCATTCGAGTCCTAACGAATGAGAATCGTCCCACCGTCTGACAAGGATCTGAGACCGAGAGTCTTAAGCAGGCCCTAACGCCCGAAAAGTCCATGTGGACGAGACGTGAAACGTCTGTGCGCCTGCGGCGTTGACCCGCAAGCCCTTCGGCCATCGTTGCATCCATGGCCGTGGAAACCAATCCGACCAGCACCAGTCCAACACGCTAAGGGGACCCCTATGGCCGATCAGCGCCCAACCCTCACCACACGCCAGGGACATCCTGTCTCGGACAACCAGAGCCTGCGCAGCGTCGGCGAGCGCGGCCCCGCGACCCTCGAGAACTACCAGTTCATCGAAAAGATCACCCATTTCGACCGGGAGCGCATCCCGGAGCGGGTTGTCCATGCCCGGGGCACCGGCGCGCACGGCTATTTCGAACCCTATGGCAAGATCGGCGAGGAGCCTGCGAGCCGATACACCCGCGCTAAGGTTCTGACGCAGACTGGCGTCCGCACGCCGGTGTTCATCCGCTTCTCGTCCGTGATCGGCTCCAAAGACTCGCCGGAGACCGCCCGCGACCCGCGCGGCTTCGCCATCAAGTTCAAGACCGTGGACGGCAACTGGGATCTTGTAGGCAACAACCTCAAGGTTTTCTTCATTCGCGATGCGATCAAGTTCCCGGACATGATCCACGCCTTCAAGCCCGATCCCGTATCGAACCGACAGGAAGCGTGGCGCTTCTACGACTTCGTCATGCATCATCCGGAATCGCTGCACATGGTGACGTGGGTGAAAAGCCCCTGGGGAATTCCGGCGAGCTACCGGAATATGCAGGGGTCTAGCGTCAACACCTACAAGCTGATCAACGATCAGGGCGAAGCGGTGCTGGTGAAGTTCTCCTTCGAGCCGAAGCAAGGGGTCACGAACCTCACCAGCGAGCAGGCGGCCGAGATTCAGGCGAAGGACGTGGGGCATGCGACCCGCGATCTCTACGACGCCATCGAGCGCGGCGATTTCCCCGAATGGGAAATGTGCGTGCAGATCATGTCGGACGACGACCATCCGGAGCTCGACTTCGACCCGCTCGACGACACGAAGCGGTGGCCGGAGGATCAGTTCCCGCTTCTGCCCGTCGGCCGTGTCGTGCTCGATCGCAACCCGGACAACTTCTTCGCCGAAACGGAGCAGTCGGCCTTCGGCACAGGCGTTCTCGTGGATGGGATCGATTTCTCCGACGATAAGATGCTCCAGGGCCGGACCCTGTCCTACTCGGACACGCAGCGCTATCGGGTAGGCGCCAATTACCTTCAGCTTCCGATCAATGCCCCGCAGGAGCAGGCGCGCGCGCAGACGAACCAGCGTGACGGACAGATGACCTACCATGTCGATCGGGCGAAGGACCAGAGCAAACACGTGAACTACGAGCCGAGCTCCATGGGGGGTCTGCGTGAAGCCCCTAAGGCCGCGAAGGAGTATCACCAGTGGGTCGAAGGTCATCTGGGCCGCTACCAGACCACGCGCATGGCCGACGACTACAAGCAGGCCGGCAACCGCTATCGCACCTTCGAGGATTGGGAGCGCAACGACCTGATCAACAATCTCGTGGCCGACATGAAGGACTGCCCTGAGCACATCGCCCTGCGCATGGTCTGGCACTTCTGGCACTGCGACGAGGATTACGGCCGCCGTGTCGCGGAAGGCGCAGGAATCGACCTCTATAAGGCGCTCGAGTTGCCGCCGCTGGAAGGCCGGCCCGCACCGGGCCAGAACCGTCCCGGCAGCACTTATACCAGCGGGAAGCGCGAGGAGCCGTCGCCGCGGTCCGAAGCTGCGGAGTAGCACGTTTTAGTGAATTGACGCTTCAACGACATGCGAGCCGGAGCGATCCGGCTCGCATCATGATGGAAATAGTCCGCGATCCGCCATAACGGCGACGATGCATGCCGTGAGAGAAGCCGCCGCGATCGACAGGAAGGCGAAGTCACGCTCCTGAAATGCCGGCGCATTCATGACCGTACGCGGAGCATTTGCCGCAAGCCCCCTCGCCTCCATGGCGATGGCCGTGCGTCCGGCGCGGCGGATCGCGAAGGCAAGAAGCGGAACGCACAAGCTGAACGCTTCCACGGGTCCAGGAATGCGCCGAGGCACACGCCCTAATTTCATGGCGCGGGCAAGCCGCATCTGCTGCGCCTCCGCCGCGAGATCGGGCACGAGCTGCATAGCGGTAAAGAGCGAGTAGCCGATCTGCGGCGGCAACCGGCAGTGGACCATGAGCGCCCGCACAAAGGCCCCAGGATCGGTCGTGAGGGCGAAGAACGCGGAGATCATCCCGCACGAAACGGCGCGCAGAAACAGCGTGATGCTGGCAGAAAAGGCCGCCGATGCGAAAGGCGTTTCCCCTGCCACGCGCAGCGCGAAATCGCTCTCCTTGCGGAAGAGAAGCGCTGTTGTCAGGAAGCCGAAGCCGAACAGGCTGAACGGCACCATCAGGCCGAGGATCACAAGAGGGGAAGTCCGATTGAGGACAATCAGCACAATACCCGTGATCACGATGACGGCGCATTGGAACCATGGATCGAAGATCAACACTGCGGCCGCGAGCCAGAGGATGCAGACAGCCAGTTTGGTAAGGGGGTTGAGAGACTTCAGCACATCGCCACCCGCAGGAGCCATTCACGCGCCTTCGCACAGGAAGGCTCAGCGAGTCCGGCACGCTTGAGCAGCTCCGGGTCGCTCAAGATCTGCTCCGTAGGCCCATCCGCTATGATGCACCCCTCACCCACGACGACGCTGCGAAAGCACAGGCGCAGCGCCAGATCCATATCGTGCGTGATGACGGCGATTGCGCGACCCTTCCGGCTAAATTCTAGGACCTGAGCTTCCAGCACGGATGCGGCGCGGGCATCAAGGCCAGCGATGGGCTCGTCGAGGATCAACAAGGGCCATCGGTCCGAGATGGTGAGCGTTGCGAGCGCAAGCCGGCGCTTCTGGCCCTGCGAAAGCTCGAAGGGATGCCGGCTTTCCAGTCCTTCAAGACCCCACGTCTCCAAAAAACCGGATATACGCTTGGTCTTCTCGTCTCCCGTCATCGCCTTCGGCAATGCACCAAGCAGCTCGTCGCGAACCGAGCCGGACACGAACTGGTTTTCAGGCCTTTGGAAAGCAATGCCTCCCGGCGCACCGGTCCTCCTGCCCGCTTTCAGCTCCAAGAGACCCGAAAGACAGGCGCCGAGCGTCGATTTGCCGGCGCCGTTCGGGCCGATAATGCCCAGGATCTCGCCTTCATGGATTGCCACGTCGACGCTGCGCAGAACCGTCGGGGCAAGGAAGGGCGCACAATCCGCCTGCTCAAGTCTTGCGACAACCCGCGAGTGGCGCTCCCCTCCCCTGTTCGCCGAGTGCGCGGCCACGAATGCCTCCACGGCGGGTCGGGCCCTGTCGATGCTCGAACGTGACGCAACCGCAGGATCGAGATGCTCAAGAGCCTCAGGGAGGGACAAGGGAGGAATCGGCGAAGCGACCCCAGCCTTCACCAAGGCCGCATCCAGCTCGCTCGCGGCAGGGCACCAGATCCCAAAGGATATCAGCATCTCGCGCTGCTCGCGGAAAATCGTGCGAGGGTGTCCCTGTGTGAGAATCGATCCATCGTTTCCGAGGACGACCACGCGGTCGATTGCTTCCATCAGACCATCGAGCCGGTGATCCACGATCAACACGCTTCGATCCGGCTCGTGCGCTGTCAGAAGCCCGTGGAGGCGTTCAGCAGCCTCTGGAGCGAGATGCGCCGTGGGCTCGTCCGCCACGAAAATCGCCGCATCCTGCACCAGCGTCGCCGCGAGCGCCACGAGCTGCCGCTCCCCGCCGGAGAGCGCCGTCGAACGGCGCTTGCGCCAGCTCTCAGGCAATCCGAGCTGTCGCATTGCATCCGTCACAGCCCGATCAATTTTGTCCGGCGGCAGTGCAAAATTTTCCAACGCAAACGCGATTTCGTCCTCTACGCGCATCCCGCACAAGGTCTGGTCTGCGTCCTGGAAATACTGCGCCACACACGAGGCCCACTCGGAGGGCTTGCGCGACAGGGCATCGTCTCCGAACAGGCTGACGCGTCCATCGACTTCAGCCGGAATGCTCCGGGGCACGAGCCCGGTCAGCGTGAGGAGAAGAGTGGACTTGCCCGAGCCCGAGGCTCCGAGCAGGAGAACTCGCTCTCCTCGTTTGACATCCATGTCGACCGGGCCGACAGCTTGGCGCTTGGCGAAAGGATAGCGAACACGGACCCCTTGCCACTCGGCGACGGGAGCGCTCTCAGGCAATGGCCGAGCGCTTCTCATGATCGATCGCAAGACCAGCAAGCGCGCCGGTTTTGTAGAGCGCTTCCACGATCCAGTGTCCCAACAACCCGCCGAGCAGCGCGCCGCTCAAGCAGCGCAGGACGAACATGGCGATGACAAGGGTGGGTTGAAGCGCCACGTAGTCGAACCGCACCCACGTATAGGCGAAGGAAAAGACCGCCGCGCCGACACCGGCCGCCATGAGAACCGGCAGGGAATAGTTGCGCCATCGGGTTGCGGCGAACACCACCTCGGCGCCCGCGCCCTGAACTACGCCGGTCACCAGCAGCAGCAGACCGGCCGGGGAGCCGAGCAGGATCTGGACGGCGGCAGCGAGCACTTCCGACGCCAATGCGACGCCGGGTTTGCGGATGATAGCGGCCGCGACGATGGACACGATGAACCAGAAGCCCATCACCACGTCCATGGTCAGAGCGCCGAAAGCCGCCTGCGCGACCAACCACACCTGGACCCAGCCAAGATAAAGGACGGCGAAGACTGCGCCGAGAACGGTGACGATGAGGGTCTCCCTCAACGTCCAGCCTAGTCTGTCAGGCATGGTATTCTCCCGAAATATCAGCAGGGATCGAAGTGGGATTCAGACGGCGCTCGGACTGTTGGCCGACACCTTGAGGTCGATGGCCACATGGCCGTTCAGGGCGCCAAAGCGCAGGAACGCTTCGCTGAGCGTTGCAAAGACCGCGCCGGCATCGCCGCGCAGCTTGGTACAGAAGTTCTTCGACCGGTCGAATACGCCGGACTTCTTGAGAAATTCGATGCAGCCGTAGATCTCATCCATGTGGTGCCCGCCGCCCAACGGATAGAGCGAGAACTGGGCGGCGACGATCTGACCGGTCTTGGGAGCATCCACGACCTGCGCGATGGCAGCCGCGATGCGATCATCAAGCGGTTTGTCATGCACGACATGGCCGATCGGTGTGCAGATCGGATCGTCCGGCTCGCCTGGGCAGCCGCGCGATACGGTTGCGGCGAGAACACAGTGAATGCCGTGGTTGGCCGCCGCGAGGAAGAGGTCGCGCATGGCCGGGAAAAGCTGCTCCGGCGGTCCGACGATCAATGTCGAGACGTCGTCCGTCTCAATTCGGAAGGACGGACGATAAGGCTCGAGCGCATCGATCGCGCCGAGGATGACGCCGACGAAATCGTCGGTCATCGGATAAAGGCAAATTTGTGCACCAGAAAACATGGCCGCCTCGCTCCGCTGGTATTACCCAGATCAGCTTGAGGGTCCGACGGCTTCGCGCCATCATCTCAGCCCCGGCGATACGGAGCACCCCTGTCGAATAAGTAACGCTTAGCATCTTTTCCCGGCCAAGAGCAATATGCTGTCGGCCGAGGCGACGCCACCCGCACGCATTGATGCACCTCGCGTCTGGCTGGTTTGAGTCTGAAAGCCTTGCGCTTGGGGCCCATAGAGCCGATCTCTCAACGAACCATTGGGATCGCAGCCTGATCGCACATGCGGCAGGCTTCCGCCCAAACGTATGGGAAAGAACACGCTATGCCTCTCTTCTCGGTTCTCGATCTCGCGCTCATTCCTCAAGGGTCCGCCGCGACGGATGCCCTGCGTAATACGCTCGATCTGGCGCAGCATGCCGAGCGGTGGGGCTATAACCGCTACTGGCTTGCCGAACATCATAACATGGTCGGCATCGCCAGCGCCGCGACGTCCGTTGTCATCGGCTACGTGGCGGGCGGCACGCGCACGATCCGCGTGGGTGCAGGCGGCATCATGCTGCCGAACCATGCGCCCATGATCATCGCCGAGCAGTTCGGTACGCTGGAATCCCTGTATCCGGGCCGGATCGACCTCGGCGTCGGACGAGCGCCCGGCACCGATCAGCGCACGCTTCGCGCCCTGCGCCGGGATCCGTCGAGCGCCGACACCTTTCCGCAGGACGTGGTCGAGCTTCAGGCGTTGCTCGGGCCGCTCCGGCCGGGGCAGGCCGTACAAGCGGTTCCGGGCACTGACACCAATGTTCCGCTCTGGATTCTTGGATCAAGCCTGTTCGGCGCGCAGCTTGCCGCCATGCTGGGCCTGCCTTACGCATTCGCATCCCATTTCGCCCCCAACGCCTTGATGCAGGCTCTCCAGGTCTATCGCGAGCGTTTCCAGCCCTCGGCGCAGCTTGACAAGCCGCATGCGATGGTGGGCGTGAACGTGATCGCGGCCGAAACGGACGAAGAAGCGCGCTATCTCTTCACCTCGCCGCAGCAGCAATTCACGAACCTGTTCCGCGGCACGCGCGGCCAGCTCCAGCCGCCGATCGACGACATCGAAAGCTATTGGTCGCCTGCCGAGAAGGCGCAAGCCATGAACATGCTGGCCTGCTCCGTCGTGGGCTCGCCTGAAACGATCCGCCAGGGGCTGGAGGGTTTCATCGAGCAGACGGGGGCGGACGAGATCATCGTCGCCTCAGCGATCTACGACCACAGGGCGCGCCTGCGCTCCTACGAGATTTTGGCCGGAGTCCAGAAGATGCTCGGGCGGGAGCCCGCACTGGCTTAGCCTCGACCGAGGCTCGTGGCAGGGACGGGAAACTCAGGTATGATCGGGTCTCTGCCAAGCGGACCCGATCATGGCCGATGACCCGCCCAAAGCCCATGAGCTCGTTACAGAACGCAGCAGCATCGACTCCACGTTCCGGAACGGCTCCATCACGGCCATCGGCGTCGTCGTCGGCTTCTCGCTCGGGTTTCTGAGCCGCTGGGCAGGGCTTCCGGGCGAGTGGGCCACCGTGGACCTGTTCTCCGTTTCGACGATCACCCTGGGCATCGGACTTCAGATCAAGTCCTTGGCGGATCTGCTGTTGATCACGTCCTTGCAGCTGCGGCGTTACAACCGATCGATCCGGATCTTCCTGGCGGGTCTCATCCTCGTTGCGGCCGGCGTTATCATGGCCCTGTTTGCGGATATCATCGGATACGCCGGCACCGCGCTGAAAGGCTGACCCCTATTCGGCCTGCCGGAAATAGGGTTCTACCTTGCCTTTGAGCTTGATCGTCATGGGGTTGCCGGCGCGGTCCTTGGCGGCTCCGGCCGTGACCCGGACCCAGCCTTCGCTCACGCAATACTCGTCCACATTGGTCTTCTCGACGCCGTTGAACCGTATGCCGATGCCGCGCTCCAGCAAAGCTTCATTGTAGTAGGGGCTGTTGGGGTTCGCGCACAGGCGGTCGGGCGGGGTATCGGTCATACTCATCTCTCCAGGCTTAGGAATGCCCGCAAGGTAGCCATGG
The DNA here is from genome assembly GCF_003332305.1 of Microvirga aerophila. GTDB lineage: Bacteria > Pseudomonadota > Alphaproteobacteria > Rhizobiales > Beijerinckiaceae > Microvirga > Microvirga aerophila. The sequence goes on along the minus strand of NZ_QOIO01000011.1, from coordinate 104,685 downwards.
ACGAGACGGATGCCAATGCGGGATCGGGGACGTGGCGCGCGCACAGGCCGCAAAGGCTTGCCGTAGCAAGGATTCGTAGAGGCCAGCAATAGACTCGCCAACTCCCGCCCTCGCCCGAATGTGAAGCAATCGTTAAAGAAAAAATGATTCGGAACGACTCAATTTGAGTCGCGTTTGACTCGCACCAGCAGCGGTTCAAGTCATGCGAGAGTCATTTAGCCTCTAGCCTGTTAGTATAGTGTGGAGTATTACTATGGCGACGAGGGCGATTTGGAAGGGTTACTTGAAGCTGTCGCTTGTTTCGTGCGCAGTCGCAATCTATCCATCAACGAATTCGTCAAGCCGAATCCGATTCAATACCCTCAATCGGAAAACCGGAAACCGGGTTCAGAGACAGTATATCGATTCAGAAACTGGAGAACCGGTCGAATCCGACGACCAGGTCAAAGGCTATGCAGTCGGCAAAGGCAATTACATCCTCGTCGAGGAGGAAGAACTCGATGCGCTGAAGCTCGAGAGCACCCATACGATCGACATCGAAAGTTTCGTGCCCAGGGACGAAGTCGACGAGCGTTATCTCGATACCTCATACTATATCGCGCCCGATGATCGGGTCGCGCAGGAGGCTTTCGCAGTCATTCGCGACGCGATCCGAGACAAAGGGATGGCAGGCCTCGGTCGTGTGGTCATGTCCCGCCGCGAGAGGCTTTTGCTCCTGGAACCGCTCGATCAGGGCCTGGTTGGAACGACGCTTCATTCAGCCGCCGAAGTACGGGATGAGAGCGCGATCTTCGACGAGATTCCGCAGCCCAACTATCCCAAGGAAATGAGGGATCTCGCGGTTCATATCATCGAAGGCAAGGCGACGCATTTCGACCCGAAAATGTTCGAGGATCGCTACGAGAACGCGCTCATCGAACTGGTGCGCTCGAAGCAGGACGGACACAAGACGAAGTCCGTTTCGGCATCGAAGCCCTCGAACGTGGTCAACCTCATGGATGTGCTGCGAAAGAGCATCGAGGCGGAGAAGCCTCCAACCAAATCCAAGAGCAAGCCGACGGAACGCAAGAAGACGCCTGCAAATGGTCGCTCGTCGGGCAAGGGCCGGGCAACCGCGGGCCGCTCCAAGAATATGAAGCGCGCGAGCTGACGCTCTGGTTCGAGGCTTGATCGATGCAAAAGGTGAACTCCACGCAGAAACCGAAGACCGTGCTGAAGCGACGGGATTCGAAGCGCGTTCCTGTCGGCCGTGCATCACCACAATCTCACAAGACAAGACAGAAAAGCCCGCTCGATGCCTATGACGCGAAGCGCGACTTCTCAGTCACGTCCGAACCACGCGCCAATCGTGCAAAAGCCAAGGGCAACCGCTTCGTGGTGCAGAAGCACGACGCGCGCCGCCTGCATTTCGACCTCAGACTTGAACTCGACGGAGTTCTGAAGAGTTGGGCGGTAACCCGCGGTCCGAGCCTTGTTCCCGGCGAGAAGCGGCTGTCGATCCACACCGAGGATCACCCGCTGGAATACCTGACTTTCGAGGGCGTGATACCGGCCGGCCAATATGGCGGCGGCACGATGATCGTGTGGGATGAGGGCCGCTGGATTCCGGAAGGCGATCCTCGTGAAGGCTACGCGACCGGCCGCCTCACGTTTGCGCTCGAAGGGAAACGCCTCAAGGGACGTTGGCGTCTGGTGCGCACGAGACCGAAGCCGCGCGACACCAAGGAGCAGTGGCTGCTGCTGAAATCGGACGACGAGCATGCGCGCCACGATGGCCCTGAAATCGTCGACACCGAGACTACATCCGTCCTGACCGGAAACACCATCGAGGAACTGACCCAAGGGGGACAGGTTCGCGCAGACCATCGCGCCCGCGCGAAGGTTGCGGCCACCCGCTCCACCACGACACTGCCATCGGCGAAAATCGCCGGCGCAAAAAAGGGAGTCCTACCACCCTTCGTGGAGCCCAGTTTGGCCAAGCTCGTGGAGAATGCGCCGACGGGGCCGGATTGGCTCCATGAGATCAAGTTCGACGGTTATCGCCTTCAGGCCAGGGTCGACGGCGGCAAGGTTCGCCTTCTCACGCGAAAAGGTCTCGACTGGACGGCAAAGTTCCAGCCCGTTGCGGACGCTCTGAAGGAGCTGCGGCTTCCGTCGGCGCTCATCGACGGGGAGGTTGTCGTGGAGGACGAGAGCGGCGTGTCGAGCTTTTCAGCGCTTCAGCAGGATCTGAAAGCGGGCAGGTCCGACAGGCTCGCATTTTATGCTTTTGATCTGCTTTATCTCGATGGGCAGGATATGCGGAAAGCCTCGTTGCTGGATCGCAAGTCACTGCTGCAACTTGCCCTCGACGACCTGCCCGCGGGTGGCGCGATCCGCTTCAGCGACCATATCGTCGACGACGGTGACTCCCTTATTCGCCATGCCTGCCGCATGGGACTGGAGGGTATCGTCTCGAAACGCTCCGACCTCCCCTATCGGTCGGGCCGCGGCGATCACTGGCTGAAAAGCAAATGCACGCAGCGGCAGGAATTCGTGATTGCGGGTTACGTCCCCTCCACCACGAGCCGCAAGGCGATCGGCTCCCTCGTCCTCGGGCTCTATGACAACGGCAAGCTTCTTCACGTGGGTCGCGTCGGTACGGGGTTCACCGCACCCATGGCACGAGCCTTGTGGGATGATATCGGCGCAATCGAGTCGCCCGCGGCCCCGTTCCCGGTTCGGCTTTCCGCTGACGCGCGACGGGGCGTTCGATGGGTGAGGCCTGAACGGGTGGTGGAAATCGAATATCGCGGCTGGACCCATGACGGCCTCCTGCGTCATGCGGCGTTCAAGGGGCTGCGAGACGACAAGGACGCGCGCGACGTGGTTCGCGAGGATGCGCCTGCGGAAACCTCCTGCGAGAGGTCGCCTGCTCTGGGCACGGCGAGGCTTACCCATCCCGACCGCGTCCTCTGGGAGGATGACGGCCTGACAAAGCTCGGATTGGCGGAGTTCTATGCCGAGATCGAGGAGTGGATCCTGCCGCATATCGTCGGCCGTCCGCTGTCTCTGCTGCGGTGCCCCTCCGGATCGCAGAAAGAGTGCTTCTTCCAGAAACATGGTTGGGCGGGGTTGGACGAGGATCTTGTTCAGCGCGTGCGCGTGGGCGACGACGAAGCTCTTGCCATCCGCGACCTGCGTGGGCTGCTCGCGCTCGTGCAGGCGGGCGTTCTGGAAATCCATCCATGGGGCTCGACCCTAACCTCGGTCGAGAAGCCGGATCGCATCACCTTCGATCTCGATCCCGGCGATGGCGTTGGATGGGACGACGTGGTGCAGGGCGCACAGGATGTCCGCGAACGCCTCAAGGCCATGGGGTTGGAAAGTTTTGTCAAGACCACGGGCGGCAAGGGCCTGCACGTGGTGTTGCCGATCAAGCCGAGCATCGACTGGAACGCAGCGAAGAGCTTCGCCCAAACTGTCGCTCTGGCGATGGCAAAGGACAGCCCGGACCGATACACGGCGACCTTGGCGAAAACGGCCCGCATGGGCCGCATTTTCATCGATTATCTCCACAACGGCCGGGGCGCGACTGCTGTTGCCGCATACTCGACACGCGCGAGGTCGGGTGCGCCGGTCTCGACGCCGGTCGAATGGTCGGAACTCTCGTCCCTGCGCAGCGGCCATCAATACCGCGTCCTGAACCTGCTAGGTCGCCTGGAGCACCTCCGGCGCGATCCCTGGAGCGACATTATAGGTTTGTCGCAACGCCTGGATGGCATCGCCAGACGGCGTCGGTGACAATTTCGTCCGGCATTCCATGCAAAGCCGGTCTCACGGCAACTCAGGCCCGAACGTAGTAATTCCCTTGCGCATCATGACGAATCGAGTCCGGCTGATTACTCACAACTATGGAGTAATTTTTATTATAAGCTTCCGGCGAAAGAGGGATCCGCGCAGCAATTCCAAGCAACCAAGCTGAGTGCTTTGGACTTCGGCGACATCACGACAGCGCCCCGCCTATACTACTTCCGGGGGGTTACATGCAATCAACATCTCATGCGGCCGCAGTAGCTGCCGGACAAAACGACCGGCACATCGATTTTCAGGTTCTACGCAACGACGAGGCCTTTTGGACAATTCGCCCTGTCTCCGAGAAGGCCAAGGCGGCCGCCGCCGCGGAGTTAGGCCTGGACAATCGCTTGGCGCAAGATCTTGGCATTGTGGTCGGGTACATCAGATCGAATGCCCTACTCCATGGGCTGCGCTCACGCGGATTTTCCATCCTCTATCACGGACCCGCGGGTCCGATCACGCTGTAGACATGCAAGCGCCCCGCTACTACTTCAACCTTCGTCACGGACATCTTCATGTCCCCGATTCACGCGGCGAGGAGTGCCCAGGCCCCAAGGAAGCGATCGAACATGCGGTCGTGGCGATCTTGGATCTGGTGGCGGGCGAGAAGCGGCTCCGCAACTGGGCGAAGTGGTCTGTCGAGATCGAGGATGAACTGCACTGCCGCGTGGCCATCCTGCCCTTCACGCTCGTGCTGAAGACACGTCATCATTGACGACTTAGGCCTCAAGGCTGCCTTAAACAGCCTGCCCAGCGCTCCAACCCGATGACCAGGCCCATTGGAAATTGTACCCGCCAAGCCAGCCAGTCACGTCCACGACTTCACCCACGAAATAAAGTCCCGGCACGGCCTTCGCCTCCATGGTCCTGGAATCGAGTTCGCGGGTGTCGACGCCGCCGAGCGTCACCTCGGCGGTGCGATATCCTTCAGATCCTGCAGGCTTGAAACGCCATTGATTCACGGCTTCACTGATCCGGCGCAGGTGCTTATCGGAATAGTCCGCGAGATTGTGAGGCCCCGGTTCCGCCTCGCCGATCAGTTGCGCGAGACGTTTCGGGAGGAAGGCCGCAAGAGCGGTCTGAAGAGCCTGTCGGCCATTCTGGGACCGCGAGGCGCGCAGCTTCTCGAAAACATCGACCTCCGGCAGCATGGAGATGACGATCTCGCTTCCCTCGCGCCAATAGGATGAGATTTGAAGGATCGATGGCCCGCTCAGACCCCGATGCGTGAAGAGCATCGCCTCGGAAAAGCGGGTCTTGCCGCATGCCGCCACCGCATCGACCGCAACACCTGCCAGAGGCTTGAGCCGTTCAAGCATGGTCGGCTCCAGGGTCAGGGGGACAAGGGCCGGGCGTGTTTCCGTCAGCTTCAGGCCAAACCGCGCCGCCAGATCGTACCCGAACCCGGTTGCGCCCATCTTGGGAATGGATTTTCCCCCTGTCGCGACCACAAGCGACCTGCACTGTACAAGCCCCTGTGAGAGTTGGATCTGGAAACCATCGGACGTCTTCTCGACCTTTTCCACCGATGTGGACAGGCGAAGCTCGACGCCATAGCCGTTCATCTCCGACACCAGCAGGTTGATGATCTGAAGCGATGAGCCGTCGCAGAAGAGCTGGCCCAGGGTCTTTTCATGATAGGCGATGCCGTATCGCTCCACGAGCGCGATGAAATCGCGCTGGGTGTAGCGGCGTAGCGCCGAGATGCAGAAGCTCGGATTTCGCGAGATGAAATTCTGCGGCGCCGCGTTGAGATTGGTGAAATTGCACCGTCCGCCGCCTGAAATGCGGATCTTCTCCCCGGGCTTCGCCGCATGGTCGACAACCAGCACCGACCGACCACGCTTTCCGGCCTCTATGGCGCACATCATGCCGGCCGCACCCGCGCCGATCACCACAACGTCGAATAGATCCACAGGGGTCTTCCTCGAAAGAGGCCTTGCAGAGCCCCTGACCAAGTGTCAGTTCACGATCCGCCTTCTATGAGCGGCAGCGAGACCGCTCAGCTGACAGGGGGTGCGCCATCCCGGCAAAGCATGGGGCATTCTCGCCACCCGATCACAGTGGCTTCGATCGGTTCCCCCGTCTTGGCGTTACGCCAAGCATTGTTCGTGCGCTGGCACGGAAACGGGATGAGGTAGGTTCCGACGTGATCCTCACACAGGAGCTGAACCCGTGCGTCGGGCGCGGGATCGCGATCCCTGACGAATTCGTTCAGGCGCTCGCTGCGCGTGACCATTAACTATGCCTACTTACGCGCCTTGCGGGCAGCATAGCGGGCGTCACGGGCAGCCTTGCGTTCAGCTTCCAAAGCGACTTCGCGCTCGGCTTTCTCAATGACTTCCCGCTCTTCCCGAGCGATGCGCTCCGCTTCCGCAGCTGCCAGCTCGGTGGCTCTGCGTGCTTCATCCTCAAGCCGGGTAGCCGCCCTTTCGGCCAGTCGCGCTTCACGGGCCTGACTGGCAGCCAAACGGGCCTCCCGTCGCTCCACCACGGCCGGATCGTCCCCTGCCGGGCGTGCGCGGAATTTATCCAGCACGGCCTTCTTGGCGGATGCCGCGTTGGAGAGCCTGTCGGTGAAGCCCTTGTCTTTGAAGCCACTCATTGTGTGTCGTTATCCTGTCCTGCTCAGCGCACGCGCTTGATGCTGGCAATTGTTCCATCGGGGATCAAGCCCTGTTCCTGCTGATCCTTGGCGATCAGGCCCACGAGCCGATCGTCTGCCGCCTTGTTGTTCCCATCCACCCAAAGGTAGGCCGTCCGGCCGTCCTTGTAGGTTACGGTATACATCACGGATTTTGCAGGTGCTTGCTTGTGAAAGGTGTACATGGCGTCCTCGCTGTTGCGGCCACGCTGGAGGCCAAATCCTCCAGCGAAGCGCGAAGCAAAAAGCCGCCCCCTGATGGGAGCGGCCCGGAAGATCCGGCGCTAGACGAGCCAGCGCCGGAAAGGCCGCTTTACGCAGCCTGGATGTTGTTGACGGCGATCTTGCCGGTCCGGCGGTCTTCAGCCGTGTCGAAGGAAACCTTCTGACCTTCACGAAGGCCGCGCAGACCGGCACGCTCAAGAGCGGTCGCATGGACGAACACGTCCTTGTCGCCGTTGTCAGGCTGGATGAAGCCGAAGCCTTTTTGATCGTTGTAGAACTTAACGGTGCCCGTATTCATGGGGTAATCCTTAGCAATGCGTTAGTGCACGTGAGCTCAAGGGCGCGCGAAAGCGCGACCTCACACTCGGTTCGTCGATGTTTGGAGAGCGTCTGAACGTGCGCCTGGCATGCCAAGGCGTAACAGCCCGATTGTCCGGCCAAATGTCGATGAACCCAACATAAGAACTATAGGGCGGTTTTACAAGGGCTTCCGCCGGGAAGTGCAAAAGCCCTTGGAATCAAGGCCATACGGCCGCTGTCGTGCCTTCCTGGGCCGCGGCCGAGTGCGCCCTCGCGGCGCGATGAGCCGCGCGATCCACGGCCTCGATGACCAGATCGGGGGCCGTGTGATGGACCATATGACCGACCCGCGGCAAAACGATAAGCTCGCTCCCGGGGAGCTCGTGGTGTAGCCGTTCGGAATGCCGGCGGATCTCGACGACCTGATCGTCCGCGCCCGCAATGATCACCACCGGAGCAACCAGCTCCTGGTAGTGGCGCTGCATTTCGGCTGCCGCCGGAATCATCAGGGCGGTATCCTCCGAAGCGGCGCGCAGGTGGAGAGGCCGCAGGATGAGTTCCTTGGGAAAGAGCCGGTGGAACCGATCCGGTACTGGCGCCGGAGCGAAGATCTTGTCGATCATCTTCGGAAGCAGGAGGCTTGCTATCGGAGGGGACACCGTATGCCGCATCAGGTCGCCAATCCCCGGAATGGCCGGCGGAGAGAAGAGCACCACGTCCGCACGGGCCGTCGGATAGTAGTAGCCGCCCTCCAGAACGAGACTTTCCACGAACGAGGGGTTCTCGACCGCAAGCGAGATCGCAACCAGCGTGCCCCATGAATGGCCCAGCACATGGGCCTTCTCGACACCGAGCCATTGCAGGGCTCGGTGCAGCAACCGGGCCTGCGCCCGCGGAGTCCAGACACGACGCGGGCGCGAGCTGTAGCCGAAACCCGGCCGGTCGAAGACGATGACCCGATAGCGCTCCGCCAGCCGGTCCACGAGGCCGCTGACCATGAAATCCTGGATCAGGGAGCCGTTGCCATGGATGAGCACCAGAGGCTCGCCCTGCCCCCGCTCCAGATAATGCACCCGCACGCCGTCCACATTGACGAACCGCCCCACGGGAGGATGTCGCCGCTCCGCATCACGGGTCTTCTTGCGCACATAGAGCGCCGACGCCCCAAGCGCCGCGGCACTGAGCAAGGCGGGAGCTAGCCATTTGGCTGCGCCGGACATCATTCCACCCGGGCTGCCGTGCTTCACCGCCCGACGAACCCGCGCGGAAACATCCTTCGCCTTCACCCTGCCGTGCACAAGAATTCTCCCTGCTGGTCAAGGTGGAACAACGCGGGAGGAGGCAGACGGTTGCCAAGCATCTTGGACCCTTCCTGAGCGCGCTCCTCACGGCTTGTGCAAAACGGATCCCGGGAGCAAGAAGTAGCTCTGGATCGTAAGGAAGCGTTCCCCTCCCTACATCCAGTCACGCGTTTCTGTTCCATTTGGCTTTTCCATGCCCCACCTCGCCGAATACGGCGCGCTCTTCGCCGCAGCCTTTCTGTCGGCTACGATCCTGCCGGCCCAGTCAGAAGCGGTGCTGTTCGGCATGCTGGTGTCGGAGCGTTACTCGGAATGGCTGCTGATCGCTGTTGCGAGCGCGGGGAATACGGCCGGTTCCGTGATGAACTGGTTTCTCGGACGTTTCCTGGCTCATTTCGAGGGACGGCGCTGGTTTCCCATAAAGCGGGAGCAGATGGCGCGGGCGGAGGGCTGGTATCACCGCTATGGGCGCTGGACTTTGCTCATGAGCTGGGTGCCGGTGATCGGCGATCCACTGACGGTGGTGGCAGGAGTGCTGCGCGAGCCATTACCAGTGTTCATAGCCCTCGTGGCCGTCGCCAAGACAGCCCGGTATCTGATCGTCGGCGGCGCCAGCCTCGGGTGGATGTGACTGGGGCAGGATCGCTCACGGCCCCTGGATGCTGAGCCAGATTTCTTCCAACTGGTCGGGCCCGACCAAGGCCCCGGACGCCGTGCGAATGACCGGCTCCATCCCGGCGGGAGGCTCGGCATTCATGGTCTGGTGGATGGCCTCGCGCAAAGATGAGAACTCCTGCGCGCCGCCCCAATCGCTCTGCTGGCCATGGTGGGACGCACCTGTCTTCTCGTACTGCAGCCGGGCCGGGGCATCGAGATCATCCTTCGTCAGCATGATGACTCACCTTCGCGTGCTGAATTCTGCCAAGCAAACGGTAAAGAGCGGGTCCCGTTCCGGGTGGCCAGATTATGGCTTCTCAGCCTCGATCAGAATGCTCACCAGGCGGCCCTCCATCATGTTGCGGATGAAGTTCTGCCGCCGCTCGACGAAATTGGCACCGAGAACCACCTGGTTGGCCACTTGCTGAGCGGCCGGCGCCGCGATGCCCGTGGGGCTGGATCCCGTCTGAATGAACCGTTCGGTTTCATCGACGAAATCAACGATGTGAAAACCCGCCTTGACGAAGGTCTGCCGCAGAACCTGCGGCGGGATGAGGTAGCTGTCGGCAGGAACGCTCGCCCATGGCAGCGGAAAAAGCGCTGGCCCAATGGGCCCCAGGGCAACCTCGCTCCAGACAAGTCTTCCTCCCGGCTTCAAAACCCGGCGAATTTCACGGCACAAATGCGCCTTCTCGACAATGTTCATGCCGACATAAAGGCACAGAGCCGCATCGAAGCTTTCGTCCTGGAACGGCATGGCGAGTGCGTTCACCTCGTCGAAGATCACGCGGGCGTCGAGGCCGCAACGCTGGGTCAGGTCGCGCGCAGTCGCAACGAACTCGGGCACGACGTCGATCCCTGTCACGGTGACGTCGTGGGTGGCGGCCATATATCGGGCGGGCCCGCCGATGCCGCATCCCACATCGAGCACCTGCATGCCGTCCTTGAGCCTCAGACGCTCCACATGTTCCCGCGTCGCGGCAATCTCGCGGCCATGCAACTGGTCGAAGGGATAGAGCATCTCGGGCGCGAGCTTATCGGTCCGATACCCCGCCTCGGCGACGGCAACGAGCAGCCGGTCGATGATGTCGGGACTTGCGTAGTGTTCACGAACGACGTCCCGGCCCTGCCCCATCCACTAAGCCTCCGCTTTGATGAAATCGAGCCTATCACCCTCCCGTGAACCGGTCATTCATGAGTGGGCAAACTCTTTAGCGGTTACCCTTCGGGGCATGGCGCAAATGGAGGATGGCCGCTTCAACCTAAATCAGCGCAAACCGTTGGAGAAAATGGATATTTCGTGCGCAACAAGATTGCGGCAGCGCTCGGACGAGAACTTGGACGAGCCGACTCCTGCAAGGCGACAAAGGGCCAGCCTGGGAGTAAATCTCCTCCCTGGGAAGAGCATCCACATCTGGTGATTTGAAGCGCGAGATCACGCCTCACAAAGTGTTGGGGAATCCAATGCTACGTCCATGCTCAGGGCGAACGATGCCTGCGCGTCGGATTCGACGCGCAGGCGCTTCATGTTCGTGATCGACGGAAAGGTCGCTGGCTTGGGACCTCTTTGTTAGAAGCGGACGCTCAGGCTCCCCCTCAGAGTATGCTCTTGGTTTCTATCGCCGATGGCGCCCGTATAGGCCACGCCGAGCGTCACCCTTTCGCTGACCGCCCAGTTGAGCCCGGCCTCGGCGATCAGGCTGTCCGTGTCGATCGGTGCGCCTGAGATGAGGAAGGGCGTGCTGCCGCTCACGTAGGAGAAGGTGGCCTCCGGCACAGTATCGCCGAAGGCATGTCGCCACCCGAGCAGACCCTTGAACGTCAACAGACCGGCACTCGTCGGCATGGTGGCGATGATCCGCGCGCCTAGCGTCGAATAGGTGGGGTCGAAAGAATGCGCCTCGCCCATGACGGCGACCGCGGAGCCTTCTTCGACAATCCCGCGACTGCCGATATGCACGTGAGCGAGCCCAACGAACGGTTCAAGGGTGACGTTGGAATTGAGCGCGAAGGCGTAGCCGAGTTCTCCGAAAGCCTGAAAGGATTCCGTAGAACTCCCGGAGGCCGCGGTACCGGAAAAGCCCGTGAACACGATGTTCCGGTGCATGTCCACCTCGTGATGGCCATAGGAAACGCCGCCGCGCAGGTTGAGCGCGCCGAAGGAGGCCGCTCCGTAAGCGCCCACATACACGCTCTCGACCTCTCCCATCGACGACAGGCTCGCGGCGTTGAATCCGGAGGAGAAGTAGCCTGCCGCGATGCCGAAGCGATAGGGCGTGCCGAAGCCCGTATCCACGCCGAACACGAGGCCGCCGGTCGTTCTGTCGATGGCGGCGGTGGTCGATGTCGCGTCGGTCGAACCCCAAGAGCCGATGGCCTTGCCCCAGATGGCCCAGTCCGCACGGCTTTGCTGCGGCAGAACCACGGCGGGCGCTGGCGCTTTGCGCGTCGGCATGTCGGCGGCGTATTCCATCGTCACGCCATCAAGCGCGGTGAAGGTCGGAAGCCCGCCCATCGAGCACCGCATCCGGCACAGAACCGCCGCGCGGAAGAGGTCCTCGTGGGCAAGGATCACGCCAGTCGCGCTCACATTGGCCTCACCGGAAGTCAGATCGAGAACCCTGGGCAGTTCCTCGGTGGTCACGGGGAAGTACGGTTCGATAATAGGCCTGTCGGCCGGCATGTTTTCCGTGGTGATTGGCAACGATAGATAGATGTTGTTGCCGTCCTTCGTGAGAACCGGCTTGAACAAGGCGAGATTGGTCGTGGCGTTGGAGAACTGCCCCGTCACGCCGCCATCGGCCGTGAGAATGGTCCACCGGCTCCCTGGCCGATAATCTCCCGGAACCGCGCTGACTTGAACAGTGCCGCCCTCGACCGTGGCGGAACCCTTCGCGACGATCCTGTCGCTCTGCAAACCCGGATTCAGGTCCACCCGATAGTTCACGCCGTTGGCGATGAGCACATTCCCGTTTGCAGTCAGAACGCCGATCCCGCCGACGCCCGGAGTCAGCGTGCTGCCGGAGCGCGCGCTGATGCTTCCGACGGTGCCATTGCCGCCGAGCGTTGCGCCCGAGAACACGGTCATGTTCGATCCGCCCATGGATCCCACCACCATGAGCGCGCCTTCCCTGATGGCCCACGGCATGGCGGCGTTGTTGGTTCCGGTCGTCGTCCAGGTGGAGGAACCAACCTTCTCGTAGTTCTCGAAATTCCGATACTGAGCGCCTGATCCGATCTTCGAAACGTCGAGGCTCGCATCAGTAGCGCCGCCGAGCGCGAACGTGTCGGTGCCCACCGATGCATCGACGAAACCGTCGATCTGGGATGTCGAGCCAATCAGGAAGCTGTCGTCGCCGGCCCCGAGATCGGCCGCCGCTCCACCCGAGAAATTCGTGAGCCGTCCGAAGTTCTCCACGGTTTCGTTGCCGCTGTCGAAGTGAAGCGTCTGCTCCTGACGGCTCTCGATGACTCCGCCGGCCTCGTTGACAAGCCTCGCGGTCTGCCCCGTCTGGCTGGCGACCCAGACGCCGTAGGCCGCTTGGCCTTCCGTCGTGACCGTACCGCGATTGACGATGGTGGTGCCGGTCCCGCCGTCGACCTTGATGCCTCGAGCTTCGAGACCTGTGGTTTTGACCGTGCCCGTATTGAGGATCGTGTTCTGGTTTCCGCGAGCGCGGATTCCATTGGCGACAGCGCCCGAGGTGGAAATCTGACCGTGGTTCACCACCGTATTGTCGTTTCCATCTCCGTTCATGCCCTCTGCGCCGGAGCCTGTCGTGATGATCGAGCCCCGGTTGGTAAGGGTATTGCCGGCCCCCTCGGCAACCATGCCGCGGGCGGACGAGCCTGCAGTGGTTCGTACTTCGCCCGTATTGGTCAGCTGGTTGCGATCACCGATGGCGCGCAGCGCATCCGCGGAGTTGCCCTGCGTCGACACGAAGCCGTTGTTGACGATGATACTGTCATGGCCCAGCGCCTCAAGAGCATCCACCGAGTTGCCGCTGGTCGTGAGCCTTCCATCATTGGTCAGCGTGACGCCGTTGCCGGTGCCGAGAAATCCGGAACTCGCCGTCCCGCTCACCGATGCCTCGCCGGTATTCGTGATCATCTCGCCGCTGACAGCCCTAGCGAGGGGAGCATCCACCGCCGTGGATGTGCCCGAGCAGGTCACGCGGTTGCCTGAGCGGACGCAATCTGCGAGGGCCGCCTGTGTCGACGCTAGTGTCCAGGTCAGAGCCAGGGGGGACGAGAAGCGTAAGGGACGAAAGAGCCGATGAGGCCTTCAAGGCCTCGCGTGAGATGCCGCGAGGTGTGCGGGCAATGATAACAGTCTTGAGAAGTGCCATGTCAGCCAAGCTCGTTGAATGAAGCTTGGGCAATCATGGGGCGGGACCCCGGGTGATCAGCTCTATAAACGGGTAGGATTATCCCCCTGAAAGCGTTTTATATTTTTCTTGCGCGACGGAACATTTTGCAACTTTATCCAAAGTATGAGCCGCTTCCCGCCCAGGCGCGGAACCTAAAGTCGCCGAGTATCATTCCAACGTGACTGACGCCGTGAAGTCGGGCGGCTTTTTGCCGCCGAAGGACGATTACATCAGCGACTGTGCTTGACGAAACAGAGTCACCTGGATTCCACTCGGGGCAGATAGGAATGGATCGGAGTTCATGAGAAGCCTTGCGTTCGCCGTGGCATTGGCCGCAACCCTCCCCTGCCCGGCGCTGGCCCAGACGGAACCCGTCTCCGAGCCCCTGCGCCTGACGATCCGACCCTCCGGATACGAGAAAGAGCAGAACGAGGCGCTTGCCAGGCAGGAACGCCTTTTGAGGCGCCTGGAGCAAAGCAATCACATGGTCCGATCCATCTGCACCCATTGCGGCGACCAGTGGAAGCACCAGATCTACGCCCCGTTTCACCCGCTTGCAGCTCTCGGCGGCGCAGGTGGAGCCTCGGATGAGGCGGCCGACTGAGCCTGCTCGGCTTAGGCCTTGGTTTCAGAACGGACGGGATTGAGCGGCTATCGGGTTTCGCATATATTCCGGCGCTGCGAGGACGGCCTCGCATTCCCCGACGCTCGGTGGGGACGACCCTGCCTATGACGGAGGTCCTGTCATGGCATGGACTTACCTTGTGCTTGCCGGCCTGCTGGAAATCGGCTGGGCCATCGGACTAAAATATACGGATGGCTTCACGCGCCTCGTCCCATCCGTGCTGACCGGCTTGAGCATGGTCGCCAGCGTTCTGCTCCTTGGCCTTGGCCTGAAAACCCTGCCCGTCGGCACCGGCTATGCGGTTTGGACCGGGATAGGCACGGTCGGAACAGCGATCCTAGGGATCTATCTTCTAGGGGAGCCCGCAACCGCGATGCGCCTTGCCTGTATCGGCCTGATCGTGGCGGGAATTCTTGGTCTCAAGCTAGCCGCAAGCTAAAACGGTTAGAACCCTCCCATGGTCAGAGCCAGTCGCATCCGCACACTGTCTTCAGCCGCGTGGCTCAAGGCATTCGTGGTGGTGGTCTGCCTGGCCATCATCGCGCTTGAAGGCTGGCGCGACTGGGCGGAGCGGAACGATCAATTCGCCGATATTCGGGCCGAGATGGAGAACCTCGCCAAATCGTTCACCCAACACGCCGAAGACACATTCGAGCTCGCGGACGCCATCCTGGTCGATGCGGTGGACCGGGTCGAGACGGGTGGCACCTCCCTAGTGTCCCTGACTGAAATGGACGGGTTCCTGGCCGAGCGGATCCAGCCTCTGCGGCGGTTCAAGTCACTCACGGTCTATGGGGAGGACGGCCTTCTCTTGAGCAGCTCCCTTCCCGGGCATCGCTACAAGGTAGATGGCAGCAAGCAGGCTTTCTTCCTGCATCACAGTAGGTCGCCATCGAGGCGATGGTTCTTCGGACCGCTGATCCGCGATCCCCTTGGGAGCGATTGGATTCTGACCCTCTCCCGGCGGATCGCCAAGCCCGACGGCAGTTTCGGCGGAGTCGTCCAGATCAGCATTCCGCCGCTGTATTTCTCAAGCTTCTTCAGCCGCTTCGACGTGGGATCGCAAGGAACCGTGACGCTGTTCCAGAAGGACGGCACCCTCCTGGCGCGCTACCCATATATCGACCGGGCGATCGGCGTCCAAAGCGCGTACGAGCCCTGGTTCAAGAACAGTGTCACATCAGGCTCCTACGAATATACGTCTCCCATCGACGGCGTGACGCGCATCGGCGGCTACCAGAGCAACCACATCTTCCCAATCGGCGTGCTCTCATCGGTCGGGCGGGATGAAGCGCTGGCGGAGTGGAACCGCGAATTCATCATCCGCGTCGTTGGCGTGTCCCTTCTGGTCGCCATGATCGGCTCCCTCGGCTGGAGCCTTGCCGGCCAGCTGCGGCGGCGCGAGCAGGCCGAGGCGGAGCTCGCCGTCCTGGCAGCCACCGACGGTCTGACAGGCCTTGCCAACCGGAGAACCTTCGACAACAGCCTGCAGGCCGAATGGCTGCGTGCCGCCCGCGAAGGCACGTGCCTGTCGCTCCTCCTGATCGACATCGACCACTTCAAGGCGTTCAACGATCTGTATGGACACCAGGCTGGAGACGTATGCCTGCAGGATGTCGCACGGCTTTTAGGAGAATCCGTCAGGCGGCCCGGCGACCTCGTGGCCCGTTACGGCGGCGAGGAACTTGCAGTTCTCATGCCCTCCACGGACGCAAAGGGCGCCGCCGCCGTGGCCGAGGTCGTGCGGTCCCGGATCGAAGAGCTTGCCGTCCCGCACGGGGCCAACACGTCGTCCGGGGTGCTGACCATCAGCGTCGGCGCCGCCACGCTCAAACCGGCGGTCGAGGTTCTGCGGACCGATCCGAAGATGCTGATCACCCTGGCCGACGGCGCGCTCTACCGGGCGAAGCTCGAAGGACGCAACCGGGTGTCGGTCTCCGAGGCTGCCTGAGCCCGACGAACGGTTAAAACACGCATTCCTTGAAAGCCGGCGCGACGGACCCGCCCCACGGACCGTGATAGCGCTCCAGCAGGCGCTCGGCCTGCGTACGCCCCGAATTCACGATCTCGTCCGCGTAGTCCAGGTGACGCGTCTCGTCCCGTCCAGCCTCGTCCCGATGGGCGCGACGCTGGAGACCGGCTCGCGACAGGGCCAGGGCGTCGCTTGCTACGTCACGAGCGGTGCGGCCCGCGATATTCGTCTTGAGGGCGAGCTTCGGCACCTCCGCCCGCAGGCTCTCCCGTTCCTCGGCGCTCCAGCTCTTCACCAGTTCCCAGGCGCCGTCGAGCGCTGCGGGATCGTAGAGCAATCCGACCCAGAAGGCGGAGAGCGCCGTGATGTGATCGAGCGAACCCACATCCGCTCCGCGCATTTCGAGATAGCGCTTGAGGCGCACCTCGGGGAACAGGGTGGATACGTGATTGGCCCAATCCGAGTGGGTGGCGTGTTCGCCGGGGAGCTGCGCGAGCTTGCCGGCGAACAGGTCACGGAACGAGGCTCCCGACACGTCGTGATAGGTCGAGCCGCGCTTGACGAAGTACATGGGAACGTCGAGGGCCCAGTCCACGTATCGCTCGTAGCCGAACCCGTCCTCGAACGCGAAGGCCATCATGCCGGTGCGGTCGCCGTCCGTGTCGCGCCAGATCCGGGAGCGCATGGAAAGGTAGCCGTTGGGCTTGCCCTCGGTGAAAGGCGAATTCGCGAAGATCGCCGTGGCGATGGGCTGAAGCGCGAGGGAGACCCGCAGCTTCTTGACCATGTCGGCCTCCGACTCGTAGTCCATGTTCACCTGCACGGTCGCGGTGCGGTACATCATGTCGAGGCCCATCGTGCCGACCTTCGGCATGTAGTCCGTCATGATGCGGTAGCGCGCCTTGGGCATGACCGGCGTCTCGGCCCGCGACCAGAGCGGACTCATGCCCAGGGTCAGAAAGCCGACCCCGAGCCGGTCGCCGATCGCTTTTGCATGATCGAGGTGCTGCGCCGTCTCGGCCTCAGTCTGGTGAAGGGTTTTTAAGGGTGCGCCTGACAGCTCGAACTGGCCGCCGGGTTCGAGCGAGATCGCCCCGCCGCCAGCCTCGTCGACGAGACCGATCGGCCTCCCGTTTTCCATGATCGGATCCCAGCCGGTCAGGTTTTGCATGCCTTCGAGCAGCGCCCGGATGCCTCGCTCGCCGTCGTAGGGGACCGGCGAAGAGTTCGCCTGATAGAAGGGAACCTTCTCGTGCTCCGTCCCAAGCCGCCATGCCTCGCGCGGCTTCTCGCCGGATGCGACCCATTCCACGAGCTCGGACCGCGCTCCGATGGGAGTGACATCGGATACGTCGCGCGCCATGCATCACCTCATGCAGAAAAGCGCGGCTGGGTGCCGCGCTGAATCAAGTCCGGTGTAGATAGGCGGGTTAAGGCCCAGCTGCAATGCGGTACGGCCAGATTGATAGAGAGTGCGAGAAGAGCATGCGGACAGGCGAGGTGCTGCACCGTCTTCTTGTCATAGCCGGGATGAACCCGGCCATGACGACTTCACGATACCGACCGACGTCCTCAATGCCGGACTGTGCTCTCCCCGATAGTCTCGGCTGATAGCCAATCGACCACGCCGGCTAGCGCGTCGCGGCTCGACAGGCCGCGACCCAGAGCTTCCGTGTAGAGGGTCAGCTGCTGGTCGGCGCTGGTGCCGCGCGCCACGATCCAGCGGGCGAGATCGAGTTCCCGCTCGCAGCCCAGGGCCTTGGCGTCCTCGGCCACGAGATCCAGGGTTTCGTCCAGCATCTGCCGCACCGGCTTAGCGCTCCGGCTCGCTTCGTCGACGAAGCTGCCGTGGATGCCGTAGCGCTGGGCCCGCCAGCCGTTCTCATCGTTGATCGCCCGCGATGCGCCGGTCTGCCCGGCATTGAGCTTGGGATCGAGGCTGAGATGGCGAACGAGGCAGCGGTAGAGGGCCGCGATGGCAAGCGTGTCGTCGACACGGGTGCAGCTGTCGGCCACCCGCAGCTCCAGGGTCGGGTGCTTCAGGGACGGCCTGATCACCCACCAGACATAACTTGAATTCTCGATGGCCCGTGCGGCCACGAGGGTGTCGATGTAGCGCTGGTAGTCGGCCGCGCTCTCGAACAGGTCCGGCAGGCCCGTGCGGGGAAGTTCGCGATAGGCCGCGAGCCGGTAGCCCAAGAGCCCCGTGCGCTGGGATTGCCAGAACGGCGACGAGGTCGAGAGCGCCAGAAGCAGCGGCAGGTAGGGCTGGATCCGGTTCATGATGTCGATCCGGGTCGCAAGATCCGGCACCTCCACATGCACATGCATGCCGCAGACCACGCTGCGGCTGCCCACCATCTGCAGGTCGTGCATCACCTTCCCGTAACGGGGCTGGGCGTTGGGCCTCACGCGTGCCCAGGTGGCGAGGGGATGGGTTCCCGACGCCATGACCGACAGGTTGTGGTCGCGGGCGATGGCTCCGACAGAGGTGCGAAGGTCCACGAGCTGCGACCTCGCGTCAGCGAATTCGACGCCCGGCTTGGTGGCGATCTCGATCTGGGGCTCCAGCATCTCCGGCTGAATGTCATCGGAGAGCTTGTCTCTGCAGGCCTCGAAGAATTCCTTTATCCTGCCCCGGGCAGCGTCCCTCTTGAAGGCGTCATTGATGAAGTATTCTTCCTCGATACCGAACTTGAATTCCCCATTCATCATGAGCTCCTCTGATTATCTTTTAGGCTCTTATTCGTGCTCGTCGAGCAGCTGTCAGGACGCGCCCAAGCCTCCCCGTCAATAGGGCGACAGTGGGGCGAACAGGCCTGAAACTGCTAAGCTGTTGTGGCTAGAAGCGTATCGTTGCAGAACATCGTCGGACGGCAGCGTCAGACCCAATCGCCGAGCGCGGATTGGACGACGGCCAGAGCGGCAACGGCAGCTGTATCGGCGCGCAAGATTCGCGGTCCCAACGATATCCGTACGCAACTGTCGTGGGCGGCAACAAGCGCTCTCTCCTGGTCGGTAAACCCTCCTTCGGGTCCCACGACAACGGCCAACTTCGGTATATTGTTCCCGAAGCTTGAGAGGGCCTTGAAGGGGTTGGAAACCGGCGCATCCTCATCACAGAAAACAACCACGCGGTCATTTTCCAACCCACTGATATACTTCTCCAAATCCTGCTCTGGCCGAACCTCGGGGATTGCCAGGATCCCGCATTGCTCCGCCGCCTCGATGGCGTTACTCCGCATGCGCTCCAGGTTCACCCTCGTGCTTTGCGTCCGGCGCGTCACGACCGGCTGCAAAATCCCCGCCCCCATCTCGACCGCCTTCTGGACCATGTAGTCGAGCCGGGCATGTTTGAGCGGCGCGAAAGCATAGACGAGATCGGGCGGTGCGGTCTGCTCCCGGGTGCGCTCCTGGCAGACGAGGTCTGCCGCCTTTCTGCCTTCGACGGAGACCTCAGCACGCCATTCGCCGTCCTGGCCATTGAAGATCAGCACGGCGTCGCCGGCCTTGAGCCGCAGCACGTTCAGCAGGTAGTTCGCTTGGCCCCGATCAAGGGCGATCCGGGCCGCCTCCCGAAGGGGGGACTCGACGAAAAGGCGCGGTGCGTTGAAATCGTAAGAGGGCATGGAAACCTGAGCAGTTGAGCTGAAGCTTTATCAATTTCCCCTGTCTTAAGGGAGTAGACGAACCGGGTGCTCACATGGATTTTAGGTGCGTCTAAGCACTTGGTAACCTATGGAAGGCCATTACACTCTTGGCCTGAGGGCCCGTAACCTGCTAACAGAGCACCGGCCGCGAGACGTCGCGCGCTTGTTTGAAGGACCTTGCCGATGACGCATATCCGTTCGCACCTTACGGCTGCGTTTGCCGCTGCCGGCATTTTCATGGCTGTTCCTGCCTTTGCGCAGTCGAGCAACTGCCAGGACGCACAGAAATTTCTCGCCGAGCGCCAGGGCTTGATCCAGCAGATCAACAAGCTCGGCGGCGACGGCAAGCAGAAGAAGATCGATCCTCGCGCAGCCTGCGGCGTTTTCACCAAGCTGGTCAATAACGGCGAGACCGGCGTGAAGTGGCTCACGGCCAACAAGGATTGGTGCCAGGTTCCCGACCAGTTCGCCCAGAGCTTCACGGAAGACCATAAGCGCGCCCAGAACATGAAGGGCCAGGCCTGTACGGCGGCCGCCAAGGTGGCCGAAATGGAAAAGAAGGCCAAGCAGGCGCAGCAGCAACAACAGGGCGGCAAAGGCGGCGGCCTCCTCGGTGGCGGCGGCCTCACCGGCACCTACAGCATGCCGAAAGGCGCGCTCTAACCGCGAGCGATCCTCATGGACCGTCCCGTCGCCTCGGCCCTCCCGGACGCCGTCAGGGGACACTGGGCCGATCGCCTGGCGCCTGCGGGCCTGAGGCCCTACCTGCGACTTGCGCGCATCGAGCGGCCGATCGGATGGTGGCTGTTGCTGCTCCCTTGCTGGTGGTCGGCAGCGCTTGCAGCCCTCGCGGCCGGACGTCCCTGGCCCGACCCGCTGCATGGCCTTCTCTTCCTGGTCGGCGCCATCGCCATGCGAGGCGCGGGCTGCACCTATAACGACATCGTCGACCGGGACCTCGATACCCGCGTCGAGCGCACGCGCAACCGTCCCCTCCCGTCCGGGCAGGTCAGCCTCAAGGGTGCGCTCGCCTTCCTGGTCCTCCAATGTCTCGTGGGCTTGGGCGTTCTGCTCCAGTTCAACGCCTTCGCGATCGCAACTGGATTTGCGTCCCTGGGCATCGTCGGCCTCTACCCCTTCATGAAGCGCTTCTTCTGGATGCCGCAGATCGTGCTGGGGCTTGCCTTCGCCTGGGGCGCGCTGATGGGTTGGGCCGCCGTCTTCGCGTCCTTGAGCCTTGCGGCTGTGGCTCTTTATCTCGGCAGCATCGCCTGGGTGGTGGGCTACGACACGATCTATGCCCTGCAGGATATCGAGGATGACGAGGTGGTGGGCATCAAGTCCTCGGCCCGTTTCTTCGGCGAAAGGGTCAGGTTGGGCGTTGCCGCCTGCTATGTGCTGACGGCCCTCTTCATGGCGGCAGCCTTCATCCTGGCCGATGCGGGGCCTCTGGCGTTTGTGGGACTGGGGCTTTTCGCCGCTCACCTCGCCTGGCAGGTGGCGCGCATCGACCGCCAGGACGGAGCCGGCGCGCTGCGTCTCTTCCGCTCGAACCGGGATGCGGGCCTCATCCTCTTTGCGGCCCTGACCTTGGAATGCCTCGTCCGGTCGCTCTGACGCGCCGGCGGGCGGTACCGACCATCGTTCAGCTGCCGTGAAAAACCAGGCATGCTCCGCTGCAGTGGTGTAGCATTCGGGGCGAACGCCCCCATGTAAATCTGCGATGCTTGCTCCTTCATCCGAACTCATCTCTTCCCTCGGGCCTGCCGTGCGCGACGCTGCGCGGGAGGCTGGCGCAATGGCCCTGCCGTTCTTCCGCGCGGGCGCCAAGACAGCGGCCCGGCTCTGGTACAAGGACCGTTCTTCTCCGGTCACCGAGGCCGACATCGCCCTCGATACTTTCCTGAAAGGTCACCTGGCGACCTTGCTGCCGGAGGCCGCCTGGCTGTCCGAGGAAACGGCCGACGATCCCATCCGGCTGGGAAAGCGCCTGGTCTGGATCGTCGACCCCATCGATGGCACGCGAGCCTTTTCCACCGGCCATCCGGATTGGTGCGTGTCCATCGGCCTCATAATGGAAGGCCGTCCGATCCTCGGCGCCATCTATGCGCCGATCCACGATCGCCTCTACGAGGCGAGCCTGGGCGGCGGCGCCTGGTGCAACGGCTTGCAGCTGCAGGTCTCTGAGGAAGCCGCTCTGAAGCATGCCCGGGTGGCCGGTCCCAAACCTCTCGTGGAGCGCTTCGAGCGCCGCGCCGGCCCCATCGTGCACCTGCCGAAGGTACCGTCCCTCGCGCTGCGGCTCGCCCGCGTGGCGGACGGGTCCATCGACGTGGGACTGGTCTCCTCCAGCTCCCACGACTGGGACATCGCGGCCGCCGACCTGATTTTGCACGAGGCCGGAGCGCTCCTGACTGATTTCGGCGGGTCGACCCCTACCTACAACAAGCCCCAGCCGCGCCATCATGAGATGGTTGCCGTTGCGTCACGGTTGCATCCTCGTGCTATTGGAGCCATGAGGACCTGAAACAACAGATCCTCAAATCAGCATCCTTTTTGCATCCCGTAAGGAGAGTCCCCTCATCATGACCGACCAGCCTGGCAAGCAACTCCTTCACCTGGTTTTCGGCGGCGAGCTCACCAGCCTCGATTCCGTCGATTTCAGGGACCTTTCCAAGCTCGACATCGTCGGCATCTATCCGAACTACGCTGCGGCTCACGCGGCCTGGAAGGCCAAGGCGCAGGCGAGCGTCGACAACGCTCATATGCGCTACTTCGTGGTCCATCTGCACCGCCTGCTCGACCCGCAGCAGGGCTGATTCACGCCATAAGATGGGTCTCGTCAAACGCATCACCCGCTCGCGAGCCGTTCAGGAGGCCTTAGGGCTTCTCGTCGCGAGCTATCTCAAGTTCGTGCACCGCACGAACCGGTTCGTCATGGAACCGGCGGATGCCTATGACCGAATCGGCCCCATGATGCCTGTGATCGCCGCCATGTGGCACGGGCAGCACTTCATGATCCACTTCGCCAAGAGGCCGGAGGACCGTGCGGCGAGCCTTGTGTCCCGCTCAGGCGATGGCGAGTTCAACGCCATCGCGCTTCGCCATCTCGGCATCCGGGCGATCCGCGGCTCGGGCGCGCGCGGGCGGGATATTCGCAAGAAAGGCGGCATCTCGGCCATGCGGGCCATGATGCGGGCGCTCGGTGACGGCGAGATGGTGGTGATGACCGCCGATATCCCCAAGATTTCGCGGGTTTGTGGTGAAGGGATCGTGACCCTGGCGCAGCTTTCGGGGCGGCCGATCGTGCCGGTCGCCGTGGTGACGAGCCGGCGCATGGACTTCAACAGTTGGGACCGGGCCAGCATCGGCCTACCGTTCGGGCGCGGTGCCATCGTGCTAGGCGACCCCATCGAAGTGCCCCGCGAGGCCGACAGGGAAACTCTGGAAACCTTGCGCCAGGCCGTGGAGCGGGAGCTCGACGCCATCCACGAGCGGGCCTATGCGCTCGTCGGTTCCAAAGACCCGGGAGCCAAGGCGCGGGACACGAAGCCTGCTCCGGCCATGACCGCGAGCTCACGCGCATGAGCCTTCCCCTCGTCATCAGGACGTATCGCGCGGCCACCACCGTTCTCGAGCCGGCCGTGCTCGGGCTGCTGTACTGGCGACAGCGCAAGGGCCGCGAGGATCGCACGCGTCTGGGCGAGCGGCAGGGCTATCCCAGCCGCCCCCGGCCCAAGGGCCACCTTGTTTGGGTGCATGGAGCGAGCATCGGCGAAACCCTCTCCCTGTTGCCGGTGGTGGAGCGGCTGACCCAACGCGGATTGTCCGTGCTGGTCACGTCGGGCACCCGCACGTCCGCGGCCCTGATCGCCCGGCGCTTGCCGCCCGGGGCGGTCCATCAGTTCGTGCCGCTCGACGTGCCGCGCTACATCCGGCGCTTCCTGGACTACTGGCAGCCGGACGTGGCCCTGGTGGCCGAGTCCGAGATCTGGCCCAACACGGTCGTGGCCCTCGACCAGCGCCATATCCCGCTGGTTCTCGTCAATGGGCGCATGTCAGACCGCTCGTTTCATCGCTGGCAGAAGATGCCGCGCATCATCGGCGCGCTGCTCGAACGCTTCGCCCTGTGCCTGGCCCAGACCTCGGAGGATGCGGAACGGTTCGCCCGCCTCGGCGCGCCCCGGGTGCTGGTCGCCGGCAACCTCAAATTCGATGGCGCGCCGCCGCCTGCCGACCCGAGGGCGGTGGCCCACCTGTCGGGACTCGTGGCCGGCCGACCGGTCTGGCTCGCGGCCAGCACGCATCCTGGCGAGGAAAGCGCCGTCGTGGCGGTGCACCGCGCCTTGGCCCAGCGCCACCCTGGCCTTCTCACGATCGTCGCCCCCCGGCATCCGCACCGGGGCGAGGAAGTAGCGGCCCTCGCCGAGCGGGCGGGCCTTCGCGCGGGCCGACGCTCGCAGGGCATGCACCCCGACCGGGCGACGGACGTGTACGTGACCGACACGGTCGGCGAGATGGGCCTGTTCTATCGCCTGTCTCCTATCGTGCTGATGGGCGGCACATTGGTCCCCGTCGGCGGGCACAATCCCATCGAGCCGGCGAAGCTCGGCGCGGCGGTCCTGCACGGCCCGCACGTACACAATGCAACCGAGATCTACTCCGCCCTCGACGAGGCGCGTGGGGCCCTGATGGTGAAGGACAGCGCCACTCTCGCGCGGGCCGTCAGCGAACTGTTAGGCAATACAGCCCTCAACCGCGACATGGCTCGCGCGGCGGCCGATGCCGTGCAGGCTCTGGGTGGGGCCGTGGATCGCACCATGCACTCCATCGAACCCTTCATCGTGCAGGCGAAGCTCGGGGCGCGCCGCTGATGCGTGCACCGGCCTTCTGGTGGCAGGCTGCGCCCTCCTTCCTGGCCCATGCGCTGCGTCCTCCAAGTCTGCTTTATGGCGCGGTTGCGGCCCGCCGCATGAACAGGCCAGGCCAGAAAGCCGGTCTTCCCGTTCTGTGCATCGGTAACTTCACGGCCGGCGGGGCCGGCAAGACCCCAACCGCGCTCGCCGTGGCGGAGCTTTTGGAAGGCGCAGGCGAGAGCCCGGCCTTTTTGTCCCGGGGATATGGCGGCAGACTGCCGGGTCCCGTGCAGGTGGAGGAACATCATACGGCCCGAGACGTGGGCGACGAGCCGCTGCTCCTGGGGCGTCGCGCGCCGGCCATCGTGTCCCGGGATCGTCCCGCCGGCGCGCGGCTGGCGTTGGAAATCGGTGCGACCGTGATCATCATGGATGACGGGCTCCAGAATCCCTCCCTGGTCAAGGATTGCGCCATTGCGGTCGTGGATGGGGCAACCGGGATCGGCAACGGTCTTCCTCTCCCATCGGGCCCCTTGCGCGCGCCCATGCCGGCCCAATGGCCTGCCGTCGATGCGGTCGTGATTGTCGGAGCCGGCGTGGGGGGCGATGCTGTGGCGGCCGAGGCCGAGCGGCAGGGCAAGCGGGTTTTTCGCGCCAGCCTCCAGCCCTATACGGCGGCGGCGGAAGCGCTTCGAGGGCAGCGGGTTCTGGCTTTCGCCGGCATCGGCAGACCGGAAAAGTTCTTCGAAACCCTTCGAGAATGCGGGGCCCTGGTCGAAAGGATCATCGCGTTTCCGGACCATCACCCGTATAGCGGCGACGATCTCAGGGGCCTGAGGAAAGAGGCCGAAGGCCTCGGTCTTCAGGCGATCACGACCGAAAAGGACTTGGCCCGGATCGCCAGCACAGAGGTCGCGGAACCATGGTCAGGCCTCATGGCCCTTCCGGTCCAGCTCTGCATCGACGACGAGGCCGGGCTTCGAAAATTCATTCTTCGGCGCATCGAGGGCCGGCGACTCAGGCCGGAGTCGCTTTCCCGGTGATGCGGATCATCACGGCTTCAGGCGACGCATAGGCCTCCTGCCGCGCGACGCTCCAATACTTCAGCTCGTCGAGAGGGATCGGCTGCCCCGTCACGCCGCAGCGTACGAAGGCCCCCGGCTTCACGACCCGCAGGTTGCTGTCGAGATATTGCACGACGGCTTCGCCGCCGGTGCGCTCATGCTTGTTCATGGGCGATGCTGCCACTTTCCATCCGGAAGGCCCGTGACTGCACATAGGGACGGCCCACCCGCATTTTCAATCCTGTTCAGAACAATGCGCCCTGTTCTTCGGCGATGGCGAGCTTGGGCTTGGAGACCTTCGGCCGCACGGTGCCGCGCCCGCCCGTCACGTCAGCCTGACCGTCGGCGAATTCGAGCACGAGAACCTGACCGTCCGCAACCGCATCCGCCGAGCGCAAAGGCTGCCCGTCAGAATCCCGAACTAGGGCGAAGCCGCGCTTGAGAACCGACTTGTAGTTCAGACTGTCGAACAGGTGGGCCACGGCGTCCAGGCGGTCCGCCTTGCGGGCGATCTGACCCATGAGCGCGGGCTCGAGACGCTCCGCAAGACCAATCACCAGGTCGTGCTGCTGGGTGATGCGCGTCACCTCCTGGCGCAGCAGGGCTGCGCGGGCCGTGCTCAGGCGCTGGCGCATGTGATCGAGCTTCTGGGCCCGATTTTCGACCATGCGGTCCATGGCCTTGCGGGGGCGATCCTCCACCGCGTCGAGCCGCGCGCGCATGCGCGCGACGCTGGCCACCGGCGAAAGATTTGCAAGCTGCCGCGACAGCTTGAGAAGCCTCTCCTCGTGGCCACGGGCATTGCGCGACAGCGCCGGATACAGCTTCGTGGCCGCCAGATCGAGCCGCTGCCGCTTGGCCGAGAAAAGTGCGTCCGGCGTCGGCAAGGCGCGGGCTGTGGAACGCAGGTCGGATCGCCGCCGCTCGATCATGCGCAGGACCGACTCCACATGGCGCCGGCCGAGGTCGCCCACCGCTGCCATGAGCTCCACGCGCACGGGCACCACCATCTCGGCCGCCCCCGTGGGCGTGGGCGCGCGCACGTCCGCCACGTGGTCGATCAGGGTCCAGTCGGTCTCGTGGCCTACCGCCGAGACGAGCGGAATTCCGCTCTCGGCTGCGGCGCGCACGACGATTTCCTCGTTGAAGCCCCACAAGTCCTCGATCGAGCCGCCGCCACGAGCCACGATGAGCACATCCGGGCGCGGAATCCGGCCGCCGGGCTCAAGCGCATTGAAGCCCCGGATGGCGGCAGCAACCTCCGCCGCACAGGTCTCGCCCTGCACGCGCACCGGCCAGACCAGCACGCGGCGCGGGAAACGGTCCTCGAGCCGGTGGAGAATATCGCGGATCACCGCGCCGGTGGGCGAGGTCACGACGCCGATCACCCGGGGCAGATAGGGCAACCGCCGCTTGCGCTCGGATGCGAACAGCCCCTCGGCGGTCAGCTTGCGCCGGCGCTCCTCCAGGATCGCCATGAGCGCGCCGATGCCGGCCGGTTCCAGCGATTCGACCACGATCTGGTATTTGGACGAGCCCGGAAAGGTGGTGATGCGCCCAGTCGCAATCACCTCCATGCCCTCCTCGGGCTTGATCCGGAGCCGGGAGAACGATCCCTTCCAGATCACCGCATCGATGCGGGCGTTCTGATCCTTCAGGCAGAAATAGGCATGCCCCGACGAGTGCGGCCCCCGATAGCCCGACACCTCACCGCGAAGGCGCACATGACCGAACGCATCCTCAAGGGTGCGCTTGAGGGCGCCCGCCAGATCGGAAACCGACCATTCGGAGGCGTTTGAAGGAGCTTTTTCTGCGAACATGGCGTGAACAGTAGTTCGGCCAGGGGCAGTCTGCCAAGGGCGCGGATCATATGCCTGTTGAAAGACGAAGTTTGCGAGGGGCCGCTCGCTACGCCGACAGGGCAGCCAAAGGTCATTCTAATACATGCTTTGACATGTTATAATAAATCAACAACAGGTTCTGCCGATAGATTGGCATGGCCACGAAGCAACTGAAATAACGGAGGAAAGCTACATGGCCGAGACCATCATCGACACCAGAGCGACGTCCCCCCTCGTGCTGACAAGCGGCAACACCGGAATCGTTACCGCTACGGGCGAAATCGACATTGCGTCCCAAGATTTTGCTATCGATGCCACGAACGCGACCGCAACCGTCAACGGTTCGGTTCGTTCGTTGGATACCGCCATTAGATTAATCCGCAGCACCCTCAACATCGGCTCAAACCCAGAAGCTAAGGTGCTTGGAGGGATTAACGCCATCAATGGCGGCGTCATCAACAATGGCGGCCTAATTGAAGGAAGCGGTCTGACTCAAGGAACCGGTGCAGTCATCTCCGGGCGCTTCAAGCCCCTCACCGTCAACAACACAGGCACAATTCTGGCCATCGACGATCCCTTGGGTCAAGGGATTGTGTTCACAACCCCTGACGGTTCTAACACACCGGACAGACGCCTCAATGTCACGAACAGCGGGACGATCAAGGCGAGTCAGGTGGCCATCAGTGGCGGCCACCATGATGATACGATCATCAATACCGGGCATATCGAAACATCCCGGGCATATGCCGCAATTTCGCTTGGTAATGGCGATGATATCTACGATGGCCGCAACGGCGGAACAGTTCTCGGCCGCATTTACCTCGGCGCCGGCACGGACACGATCTATGGTGGATCTGGTGTCGATATCATGGACGGCGGCAGTGGCGCCGACGTGATGCAAGGCGGCGGGGGCAATGACACGTACTACGTCGACAACCAGAGCGACAACATCACGGAGCACTTCGATGCGGGCACCGATACTCTCGTGACGGCCGTCAACATCACAAGCCTTGCCGAAAATGTTGAAAATCTCACCACTTTTAATACTGCCGGTCTCACATTGTCGGGAAACGGACTTGGAAACGCCATCAAGGGCCATGATGGGAATGACGTGCTGGTGGGCGGAAAGGGTAACGACACCTTGGATGGTGGGGCTGGCGCGCAAGATAAGGCGCAATTTAGCGGTGCTCGCTCGAATTATACGGTGACGCAAGCAGCAGACGGCACTTATGTCATCGTGGATAATCGTGCCGACGAGGATGGCCGGGATACATTGTCGAACGTCGAGCTCTTTGAGTTCTCCAATGGAACCCTCACGTTGGCTCAGCTTCTCGCTTCCGATACTGTAGGTGGCGGAGGTGGCGGCACCGTCACGCCGGTTGCTGGCAAGACACTCGTAGGCTCCAAACGCATCGACAAGCTTGCGGGCGGTGAGGGTAATGACAAACTCTACGGCAAGGCCGGCAAGGATGTGCTGACGGGTGCAGGAGGTCAGGACATCTTCGTGTTCGACACCCGGCCGAACACCAAGACCAACCTGGACAGGATCAGCGACTTCTCGGTGGCCGAGGACACGATCTGGCTCTCCGACAGCGTGTTCAAGAAGCTCGGCAAGGGCACAGAGGCGTCTCCGACCAAGCTCAAGAAGGCGTTCTTCAAGATCGGTACCAAGGCCAAGGATAAGAACGACTACCTGGTCTACAACAAGAAGACCGGCGTGCTGTCTTACGATGCCGACGGCTCCGGCGCAGGAAAAGCCGTCGAGATCGCCAAGCTCGCCAGGAACCTCAAGCTCACCGCCGACGACTTCTTCATCGTCTAATCAGGTCGATCGATCTGAACATGATCGCCTACCCGAAACGGCAACTTTTCGGGTAGGCGCGAGCGCCCGGAGCCGTTAAGAGCGCAAGCGTCACCTAGGAGGGCGCTTGCATGAACATTCTTCTCATCGGCTCCGGGGGGCGGGAGCATGCTCTTGCCCGGAGCCTGTCGGCGAGCGCCCTCTGTGATCGTCTCCTTGTCGCGCCCGGCAATCCCGGAACGGCGCAGCACGGAACGAACGTGGTTCTCGATGTGGCCGATCATGGGGCGGTGATCTCGTTCTGCCGCATAATGGCTGTGGATTTCGTGGTGGTGGGGCCGGAGGCTCCCCTCGTGGCCGGGCTGGTCGACGATCTCACGGCTGCGGGAATCAAGGCTTTCGGGCCGAGCAAGCCCGCCGCCCAGCTCGAAGGCTCCAAGGCCTTCACCAAGGATTTCTGCGCCGAGTTCAACATTCCGACCGCCGCCTACCGGCGCTTCACGGACGCGGAAGCCGCCAAGGCCTATGTGCGCAGCTACGGCGTTCCCATCGTCGTGAAGGCAGACGGGCTTGCGGCCGGCAAGGGCGTCGTGGTCGCCGGTTCCTTCGAGGAGGCGGAGACCGCCATCGACATGATGATCGGCGGCGGCCTGGGGGCGGCTGGCGCCGAGGTGGTGATCGAGGCTTTCCTCGACGGCGAGGAGGCGAGCTTCTTCGCCCTTTGCGATGGCCAGCACGCCATTCCGCTCGGCACCGCGCAGGACCACAAGCGCGTCTTCGACGGGGACCAGGGTCCGAATACCGGCGGCATGGGGGCCTATTCGCCCGCGGCCGCGCTGACCCCGGAGCTTCAGGCCCGGGTCATGCGCGAGATCATTGAGCCGACCCTTGCCGGCATGCGCGAGCGCGGCATGCCCTATACGGGCATTCTCTACGCGGGCCTGATGCTCACGAAGGACGGACCGCAGCTCATCGAGTACAATGCCCGCCTGGGCGACCCGGAGACCCAGGTGCTTTTGCCGCGGCTGAAATCCGACCTCGTGACGGCGCTGCTTGCCGCCTGCGACGGCGTGCTCAACAGCATCTCGCTCCAATGGTCGGATCAGGCGGCGCTCACGGTGGTGATGGCCGCCAAGGGATATCCAGGCGCGGTGGAAAAGGGCTCGGAGATTCGTGGAATCGACAGGGCCGAAGCTCAGCCTGATGTTATCGTGTTCCATGCGGGCACCAAGCAAGACGGCCAGCGAATCCTCGCCAATGGCGGGCGCGTGCTCAACGTCACGGCCATGGGCCGGACGATCTCGGACGCGCAGGCGAAGGCCTATGAGGCGGTCTCCAAGATCGACTGGCCCGAAGGCTTCTGCCGCCGCGACATTGGCTGGCGCGCGGCAGAGCGCGAGCGGAAGGGCTGACGAACGGCGCTGCTCCGCTAGGTGATAGGAAAGCGTCTCCGACACCTGAAGGCAACCCGATGAGCGACGACCTCTTTCCCGGCTTCGAGTCCCACTGGATTGACACGGAAGCGGGACGCATCTTCGCGCGCTCTAAGGGCAATGGCCCTCCGTTGGTACTGCTGCATGGCTTTCCGCAGACTCATGCCATGTGGCACCGGCTGGCGCCGGAACTCGCCGAGACCCACCGGGTCGTGTGCATGGACCTGCGCGGCTATGGCTGGTCGACAGCCCCCAAGGGGGACGTAGATCATGAGACCTATTCGAAGCGCGCCATGGGGCAGGACGTGATCGCCGTCATGGAAGCCCTGGGTCATGTGCATTTCGCAGTGGCCGGCCATGATCGGGGCGCGCGGGTCGGCTACAGGCTCGCCCTCGACCACCCGGGGCGGGTGGAGCGCCTCGCCCTCCTCGACATCCTGCCGACATTCCATGTCTGGGCGCAGATGAAGGCCGGCAAGGTGCCGGAGGCCCATTGGGGCTTCCTGTCGAAGCCCTTCCCGCAGCCCGAGGAGGAGATCGGCCGCGATCCGCTCCCCTACTTCGAGGGCCTTCTGGCCAAGTGGTCGGCTCCGGGCGACCTCTCGTTCCTCGACCGCCGAGCCCTCAAATCCTATCGCGAGAGCTGCAACGAGCCCTCCCGCATCCATGCTTTCTGCGAGGATTACCGAGCCGGCGCGACCCGCGACATCGAGGCCGACGAGGCGGACCTTGCGGCAGGCAAGACCATCAGCTGTCCGACATACCTGATCTGGAGCGACTTCTATCTCGTGAGCGGCCCCATGGGCGAATCCGAACGCCCACTCGACGTATGGCGGCAATCCTTCACGCCGAAGATCAACGGGATGGGCGTATCCTCGGGCCACTTCGTGGCAGAGGAAAATCCGGGGGCGACCTTGGAGGCGCTGCAGGCGTTTCTGGCAAGTTCCAATTAAATGCAATATAGTTTCGACCATGTCCAAACGTGGTCGAATTATCATCGCAGTCGTAGCGTTCTGCTTCGCGGCCGCTGTCACCGGAGCCATCGTCGTCTCATACCTGTTTTGGTATTATGAGCCCGACCGGCGCGCCTTTCCGGTGCGAGGCATCGATGTTTCCCACCATCAGGGGACAATCGGCTGGCACAAGGTTGCCGCAGACAATGTTGCCTTCGCGTTCATCAAGGCCTCGGAGGGTGGCGACCACCGCGACAGGCTGTTTTCTCGCAACTGGAACGAGGCCGAGGCAGCCGGCGTGAAGGTTGGCGCTTATCAATTCTTCACGTCCTGCCGCTCAGGTCGGGATCAGGCGAACAACTTCCTTCAGGTCCTTGGCGAGAGAAAAGGTACCCTTCCAGCCGCCCTCGACCTTGAATTTGGCGGCAACTGCGCAGCCAAACCGGATGCACCGGAAATCAGGCGCGAGATCGAAAGCTTCCTCGAACCGGTCGAAAGCAAAACCGGCATGCCTGTCGTGCTCTATGTGACGGCGGAGTTCTGGGATGCCTACAAGGACATCCTGCCGGCACGTCCGCTATGGGTGAGATCGATCTTCAGACGTCCCTCTCAGTCCGAATGGACTTTCTGGCAATATCACCATGCCGGTAGCGTCTCAGGGATCACCGGCCGCGTTGACCTCAACGTCGTCCGCAGCGAGGAGTTGTTCCCCCGGTTGGCCTCCGAACCTGCCGCTCGCAAGCCATAGCGGCCCTCACCGTCGCCCTTCGAAGAAGCCCTTGAGCAGCAGCGCGGCGTCGCTCTCGCGGATGCCACCATAGACCTCCGGGGCGTGATGGCAGGTGGGCTGCTGGAAGAAGCGGACGCCGCTTTCCACGGCGCCGCCCTTCGGGTCGTAAGCGGCGAAATAGACCCTACGGATGCGCGCGAAGGAGATCGCGGCCGCGCACATGGTGCAGGGCTCAAGGGTCACGTAGAGGTCGCAGCCGGTGAGCCGCTCATCGTCCAAGACCTCGCAGGCGCGGCGGATGGCGAGCATTTCGGCATGGGCGGAGGGGTCGCGCAGCTGGCGCGGGCGGTTGCCATCGGACGCGACCACCCGGCCGTCGCGCACGATCACGGCTCCCACCGGCACCTCCCCGCGCGTGGCGGCGGCCCGCGCCTCGTCGAACGCCACGGTCATGGGGTCCTGTTTGTCTGGATCGATTGTGTTGGAGCCGGCGTTATCCATGACCCTCGCTTCTCTTGCCATCCTCTGCTATCAGGCCTCCATGACCGACAGCAATGACGATAATCGTAAGGGCCGTCCGCCGGGACGCTCCGACCGCGGCCGCACCTCCGGGGACCGGCCCTTCCGCAAGCCCCGCGACGAAGGGGACCGCCCCTCCCGCGCGCGCGCCGGCGACGAGCGCCCACGAAAGCCCCGTGAGGGTGGCGACAGGCCGTTCCGCAACCGCGACGGCGATAAACCGTTCCGTCCACGCAGCGAGGGTGGCGACCGCCCATTCCGTCCGCGCCGGGAGGAAGGCGACAAGCCGTTCCGCCCTCGCCGTGACGATGCTGACCGCCCCTTCAAGGGCCGCGGCGGCGACGACCGCCCGCGCCGCTTCGAGCGTTCAGGCGAGGACCGTCCGCACCGCCCGCGCGAAGACCGCGCAGTAGCCCCGGCCGAGACCCTGCCGCAGGAGCCCGTCGAGGATCGGATCGCCAAGGTGATCGCCCGTGCGGGCGTCGCGTCCCGCCGCGACGCGGAGGCCATGATCGCGGAAGGCCGCGTGACCCTGAACGGCAAGGTGCTCGAAAGCCCGGCCGTCAACGTCACCGCGGACGACACCATCACCGTCGACGGCGAACCGCTGCCGACGAAGGAACGCACGCGGCTGTGGCTGTTCCACAAACCGCGCGGCCTCGTGACGACCGCCCGGGACCCAGAGGGCCGTCCGACCGTGTTCGAGAGCCTGCCCGAGGAGCTGCCCCGTGTGGTGGCCGTGGGCCGTCTCGACATCAACACCGAAGGCCTGCTGCTCCTCACCAACGATGGCGGCCTCGCCCGCGTGATCGCCCATCCGGACACCGGCTGGCTGCGCCGCTACAAAGTGCGCGCCCATGGCGAGGTCACGCAGGCCGATCTCGACAAGCTGCGCAACGGCGTCACCGTCGACGAGATGGATTATGGCCCCATCGAAGCGCGCCTCGACCGGGTCCAGGGCGACAACGCGTGGATCACCCTCGGGCTTCGCGAAGGCAAGAACCGCGAGGTCAAGCGCATCCTCGAGCATCTGGGCCTTCAGGTGAACCGCCTGATCCGCCTGTCTTTCGGACCGTTCCAGCTCGGCGATATCGAGCCCGGCATGGTCGAAGAGGTGCGCACCAAGGTTCTGCGCGACCAGCTCGGAGAGGCCCTTGCCGCAGAGGCCGGCGTCGACTTCGAGAGCCCGGTGCGCGAGCCCATCGCGCCCTTCGGTTCGCCGAAGAAGAACGAGCGCGACGAGCGCCGTGGCGATCGCCAGAACCGCGACGAGCGCCCCAGCCGTCCCGGCCGGGATCGCGATGAGCGACCGCGCGGCCGTCGCGACGAGGGGGATCGTCCGTTCCGTAGCCGCGACGGCGACAAGCCCTTCCGCCCACGCGGCGGCGATGACCGTCCGCGCCATGGCCGCGATGAGGAGGAGCCGCGTAAGTATCCCTCGCGCCTTGAGGCCAAGACCAGCATCTGGCGCGCGGGCGAATCCGAGGAAACTGCGCGGAAGAAAGCACCCCGCCGCGGAGCCGATCCACGGGAAGCCCGCACCGCGAGCGCCGAGCGTCCGCGCCAGCGCGCCGCCTCCATCGAATCGAGCGAAGGCCGCAAGGTCCGGGTGGAGCGTCTGGTCAGCGAGCCGAGGGATGAGGCTCCCGCGCGCAGGCCGCGCCGCGATGCGGCCCGTCCCGCACCCAGAGCCGAAGATCGCCCTCGCCGCCAAGATCGTGACGAGCGTCCGGCCAGAGGAGGTCGCGACGGCGGCTTCGACCGACCGCGCCGCGATGACGATCGTCCGCGCCGCCCGGCCGGCGACAAGCCGTTCCGCGCGCGATCAGAAGGCGACGAACGTTCGCGCCGCCCCCGTCCGGAAGGTGACCGGCCGTTCCGCAGCCGGGATGGCGACAAGCCCTTCCGCGCAGGCGACGACCGACCGCGCCGCGGCCCTCCCCGGGGCGAGGGTCCGGCACGGGGCCCGAGGGGCGGCACCGGCGGTGGCTTCAAAGGCGGCCCGAAGGGAGGCCAAAAGGGCGGACCGAGAGGTCGCCGTCCGTGAGGCTTGACGCATGAGGATCGTGGGCGGGCGCTGGCGCGGCCGCTCGCTGGCAGGACCGAAGTCGGACGCCATCCGGCCGACCTCGGATCGCCTGCGCGAGACGCTTTTCAACATCCTTCAGCATTCCTACGACGATCCCATCGAGGGTGCGCGCGTGCTGGATCTTTTCGCCGGCACCGGCGCCATGGGGCTGGAAGCCCTGTCGCGCGGCGCGGCCTTCGCGCTCTTCGTCGACGACGGCGCGCAGGCGCGCGGCCTGATCAGGGAGAACGTGGAGAGCCTCGGCGCAGGCGGCGCAACCCGCCTCTTCCGCCGCGACGCCACGCGGATGGGCGCGGCTGCTCCGAATGCCCCCTTTTCACTCGTCTTCTGCGATCCACCCTACGGCAAGGATCTCGCCCCCAAGGCGCTGCGCTCCTGCGCCGAGGGCGGCTGGCTGACGCCGGACGCGCTTGTGGTCGTGGAGGAGGCACAAGGGATCGAGGTCTTCCTGCCGGAAGGGTTCGAAGAAATCGAACGGCGGGACTACGGGGAGACCAAGGTGGTGTTCGGGCGTTTCAAGGCTTAGTCGCGGCCTTCGCCATCAGTTGCCTGATCCGGTCGACGACGCTCTGTGGAGCATAAGGCTTCTCGAGCAGCGGCCCGGCCTCGCACAGCGTCGCTGCGATGTCGGCCGACCTCTCGACACCCGAGGTCAGGATGACGCGCACGCCCGGATGGTGAGCCCGGATCCAGCGAGCCAAGCGGAATCCATCCATGTCGCCCGGCATCTGAACGTCGCTGAACACGATGTCGATCGCCACGTCGGGAGCCTGGAGCATTGTAACCGCCTCGTCGGAATTCGCCGCCTCGAAAACCTTGTATCCGCAGTCGCGGAGGTAGTCGGCGATGACCAGGCGCGCCAGAACCTCGTGCTCCACGACAAGGATCGTGTGCGTAGAGGCGTCAGATTGAAAATCGAGAGTTTCGGATATGGTGCTCACATGGGCCCAACGGCCAAGGTTTTAACTTGTTCCAGGGTCACATGTCGGATGCAGACGGCCAGTTGAGGCGGCGAGAGACGACTTCCAGGAGTTGCTCGACCAGGTAAGGCTTCTTCACGAACACGCCGACGTCATCGAGGTCTGGAATGCGCGGCGCGTCCGGCCTGCCGGAAGTCAGGATGATTTGAGTCGGCCCGAAGCGATCGCGAACGAAGCGGGCAACATCCAATCCATCACGCGAACCCGGCAGATGGATGTCGATGATCAGAAGATCGACACGAACCCTGTCGAGGACGGCGAACGCATCGTCTGACGAATTCGCCTCCAGGACCTTGAGCCCTCGCGCGCGCAATTCATCACAGACATGACAACGGGTGATTACATCGTCTTCGACCACCAGAATGGTGGGAGGGGAGCGACGCGGAAACGACGTAACGGATGCTGCGCTCATCATGCCCCTCTGACGCTACTGACAGGCGAAGAAACGCCTCACATGCCGGTTGGTTCTCATAGAGTTTCGCGCCATGTTGCTACTATCGAGGCCTGATCTTAAGGTTGGCGCGAGAACACAAACGTTTTATCCTGCTTGCTCCGCTCTGAAGTTACGTTTATTCGTAATATTGATGGCGGAACCCGAGAACTCAGGCGGACGTTTCTCCTTGTATTCCTTCCGTTTGGCTCCGCATCATGCATGATCGATTTCCCGGTATCGTTTTGTTGGTGGAGGACGAGCCGCTCGTTCGGCTGGTCGTCGCCGACGTCCTGATCGACGCCGACTTTCGCGTGATCGAAGCCGTGAACGCTGCGGAGGCTTTGACCGTTCTGGAGGCAGGGGTTGAAGTAGACGTGCTGCTGACCGATGTGGAAATGCCTTCCGGGATCAACGGCTATGAGCTTGCCCAGCTGGTGAGCGGGCGCTGGCCTGACATTGAAATTCTCATCACGTCCGGCCGGGAATGGCCGCAGCAGGGCGATCTGCCGGCCGGGGCGGCTTTTTTGGCGAAGCCCTGCCCGAACGAGACCCTCGTCTCCTATGTGGAATCCGCAGCCAAAAGGGTCCACGCGGCCAAAGACGCCCGCGCTGCTCACGACCCGTCGGGATCCACCGACGACACCGTCGTGCCGTTCCCCAAAACCGGTTGAGGCAGGTCTGCGCGTTACGGAAGACGCGAGTTACCGGCGCCCGAACAATCGCTCGATGTCGGCGAGCTTCAGCTCGACATAGGTGGGCCGGCCGTGATTGCACTGGCCCGACATGGGCGTCACTTCCATCTCGCGCAGGAGCGCGTTCATTTCCTCGGGCTTCATGCGGCGGCCTGCGCGCACGGAACCATGGCACGACATGCGAGAGAGAACCGCGTCCAGTCGCTCTTCCAACGGGCTCGAAGCGCCCTGCCCCCATTCGGCCAGCGCGTCCGCCACGTCCTGCACCAACGCCTTGATGCGTCCGCCTGCAAGCGCGGATGGAACTTCGCGCACGAGAAGCGCGCCGGGCCCAAAGCTTTCGAGAACGAGACCGAGCTTTTCGAGGGAAGCGGCCTCCGCCATGACGCGATCGGAATCGACGGGGTCGAGGTCCACGACCTCGGGGATGAGAAGCAATTGCCGTGAGATGCCTGACGTTGTGCGCTCGCGCTTCAATCTTTCATAGACGAGGCGCTCATGCGCCGCGTGCTGATCGACGATGACGATCCCATCCTGTGTCTGGGCCACGATGTAGGTGCCATGGATCTGCGCACGCGCTGCGCCGAGCGGCGTTTCCTCCACACTGGAATCGTGCTCCGACAGCGTGGCGCGACTGTCGGCCGAAGGGGCCGCAAGGTCGGGCAGGCTCGCCTGACTTTCTGCGAGGCCGGACGGCCGGTATGCGTTGTCGAGCGGAGCCTGCCACCCGGCGAAGGCGCTGCTGTGCCGGATCGAGGGAGCGCGATGAGCAACCGACACGGGACGGGCCGGCGGCGCGCCCTGCGGACGCAGGCTCTCAAGGGTGCGGGCGCCGACAGTCGAGGACGACCGGAAGCCAAAACGCGTAATCGCCTCCTTCAAGGCCGCCACCACGAAGCCGCGCACGAAGTTGGGATCGCGGAAGCGCACCTCGGTTTTCGCCGGGTGCACGTTCACGTCCACGTTGCGCGGATCGAGATCGATCATCAAGGCCAGCACTGGATGCCGGTCAGACGCCATCACGTCGGCGTAAGCGCCGCGCACGGCGCCAAGCAGCAGCTTGTCGCGCACCGGACGTCCGTTCACAGTGAAATGAATGCCCGCGGACGTCCCGCGATGGAAGGTCGGCAGACTGGCAAAGCCAGAGAGCCGCACCCCTTCGCGCTCGACGCCGATGGCCATGGCGTTCTCGTTGAAGTCGCCGCCCAGCACCCGCGAGAGGCGACGCAGAAAGCCATGCTCGCTTGCAGGCTCCGGCGGATAGGTGAAAGGCGTGATGTGCTCGCCCGCAAACGTGAAGCGGATCGTCGGATGCGCAATTGCAAGACGCTTGACGATTTCGGCGACAGCCTGTGCCTCTGAGCGGTCGCTTTTGAGAAACTTCAGTCGCGCGGGCGTTGCGGCGAACAGGTCCGTCACCTCGATGCGCGTGCCCTTCGGGGCTGATGCGGGACGCACCGGTCCCTTCACGCCTGCCTCGACGACGATCGACGATCCCATCTCCGCATCGGCCGTTCGGGTGGTGATCGCAAGGCGCGAAACGGCGCCGATGGAGGGCAGCGCCTCGCCGCGAAAGCCCAGGGTGTTGATGGAGGACAAGTCCCCGTCCGGCAGCTTGGATGTGGCGTGGCGCTCCACCGCGAGTTCCAGATCCTCCGGCGTCATGCCGGCCCCGTCGTCCACGATGCGAATGAGCCGTCGACCACCTGCCTCAATGGCGATCTCGATAGAGGTTGCCCCTGCGTCGACGGCGTTCTCGACCAGCTCCTTCACGGCGGAGGCCGGACGCTCCACGACCTCGCCCGCCGCGATGCGGTCGACGAGGATGGGATCGAGACGACGAACGGGCATGCGATGCTTCGGGTGCGAGAAATCGTAGACTGAAGATAGTTGCAGAGGCTTGAGTCGGCCAGACCGCGCGACCTTATTCCACTCCTCATGAGGGGCACCGTGTTGTTCCCTCCCCGCGAGAGAGGGAAGAAACGGGCGCCTCTTTTTCGAAACCTACGCCCCCTGCGCCAAATATTCCCGAGCCAGGATCTTACCCTCCTCCACGGCCGGCTGATCGAACGGATCGACCCCGAGCGCGTAGGCGGTGAGGATCGTCTCCAGCATGAAGTGCATGAGAAGTTCTCCCAGCGCGCGCTCGTCAAGCTTCTCGACGTGGATTTGCCGGGTAGGACGGCCGTTTCTGGCGAGCATGTCGGCCGTGGCGCGGCCTTGCGCGGCCACGAGGTCGCCCATGTGGCGGCCGCCGAAGCCGGGCTCCCCGGCGCGTTGCGCCAGCTTCCCGTCCATGAGCGGCCCCTGCCCGGCCACTCCGGTCGTCAGCACGGTGAACAGCTTGTTGTTGGGGCCTCCGAGATAGAGCTGCATCTGGCTATGCTGGTCGACTGGGCCAATGGCGGCTACCGGCTGGGAGCCCTTGCCCTCCTTACCGACGCTCTCGGCCCAGAGCTGCACCCACCAGCGGGTGAAGCGTTCGAGCCTATCCGCATAGGCCATGGTGACGGCAATCCCCTTGCCCTCGAGGATCGTCGCAATGTTGAGGGCGGCTCCCAGGGCCGCGGGTGTGTACTTCGCGTCCGTTCCATTGCGGAACGGCTCATAGGCCTCCGCCGCGCCCTCGCGGATGGCCGCGATATCGAGCCCCATCGCGGCGGCGGGCAGAAGACCCACATTGGTGAGAACGGAGTAGCGCCCGCCGATCCCTCCATGATGATCGAGAAAGCGTACGCCCTCGGGCTCCAGGAGGTCGCGCAGGGCATTGCGCCCGCCCGGCGGCCTTGGCTCCGACAGGCCCAGGAAAATTTCATTGGGACGCGCCCTCAGACCGGCCCTGTCGAGAGCGGACAGGACCGCGATGGTTTGCATCAGGGTCTCGCCTGTGCCGCCGGATTTCGAGATCGCCACGAACCGGGTCGAGGAAAGCGGCAGCTTGTGCAGAATGTGGTCGAAGGTGACGGGATCGAGATTGTCGAGAAAGTGGACGCGCGGGCTCTCGGTGAAACGCCCGGCGCCCGGCACGGCATAATCCCGCAACTGCGCGAGCGTCTGCCCTCCCAGGCTCGACCCGCCGGTGCCGAGAAACACCACGTCGGTCGCATCCCGGCGCAGCCAGGACGCCGCTGCTCGCACGGCATCGAAGTCGTCCGTCGCGCGCGGTATGTGAAGGAGCGGAAGTCTGCCTGTGGCATCCTCTTCCGCAAGCCTCTTCATGCCCTTGCCGACGACCGCCAAGGCAGCCTCGACGGCCGTGCGCGGCAGGCCGCCTTCACCGATATTGGATGCAAGCGCGAGATCGATGGTTTGCTGCAGGGCCATGCGCGGTTGCTCCAGCTTGCAACAGGGGAGCGCAAGACTAGGGCGGCCGCAAGGCCTTGGCCAGAGTGCATAGGGGGAGATCAGGGCCCGTCTTGGCGATGGGCGCAATAGGCCCGATCACCAAAAGGTGCAGATCAGAGGCCTGTGGGGCGTCCTGCGATCACGGTCAACATCCTGCCATCGCCGAACAGGCGCTCGGCGGCCTTGCTGATATCAGCCTGGGTGACGGCCCCGACGAGGGCGTTGCGGCGGCCGATATAGTCGATGCCGAGGCCCTCGAAGGCGATCTGCACCATGGTGTGGGCGATCTTCGTCGAGGTGTCGAACCCGAGGGCATAGGATCCGATGAGGTAATCCTTGGCCTTCTGCAGTTCCTCGTCGCTCGGGCCGTCCGTCGTAAGGCGGGAGATCTCCTGCGAGATCACGTCGAGGCACTCGGCCACGCGCTCGTTCTTGGTGGCGGTGTAGCCCCAGGTCATGGCGGCGGAGCGGTAGCTCACCAGGGATGTGCCGACGCTGTAGGCGAGGCCGCGCTTTTCGCGCACCTCCTGGAACAGGCGCGACGTGAACGCCCCCCCGCCCAGGATGTGGTTGAGCACATAAGCCGGGATGAAGTCGGGCTCGCGCCAGGCAATTCCCTGCGTACCGAAGCGGATGACCGATTGCGGGACATCGAGATCGACCACGAAACGCGACCCGATCTGCTTCAGGCTGGTCGGCTCGATGAAGGGCAGCGGCTGGGCCTCGGGCAGCGATCCGAACACCTTGTCGAGCAGGCCTGACAGGCGATCCGCGCTGATGGCGCCGACGACCGCGATCTTGATCCGTCCGCGGGTGATCATCGTTCGATGCATGGCGACCAGATCGTCCCGCGTGATCATCGCCACGCTCTCCGGCGTGCCGGAGGTCGGACGGCCATAAGGATGGCCCGCGAAGCCTTCCTCGAAGAACCGGCGCGTCGCCATGACGCCCGGATCGTTCTGCTGGTAGCGCAGGCCCGCGATGGTCTGCGCGCGGACGCGCTCGATGGCGTCCTGATCGAAGCGCGGCTCGGCCAGCGCCAGACGCATGAGCTCGAAGGCCTCGTCGGCATGCTTGACCAAGGTCTTGAGAGAGCCGCCGATCGCATCATTGCCCGCATTGAAGGACAGTTCGATGGCGCGCCCGGCCAAGCGCTCCTGGAACGCATCGGAGTTGTATTGGCCTGCGCCTTCGTCGAGCAAGCGGGCAAGCATTTGCGCAACGCCCGGCCTATCCTCTGGATCGTGAGCGGAGCCGCCCTCGAACGTGAACGCAACGGCGATCAGAGGCACTACGTCGGACTCGACGTGCCAGGCCTCGATGCCGCCGGGGGAAACCAGCGTCTTCACCGAGGTTGGGGACGCAGCGCGAATTTCGACAGAAGCTGTCATGGTCATCTCGGTTCTTCGGCTTTTCAGGAGGCCGACTTCTGCAGATACCCAGTCACGGACCGGCGCAGGACGAGGTAGCGTTCTGCCGCGGAAGCCAAGTCGTCTTTCACGACGGCCTCGATCTCGCCCGGCCAGCGATGCACGTCCTCGATGGTCTCGCCGATAGCGAGAGCCGAACCGTAGATACGCGCAAGGGCGGACTGGCTGTCGGTGGAATAGATGGTTTCGGCCACGAGGCGGGTCTTGGCCCGCTCGATCGAGTCGGAATCAAGGGCTTCGGGCACGGTCTTGAGCACCTCGTCCACAGCCTCTTCGAGAGCCTGTAGCGTGACCCCCTCGGACGGCACCGCATAGACGCAGAACCGGGTCTCGTCCATGGAGGAGGACATGTACCAAGCACCCGCGTTCACGGCGATCCCGCGCTCGAGCACCAGCTTACGGTAGAGGTAGGAGGTTGGACCGCCGCCGATCACTTCCGCAAGAAGCTCCAGCGCATAGCAATCCCGCTCCTTGGCCGTGCGGCAGGAGGGAACAAGGTAGAGCCGCTGCAGGGTCGGCTGCTCGACCTTTGGGTCCGACACCGTGATGTGACGCGCGGCCACCGGATCGGGATCGCGCGGGCGGAAGCGCACGGGGCGCTCGCCACGGGGCTCGATCCGGCCATAGGTGTCCTTGGCCAGCCGCAGCACCTCGTCGGGCGTCACGTCTCCGGCCACCACCAGAATGGCGTTCTCAGGCGTGTAGAAGCGTCGGTAATAATCGAGAGCGTTCTCGCGGCTCAGCGTTTCGATCTCGTGCATCCAGCCGATGATCGGAATGCCGTAAGGGTGATGCACGAAAAGCGCGGCCGCCATGGCCTCCGAGAGCTGGGATGACGGATCTGTCTCGACCCGCATGCGCCGCTCCTCGAGAACCACGTCGCGCTCCGGGCCGACGACGGCTTCCTCGAGGAGAAGCTTCGTCATGCGGTCCGCCTCAAACTCCATCATGGTCCTGAGGTGTTCGCGCGCGACGCGCTGAAAGTAAGCCGTGTAGTCGAAGGACGTGAAAGCGTTCTCCTGGCCGCCCAATGCCGAGACGACTTTCGAGAACTCGCCTGCCGGGTGCTTCTCGGTGCCCTTGAACATCAGGTGCTCGAGGAAGTGAGCAATGCCCGACTGGCCGATCGGATCATCCGCCGAGCCGTTGCGGTACCAGATCATGTGGGTCACGACCGGCACCCGATGGTCGGGGATCACCACCACGTCAAGACCGTTGTCGAGCGTGAAGCTCGACACGTTCGGGCCACCACCTTCCGTTCGCCCGAAAGACGCGGCATCGGTCCGTAGGAAGGGTTTGGAGGCGGTGTCCATCATTATTCAACCTTAGCGGAATCAAAGCACTACGTAGGATTTCCTACGGGAATAGTCCAAATTGTTGGGCAAGCAAGCGGAGCAGCGCAACTTTGGAGTGCGGCAAGCGCTGGAGCTGATGACGCACAGACTTGGCCTTTTCGGCTCTTCAATACGTTTCAGGCGAAGCGGGGGAGCCCGTTCGCCTGAAGTAGACTAGTATTTGCGATGCATCAGCGCCTGTTCTGCTGACGAATGAAAGCCTGGGGGCTGTCCGGGTCGCCGTCGAGCACCGGATCCGCCGTGGCCCTGACCGGGGCGCCGTTGGCGGCCTTCAGCAGGCCTCCCGGAGGATCGCTGAGGTAGCGCCGCTCCAGACCGTCGCCTTCGAGCTTTGCGTTATCGTCGCGGAAGGAGCGGAGCTCGTCCGGGCTCATGACGCTCTTGTCGGCCTGACCACCCACGGGGCCCGGCCGGGTCACGTAGTTGTTCGGGTTGCGACCGGCGCGCATCTCCTCGATGGAGAGACGCTTGCCTTCGCTGTTCTTGTAGAGTTCCGAGCTGGTATAGGGCGTGCGGGCTTCAGCCGACGCCTTGCGGGCTGCCGCCACGTCAGGGTCCTTGGGCCAATTGCCGTTGCGGGCCTCAGCGCCGCTAGGAGCCGGCGGAGGAAGGTCCAGCTTGGGCGGCAGCACCAGCGGAGGGCGCTCGTTGTAGTCGATCGGCGGCTTTTCCTTGGGGATGATGCCGATGCTTCCGAGGATGCTCTTCATCGCCTCGCCCTCCTGCGCCGAAGCACCGGACGCTGCGACGAGAAGCGCCAAAGCGCTCGCGCAACCAAAGACTTTCATTCCCTTCATGGCACCCACCATCTGGTTCCCCATTCTTTCCGGAACGCCTGATTGCTCATTCGGGCGAACATAAGGCGGCCCGACCTGATCCTGTGATAGTTTTACCGCACCCGGCGCTTTTCCAGCACGAAGGAGTCATAAAGCAATCCGATAACGCCCGCAACGATGGCCGCATCGGCCACGTTGAACACGTACCAGGACCACGTTCCGATATGGAGCTGGAGGAAGTCGAACACGGCTCCATAAGCCAGGCGATCGATAACGTTGCCGGTTGCGCCCCCCACGACCAACCCCAGCGATGCGGCCAGGAGCCGCCCGGACGTGTTGCGGATCCAGTAGGACAGGCCGAAAGCCGCCAGGATGGAGACAAGGATCAGGATCCAGCGCCCCACTTCCGTGTGCTGCTGGAACAGGCCGTAGGAAATGCCCCGGTTCCAAACCACGATCAGATTGAGAAACGGAGTCAGTTCCACCGGCTCGCGCACAGGCAGATCATAGACGAAGAGGCAGTAAAGCTTTGTTGCCTGATCAAGGATCAGCGTGACCAGAGCAGCCGCGAAACCCAGATGGGTCGGCGTCACCCGCCCCCTGGCATCCAGGGAGCGGGGTTGTCCCGAGGCGGAGCTTCCCTTCACGCGGCCGCCCTCGCCTGATCCCATTCCCGGAGCGCCATTGCGTCACGCGGGGTCACGTCCGGATATTCGGGATCGGAGCCCACATC
Source organism: Microvirga aerophila (assembly GCF_003332305.1). Lineage (GTDB taxonomy): Bacteria > Pseudomonadota > Alphaproteobacteria > Rhizobiales > Beijerinckiaceae > Microvirga > Microvirga aerophila. Next base: position 60,074 of record NZ_QOIO01000011.1, on the reverse strand, counting down.
CGGCGTGACCTTCCACGACCGGGCGCATTTGCGGCCTTGCGCCAGACGCGGCACGACGGCGACGCCCTTGACGTCCTCTAGGCGGAACGCGTCGGCAGGCCCCTCGCCCTGCACAACCTCGATGCCGGACGTGATCGAGATCTCGGCCAGATCAAGGCCCTGAACGGCGTTCCACAGGGTCTCATCGGCGATATGAACGACAGGCGCAGCCTCGAGGCTCGCGCCGATGCGCTTGCTCGCCCGCTCGATCTCCAGAGCGCCGGTGACCACACGGCGGACGCGGCGGATCTTGGACCAGCGTTCGGCCAGGGCGTCGTTGCGCCATTCCGCCAGCACCTTGGGGAAGGTCTCGAGGTGGATGGATTCCGCATTCGGATAGCGCGCCAGCCACGCCTCCTCGGCCGTGAAGGCCAGGATCGGCGCGATCCAGGTCGCCACGCAGCGGAAGGCCTGGTCGATGACCGTGAGCGTGCTCTTTCGGACCTTGCTCGACAGCGGGTCGCAATAGAGCGCATCCTTGCGGATGTCGAAATAGAAGGCCGACAGGTCGGACGTCATGAACGAGTTGAGCAGCGCGATCACCCGCTTGTAATCGAACTCGCGATAGGCTTCGCGCATCTCGCCGTCGAGCTCGGCCAGACGGTGGAGCACGAAGCGCTCCAGCTCCGGCATCTCGGTCACCGACACCTTGTCGGATTCCTGGAAGTGTGCCAGCGAGCCCAGCATCCAGCGGATCGTGTTGCGCAGCTTGCGGTAGGTTTCGACGAAGGTCTTCAGGATCTCAGGCCCGATGCGCAGATCGTCCGAGTAATCGGAGGCCGCCGCCCACAGGCGCAGGATGTCCGCGCCGGAATCCTGGATCACCTTCTGAGGCGCGACCACGTTGCCGAGCGACTTCGACATCTTCTGACCCTTCTCGTCGAGGACGAAGCCGTGGGTCAGGACGATGTCGTAAGGCGCACGTCCGCGGGTGCCACAGCTTTCCAGAAGCGACGAGTGGAACCAGCCGCGATGCTGATCGGAGCCTTCCAGGTACATGACCTGATCCGGGCCGCCGTCGACCTTGCGCTGAACCTTGAGGTCGTCACGCTTTTCCAGCGCGAAGGCGTGGGTGCAGCCTGAATCGAACCACACGTCCAGAATGTCGGTCACCTTCTCGAAATCGACCACGTCGTAGCCGCCGGCCTTCAGGAAGCGCGCGCCGTCGTCCACGTACCACGCATCCGCGCCCTCTTTCTCGAAAGCGTCTGCGATGGCAGCGTTGACGCGCTCATCCTTAAGGATCTCGTTGGTACCCTTCTTGACGAACACCGCGATCGGCACGCCCCAGGCGCGCTGGCGCGACACAACCCAATCGGGCCGATTCTCGATCATGCCGGTGATGCGGTTCTCGCCGGTCTCCGGCACCCATTCGACCGTTTTGATCGCATGGAGCGCGCGCTGACGGAGCGTGTCGCCCTTGTCGTCGAGCGCCTTGTCCATGGCGATGAACCATTGCGGCGTGTTGCGGAAGATCAGCGGGCCCTTGGAGCGCCAGGAATGCGGATACTGGTGCTTAAGGCGGCCGCGCGCGATCAGCGCCCCGACCTCCACGAGCTTCTTGATCACCGCCTCGTTGGCGCCTGCATCCTTGCCCTTGTCGTCATAGATGCGCTCGCCCGCGAAGAAGGGCACGTCCGGGAAGTAGGACGAATCCGGCGACACCGTGTGCGGCACTTCTTTCGTGCCGCAAGTCTCGAACAAGGCCTTGTGCTTCACGTAAGTATTGTAGTCGTCCGCGCCATGGCCCGGCGCCGTGTGCACGAAGCCCGTGCCGGCATCGTCCGTGACATAATCGGCCGGCAGCACCGGAACGGCGAAGTCCCAGTAGCCGTTCGCTCCGTCGAGGCCGCGGAACGGATGGGCGCAGCGCTCGATCATGACCGGCAGCACGTCCTTGACGCGCTCGTACCCAGCCACGCGGGCCGCCGCGAACACATCAGCCGCAAGCTTGTCGGCGATGATCAGACGATCGCCCACCTTGGCCCAATTGTCGTCGGCTGCTTCCGTGACCTGATAAAGGCCGTAGGAGATCTCGGCCCCGTAGGCGATGGCGCGGTTGGCCGGGATCGTCCAGGGCGTGGTCGTCCAGATGACCACGGACGCGCCGTCGAGATCACCGTCGAGGGTGTTGGTGATCTTGAACTTCACCCAGATCGTCGTGGAGGTCTTCTCGTGATACTCGACCTCCGCCTCGGCCAGCGCCGTCTTCTCGACGGACGACCACATGACAGGCTTCGAGCCGCGATAGAGCTGATCGGAAACCGCGAATTTCATGATCTCGCGTGCAATCTGGGCTTCCGCGTCGAAGGACATGGTCTGGTAGGGATCGGCCCAATCGCCCTCGACGCCCAGGCGCTTGAACTCCTCGCGCTGCACGTCGATCCACTTTTCGGCGAAGGCTCGGCACTCGCGGCGGAACTCGACGACGTCCACGTCGTCCTTGTTCTTGCCCTTGGCGCGATACTCCTCCTCGATCTTCCACTCGATCGGCAGACCGTGGCAGTCCCAGCCCGGCACGTAGTTGGAGTCGAACCCCAGCATCCCTTGCGAGCGCACCACCAGATCCTTCAGGATCTTGTTCAGCGCATGCCCGATATGGATGTTGCCGTTGGCATAGGGAGGGCCGTCGTGGAGCACGAAGCGCGGCCGTCCCTTCTGGACCTCGCGCAGCCGCTCGTAGAGCTTGTTCTCGTTCCAGCGCTGCAGGAGCTGCGGCTCGCGCTGAGGCAAGCCGGCGCGCATGGGGAAGTCGGTCTGCGGCAGAAACAGGGTTTCGGAATAATCGCGCGCAGGGCTTTCGGTCTTGTCGGACATGACGGTCAATCGATCTTGAGGATGGCCCGCGTCAGCGGAGCGCATCAGGCATAGGTCAAAGGGCGAACGGCTCAAATCCCGGACCTTCGCGGGTTACGCGAAGGCCGGGCCTGTAATTCGCAGGGGGCGCTCCGCCCGGTCAGCCTGATGAAGCATGGACATGGCGAGCCTTTTAGCAGCGCCCAGCCGGATAATAAAGCGTGGCGATTCCAGTTGCGGCTTCCTATCTATTGCAGATCAATCCTTATCCCCTCGACGGAAGGACGAGACATGGCTCACTCGACCACCACGGCCGGTCAGCGCTCACAGGCCGGCTTCGACCTGACCCCACCCAGCCAGGACGAGTATGGCAGGCTCGTCGACGACCTGGATGACGAGGAGCGCCGCGTCCTCCTGGAGCACGGCACGGAGCGGCCCTTCTGCGGCATCTTCAACGAGGCCAAGGAGCCGGGGACCTATGCCTGCCGCCTGTGCGGTCTGCCCCTGTTTAAGTCAGGCGCCAAGTTCGAATCCAGCACAGGCTGGCCAAGCTTTTTCGATCCCATCGATCGCTCGCACGTCGCATTCGTGCGGGACACCAGCTACGGCATGGTCCGCACCGAGATCCGCTGCGCCCGCTGCCAGGGGCATCTCGGCCATGTGTTCAACGACGGCCCGCCGCCCACTGGCGAGCGCTACTGCATGAACTCGGTTTCCATGCGTTTCGTGGCGGAGGGCGATCCCCTGCCCGATCTGCTCGACCGCGGCGCACCGGAAGGCGAGCCGGTCGCCTGACAAACCCCTTCGGCGGAAGGCTGGCGGCCCAGCCTTCCGCCGGTCTAGGCAAGCACCATGACGGACGAACCGAAGGCAGATATCGAGAGCGAGGCGGGCTTCTACACGCGCCTGCCGGTCTTCGACAGCTTCTCGCGTCTGACGGATCCGGGCATTTACACGCCCCTTCCGGACGATTGGGTTCTCGGTCTCACGGATGTGGTTCGCTCCACCTCCGCCATCGAGGCGGGACGTTACAAGCAGGTCAACACAGTGGCCGCGTCCGTCATCGCGGCGATTTCCAACGCGCTGGGCAGCCACGATTTTCCCTTTGTGTTCGGTGGGGACGGCGCTGCCTTCGCGCTGCCGGCCTCACGAGCGGACCTTGCGCGGGAAACGCTCGCCGGCGTAGCCGCCTGGGCACGAGACGAGTTCCACCTTGAGCTGCGAGCGGCGCTCGTGTCCGTCTCGGAAATCCGGTCGCAGGGGCACGATGTTCGCGTGGCGCGGTTCGCACCCTCGCCGGATGTCGCCTATGCGATGTTCTCGGGCGGCGGATTGGCCCATGCTGAGCGGCAGATGAAAGCGGGCGCCTATGGTGTCCCGCCGGCGGCGCCGGGAACCATTCCCAACCTGCTGGGGCTGTCCTGCCGCTTCGACGAGATCAAATCGCAGCGGGGCGTCATCCTATCGCTGATCGTTCTTCCCGCTGCGAAAGCCGATGCCTCAGCCTTCGATGCACTCATCGCCAGGGTCCTGGCTGCTGCGGAAGGCCAATCGGAGCGCCCCGTCCCGGCCGGAGGACCGGTCCTGAGCTCGCCTTTCAGAGGTGTGGTGCTTGAGGCCAAAGGGTTCGGACGCCCCCGCCTGCGCTCCTCTCTGAAGCTTGTCGCCCAGCGCCTGGGAGCCTTCCTGCTCTTCCGGCTGGGGCGACCCGTCGGAGGGTTCGACCCTGCACGGTATCTGGATCAGCTTGTCCGCAACACCGATTTTCGCAAGTTCGATGATGGCCTGCGGATGACACTCGACTGTACGCCGGCTTTGGTAGACAGCCTTGGCCATATGCTGGCTCAGGCCGAGATGGAGGGCATCGCCCGATACGGCATGCACCGGCAGGATTCGGCCCTCATGACCTGCTTCGTCCCCTCACCCACCCGCAGCGACCACATCCACTTCGTGGACGGGGCCATGGGCGGCTACGCCATGGCCGCAAGAGCGTTGAAGCTGACGGCCTTGATGCACCTTGTCGGCTACCCGATCATCGACCGCGTCTGATCCGTGGCAAGCATCGATCGGGCCTCGTCGGAATCCCGATCCATCCGCTCGATCAGCGCCTCGATCCCATCGAAGCGCTCCTCTCCGCGGATCCAACCGACGAATTCCACGTCAAGAACCTGCCCATAGAGGTCGCCTGTGAAATCGAAGAGGTGGACCTCCAGGAGCGGCGCGCCGTTGTCGAAGGTCGGCCGGCGACCGAAACTGGCGACCCCGTCCACGGGCTTCCCCTGGACTGAAGCACGGACCGCGTAGACCCCATGACGAAGGCGGGAATCCTCCGGAAGGCGGATATTGGCCGTGGGGTAGCCGAGCACGCGTCCCCGCTTGTCACCATGCAGCACCTCGCCGCGCCCAAACCAGCGATAGCCGAGGAGGCGATTGGCGAGCGCGATGTCGCCCGCCTCCAGCGCAGCCCGGATGGCGCTGGAGGAGACCGGTTCGGACGCCTCCGTGACGGCGGGCGCCACGAGACAGTGGAGCCCCCGCGCGGCGCAGAGTTCCTTCATTCTGGCCGGATTTCCCTCGCGGCCGCGCCCGAAATGGAAATCATAGCCGATCACCACGCCGGAGATCTGGAGGTCGCGCTCGAGGATGTCCACGAATTCCTCGGCGGTTTGGGCGGCGAGTTCCCGACCGAAGCGCCTCACGAACACGCCGGCGAGGCCGAGGCGAGCCAGTACGGCGAGCTTGACCGGCTCCGGCGTGAGACGGAACAGGGGTCGATCTGGCTGGAAGAAAGCCCGGGGATGGGGCTCGAAGGTGATCACCGCGCCCGGCCTGCCCGAATCCGCCGCCAGCCGGATGAGATGCTGGTGACCGCGATGCACGCCATCGAAGTTGCCTATAGCCGCCATGGCGCCCTTCAGGCTGTCCGGAACGGGATCGCCGTCGCGGCAGACCACGAAGGAAGGCGAGGCTGACTGAGGAGCTTTATCGGAGGGCATCTGATCAGGGTGGGCTGGCACAAGGCCCGCGACCGTGTCGAAATCCGGTCCTGGGGTCAAGGCGAGAGCATGGCCCCGATGGGCGCACGCCAAAGAAGATGGACGATATCAGGCCGCCCAGGACAGGACGTCCGCGATGGCCTGCGGCCGAACCGGCTGGAGATCGATCCAGTCCTGGACATGCTGCGACACCAGAGGACCCCGATGGACCCCCAGCTCCTCCGCGTGGATGCCGCGGGCGATCAAAAGGGAATCGATGCCGAACCCGGCCGCGCCCGCGATATCGGTGCGGATCGCATCGCCGATGGCGAGCACCCGATCCTTGGGGATCTCGCGCCCATTCAACCCCGCCGCGACGGCAATCGCCTTCTCGTAGATCGGCTCATGGGGCTTTCCGGCGTAATAGACGTCGCCGCCCATCTCCTCATAGGCGAGCGCAATGGCGCCCGCGCAGGGCACGATCACGTTGCCGCGCTCCACCACCAGGTCGGGATTGGCGCAAACCATCAGCAGGCCGCGCTTGAGCATCGCCTCGAGCCGCAGCCGGTAATCCTCCGCCGTCTCCCGCTCGTCGTCCTCGAAACCGGAGCAGACCACATAATCCGCCTCTTCGATCGAGCCGAAACGGACGTCGAGTCCTTCATAGACGGGCATGTCGCGGGGCGGGCCGATATGGTGCACGACCTTGTCGAGGCGCTCCTCGATGGCGAGGCGCGTCAGGTCCCCAGAGGTCACGATGGCGTCGTAGGCCGAGCGCAGAACCCTGAAGCCGTCGAGTTGAACTCCCACCGCAGATCCCGGACGCGGCGCGTTAGATACGAGAACGACGCGGCCTCCCCGGTTGCGGAACTCCGTCAGCGCCTCGCCGGCGGCGTCATAGGCTTTCACCCCATTGTGCAGGACGCCCCAGACGTCGCACAAAACAAGGTCGTACCGGTCGGCGAGAGGTTGAAGGCCCTCGACGAGAGCGGGGCGGGACGAAAGGGTCATGAGGGCTCGCTGGCTGTGGACGTCGGGCGGGTAGGCCCTCGTGTCGCGTAAGTCAACCAGCCCGCCGCAGGTCGGATCCATCGTCTCTCTGGGAGAACGCCGTGTTCCGGGCCGGCGAGACCAGCACCTCGGATCTCACCGCGCGTGGGGCCGCGAAGACGAAGCCCTGGGCCAACGGCATGCCGAGATTGATCAGGGCAGGCACCATTTCCTCGCGCTCGACCCGGTCGGCTACGAGCTTGATGCCCTCGCGCCGCAGCACCGAGGCGAAATCCCGCACTCCCGTGTCGTGGATGTATGTCGGGCCCTCGGCCCGATCGGCGGCGATCATCAGCTCGGCCGGGAGCTTGAGGAAGCGTACGCCGAGATCGGCGAGGGTGCGGGCATTAAAGTCAAGATCGACGGCGCGGTCGAGGGACAGAGGCACGCCCTTGTCCCGCAGCAGGGCAAGCGCCTCCTTCTGCTCCGCGTCGAGGCTGCGCCAAGCCGCCTGGGGCAATTCCAGCACGACCTTGCCCAAGACCTCGGGGGCGGAATCCATCAGACCCACGAGGGAAAACAGGAAGTCGGGCTCCCGGATCGAGCGCGGCGACAGGTTAACGCCGACGATCGCCTCCCTGCCGCGGGCCAGCAGGTGACGCGCGACCGAGAGTGCCCTGATGACGATGCGCCGGTCGAATTCGGGTGCGCGGCCGAGGCGCTCTAGCGCGGGCAGGAACTCGGCCGGTCCGAGAAGGGTGCCGTCCAACAGCCGCAGGCGTGCCAACGCCTCGTAGAACCGGACCTTGCGCTGGGGAAGCGCGACCACGGGCTGGAGGTGGAGCTCGACCTGATCGGTCTCGAAGGCTTGCGTGACCAGCCGCATGCGGCGGATCTCGTCCTCGGTTTCCCTGCGCGGCAGGAGCGACGGCTCGGGCTGCGGGCTCGGCTGCGAAGCACCTGCGTCGCGGGACTGGCCAAGCTCCGGCACGACCCTGAGGGTGGACTTGTCGTCTCCCCTGACGGCCTCGCTCAGTGTGTCCTTCAGCTGGGCGACGTCCCGGTTCTGGGCCGCCACGTTCCGGGCGAGTTCCCGCACCACGCCGCCCAGCATGCCGCCGTGCCGGTGACCTCGGCCATGGTCGAGCGTAAGGCCGGAGTTGAGGCGGCCGGAGCACGCTGCTGATCGAGCCTGATCCGGTGCGCAAGATGAAGGAGATCGGCAGAGGCCCGCTCGGCGGCGTTCGTAGCCGCATCGGCCCGGAGCCACGCCCCCGCAAAGGCCATCACGTGAAGCGCCGCGAACGTCGCCACCACGATCCCGGCCTCCAGCGCGACCGCAACGGCGACCGCCGCGGCCGTCAGCACCAGACCGGAAGCGACGAGCGTCGCTTCCTTCCGTTTGAGGAAAAACAGCCTTTTGGCCGTTATGACCATGGGTGCCCCCGCTCCCCGTGGTTTCACGTCAAAACCAGCGAATCAAATGATGTAACGATCTTGTCCTAGAGGCACCACAACAGCAAGTGCACCAATATTTCAAGCATCGAGTTCTCGATAGGGAAATTATCGTCTGGACCTTGCCTGGACCTGTCGTGAGGCCGAGATCGCACCATTGAACGCGAAAGGATGTACCGATGGAAGAACCCCGCAAGGACCTGCTAATGCAGGTGGAGGGAATGACCTGTGAGGGTTGCGTCAAGGCCGTGACGAAGGCCGTGCAGCGCCTCGACCCAAGCGCCACGGTCGACGTGGATCTCGACCACGGGCGGGCGCACATCGTCACCAACGCCCAAGCCCTCGAGGTCGCGCAGGCGCTGAACGCGGCCGGCTACGAGGCCCGGGCCATGACCTTGTGACGGCGCTAGCCTGAAGGGCTTTTGCGGATCTCCCATGCAAAAGTCCTTTTGCCGCCCCCGAAAACGGCTGCTAGGTTGCCCGGAAGAATTCACGTCCGGGGATTGCCATGACCGCCCAAAGCTCCAGAGCCGACAACGACCTGTCCGCGCCCAACGACCTCGAGGCCTGGTGGCTTCCGTTCACGGCCAATCGTTCCTTCAAGGCGCGGCCCCGCATGATCGCCCGCGCCAAGGACATGCACTACTACACGCCGGAAGGCCGGGCCGTGCTCGATGGCGCGGCGGGCCTCTGGTGCTGCAACGCCGGCCACAACCGGGACGAGATCACGGCGGCGATCCAGGCCCAAGCGGCGGAACTCGATTATTCTCCCGCTTTCCAGTTCGGCCATGCGGCCGGCTTCGCAATCGCCTCACGCATCGCTCAGCTCGCGCCGGGCGACCTCGACCATGTGTTCTTCTGCAATTCCGGTTCCGAGGCGGTGGACACGGCGCTCAAGATCGCCCTGGCCTACTGGAACGTCCAGGGTCAGGGCAGCCGCACGCGTCTGATTGGCCGCGAACGCGGCTATCACGGCGTCGGCTTCGGGGGCATCTCGGTCGGCGGCATCGTCAAGAACCGCCAGTTTTTCGGCTCCCTGCTCGCCGGCGTCGATCATCTGCCGCATACCTATAACCGGGCCGAGCAGGCCTTCTCGCGCGGCGAGCCGGAATGGGGCGCGCATCTGGCGGACGAACTGGAGCGCATCGTGGCGCTGCACGACGCCTCCACCATCGCGGCCGTGATCGTCGAGCCCATGGCGGGCTCCACCGGCGTGATCCCGGCCCCGAAGGGCTACCTGCAGCGTCTGCGCCAGATCTGCGACAAGTACGGCATCCTGCTCATCTTCGACGAGGTCATCACAGGGTTCGGTCGCCTCGGCACGGCGTTCGCGGCCGAGCGCTACGGCGTCATCCCAGACATGATCACCTTCGCCAAGGGGGTGAATTCCGGCACCGTTCCCATGGGAGGCGTCCTGGTCCGCAAGGGCATCCACGATGCCTTCATGAAGGGGCCGGACAACATGATCGAGCTGTTCCACGGCTACACCTATTCGGGCCACCCTCTCGCCTGCGCGTCCGCGCTCGCCGCCCAGGACATCTACCGGGACGAGAAGCTGTTCGAGCGGGCGAAGGCCCTGGAGCCGGTCTGGGCTGACGCGATCCACGGCCTCAAGGACCTGCCGAACGTGCTCGACATCCGCACGGTCGGGCTTGTAGGCGCCATTGACCTCGCATCCCGCCCCGACGCCTTCGGCGCCCGCGCCTTCGAGGCCATGGACCGCGGCTTCCACGATCACGACCTGATGATCCGCATCACCGGCGACACCATCGCAATCTCGCCTCCGCTCATCATCACCGAGGTCCAGATCGGAGAACTCGCCGACAAGCTCGGCAAGGTGATCCGCGCGGTGGCGTAGGCCCCGAACATCCAAATACTGCGTCATGGCCGGGACAAGCCCGGCCATCCACGTCTTGGAGCCTCATCGCCGCAAAGGCCGGGCATGACGGTGAGGTGAGGCCTGAACCCTTGCCCCTTATGGCTGCACAGGTTACGACGCAGCACTTCTTTCAAGAAACGGCTGTCCCAAAACCATGTCCAAGGCCGACAAACTCAAGGCTCGCGCGCCGCGCGGCTTTGCCGATCGCGGGCCCGCCGATCTCTCGGCGACCGAACGCATGCTCGCGGCGATCCGCGAAACCTACGAACTCTATGGGTTCGAGGGTGTGGAGACGCCCTTCGTCGAATACACCGACGCGCTCGGCAAGTTCCTGCCCGACCAGGATCGGCCCAACGAGGGCGTGTTCTCGTTCCAGGACGACGACGAGCAGTGGCTGTCGCTCCGTTATGACCTGACGGCGCCCCTCGCCCGCTATGTGGCCGAGAACTTCGACGCTCTGCCCAAGCCCTATCGCAGCTACCGGGCCGGATGGGTGTTTCGCAACGAGAAGCCGGGACCAGGCCGCTTCCGCCAGTTCATGCAGTTCGACGCTGATACGGTGGGCGCAGCCTCCGTGGCAGCCGATGCGGAAATCTGCATGATGGCCGCCGACACCCTTGAGAAGGTCGGCATTCAGCGCGGCGACTTCATCGTCAAAGTCAACAACCGTAAGGTTCTCGATGGCGTGCTCGAGGCCATCGGCCTCGGTGGTGACGACAAGGCAGGCCAGCGGCTCACGGTTCTTCGCGCCATCGACAAGCTCGACCGTTTGGGGCGCGACGGCGTGCAGCAGCTTCTCGGCAAGGGACGGAAGGACGAAAGCGGCGACTTCACGAAAGGCGCAGAGCTTGCTGATGCGCAGATCACTAAGCTTTTGCTATTTTTGTTCAGCCCTTTCGGCCATACCGCCAGCCCCCAACCAACCCCAACCGATCATAGTGCCGAGACGATTGAAGGCACCACGATCTTCAAATCGACCAAGAACGCTTTGGCGATCCAGCAGCTGCGTAAGTTGGACTTCGAGAGCGCGACCTACCGTGCTGGCGTCGATGAGTTAGCTCAGATTGCAGAACTCGTTGATGCTGCCGGCTATGAGGATCGGGTCATCATCGACCCGTCCGTGGTGCGCGGCCTCGAATACTATACCGGGCCTGTTTATGAGGCCGAACTGACCTTCCAGGTGCAGGACGAGGACGGACGCCCCGTGCGCTTCGGCTCAGTCGGCGGCGGCGGGCGCTATGACGGGCTCGTGGGCCGCTTCCGGCCCGAGCCGGTTCCGGCGACGGGCTTCTCCATCGGCGTGTCGCGCCTGTTCTCGGCGCTGCGGATGGTCAATAGCCCCATCGTGTCGGGGCAGGACAAGCCGGGCCCCGTGGTGGTTCTCGTGATGGACCGGGACCAGGTGGCCGCCTACCAGCGCATGGTCTCGAGCCTGCGCCAGGCTGGCATCCGGGCTGAGCTCTATCTTGGATCGTCCGGCATGAAGGCGCAGATGAAATATGCCGACAAGCGCCAGAGCCCCTGCGTGATCATCCAGGGTTCCAACGAGCGCGAGCGCGGCGAGGTCGAGATCAAGGACCTGATCGAGGGGGCAAAGGCCGCCGAGGCGATTGCGTCCAACGAGGAGTGGAAGGCCGCCCGGCCGGCCCAGTTCTCCATCCCGGAAGACAGGCTCGTCGAGGCAGTCCGCGAAGTGCTGGGGCGTCATTTCAGTTAGCGCCCCTGCGCCTTCCGGGCGCGGCCGTCTCTTCGCGATACGTCGTATCAAGTGCTCTGGAACTCCCAAGCTGAGAAGCGGGTTGTTCCCCAAGCTTGACCATCAGGAGGCAACAATGGCGAAGGCGAAAGACAAGGCTAAGGACAAGAAGAACACCGGCAAGAGCAAGAAGGCGACCGGCGCGAAGCTGCCGAAAGCTGTCCGCAAGTCCGGTCTCATGGAACTCGTCAATTCCAATCTCGGCCGCGAGATCCTGGCCGATGCGCTGATTGCGGCAGCAGGTGCTGCTGCGGCCGCTCTCACCAGAACCCGCACGGCCAAGAAGGCAGGCTCCGCGGCGGTGGATGCCGGTTCCGATGCCGCCGATATCACGAAAGACGCCATGCAGACGGCCGCCGGAGCCGTGGCCGGCGTCGTCACCGAGGCGGCCCGCCAGTTTCTCCCTGCCTCTCTCGTGGGCGATCAGGGGAACGAGGGCGACGAGGGCGGCAAGCCCGCCCGCAAGCGCGTGCAATACGCCCACCTTTCCAGCGACCACACCAGACGCAAGACGTCGCCGAAGGCCAAGGACGACAAGGCCGGAAAGCACTGAGCATCGTTGCTCACTGTCATCCCGGGGCCGCGAAGCGGAACCCGGGATCGCCGGCAAAACAAGACGCAACTCTCGTCTGCCGATCCCGGATCGCCTTCGACGTCCCGGATGACTGCCTGACGTTGATCAGCCCATTCACCCTTTCGGTCAAAAACGGTCGCCATCCCGGCCAAGCATTGCTAGAGAGCATGCGGATCAAGGGATTGCGGGACCGTGACGGAGACGGAAGCCATTTTTGCGCTGATCGCGCTCTTCGAGCGCGAGGGCTATGCGCGCACTGAGCCGCCGGTGCTTCAGCCGGCGGACGTGTTCATCGACCTGTCGGGCGAGGACATCCGCAGGCGGATGTTCGTCACGCAAGACGCGGCCGGCGCAGAGCTGTGTCTCAGGCCCGAATACACGATCCCCGTCTGCCTTCAGCATCTCGGCGACCGCGGCCATGAGCCCTCTGGCTACAGCTATGGCGGGCCCGTGTTCCGCATGCGGCCCAACGAGAGCGGGGAGTTCCTGCAGGCCGGCCTCGAATCCATCGGCCGGACCGATATTCCGGCCGCCGATGCGGAGATCCTGGGCCTTGCCCTGGAAGGCCTTGAGAGCCTTGGGGGCCTATCGTACCGTGTGAAGCTCGGGGACATGGGCCTTCTCAACGGGTTGATCGATGCCCTCGGGATCGCACCTGCCGCGAAGCGCCGCGTGATCCGGGCCATCGTGTCGGGCCAGGGGATCGCCGGTCTGAGCGAGCCGGACGGGGCTTCCCAGCAGGAACATGCGGGATTGCTGGCCGCCATCGAAGGTCAGGCTCCCCAGGCCGCCAAGGCTTTCGTGGAGGACATCCTGTCGATTGCGGGCATCGCCCGGGTCGGAGGACGCAGCGCCGGTGAGATCGCAGAGCGCTTCCTCGCGCGCGCCGCCAACCGGACCGGATTGCCCGACAGGGCCCGAGACGTCCTGGAGCGCTATCTCGCCATTTCGGGAAATCCCGATCAGGCCGCCGAGGCGGTCAAGGCGCTTGCGCGGGATGCGGGGCTCGACCTCACGGCAGCCGTCACCGTCTTCGAGGAGCGCACCGGCTTCATGGCGGCGCGGGGCCTCGATGTGAGCGCCTTCTCATTCGCCGCCACCTTCGCGCGCAATCTCGACTACTACACGGGCTTCATCTTCGAGGTGCAGAATTCAAGCCGCGACGACGGCAAGCCCATCGTAGGCGGCGGGCGCTATGACGGGCTGCTCGAACACCTTGGAGCCAGGGCTCCGATTCCAGCAGTCGGCTGCTCGTTCTGGCTCGACCGCATCCTGGGGAGGCCCTGATGACCGATTCTCCCCTCATCCTGGCGGTGCCATCCAAGGGTCGGCTTCAGGAGAACGCAGCCGCGTTCTTCGCCCGTGCCGGGCTCGTCTTCACCCAGTCCCGCGGCGCGCGGGACTATCGCGGAACGCTGGCCGGGGTGCCGAACGTGGAGGTGGCGTTCCTGTCCGCCTCCGAGATCGTGAACCAACTCGCCACCGGCGCGGCGCATCTCGGCATTACCGGCGAAGACTTGGTGCGCGAGCAGGTGCCGGATGCGGATGACGCCATGGAATTGCTGACGCCCCTGGGCTTCGGCCATGCCAATGTGGTGGTCGCGGTGCCCCAGGCCTGGATCGACGTGCGCACCATGGCGGACCTCGACGAGGTGGCGGCGGACCTTCGCGCCCGCCACGGCTACAAGATGCGGGTCGCGACCAAATACCTGAACCTCACCCGCCGCTTCTTCGCGGAGAAGGGCGTCGCCGATTACCGGATCGTCGAGAGCCTGGGAGCCACCGAGGGTGCGCCGGGAGCAGGCTCTGCGGAGCTGATCGTCGACATCACCACGACTGGCGCGACACTCGCGGCCAATGCTCTCAAGATCCTCGAGGACGGCGTTATGCTGCGCTCGGAGGCCAATCTTGTGGCCTCCACCCGCGCGCCCTGGACCGCCAGGGCCAAGGAGGCCGCAAACGTCGTTCTCACCCGCATCGCGGCGGAAGAGGAAGCGCGCATGAGCCGGGAGGTGAGAGCAGCCCTCGATCCATCCGTTGCGTCTGCCCTCGCGCCCCTCGTCCAGGCTTTCGACGCATCCCTGCCCTATGGGCCGCCGCAAGGCCGCGAGCTTGTTCTCCATTGCCGGGCCGCGATCGTGTTCGAAATCGTGGCGGCGCTCCAGAACATTGGGGCGCATGACGTTACGGTACGGACATTCGACTATCTGTTCCGACCCACCAACGCCCTCACCGAGCGGTTGCGGAGGCGGCTCGGCTGAACCGCCGCCTTCACGAAAGCTTCAGATTTGGCGTGTTGAATCACGAGTTGCTTGGACAAGATCATCGAGGGCGTTGCCTCCCAGGCCAAGGCCCCCTATGGTCCGGCGTTTTTCGATCAAGAGGTTACCGATGAACGCGCTTCGATTGGCGGTGCTGTTTGCAACCCTCGCCACTGTGTCGGCAGCCCATGCACAGTCCGCGGCAACGACCCTGGGTCGCCCGGTGGGACCGACCCGTCAGGTCGACACCAAGGTTCCGCAGCCTGGCCAGGGTGGCAAGGTCTTCCCCTTGGGTTCGTCCTGGGTAGCGGTGAGCCTGAACGGTAAGCCTTTCGGCGGCGAACGTCCAAGCTTCAGGCTCGACGACCAGCTCCGCGCGAGCGGCTTCGGCGGCTGCAATACCTACACGGCAACCGCCTATCCCCTGCGCGAGCAAGGCATGGCGGTCGGCCCCTTCGCTCTCACCAAGCGCTCCTGCGACAAGTCCGCCATGGCGATCGAGCAGGCCTTCCTGGTGGCTTTGCGCACCTCGGCCAAATGGGACATTCAGGGCCCGACCCTGATCATCCGCACGCAGAACGGCGAGTTGCGGTTCGAGCGCTCGCTCTAAGCGAACAGCATTCGACTTCGTGTCATGGCCGGGCTTGTCCCGGCCATCTCTTTTGGAAGAGGCCCTATGGAAGCGGGATCACCGGCACAAGGCCGATGATGACAACGACCTGTCGATCAGGCCGCAGGCTCCGGCTGGCGCTTCTCGACCGGGGCATAGAGCCCGTCGTCCATCTTCTTCATGTCGATGCGTCGGTCGTGGAACGCCGCAAGCGTGGACCGGTGGCCGATGGACACGACGGTGGCTTCCGGCAGCTTGTCCCTGATCACCTCGTAGATCTCTGCCTCCGTCGGCTCGTCCAGGGCCGCCGTGGCTTCGTCCAGGAAGAGCCAATCGGGCTTCGCCAGCAGGGCGCGGGCGATGGCGAGGCGCTGCTGCTCGCCGAGCGACAGGGTCTGCGACCAAGCGCGCTCCTCGTCCAGCCTGTCGGCCAAGGCGGGCAGCTTGGCGGCCCGCAGCGCCTCCGCGATCTTGACGTCGTCGTATTCCCCATGGGTGCCCGGGTAGGTCACAGCCTCGCGCAGGCTCCCTTGCGGGATGTAGGGCCGTTGCGGCAGCAGCATCATGGTCTGGCTCTCAGGCACCTGGATCTGACCTGCGCCGAATGGCCAGATGCCCGAGATCGCCCGGAACAGGGTGGATTTGCCTGAGCCCGAGGGACCGGTGAGCAGGGTCGTCTCGCCTTGGCGGAATGCGACGCCATCCGCCCGCATGAGGACGCGTCCGTCCGGCAGCGCCACCTGAAGGCCCGAGACGTTGAGATCCGCATTGGACGAGGGAGCAAGCTGGACCCGGTTTGCCGCATCGCTGCGATGCACGGTCTCGACCGCCGCCTCGAAGGTCGTGAGGCGGTCCACCACCGCCTTGTAATTGGCGATGGTCGAATAGGACGTGATGAAGAAATCCAGGGCTCCCTGCACGCTCGAGAAGGCGCCGACCGTCTGCTGCATCTGCCCGAGAGTGATCTTGCCGATGAAGTAGTAAGGCGCGGTGAGGATGTAGGGCACCACCACGTTGGCCTGGAAATAGGTGGACTGGAAGATCTGCAGGCGCATGACCCGGCGTACGATCTGCATGAAGTTCTGCACGATTCGGGCAAACCGGTTGTTGAGGGCCTCCTCCTCGGCGGCCTCGCCGCCCAGGAGCGCCACCTGCTCGGTATATTCGCGCAGTCGCGCCAGGGAAAAGCGGTAATCGGCCTCCACCCTTTCCTGCTGGAAGTAGAGGGCGATCAGCGGCCGGCCGATCACATGGGTCAGCCAGGTGCCCAACAGCGCGTAGGCGATACAGACCCAGACCAGGAGGCCCGGAACCGGGACATCGGAGCCCGGCAGCGTGAATCCGGCCGACAGGGACCACAGGATCGCGATGAACGACACCAGGGTGGCGGACTGGTTCATGAGACCCATGGACAGGGTATAGGTCTGGTCGATGTAGCTGCGCAGGTCCTCGGCGATACGCTGGTCCGGGTTGTCCGCCTCGCGGCCGATGAGCTGCATGCGGTAATGGGTGCCGTCGCTCAGCCATTCATGGACATAGAGCCGGTTGAGGAATTCGCGCCAGCGGATGCGCAGCACGTATTGCGATACGATCTCCACCATGGCCACGGTGACGAACACGGCGGCCAGCGGCACGAAGACGCCGAAGAGCTGATACCAGAACGCGCCCGCATCCTTGTCCTGCAAGGCATTGAACATATCGCGCCCGAAGAAGTTGAGACGCACGTTGAGGGCGACCTGCCCGAGGTTGATCAGGATCAGGAAGACGAGCAGCGCCGTGCCGATCGCGCCCTCCGAGGCGCGCACGGTTCCGATCAGCGGGATTTTGATCTCGGCCGGCGCGTTCGAGGTGAAGTACCGGTCGGCAATCCGCATGATGGTGCGGATCACGGGAATCCGGGACACGCAGTAGATCACGAAGGCGAAGATCGTCGCCCCGACCGGCATGGAGGCGGGCGGCACGTAAGCCGTCAGGAATTCCGGTACCGTTCCGGCGGCGTCGGCCAAGCTCAAGGCGACCAGGATCGCCTCGACGGCGGTCAGGACCCCGATGAACACCTTGAGGAATTTCGGGATGTCCCGGGACAGGTACAAAGCCAGGCTTAAGCCCAGCACTGCGAGAGGCAACAGGAGCGACAGGTTGCCCTCAACGAAGTGCAGCGCGAGAAGAGCAAGACCAATCAGTCCCGCCCCGATGCTGGCCTTGACCATGAACATATCCTCAAAAACTCGACTCTGCCTGTTTAGTCAGGCGCGCAGGGGGCGATCAACCGCGCTCATGGCAAAAGAAAGGAGAAAGTTCCAACATAACGAGCCTGTGACCAGATATCCCAGGCATCGACATCACGACTGAGCGCCCCTATAGAGCGTTCTTCACAACGTACAGTCCGTTATAAAGAACGAAAAGGTTGACTTGGAGAACAAAGGCATCATATGTCACCCGTATCACCCATCAAGACCGAGCCTGATCGACCCATGAACGCCCCTCTCGGATATCTCGGCGACCAGCCGCTCCAACGCCTTGTCCCGGCGGAGCCGATCGTGCGCCTGGAGAAGATCACGAAGGTGTTCGCCGGCCGCGACGGCTTGCCGGTGAGTGCGCTTGAGGGCGTCGACCTCGCGGTGCCGCAGGGCTCGGTTCTCGGGATCATTGGCCGCTCGGGCGCGGGTAAATCGACTCTGATCCGCCTCGTCAACGGACTGGAGAAGCCCTCCTCCGGCCGGGTGATCGTCGACGGGGCCGACATTTCGGCCCTGCCCGAGGCGGCGCTCCGTCATGCGCGGCGCTCGATCGGCATGATTTTCCAGCACTTCAATCTCCTGTCCTCCCGCACGGCGGCCCAGAACGTGGCCCTGCCGCTCGAAGTGGCCGGCTACGACAAGGCGGCAATCAGAACCCGGGTCGAGGAACTGCTTGCCCTGGTCGGGCTTTCGGACAAGCGCAACCGCTATCCGTCCGAGTTGTCAGGCGGCCAGAAGCAGCGCGTCGGCATTGCCCGTGCGCTCGCCACCAACCCGAAGGTGCTCCTGTCCGACGAGGCAACCTCCGCCCTCGACCCGGAAACCACCCGCTCGATCCTCGACCTTCTGGCCCGCATCAACGCCGAACTCGGGCTGACCATCGTGCTCATCACCCACGAGATGGCCGTGATCCGCTCCATCGCCCGCGACGTGGCGGTGATCGAGGGCGGCCGCATCGTCGAACAGGGCGACGTGTTCGATGTCTTCACCCGCCCGCAGCATGAGGTGACGCGCTCCTTCCTGGGAGACGAGACCGGCCGCGCCCTTCCGCCTTACGTGGCAAACCGCCTGCAGCCCGAGCCGAAGCCTGGCAGCCAGGCCGTGATCCGCATCGGCTTCCGCGGCCCGCACGCCACCGACCCGGTGCTGGCGCGTCTCGCCCGCGACCTTGGCATCGAGGCCAATATTCTGGCCGGCTCCGTGGACGAGATCGCAGGCCGCCCCTGCGGCACCCTGGTCATCGGCGTGCCGGAACAATCCCTCAAGACGACCATCGATTTCCTGAAGCAATACGGTCTCGACACGGAGGTTCTCGGCCATGTCGCCTGAGATGATCCGCCTGATCGCCAGCGCCACCGGCGAAACTCTCTACATGGTGGCGGTCTCCGCCGGCATCGCCACGCTGCTCGGCCTGCCGCTCGGCATCTTTCTCGCCACCAGCGGCAAGGGCGAGCTTTATGCAGCCCCGTGGGTCAATCGGGGTCTTGGCGTGATCGTCAACGCGGCCCGCTCCACGCCCTTCATCATCCTGGTGGTGGCGATCATTCCGTTCACCCGCCTGATCGCCGGCACCTCCATCGGCACCAGCGCCGCCATCGTTCCGCTGACCGTCGCCGCGACGCCGTTCATCGCGCGGCTCATCGAAGGCGCGATCCGAGAGGTCGACCAAGGCCTCATCGAAGCGGCCCGCGCTTTTGGGGCAAGCCCCTTGCAGATCGTCCTGAAGGTTCTGATCCCCGAAGCCCTGCCGGGGATCGCGCTGGGCCTGACCCTCGCGGTGGTGTCGCTCATCGGCTACTCGGCCATGGTTGGGGCGGTGGGCGGCGGAGGCTTGGGCGACCTCGGCATCCGCTACGGCTATCAGCGCTTCATGCCGGAGACGATGCTCGCCGTCGTGGTCGTTCTCATCGTGCTGGTCCAAGTTGTCCAGAGCATCGGCGACCGCCTGTCACGCCATCTCAACAAACGTGTTCGTCACAGCTGATCTTTTCCAACGAGTAACAAGGAGTCTTCCATGTCGTTCAAGAAACTGGGCCTGGCCGCCCTCCTGTCCCTGGCCGCCCTGCCGGCCCTGGCGCAGACGCAAACCATTCGCATCGCCGCGACCCCGGGCCCCCACGCCCAGATCCTCGAAGCCGTGAAGCCGATCGCCGCCAAGAAGGGCCTCGATCTCAAGATCGTGGAATTCTCCGACTACGTGGTGCCGAACGCCGCGCTCGCTTCCGGCGAGATCGAGGCCAACTCGTTCCAGCACCAGCCCTATCTCGACAACCAGAAGACCGATCGCGGCTACAAGATCGAAACCGTCGCCCAGACCGTGAATTTCCCGATCGGCATCTATTCGAAGAAGCACAAGGCCTTCGACGCCGTGCCGAGCGGCGCGACCATCGCGATCCCGAACGATCCCACGAATGGTGGCCGCGCGCTCCTGCTCCTGCAGGACAAGGGGCTTCTGAAGCTTAAAGAGGGCGTTGGCTTCAAGCCGACCATCCTCGATATCACGGCCAACACCAAGAACTTCAAGTTCGTCGAAATCGACGCTGCTCAGGCGCCCCGTGTGCTGGACGACGTGGATGCCGCCGTGATCAACACCAACTACGCCACCCAGGCTGGACTCGATCCGGTGAAGGATGCGCTCACGCGCGAGAACCCGAAGGGTCCGTACGTCAACATCATTGCCGTGCGCGCCGAGGACAAGGACAAGCCCTGGGTCAAGGCGCTGGTCGAATCGTACCGCACCCCGGAAGTGAAGCAGTTCGTCGAGGAGAAGTTCAAAGGCGCGGTTCTCACGAGCTGGTAAGGCTCCTGTCGAACCTCGCTACCGAAGGCCGGACATCGAATCCGGCCTTTTTCTTATCGCACCCTGTCATGCGCCATTGAAAGAATGGCCCTGTTCCGACGGGCCTATTGCTATGTGGTCAGCATGTCGATCACCCGCATGATCGCAACCGTGCTGCCGGTATTTTTGCTGCGCTCGGGCATGCCTTTGGCGCACGACCACACGTCGCCCTTTTTGTACAAGGTGTCACCAGAGCCCGTGTCGACCGTCAGTTCGCCCTCCAGGATGTGACAGACCATATCATTGGCCATGGTTGAGCCGCTGGTGCTGGCGCCCGGCTGGTAGATGTTGTCCCGCATGGACACCGTTTTGTAATTCGGGATCATCGTTTCCCGCTTCGTATAATCCACGCGACGAACGCCAGGAGCGATTTCCCGACCCTCTGTCGGACCAGACCCTTGAGCGGCGGCTTGTTCGGCTGAAAGAAGCGTGGGCGCGATCGCAAGACTGATCAGCGCATGGCGACGGTTAAGGCGTTCCATGGTTTCCTCCCGTCCAAGAGGCCACCCCAGCGCACCAGATTCCACGCCTGACCGACAGGCATGTCAACATACAGTTATGCGTCTCCCCGGCCTGTAGACATGCCCATAGGGCTGTCCTGCCTGGGGCCCCGCTACAGGGGCAGGATGGCGGCGATCCGACTCTGGGGGACGAAAGCGCCGGCGTGCGGCGCGCCTACGGTGACCTTACCGCCCCTCGCCTGCGTAAGAGACGCGATCATGCGCATGCCCAGGCCCTTGCCGTCCTTTGCCGGGTCGAAGCCGTACGGAAAGCCCTGGCCCTCATCCTCGATGGTGAGGGTCAGGCTGCCGTCGTTCTTGGTCAGGCAGATCCGGATCTCGCCCTCGCCGTGCTTGATGGAGTTCGTGACCGCCTCGGCGGCGATCAACCCCAAGGCGACAAGGAGATCCGCCTTGAGCGTCAATGGAGGCTCTTCCGCTGCATCCAGGATGATGGGCCGCTTGTAGCTCTCACCCAACGACATGCGAAGATCCGCGATCACGCCCTCGAGATAGGCGGTCACCTCCCCTTCCACGGCGGAGTTGTCCTTCTGCAAGCGGCTGTGCAGGATGCCGATCGTACTGATCCGCGCCGAGGCTGCGCGGAGCTGGATCTGCACCTCCTCGCATGTGGCGCCGCGGGCCTGCAGATTGAGAAGTCCCCGCACCACCTGCAGACTGTTGGCGACCCGGTGATGAACCTCCCGCATGAGAAGCTCCTTCTCGGCCAGCAAGGTTTCGCGTTCGGCCTCCAGCCGGCGGCGCTCCGTCACGTCGCGGACGATGACCATTGCGGCTGTCGGCCCAACCCAAGGCATCGGCGCGACCGCGACTTCGACTTCAACCTCGGTTCCATCGACTCGGCTCCACGTCTCGTTGATGAGGCGCGCCGGATCGGCGCGATGCATGTGCTGGATGCGCTCCGCTACAACGGCCTGCGAAGAAGGAGCCACGAAATCCAGAATGGCGCGCCCGACAATCCCGACGGCGGACGGCACCGCGACCAGGCGCGCCATGGCCGGATTGGCCAGAAGGATGGTCCGGCCGTCGTGAACGATCAGAGCGTCAGGGCAAAGCTCGATCAGCGTCCGGTAGTTCTGCTCGCTGAGCTTCGGCATGGTATATCCGGCCTCTTGCTGGACGGATTCCCAGCTCCCCCATCCCGGCATGTGCCCCCCAAATCGACACGTCAGTCTTTCAGGCACTCAAAAACGGAAAGGCACCGAGCTGACGTGTTTACTATATTATAATATATTGCATGAAGAGCCGCCAGCCCCCGATCCGGGACCCCGCCTCCTTTCGTCTGGACTCGGGCGGGCCTTCGCCAGCCACGACGTAGGCTTCCGACCACCCTGCGACGACCTCCGCCCCTGCAAAACGCAAGGCGGCTCTGCGTTCCGCGGCTTTGTCCTGGGGGGAACCCGCCCTAGCTGTTCCGGCTCATGCTTCCAACCCAGAGACGAGGAATGCCGATGTCCCATCCCAGTGTCACGCTCAACGACGGCAGGATCATGCCTCAGCTCGGCTTCGGCGTCTGGCAAGTCCCAAACGACGAGGCCGCGGCGGCCGTCCGGGAGGCCATCGACGCCGGGTACCGCTCCATCGATACGGCTGCGATCTACCGCAACGAAGAAGGCGTCGGGGCGGCGATCGGCGCGACGGATGTGGGGCGGGAGGATCTCTTCATCACCACCAAGCTCTGGAACGACGACCAGGGCTACGACACCACGCTGAAAGCTTTCGACGCGAGCCTGAAGCGCCTGGGGCTGGATTATGTCGACCTCTACCTCATCCACTGGCCGGTCTGGAAGCGCGAGGCCTATGCGGATACCTGGCGGGCCTTCATCAAGCTGAAGCAGGAAGGACGCGCGAAATCCATCGGCGTGTCCAACTTCAAGATCGCACATCTGCAGCGGCTGTTCGACGAGACCGGCGTCGTGCCGGTTCTCAACCAGATCGAGCTTCACCCTGGCTTCCAGCAGAGGGAACTGCGCGCCTTCCACGCGAAGCATGGGATCGCGACAGAAGCCTGGAGTCCCCTCGGACAGGGCACACTGATCCAAGACGAGCGCATTGCCGCCATCGGGCGAAAGCACGGCAAGAGTCCGGCCCAGGTCATCCTGCGCTGGCATCTCGACAACGGCCTGATCGTGATACCGAAATCAGTGACGCCGTCGCGCATCCATCAAAACATCGACGTGTTCGACTTCCATCTGGACGCGGACGATATGAGCGTGATCGACCAGCTTGATAATCCGGGCGGCCGCATCGGCCCCGACCCGGAGCTTTTCACCTAAAAGGCCTCGCCTCACCGGCCTACGGAATTGAAGCTGACGTCGCCGCTCAGGGGCTCGCGCAGCTCGATCCTGTGGCGGCCGTTGTCGCGGATCTGAGCGGTGCGGTACTCGCCTTCCAGATCGTCTCCGGGCTCTTCGAGGATTTCGACGCCCTCCTGGCGTAGACGTCGGATCTCACGGTCCACATCCGGCACAAGAAGATAGACCAAGGGAGCGCGGGTGGCCGCCGTCGTCTGAGGATCGGATGACGAGCCGGGCGGCATCGGATGGTCAACCTCGTGAATCTCAAGCAGGAAGCCGCTGCGTTCCAGAGTAGCCATCCGCTCCTGGACGAAGTTGCGCGTTGCCAGGAGGCGGAAGCCAAGCTTGTCCTGATACCAGCGGACGGATTCGTCGAGATCCGGCGTCCGGATCGCGGTCGAACCAGGCCGCGCCGCCGGGGCGCTCATCGTCGGTGCGGCGGCAATCATCGGAACGATGAGGACCAGTGATCGAAGAATCGCAAGCGCCCAAGAGCCCCGACGCCACCTGCTCAACATATGCTGTTGTCCCGCACTCACGTCCCGATCCTCGTTAGCCGTATAAGGGTATGAACGCGGTGACGGGGTGATCGTTCTTCGATCCTGGTTTTCCGATCGGTTTGCGGATCATTCATCCGGGCCCATGAGCTTCTGGAGAAGGCTGGCGAGCTGCCTGGCCTCCCCTTCGCCGAACCGGCAGCCCAGATAGCGGCTGATCGCCGGACCGTAGACCGACCACATGTGCCGCTGCAGGGCCCGCCCCTCCCCGGTGATCTCGATGAGCTGACGGCGTTTGTCTCCCGGAAACGGAATGCGCTTCACAAGGCCCTCCGCCTCCATGCGGTCGAGGAGCCGGGAGAGGTTGTATTGCTCGAACAGCAACTCGTGCTCGATCTCCCGGGGCGTGCGCCGCCCGTCCGGCGCCTTCTTGAGGGACAGGAGGACGTCGTACCAGGCAAGGGACGGGAAGCCTGCCCCTTTCAGGTCGGCCTCGATCTTCCCCGCCACCTCGCGCCCGGCCCGGATCAGGCGAACCCAGGCGTCGGTGACAGCTTCGGGTGGTTCTTGCATAACGGCAAAGCTCCCCTGTTTTCTATGCAATTGCATCATGTTTGACATTTCGATGCAAGTGCATTCATATATCTATGCATCTGCATGGAGGTTCCAATGACCCGCACCACTCCTACTCCCGAAGCCTATGGCGCTCTTCTGCTCCGCGTCTCCCTCGGCATCATGTTCATCGCCCACAGCGTCGTCCTGAAGTGGATGACCTTCACCCTGGCTGGCACGGCCCAGTACTTCGAGTCCCTCGGCCTGCCCGCATTCCTCGCCTACGCGACCTTCTGGGCTGAATTTATCGGCGGCGCGCTTCTCGTCCTCGGCGTTCAGAGCCGCTGGGTGTCACTTGCCCTCCTGCCGGTCCTGTTCGGCGCGGCCTGGGTCCATCTCGGCAACGGCTGGGTCTTCTCGAGCACGGGCGGCGGCTGGGAATACCCGCTATACCTGATCGTGCTGTCGGTTGCGCAGGCCTTTCTCGGCGACGGCGCCCATGCCCTCAGCCCCTCGCGCTCCCTGCCCTTCGGCCGTCCGGCCCCGACCCTCGGACGCGCTGCCGCCTGAGCCACCTCAACCGCCAAACAAGGAAAACCTGACATGAAGCTCTATTATGCTCCCGGTGCCTGCTCCCTGGCCATTCACATCGCCGCCCGCGAGGCTGGCCTGCCCCTCAGCTTGGAGAAGGTTGATCTGGCGGCCCGCAAGACCGAAACCGGCGCGGATTTTCTTAGCATCAACCCGAAGGGCTACGTGCCGGCCCTTGCCTTGGCCGAAGGCGATGTCCTGACCGAAGCGGCGGCCCTCCTGCAATTCGTGGCCGACCGCCAGCCGCAAGCTGGTCTTGCGCCCGCCCACGGCACCATGGAGCGCCACCGCCTGAACGAGTGGCTCGCCTTTATCGCGTCGGAGATCCACAAGGGCTTCGGCCCCCTGTGGAACCCCACCACGCCGGACGCCGTGAAACAGGCCACGAAGGACAAGCTCGCCCAACGCTTCGCCTATCTGGACCAGGCGCTGGCCACCCGGCCATACCTGACTGGCCAACACTTCACCATTGCCGACGCCTACCTGTTCACGGTGACGAGCTGGGCGAACTACCACGCCGTGGACCTGACTCCATATGGCCACCTGCGCGCCTTCCTCGACCGGGTGGCCGCGCGCCCGAAGGTCCGGGAGGCCCTTGCGGCGGAAGGGTTGCTGAAGCAGGCGGCGTGACACGCACGACAAACAGGAAAAGCCCCGGAGCGATCCGGGGCTTTTTACTATGGGCAGGGTTGATGAGGGCGGAGGATACTTACCCGAAGCCACCCTGACGACCACGGCTCAGGACTGATTGGGGATTGTCGCCATCTTTGCCGACACGTCATTCGCAGACCTGCTTGATTGGCTTTATTATCGACGCCGTCTTCCTCTTGCCTTGCCTGCGCAATGGGCTTTACCTGTTCGTGTTACCATATGTCGGCAAGTCGCTCGATGTACCGCAGCGCACCAGCAAGGGCCCGCGCGATGGATGAGGCGAACTCACGCAAGCCTAGGCTTCTGGCTGGTGGCAACCCACAGATTCCGAAGGGGTCCGGCCATACGCCCGTGCGGGCCTATATCGAAGCCATGCCCGGCTGGAAAAGAGCCGTCGGACACCGCCTCAATGAGCTCATCACCGAGGCCGTCCCTAACCTGAAGAAGTCCGTTAAATGGAACTCGCCCCTCTATGGCATCGAGGATCAAGGCTGGTTCCTCGGAATTCACTGTTTCACCAAATATGTGAAAGTCGCTTTCTTTCGCGGAGCTGCTCTTTGTCCGCTTCCTCCCGGCAAGTCGAAACAGCAGGACGTGCGCTACCTCGACATCCATGAGGATCACCCCTTCGATGAGGCGCAGTTCACCGACTGGGTGAAACAGGCGAGCCGTCTGCCTGGCAAGAGCATGTAAATCAAATGCGTGTGGCGTTGAGGGAAAGCCGCGATCCTCCATCCGGACACTGCGGCGGCTTTGGGCCCGAAGCGGCCGTGCTGCCTCGCCGGATCAACGGATCCTGAACCTCGTGTAAGCGGTCCGCTCAACTTCGATGCTCTGCGAATACAAAAGCCCCGGAGTTTCCTCCGGGGCTTCTTTTGTTCAGCGCAGTGCGTATGGACTTAGAAGTCCATGCCGCCCATGCCGCCGCCGCCTGGCATCGCCGGAGCGGATTCCTTGCGGGGCAGCTCGGCAACCATGGCTTCGGTGGTCACCAGCAGGCCGGCGACCGAGGCCGCGTCCTGCAGAGCGGTGCGCACGACCTTGGCCGGGTCGACGATGCCGGCCTGGAGCATGTCCACGTATTCTTCGGTCTGGGCGTTGAAGCCGAAGGTCTCGGACTTGTTCTCGATGATCTTGCCGACCACGATCGAGCCTTCGACACCGGCGTTCTCGACGATCTGACGGATCGGAGCCTCGAGAGCGCGCAGCACGATGTTGATGCCAGCCTTCACGTCCGGGTTGTCGGTCTTCAGCTTGGCAACCGCAGCCTTGGCGCGGAGCAGAGCCGTGCCGCCGCCGGGAACGATGCCTTCCTCGACCGCCGCGCGGGTGGCGTTCAGAGCATCATCCACGCGATCCTTCTTCTCCTTCACCTCGACCTCGGTCGCGCCGCCGACGCGGATCACCGCGACACCGCCTGCGAGCTTGGCCAGACGCTCCTGGAGCTTCTCACGGTCGTAGTCCGAGGTGGTCTCCTCGATCTGCGCCTTGATCTGACCCACGCGAGCCTCGATGTCGGCCTTCTGGCCGGCGCCGTCGATGATCGTGGTGTTTTCCTTCTCGATGCGGACGCGCTTGGCGCGGCCCAGCATGTTGAGGGTCACGTTCTCGAGCTTGATGCCGAGGTCTTCCGAGATCGTCTGACCAGCCGTGAGGACGGCGATGTCCTCGAGCATGGCCTTGCGGCGGTCGCCGAAGCCAGGAGCCTTGACGGCGGCGATCTTCAGACCGCCACGCAGCTTGTTGACCACGAGAGTGGCCAGAGCCTCGCCTTCCACGTCCTCGGCGATGATGAGGAGCGGCTTGCCGGTCTGAACGACGGCCTCGAGGATCGGCAGCATGGTCTGGAGCGACGAGAGCTTCTTCTCGTGGATGAGGATGTAGGGGTCCTCGAGCTCGGCCACCATCTTCTCGGCATTGGTGATGAAGTAAGGCGAGAGGTAGCCGCGGTCGAACTGCATGCCTTCGACGACATCGAGCTCGGTCTCGGCGGTCTTGGCTTCCTCGACGGTGATCACGCCCTCGTTGCCGACCTTCTGCATCGCATGGGCGATCATCTCGCCGATGTCGGTGTCGCCGTTGGCCGAAATCGTGCCGACCTGAGCAACCTCTTCGGACGAAGCGACCTTCTTGGCGCGGGCCTGGATGTCCTTGACAGCCTCGGCAGCAGCCATGTCGATGCCACGCTTGAGGTCCATGGGGTTCATGCCGGCAGCCACCGACTTGGCGCCTTCGCGCACGATGGCCTGGGCCAGAACCGTCGCCGTGGTGGTACCGTCACCGGCGATGTCGTTGGTCTTCGAAGCGACCTCGCGGACCATCTGAGCGCCCATGTTCTCGAACTTGTCGGAGAGCTCGATTTCCTTGGCGACGGTCACGCCGTCCTTGGTGATGCGCGGAGCGCCGAAGCTCTTCTCGATCACCACGTTGCGGCCCTTGGGACCCAGCGTCACCTTCACGGCGTCGGCCAGAATATCGACGCCCTTGAGCATCTTGTCGCGAGCGTCGGAGGAGAATTTTACGTCTTTGGCAGCCATGGGCTATGCCTCCAGTTGACTTGTAAAATGGGTTTCGAAGCGGGACGCCAGGTGTTACGCGATCACGCCCATGATGTCGGACTCCTTCATGATGAGGAGATCTTCGCCATCGATGCGGACTTCAGTGCCGGACCACTTGCCGAACAGCACGCGATCGCCAGCCTTCACGTCGAGAGCAGCGACCTTGCCGTTCTCGTCACGGGCGCCAGGGCCGACGGCGACGATCTCGCCCTCTTGCGGCTTCTCCTTGGCGGTGTCTGGGATGATGATGCCGCCCTTCGTCTTCTCTTCCGCATCAATACGGCGGACGACGACGCGGTCGTGCAGCGGACGGAACTTCATGGAACTTCCTCTTATGCCTGTTGGCGCAGCCCCCAATGGCCGCGTCTTGATCTGCTGTTAGCACTGTCTTTGAATGAGTGCCAACGCTAGTCGCGACATAATCGCGGCGCTGGGGCGAGTCAAGACGCCCGGGGGTGGATCGACCCGAAACCTTTTCGGATTTTGGTTACGACCGGGACGGCTCCGCTGTGTAAAGCCTTACCTTTTTGACGCTAGCATGGCGGCCCCGACAATAAGGAGTCCTCCCCCGAGGGTCGCCCAAGTGGGAATCTCGCTGAAGACGCCGTAGCCGATGGCCGCCGCCCAGATCAGGGCCGTGTATTCCAGGGGTGCGAGCCGGGCCGCCGGAGCCTTGGCGTAGGCCGTCGCCATGAAGACATGGCCGGCGACCCCGAGGACACCCATGACCATGAACCAAGCGAGATGGGACAGGTCGAGGGGCTGCCAGTAATAGACGCCGAACGGCATGACCAGAATGGCCGGCCCGATGTTCTGGAAGAACACGATGTGCATGAACTTGTCGCGCTGAGCTCTCTGGCGCAGCAGGACGAGGCTTAAGGCATAGGTGACAGCCGACAAAAGCGCCGCCGCGACGCCCGAGAGGGAACGCACCGCCCCAGCCTCCTCGGTCTGGCCCAATACCACCACGAGGGTGCCGGAAAAGCCCACGGCGATCGCCCCGATGACTCGCAGATCGACGCGCTCCTTGAGCAGGAGAAGCCCAAACAGAGCTACGAACATGGGGGACAGGAAGGACAGAACGAGGGTTTCGGCCAGAGGCAGCTGGCCCAGGGCATAGAAAAAGCTGACCGCCGTCGTGACGGCCACCACGGACCGAAGCAGGTTGGCCTGGATCGTTTCCCGGCTCGGCCATCCGGGCCGCATCGCCAGAACCACGCCAGTCGCGATGATCGTCCCGCAGACGAACCGCAGCAAGGCGACCTGGAAAATCGGGTAATGCGCGGCCATACCCTTGATGACCGCATCCATGATGGACAAAACCGCGATGCCCGCGGCAGCCCGCAGGGCGGGTCCGAAATGCATGATGACTCGACGATGAAGGCGGCTCTCGAGACGAAAGGCCGGCATGGGCTGAGGTGGTGACGCCTCTTACAGCACTTTGCCTAATCGATCACCACCCGTTTCAGGGCTGTGGAAGGACCGGAGGGATTTTTTCCCTGAAACGCCCAATTTCAGTCACCTTGGCGGAAACAATCGCCACGCTTGTCGTTAACCAGAATATTCACATCACAGGATGCGGTTCGATGCGTGCATGGCTTCCTTGCTCTGTCTTTCTCCTGGCAGCCTCGCTCCCGGCCACGGGCTTTGCCCAAGGTTATCCGTACGGGGCTCCCCGGGATGCCTATGGCAACGTGCTGGTGGTTCCCGGACATGATTATCCCTATGCCCAGACCCGGGATGGATATGACCCGGGCTACCCGCTCGTCACGCGGCCCTCGTCTAGAGCCTATTACCGGGCCGAGCCCGTCGATCCCATGACGGGCTATCGTTACGAGGCGCGTCCCAGCCGTCGCTCCGGCACAGCGGTCGCGGCGCTTCCGGGCGGGTACGAGAGCGATAACGGCTACGACAACAGTATTGACTATGCGATCGCGCCCCAATTCCAGCGGCAGATCGTGGCCTATCGGGGCAACGAGAGGCCCGGCACGGTCATCGTCGATACGCCCAACAAGTACCTCTATCTCGTCCAGGCTGGCGGGCGGGCCATCCGCTACGGCATCGGCGTCGGGCGTCCAGGGTTCGAATGGGCCGGGCGCAAGACGGTGAGCATGAAGAAGGAGTGGCCCAGCTGGCGTCCGCCGGCCGAGATGCTGCGTCGCCGCCCGGACCTGCCGAAGTTCATGGAAGGCGGGCCCGACAATCCGCTCGGGGCGCGTGCCCTTTATCTCGGCTCGTCGCTCTACCGCATCCACGGCACCAACGAACCGCACACCATCGGGCAGGCCGTATCGTCGGGCTGCATCCGCATGCTCAACAAGGACGTGATCGATCTCTATGCCCGCGTTCCGGTCGGCGCGCCGGTGATCGTGATCTAGCATAAACCGGAGGGGCAGCACCGTTTCATGGGCTGCCCCTTTCGCTCGTCAGCCGGGAGCCGCTCCCTGCGTGTTGACATAGACCGCATAGAGCGACTGGCTCGCGGCCATGAACAGGCGATTGCGCTTGGGGCCGCCAAAGCAGATATTGCCGCAGACTTCGGGCAGGCGGATGCGCCCGATGAGCTTGGCGTCCGGCGTCCACACCGTGACGCCGCTATAGCCCACAGCCCTTCCGGCATTGCTTGAGCACCACAGGTTCCCGTCCACGTCGCAGCGCAAACCGTCCGGAGCGCATTTCACGCCGTCGACCATGCAGTCGGTGAATAGCCTGCCGTTCGACAGCTTGTTGTCCGTGCCCACATCGAACACATGTACGTCGCCCTTGCCGCCGGGGCCCGTATCGCCGGGGCCTTTTCCAGTGCTGGCCACGTAGAGCCGCCTATAGTCGGGCGAGAAGCACAGGCCGTTGGGATCCGGAACCTGATTTTCGGTCACGACGAGATCGACGCGGCGGCTCGGGTCGATACGGTAGCAATTGGTCGGCAATTCCCGCCTCGCGTTGCCAATCCCGACGGCCTGACCGAGTCGGGGATTGAGACGCCCGCCCGCATTGCTGGGGCCGCCCTGCACGTCGGGCGCGCCCTCGTATAGCTGGCCGCCATAGGGTGGGTCGGTGAACCAGTAACTGCCGTCCGGATGGGGCACGACATCGTTGGGGGAATTGAGCCGCTTGCCGTCGAACGAATCGGCCAGCACCGTGACCGCCCCGTCGTTCTCGTAGCGAACGACGCGCCGGGTGAGGTGCTCGCAGGAGAGTTGGCGTCCCTGAAAATCGAAGCTGTTGCCGTTGCTGTTGTTGGACGGCATGCGGAACGTGCTCACGTGGCCGTCGTCCTCGATCCAGCGCATCTGGCGGTTGTTGGGAATGTCGCTCCAAACGAGGTAGCGTCCCTGCCCGTTCCAGGCAGGGCCTTCCGCCCACAACGCTCCGGTCCACAGCCGCACGATCGCGCTGTTGGGCTGGGCGTATTGGTTGAAAAGCGGATCGACCGAGAGAATGTCCGGATCGGTGAAATAGGTGGTGGGCGCGCCGCCGGGTCCGAAATCCCGCGGCGGATTCGTCACCGTGCTGGGCGGCCCGGCCGGGGAAGGAGCCTGCGCCCAAGCGGCACCCGATCCGGCAGCCACCGCGCCCGCCCCCATGGCAGTGATGAACAGTCGCCGCGATAGCGTGTTGTCGTCCTCGCCTTCGCGGGCTTCTTGCTTCGTCATGGGCGTCTCTCCGAGTGTGGGGCTGGAGAGCATCGATTGCGGGTCAATGGAGGCTGATCAGCCCTGTGCAGCCTCGGCGCTGGTCGCGCGTCTCAGGGCGGGACTACAATCCCATACTCGGAGCGAGGCGAAATAACTCTTCGGCTCAGTCGGGCGTGCTCTTTGGAAGAGCCTCGGCACATTCGGTGGCAACTCCTTGGAATCCAGCGAAAGCAGGACCGGCTCGCACTGCGCTCGTCCTTGGCCGCGCGATCGAGCGTCTCCTAAGGACCGACTAAGGGAGTCCTCGATGTAACTTTGTTCTGGATAAGTTCTCGATAAGCTAGAATTTTCGAATATTATAACAAAATCGCCAGATCGAAATCAGAACAAATCAGCAATAAAGCAACAACTCAGACAAAACTTAATAAAATTTTGGCGGACAATACTATTGTTTAAAGCAGCTATACATTCGAAGGGGCATGCATTCATTGCGCTCAGATCCCTATATGTACATACAGGCTATCTTCTCTACAGGAAGCGAACCTTTCTGGAGAAAAGGATCTTGAACGGACACGGCGCGCCATGAACTACGCTTATTTGCTTGCCGCCATTGTGTGCGAGGTCGTCGCGACATCGGCTCTGAAGGCCGCGGAAGGGTTTACGCGCTTCTGGCCTTCGGTCGTTGTCATCGTCGGCTATGCCCTTGCGTTCTACTGCCTGTCCTTGACCCTGCGAACGATCCCGGTCGGGATCGCCTACACGGTCTGGTCCGGCATCGGCATCGTTCTCATCGCCGTGGTCGGCTGGCTCGCCTACCGCCAGCCGCTGGACTGGCCGGCGATCATCGGCATGGGGTTCATCCTGGCTGGCGTCGTCATCATCAACCTGTTCTCGAAGACGGCCGGCCACTGAATGAAAACGCCCGCCGACAGGCGGGCGCTTGCAGCCTGCGGGGCGGGAATCCGATCAGGTCCAATCACCCCCGTCGCCGCCATCGCCGCCGAAATCCGAAAAGTCGTCGTGGCCGCCCTGGTCGTTTCCATAGAGCGCATCGGTGATGCCCGCGTTGCCCGCATCGGCGCCCTGATCGCCGCCGGCATTGTTGGCGGTATCGGCCAGGGCCGTCTTTTCACCGCCAGCCTCAGCCTCTCCGCCGCCGAACGCGTGGGACAGGGCATTGGCAATCATCACGCCGCCCGCGACACCGGCTGCCGTCGACAAGGCCCCTTGAAGGAAGCCGCCGCCACCGCGCGGCTGCATCATGCCGCCACCGCCCCAGGGACCGCCCCCCATCATGCCGCCCTGCGGCTGGCCGTAGGGCTGCTGATAAGGCGACTGGCCGCCACCCCATGGGGAGGCCTGCCGAGGAGGCTGCCTGTAATCGTGCTGCTGCGGACGCGAACCGCCGCCGAAGATGCTCGACAGGAAGCCACCGCCCTGCTGCGGCTGGCGCTGAGCCTGCTCCAACTCGGCCCGCAACTGCTCGTTCTCCGCCTGAAGGTTTCCGAGCGCCTGCTCTTGGATGAAGATCGTCTGCGCCATGGCGTAAGGCGCATAGGGTTGCTGGCGCAGCTTGTCGGCGATCAATCGCTCGGCCTCCGGATCGCGCGGCTGGTTCGCCACCTGCTCGAGACGTCGAAAGATGTCGCTGATGACCTGGCGTTCCTGATCGTTCATGGCGTGCCTCCTTCGGACACATGGACGTTGCCAACTCCATGTAGGCATGGCGCAGCCTTTTGTTAGAGGCGACGGCCAAGCTCGCGGCCCGCCAAATCCCTACTGGGGCTCTGCCGCCATGAACCGCGCGAAGGCATCCTTATGGTCCGGGTGCCAGCGGGAGAGCGGCGGACGGTTTTGAACGATGTCCTCGGCAGCCCAGCGGATGCGCTTCTGGTCCATGTCCCGCGTCGTTTCGTTGTCCGGGCAGAGGACGTAAAATTCGCCGCGCTCCAGGGCCGGCAACAGGAAGTCGATGACCTGCTCCGGCGCCCATGCGCCCGCGGGCTTCTCGGTGACGCCCCGGGCTTTCGTGAACCCCGTATAGACGAAGCCCGGGATGAGCAGGTGCGCCGTCACCTTGCACTCGGGCCTGTTGCGCAGTTCATGGGCCAGCGCCTCCGTGACGACCTTCACGCCAGCCTTGGACACATTGTACGCCGTATCGCCCGGAGGCGTGGTGATGCCCTGCTTCGATCCCGTATTGATAATGGCGCAAGCCGTTCCCTGGTCGATCATGGCCGGAGCAAAGATTTGCACGCCGTTGATCACGCCCCAGAGATTGGTGTCGAGGATGGCGCGCCAGCGTTCCGGATCGCCGAGGATCTGCCCTCCGCCCTCAGTTCCGGCGTTGTTCATCAGCACGGCCACTTCACCGAAGGTGGCATAAACCTTGTCCTTGAGCTGCTCGACGTCCTCGCGCCGGCTGACATCCGTCGCCACCGCCAGTACGTTCTCGGGATGACCGGAAACTGCCGCGACCTCCGCCGCGCTGCGCTGGAGAGCATCGCCCGCGAGATCCGCAAGACACACCTTCATGCCGAGTTCGGCAAAACGCTTGGCGGCCGCAAGCCCGATGCCGCTTGCGGCTCCCGTGACGACGGCAACGCGGTTCCGGGCAATCGCAGGATGATGGGCCATCACTCGTATCCTTCTCATGGGTGGGCTGACGCTCGATTTGTGTAACCCGAGACCGTCACTCTGGCTCCAAGGGAATGATGCGGGCGAAAAATTGCAAGCCAAGACCGGGCTCCTAGCAGAAGAGCCGTGCCGCTCGCTCTAAGCAAAAGCCCCGCAGCGGGTGCGGGGCTTTTGGTCATTCGGCGTCGGTGGATTTCAGAGGCCGGACATTGGTCTCGATCTCTTCCTCGTCGAAGAGGGTCGGATCGTCCTCCGGCACGTCGAGGCGGGTCTTCTTGCGCAGCGAGATGTACTTCTTCTGGATCTTGATGCGGCTCTCGCGGGCGATCTCCAGGGCGCCCTGCACGAGAGAGCGCTCGGCCTTCTCGTTCTGCAGCTCCTCGGTGAGGCGGCGATTGGCCGATTCCAGGGTGTTCCGCTCCTGCTCGAACCGCTTGGTGAGCTGGTCGATGCGCTCGGACAGGCTTGCGACCTTGTTATCGGAGCTTTCAATCTGGAAGTCCTTGGCGGCGATGGCCTTGTTGAGCATCTCCACCCGCTCTTGCAGCTCGATCCGCGAGCGCTGCAGCTCGTTGACCATGGCCACCTGGCGCTCGACCTCCTGCTGGGTCGCCTCCAGGCGACGGTCGAGGGTGTTCTTCTCGATCAGGGTTTCCTTGAGGTTGCGCTCGACGCCGCGAAGCGCCTCGTTCTTGTCGCGCAGCTGGTCTCGGGTATGCGCCAGGATCTTGTCGGTTGCACCCAGGCGCGAGTTCAGGCCCTCGATCTTCATGTCGAGCGCCGACAGGTCGGTCTGGTGGGCCGACCGCTCGGAGTCGATCTGCGTCTCGAGGCGCTGGCGCAGCACCTGCTCGGACATGAGCTTGGTCTCAAGCTCCGAGGCGCGCTGGCGGGTGGCCTCGAGCTGCGTCTCCAGCTCGCCATAGCGGTTCGTGAGGCTTGAAAGACGGTAGTTCTGCTCCTCGGCCACCTTCTGAAGGCGCTTTGTCTCGTGATCGAGGAGGCCGTTCCTTTCGCGGGTCTCGATCAGCTCGCGCTCGGCGCGGGCGACCGTCTGGTCCGCTTCCTGGGCCTCAAGGCGCAGGGCCTGGTTTTCTTCAGTAATGTTTCGGGCGCGCTCGGTCTCGATGGAGAGCTGGTTCTCCAGGTCAGCGACGATCGCTTCCTTGTCCTTCACGTTCAGGCGCAGGTCCTCAATGAAGGATTCCTGCTCGCGGACCTTGCTCTCCGCCTTGCGCAGCTGGGAGACGGCAGCAGACAGGTCGTCCGTCATGCGGGCCTGGCTGCCGGTGAGGTCGGCCAACTCCCGGCGCAGAGCCACCGTGGTCTCCGTCTCCTGCTTGAGCACGGCTTCCGTCTCGAGCAGCCGCGACTGGAGCTGCGGGTAGCCGCGGATGAGGTCGTAGACCGGCTCGCTGAGCAGGGTGAAATCGTCCTTGAGGCTGCGGATTTCCTCAAGCCGGTCGATCAGGTTCGCGAAGCGGACGCGGATCAGCTCGTTCTTCTGCCCTACTGAGTCGAGGGCCCCGTCGGGCCGGACCAGGACCGGCTCCGGCCTCGGCTGTGGAGCCGGCACGGCATTGGAGGACATGGCCTGTTCAATCTGCTCGGGCAGGAAATCCTGCGCCTCGTCCTGAGGCTTCTTGCCAAAGCGGTTCCTGAAAGGCGACCAACCCGTTGCCATGACGCCATTCCCTTACGGTACGAAATACACACGTAAGGTTCTTTTACCTGACAGCATGCCCTCTGGTAAACAAAATTTCGTTGCGCATCACTGTGACATTCTTTACTCGGCCGCTTCGGGCAGGGGCTGCTCAAGGCGCTTCTGGAACCCGGCCTGCTCCAGGGTCTCGGGCATGGGGCCTCCAGTCGCCCAATCGAGAAGCTCGACCGTATGGACGATGGGAACGGGTGTTCCTTTCCCGATCTGGGTCATGCAGCCGATATTTCCGGTCGCGATGAGGTCAGGCTTCGTGCGCTCGATGTTGGCCACCTTTCGGGCTCTGAGCTGGGCCGCGATCTCCGGCTGGAGCAGGTTGTAGGTTCCGGCCGAACCGCAGCAGATATGGCCTTCCGGCACGTCTTTCACGGTAAAGCCCGCCTGCTTGAGGAGCGTCTTCGGTTCCGTACGGATCTGCTGGCCATGCTGCATGGAGCAGGCGGAGTGATACGCGACCACGAAATCGAGGTCCCGCACCGGGTCCATCAGCTTGAGGCTCGACACGTACTCCGTGATGTCCTTGGCAATCTCGGACACCCGAGCGGCCTTCCCGGCGTATGCCGGGTCCTCGCGGAACATGAAGCCGTAATCCTTGATGGTGGTGCCGCAGCCCGATGCGGTGATGACGATGGCGTCCAGGCCCTCGCCGTCCATCTCGGCGATCCAGGCGTCGATGTTGCGCTTGGCGAAGCCGTGGCTTTCCTCGTCCCGGCCCATATGGTGGACGAGCGCACCGCAGCATCCCTCGCCTTTCGGCTGCACCACGTCGATGCCATGGCGGTTGAGAAGACGGATGGCCGCCTCGTTGAAGCCGGGCTTCAGAACCGGCTGGGCGCAACCGGACAGGATCGCGACCCGCCCCCGCCGCACGCCCTCGGTCTTGAAAACGCCCGGGCTGTCGAAGGGCGACCGGGCCGGAATGCGGACCGGCGCCAGCTCGATCATGGCCTGCAGCCGCCGGCCGAGCAGCGGCATCGCGCCGATCAGACCCCCGAGAGGTCTTGCCAGCATGGCGGCTCCGATCGCCAGCCTGAAGCGTTTCGGATAGGGCAATACCCGGGCGAGCAGCGATCGCAGGAGCCTGTCGTGCCAAGGCCTCGTATAGGTCTCCTCGATATAGGCGCGCGCATGATCGACCAGATGCATGTAGTGCACCCCTGACGGACAGGTGGTCATGCAGGACAGGCAGGAGAGACAGCGGTCGATGTGCTTCACCACCTCCGGCGTGGCGGGCTTTCCGCCCTCCAGCATGTCCTTCATGAGATAGATGCGCCCGCGCGGGGAATCGAGCTCGTCCCCGAGAAGCAGGTAGGTTGGGCAGGTGGCGGTGCAGAAGCCGCAATGGACGCAGGTTCGGAGGATCTGCTCCGAGCTGGCCATGGCCGGGTCCTTCAGCTGATCGGGAGTGAAGTTGGTTTGCATGGCTTTGACTTTAGCTCCCCGTTTGCCACTGATTGATGGCCTCGAAGGGATGGATCAGCATGATGATGTTGAGGATGAGGTTGTCGCGGATCCAGAAGCCCACGATGGCTTCCATCAGCACGGCGACGAGGACCGTCAACCAGACGGGCCAGACCTTAGCGAGCCAGAAACCCGCGGCCATGGCGAGTATGTCCGAGACGGAGTTGACGACACTGTCGCCATAATAGTCCAGAGCGATATTCGTCGCACGGTACCGCTCGATCACCGTATCGGTGTTTTCCAGGAACTCCCAGGCGCATTCGATTCCGAGCGCCAGAAGGAATGCGGCGCCGACAGGCAACGGCTTTCCCCTCATGCAGCCGATGAGCCAGGCCGCTCCATAGAACAGGAAGCCATGGATGATGTGCGAGGGAGTGTACCAATCCGTCAGGTGCTGGGAATTGCCGGAGTCCCGGACGGTTCCGTGCCAGAATTCGACCACGCCGCATTCGCAGATAGGCGTCCGCCCCATGGCCAGCAGGATCGCGGCCGTGATCGCCACGAGAAAGACCGAAAGGCTCATGTAAAACGGGAAGCTCGTGCTCCCTGACTTGCCGGCTTTGCCTGAGAAGGCTGCGGTTCCAGTCATCCTAGATTCCCGCATACATCCGGCCCGGGTTGAGGATGCCGGACGGATCGAAGGACGCCTTGATGCCGCGTGTGAGAGCCATCACGGGGTCGGCTTGGGGCTCGAACACGTCCAAGCTCGATCGAAGCGCCTCGGGCGCGCGCACCAGGGTCGCGTGGCCGCCCAGGGCCCTGGTGGCCTCTCGAATAGCGGCGGCTCCGGCGTCTCCCTCGGCGGGCGTTGAGATCCACACAAGACCGCCGCCCCAATCATAGAACCATTGGGCTTCGACCCCCTGCGCGATGCGGGCGACCAGATCGGGCCCCTTCATGGGCGCGGTCGAGATGCGCCAGATCGCCCGGTCGCTCAGACCCGAGAACACCGTTGCGTCGCGCACCGACTGCCAGAGGGCGTCTGCTCCCCGTCCCTCGAGAATATCCGTCGATCCCAGCTTCTTCACGAGACGTCGCACCTCGGCGAGGCGGTAATCCACCGAGACTGAAAAACCCTCCAGCCGAATGATAGTGTGGGCGCCCTGCCGATCCGGGCCCGGAAGATGCGCTGCGCCCGTTATGTCGTAGGGAGACCCAAGGGCCTGGGACAGCGCCTCGATGGCGCGCTTGTCGTCGAGGCCCCGGATCAGGAGGGTCGACCTCCGCTCCTGCTTTGGGAGCACCTTGAAAGTCACCTCGGTAAGAAAGCCGAGCGTGCCCCAGGACCCGGCCATGAGCTTCACGAGGTCGAGCCCGGTGACGTTCTTCATCACCCGGCCGCCCGACTTCACAACCTCGCCCCTGCCGTTGACGAAGCGAACCCCGATGAGACTGTCCCGCGCGGCTCCGGCCATGATCCGGCGGGGGCCTGAGATGTTCATGGCAGCAACGGCTCCAATGGTCGGCTCGCCCTGGGAGCCGAGGACAGAACGGTAGTCCATCGGCTCGAAGGGCAGTTCCTGCCCCTTGTCGGCAAGCGTTCGAACCACCTCGGACACGGGCGTGCCGCTGCGGGCCGCAATGACAAGCTCCGCAGGCTCATAGAGCGTTACGCCCTTCAACTCGGCCGAGGACAGCCCCGCGTCCGCCGAGGCCGGCCGTCCGAGGGCAGCCTTGGTGTTGTGTCCGAAGATTTGGAGCTTGGTTCCTTTTTGGGCTGCTTCACCGATGATCCGGGATGCTTCCTGCTCGTCGCCGGGAGTATAGACAGTCACGCGGCGAGCCTCCCTTCCAGGGGGAACACCTTGGCGGGGTTGAGGAGCCAGAGGGGGTCGAACACGCTTCGGACCCGCATCTGCTGGGCCAGGTCTGTGGCGGAGAATTGATGGGTCATGAGATCTCGCTTCTCGATGCCGACACCGTGCTCTCCCGTGAGGCAGCCGCCCACCTCCACGCAGAGCTTGAGAATTTCCTCGCCCACCGCCTCGGCCTTTTCCATCTCGCCGGGCTTGTTGATGTTGAACATGACCAGCGGGTGGAGATTGCCGTCGCCCGCATGAAAGACGTTCGCGACGCCAAGCCCGTAGGATTTCGTGATCTCGTCGATGCGCCGGAGCACGTAGGGCAGCTGCCCGGTTGGGATCGTGCCGTCCATGCAGATGTAGTCGGCCACGCGCCCTGTCGCTCCGAAGGCGGATTTGCGTCCTTTCCAGATCGCCGCGCTCTCGGCCTCCGATTGCGAGACCTTGATGGTCTTTGGCCGGAACGGCTCGGCGATGGCGACGATCCTCCGGAGCATGTCGTCGATCTCCTGGTCCGAGCCCTCCACCTCGACGATCAGCATGGCCTCTACGTCGAGCGGGTAGCCCGCATGGGCGAAGGCCTCGCAGATTTGGATCGCGGGTTTGTCCATGTATTCGAGAGCGACCGGGATGATGCCCGCCGCGATGATGGCCGCCGTGCAGGCGCCCGCATCCTCCACCCGCTCGAACCCGAAGAGCGCCGGCCGCGCCCCTTCGGCGGCGCGCAGGATCCGCACGACGGCCTCCGTGACCACGCCGAGCTGGCCTTCCGAGCCGGTGATCAGGCCCAGGAGATCATAGCCTGCGCTGTCCAAGTGCTCGCCCCCGATCTGCACCACGGTGCCGTCAATCTGCACCAGGGTAACGCCGAGCAGATTGTTGGTGGTCACCCCGTATTTCAGGCAATGGGCGCCGCCGGAATTCATCGCGATGTTGCCGGCGATCGTGCAGGCGAGCTGGCTCGATGGATCGGGAGCATAGAAGAACCCTTCATGGGCGACCGCCTGGCTGATGCCGAGATTGGTAATGCCGGTCTCGACGCGGGCGATGCGGTTCTGGAAGTCCACATCCAGGACCCGATTCATCTTTGAGACGCCCAGCACGATGGCGTCGGCCTGCGGAATCGCGCCGCCGCAGAGTGAAGTGCCGGCCCCGCGGGGCACCACCTTGACGCCGTTCTCCTGGCAGAAGCGCATGATCGCCGAGATCTCCTCGGTGGAGGACGGCAGCACCACCGCGAGCGGCATCTGGCGATAAGCCGTCAGGCCATCGGTCTCGAAAGCCCGGCGCTCATCCTCGGACACGATCAGGGCCTCCGGCGCAACGATTCGCCCCAATCCTCCGATAATGTCCTTCCGGCGCGACAGAATGGCCTCGTCGGGCTTCGGAAATGCGATCGACATGACGTCTCTCCCTGGCGGATCATGGGCTTCTTAGCCGCAACCCGTCTTAACAGAGAAGGTAGCTGCTCTTCGGGGATTTTTCCAATAATGTGGAATCCCTCTAAGTTGACGTGTGCACCCACAGGAGATTCTTTGATGCGTATGCTCGTTCTCTCTGCCGCTCTGCTGCTTTCCGGGCTCGGCTCCGCCCAGGCTCAGGACGCGGCCGCCGGCGAGAAGGTATTTACCCAATGCAGGGCCTGCCATCAGGTCGGCGAGAACGCGAAGAACGCCGTGGGTCCGGTGCTCAATGGGCTATTCGGCCGCCATTCCGGTTCGGTAGAGGGCTACAACTACTCGCCCGCCAACAAGAATTCCGGAATCACCTGGGACGAGGCAGTCTTCCGGGAATACATCCAGAACCCCCGCGCCAAGATCCCCGGCACCAAGATGGTGTATGCAGGCTTGAAGGACGAGCAGCGCATCAACGACCTCATCGCGTATCTCAAGCAGTTCGACGCCACCGGCAAGAAGGCGACCCCATGAGCGTTCTCGCCTCCCCGGGCGACGAGCGGCGAACGAAACCCCGTATCGGCCTGTTCGTCACCTGCCTCGTGGACCTGATGCGCCCTTCCGTGGGCTTTGCGGCCGTGAAGCTCCTGGAGGATGCCGGCTGCGCCGTCCACGCGCCGGTGCAGACCTGCTGCGGCCAGCCAGGCTTCAATTCCGGCGACCGGGGTACTGCACGCGATCTGGCTGAGAGGACGATCGCAGCCTTTGAGGAGTTCGACTACGTGGTCGCGCCCTCGGGTTCATGCGCCGGGATGATCCGGGCGCATTACCCGGAGCTCTTCGACGACGATCCGAATTGGCTGCCCAGGGCGAACGCCCTGGCGGCGAAGACCTACGAACTGACGAGCTTCCTGGTCGACGTGATGGGCGTCACGCGGGTCGACGCGGCCTTCAGCGGTACCGTCACCTATCACGACTCATGCTCCGGCCTCCGCGAACTCGGCGTGAGGACGCAGCCGCGCAGCCTTTTGGCCAGCATGGAAGGGGTGACCCTGGTGGAGCTGAACGAAAGCGACGTCTGTTGCGGCTTCGGCGGCACCTTCGCGGTGAAATACAGTGACATCTCGGGCGCGATCGTCAATGCCAAGGCCAAGCACGTGACCGAGACCGGCGCTCCGGTCCTGCTGGCGGGCGATCTCGGATGTCTCATGAACATGGCCGGCAAGCTGTCCCGCGACGGCAGAACCATCGAGGTTCGTCACGTAGCCGAAGTCCTGGCCGGCATGACCGATGAGCCAGCCATCGGAGCCGCGAAGGATCCTCGCTCCGCATGAGAGATTACGGACACATGGCCGAGCGGCTGTTCCACATGGACGAACGCACTTGGGAGCGTCACGCCAGCCCCTGGAGCGTGTGGACGAGGATAGCCTCCCTGCCGTTGCTCCTCGGGGCGATCTGGAGCCACACATGGCTTAGGGTGTGGGCGCTGGTGCCCATCGGCCTCGTGATCCTGTGGCTCTGGCTCAACCCCCGTGTGTTTCGCGCGCCGGCCAGGACGGATACATGGAGCGCCAAGGCCACTTTCGGCGAGCGCGTCTGGCTCAACCGAGCGCAGGTGCCGATCCCGGCGCATCATGTGCGAGTGGCCAACATCCTCACGAGCGTCTCGGCGGCGGGCTTTGCTCTGGCCCTCGCAGGCGCAATTCTGAACGATCTTCTCATGGCTATCTCCGGAGGCTTGACCGCATGGTTTGCTAAAATGTGGTTCTGCGACCGGATGGTCTGGCTGTACGACGACATGAAGGACAAGCACCCGCCCTATGCCGCATGGCTTCGCGGCGGACAGAAAGAGGTCCAATGACCGTTCATACCACCTCTCCCCAGTTCAAGAAGAACGCCGCACGCGCGCTCGGAGATGCGCAGCTCCAGAAGGCGCTGAGCAATGTGAAGCAGGGCTTCATCGACAAGCGCCAGAAGGCTGCCGACAAGCTGCCGGAGTTCGAGGCCCTGAGGGACTCGGCGCGCGACATCAAGAACCACACCCTGCGGCACCTGGACCTTTATCTCGAAGCCTACGAGAGCAAGGTGAAGGCCTCCGGCGGACACGTGCACTTCGCCCGCAACGCGGAAGAGGCGCGCGACATCATCCTGGGGATCTGCCGCGACGCCGGCGCGCGCACGGTCACCAAAGGCAAGTCGATGATCTCCGAGGAAATCGGGATCAATCACCACCTCGAGGCGAACGGCATCAGACCCGTCGAGACCGATCTGGGCGAATACATCATCCAGCTCCGCAACGAGATGCCGAGCCACATCATCGCGCCTGCGGTGCACCTGAACGCCACGCAGGTGGAGCAGGATTTCCGACGCGTTCACAAGCACCTCGACGCCAAGCGCGATCTATCCGAGCCGGTGCAGCTCCTGACCGAGGCGCGCGCCGTTCTGCGCGAACGCTTTCTCGCCGCAGACGTCGGCATCACCGGCGCGAACTTCCTCGTGGCCGAGACCGGCACCTCGATCATCGTCACCAACGAGGGCAACGGCGACCTCACGCAGATCCTGCCCAAGACCCATATCGTGCTGGCTTCCATCGAGAAGCTCGTTCCGACCCTCGAGGATGTGAGCCAGCTCCTGCGCGTCCTCGCGCGCTCGGCGACCGGCCAGGAGCTCTCGGCCTACACTACCTTCTCGACGGGTCCGCGCCGCCCAACAGACGCGGACGGTCCCGACAATTACCACGTGGTTATCCTCGACAACGGCCGCTCGGCGATGCTGGGTACCAACTTCGAGGAGATGCTGCGCTGCATCCGCTGCGGCGCCTGCATGAACCACTGCCCGGTCTATCACGCGGTCGGGGGCCACGCTTACGGCTGGGTCTACCCGGGTCCCATGGGGGCGGTGCTGACCCCAAGCCTGATCGGCGTCGACAAGGCCGGCCACCTGCCCAACGCATCCACCTTCTGCGGGCGCTGCGAGAGCGTATGTCCTGTTCGCATTCCGTTGCCCAAGCTCATGCGTCACTGGCGCGAGCGGGAGTTCGAGCGGCACCTGATGCCCGCCACGGTGCGCTCCAGTGTGAAACTCTGGGGCTACTTCGCCAAGCGTCCCGCCCTCTACCGCTTCGCGACACGCATTGCCATGGGGACACTCGGCTTCGTGGGACGCAGCAAAGGCCGGTTCAAATGGCTGCCCATGGCCAAGGGTTGGACGAAGTACCGTGACTTTCCGGCTCCGCAGGGCGAGACCTTCCAGGCCCGTTGGCAGCGCGAACGCAAAGGACGAACCGCATGAGCGCCCGCGACGAGATCTTCTCGAACATCCGTCGATCTCTCGGCGTCAAAGGTTCGGACACCATCCGGCAGCAGATCGTAACCGACCGGCTGGAGCGCGCCCCGAGGGGCGTGATGCCAGCCCGCGGTCAGGTCTCGGGTGAGGAGCGCCTTGCGCTGTTCCGGCTTCAGGCGGAGTCATCGCTCGCCACCGTGACGGAGGTCGCCTCACCGGCTGAAGTGCCGCAATCCATCGCCCTGTTTCTGCGTAACCACAACCTTCCGGCATCACTCCGGATGGGCGACGATCCGCGCCTCGCGGCCATGCCCTGGTCCGAGACCACCCTGGATATCTCGCACGGAGTCAGCGAAGGCAGTGATCTCAATGCGGTGAGTCATGCCTTTGGCGGCGTGGCCGAGACGGGCACCCTGGTGATGGTGTCTGGCGCCGAGAATCCCTCGACCCTCAACTTCCTGCCCGACAACCACATCGTCGTGGTGTCGGCGAAGGACATTGCCGGTGACTACGAGTCCGTCTGGAACCGGGTGCGTTTCGCATTCGGCAAGGGCGGTATGCCCCGCACGGTGAACTGGATTACGGGCCCGTCCCGTTCCGGCGACATCGAGCAGACCATGCTCCTCGGCGCGCACGGCCCCCGGCGGCTGCACGTGGTTGTGGTCAGGGACTGACATGACCTTCCGCACCCCCAAGACCAGAACCGTCCGGTGGATGGCCTGGGACGGGTGCGAAGAAGGCGTGGAGCATCTGGACATCCGGTCTGACGGAGGGGTCCTGGTCGCTACCGGCGTGGTGGTGGC
This sequence comes from Microvirga aerophila, assembly GCF_003332305.1. Classification (GTDB taxonomy): domain Bacteria; phylum Pseudomonadota; class Alphaproteobacteria; order Rhizobiales; family Beijerinckiaceae; genus Microvirga; species Microvirga aerophila. The sequence goes on along the minus strand of NZ_QOIO01000011.1, from coordinate 15,256 downwards.
TGCGGGCGAACGGTCCTTCGGGCTGACATACCGCCTTGTGATCGATGATACCTGGTATGTTCGGGAGGCTCATCTCCAGACAACCTCCGGGCACAATCTGCATCTGGAAAGCGACGGACGTGGCGCATGGCGCGAGAGCGGCGAGGCGCGGGCGGATCTTCGCGACTGCACCGATATCGACATCGAGGCCACGCCTTTCACCAATACCCTGCCCATCCGGCGTCTGGGCCTCAGGCAGGACGAGCGGGCCGCCATCAGGCCGGTCTATGTCCGGGTTCCGGCTTTGACCGCGGAACCGGGCCGTCAGCGCTACACGGCCCTTACTCCGGGTGCGCTCTACCGCTTCGAGAGTCTCGACAGCCTCTTCAGGGCGGATCTGCCGGTCGACCCGGAAGGGCTCGTGCTGGATTATCCCGGATTGTTCAGGCGGATCATTTAGGACGGCCTTCGGCCGGGCGTGACAACTCGGCGCGGCCATTGGACTTGGCAAGTAGGTCGAATCTGCGTTAAGTCATTGAGAGAGTTGTAGTTTTTAATAATTCCAAACTGGCCCCATGATTGTTTGTTCCTGCAACGTCTTCTCCGATGGTGACGTGAAGTCCTGCCTCAAGCCGGGGCCGGACTGCCCGCGCACCCCTGCTCAGGTTTATCGCTGTCTCGGATGCAGCCCGAATTGCGGGCGCTGCGTACGGACTATTCGGGCCATCATGGACAAGGCCCTGGCCGATGCCGGTGTTCCGGCGTGCAATCGCGGGTGCTGCCCGACCGCGCTCGAAAAAGCAGCCGCAGAACCGACCCTTTGAAGATTCAGTCTTCCTCCCTAGTTCATAAATCCTCTAAGGGATAAGACACGCTGCCTCCCGGCGGCGCGTTTCGACGAGAGGTAGGAATGAAGGGCGACCCGAAGGTTATCGAGTATCTCAATCGCGGCCTGCGCAGCGAGTTGACGGCGGTCAACCAGTACTGGCTCCATTATCGTATCCTGGACGACTGGGGCTACAAGGAGCTGGCGAAGACTTGGCGCAAGGAATCCATCGAGGAGATGCATCATGCGGATCGCTTCATCGAGCGCATCATCTTCCTCGACGGTTTCGCCAACCTGCAGGTTCTCGATCCCCTGAGGATCGGTCAGAACATCCAGGAGATCCTGGAATGCGACCTCGCGGCAGAGTATGACGCCCGCAATCTCTACGGCGAGGCGGCCGCCTACTGCGACAGCATCGGCGACCGGGTCTCAAAGAACATGTTCGAAGAGCTGATGGCAGACGAGGAAGGCCATATCGACTTCCTTGAGACCCAGCTTACCCTCATCGAGCAGATCGGCGTCGAACTGTATGCGCAGAAGCATATCGGCGGGCTCGAAAGCGATCACTAAGGAAGCCTCTGACCTTGTCATCACCAGCCTTTGCCGGTGATGACAAAGCTTCTACGCGGCAGGACGCGAACCTGTGACCCTCGCCGTCATCCCCAGGCCGCAGAGCGGAGCCCGGGATCCAGAACCGCCAGCTGTCCTGATAGCGCGGTACCGGTTTCGCTCCGTCCTGCACCGTCAGCGTTTATGAGTCCCGGGTTCGGCTGCGCCGCCCCGGGATGACGATGGTAGGCTCTGAAGAACGCCAGCCTTCTATGCGCTCTTGGCTAGGTTTTCGGGCTCATTGATCGCAGCGATCGGCAGGGTGACGATCCGCAGTTCCAGATCGTCCGGATCGGTCCGGATGGAGAAGCCAAGGCTGCGGCACATATCCAGCATGGTGGTGTTCTCGCGCAGCACCTGGCCTTCGACCTCCTGCAGGCCCTCCACTTTCGCCCACTCGATCATCAGCTTCATCAGCTCCCAGCCCAGCCCAAGGCCCTTCAGGTCCGAGCGCAGGAGAATGCCGTATTCTCCCGTCTCGTGGTTGGCGTCCGCATGGACTCGAACCGCGCCCATCATATCGCCGGTGTCGCGGTCGAAGGCCACGAACGCAATGGCGCGGGCATAGTCGAGCTGGGTCAAGCGGGCCAGGAACGTATGGCTGAAATCGCGCACGGGCGCGAAGAAGCGCAGCCGCAGGTCCTCCGGCGTGATGTGCTCGAAGAAGCGCCGGAACTCCTCCTCGTCCTCGGGCCGGACCGGACGCACGAAGGCCTGACGGCCGTTTCGCAATTGGATCTCCCGCTCCCATTCCTTCGGGTACGGCCGCACGGCGAACCGCGGATGTCCCCTGCCCTTGCGGGCCTCCGCCGGAACCGGAGCCACGACCACCCGCGCGTCGACGGCGATCACCCCTGTGTGGTCGGCGAGCAGCGGATTGATGTCGAGTTCGCGCACCTCGGGCAGATCGGCGGCAAGCTGCGCCAGCTTCACGAGCGTGAGAGCTACAGCGTCCTCGTCGGCAGCCGGAACATCGCGATATGCTTTCAGGATGCGGGAAACCCGGGTGCGGCGGATGAGATCGTCCGCGAGTGTCAGATCGAGGGGCGGCAGCGCCAGCGCCTTATCGTTGATGACCTCCACAGCCGTGCCGCCGCGTCCGAACAGGACCACCGGTCCGAAAGAGGGATCATCGGCGATGCCCATGATCAGCTCCCGCGCCTTCGCGCGCCTGATCATCGGCTGGATCGTGACGCCCGTGACCGAGGCCTCAGGCTTGAGCCGCGCGGCGCGCTCGAAGATGTCCGAGGCAGCCTTGCGGACAGCCTCCTCAGTCGTGAGGTCGAGCTTCACGCCGCCGATATCGGATTTATGCACGATGTCCGGCGAGAGGATTTTCACCGCCACGGTTCCGCCTTCGGCCAGAACAGGCCGCGCCGCCTGGGCGGCCTCCTCCGGCGTCCGGGCTAAGGTCACCGGCGCTGTGGGAATGTCGTAAGCCTTCAACAAGGCATTCACCTCGAGAGGGTCGAGCCAGGTTCGCCCATCCGCTAGAACGCGCTCGATGGTCCGCTGGGCCGCAGCCGTGTCCGGGGCGAAGTCGTGCGGAAGGCTGTCAGGCGTTTCCATGAGTTCGCTCTGGGCCTCACGATACCGCACGAGCTGGAGGAAGCCGCGCACTGCATCGGCCTCAGTCGAGAAATGCGGGATCCGCACCTCCTCGAAGACGCGCGCGGAATCCGTATCCTCGCCGATCCAGGCAGCGAAGACAGGCTTCGGGCGCATTCCGGTGGACCGGCTTCGCTTGACCACATCGGCGACGGCCCTGGCGGCCTCTGCGGCTCCCGTCACGGCGGTCGGAACGTTGAGGATCAGGACCGCGTCGTTCTCGCGATCCGCGAGCAGCGCCTCCAAGGCTCCGGAATAGCGCGCCGGATCCGCGTCTCCGATGATATCGACGGGATTGCCGTGGGACCATGTGGGCGGCAGGATGACGTCGAGACGCTCACGGGTTTCCGGCGAGACGGCCGCGAGGGTTCCGCCCAGATCGATGAGCCTGTCGACGGCCAAAACTCCAACGCCTCCGCCATTGGTCAGGATGGCGAGACGATTGCCCGGAAACGGCTTCTGCCGACCGAGGGTTTCGGCCGCGGCGAACAGCTGATCGAGGTCGAGCACCCGCAACAGACCCGCCCGCCGGAACGCCGCGTCATAGACCGCATCCGATCCGGCGAGCGCGCCCGTATGGGTGGCGGCGGCTCTCGCGCCTTGCGCGTGCCGCCCTGCCTTGATGACGACGACCGGCTTGGTGCGAGCCGCCGCCCGCGCGGCCGACATGAACTTGCGGGCGTTATCGATGGACTCGATGTAGAGAAGGATGGCTCGGGTCGAGAAATCGGCCGAGAAGAAGTCGAGACAATCGCTGAAGTCCACATCCATCTTGTCGCCGAGGGACACGATGGCCGAGAAGCCCACCTGGCGCTGGGCGGCCCACTCCACGAGGCCCGCCGCCACGGCGCCCGATTGGGACACCAGAGCCAGATCCCCCGGTTTTGCACCAGAGACCGCGAAGCTGGCATTCATCCGCGCCCGAGGTGCGATCACGACGATGCAGTTCGGGCCGACGATACGAAGCCCGTGCTGACGGGCCACAAGCCTTGTCTGATCGGCGATGGAGCCCGGCCCATGGCCAAGGCCGGCTGTCGAGATGATAGCCGCCGCAATGCCCCTCTGACCGGCCTCCTCGATGACCTGGAGCACATTGCGCGGAGGAACCGCCACGACGATGAGATCCGGCGTCTCGGGCAGGCTGCCGAGGGACGGATAACATGTGCTTCCTTCGATCTCCCGATGATGCGGGTTGACCGGATAGAGCGCCCCCTCGAAACCGCCTAGGATGAGGTTCCTGAAAAAGGTCAGCCCCAGGCTCCCGAGGCGCGGGCTTGCGCCGACGACCGCGACGGAACGTGGCGCGAAAAGCTTGTCGAGGCGATAGGTGGACATGCGGATCCTTCGTCTCGCGAGGGCTCGGGCGACCGCATCAACGTAACGCCGAACCACCAGGGATCAATTGTCCGTCCGTCGCCGGACGCACAGGAACGCACGGGGCGCCCCCAAGGCCTTGTAGGGAAATCGACTGAGGGAGGGCAGATTTACATTACTCTGCCAGGACCCGCGTGGGCGGGAAGATGACCTCGACCAGGGTGCCCTCGTTCGGGTGGCTCGAGATCTGCAGCGAGCCCCGGTTGGCCTCGACCAGCGCTTTCGTGAGCGGAAGGCCAAGTCCCGTGCCGCCGCGCTTGCGCGACGTGGCCAGTTGGCGGAATGGCTCGAGAGCGGCCTCGACTTCCGTTTCGGTCATGCCGATGCCCGTATCACGCACGCGGAACGCAACCTCGCCCCGGTCGGTGAGAGCTGTGGACACGATGACCTGCCCGCCCGCATCCGTGAACTTGATGGCGTTCGACACCAGGTTCAGCACGATCTGCCTCACCGAGCGTTCGTCGGCCACCACCGGCGGCAGCTTCGCGGCGAAGCTCGTGCGCATGACGATGCGGTCGCGGGTCGCCTGCGGCTGCAGCAGCGTGAAGCACGCGGACACGAGATCGTTGAGGCTGACGCTCGTGAACGACAGCTCCAGCCGCCCGGCCTCGACCTTGGCGAGATCGAGCAGGTCGTTCACCAGGCTGATCACATGCGCGCCGGAGGCGTGTACGTCCTTGAGATATTCCTTGTAGCGTTCGTTGCCGATGGGGCCGAAACGCTCCTCCAGCATCACCTCGGCAAAGCCGAGGATCGCATTGAGGGGCGTGCGGATCTCGTGGCTGATCTTGGCAAGCAGGTCCGACTTCTGGGCGCTGGCCTCCTCGGCCGCGCGCTTGGCGCCGACGAGCTCCCCTTCGGCTTTCTTGAACGCCGTGATGTCGCGCAGCACGGCGCAGAACTTACGATCGGGACCGTCGTTGACCCGGCCCATCGTCATGAAGAGCGGGATCGTTCCGCCTTGGCGCACGCGGCCCAAAACCTCGCGGCCATCGTTGAGCAGGCTTGCGACTCCCGGCGAGCGCAGGCCCTCGAGGTAATCGAGCGCCACGATATGGCTCTCCGGCGCAAACAGCACGGTGATCGCGTCACCCACCACCTCGCGCTGATCGTAGCCGAAAAGCGCCTCCGCAGACCGGTTGAGGGACAGGATGCGGCCAGTCTCGTCGAGCACGATCACCCCATCCGTGGCCGTGTCCAGGATCGATTCCAGTTCGTGCATGCGGCTTTCGCGCTGGCGCAGGCCTATCTCGGCTACCTGCAGGCGCTCCGCCGCGCCCGCATCCGGAACCGCACGGACGAGCATGAGCGTTGCCAGCGCGCCGTCCCATTCCGCGTCGGACAAACGAACGTCGACAGCGATGTTGTCGCCCGTCTGATGGGTGAGCGCGAGGGGTGAAGTGGTCACCTCGCCATCGAGGAGAGAGGGCGAGCCGCCGAACAGACGGGCAAGACCGCCCTCCTGTCCGATTTGTTGGATATCGCCATAGCCGGACATCTGAAGCATGAACCTGTTGGCGAACAGGATGTCTTCATCCCGGGTGACCAGAATGCCGATCGGCAGCCGGTCGAGCACCCGGTCCCCGTTGAAAGCGGGCGCAGGCAGCACTGCGCTCCGCTCGACGACTGGCTCCTCTGCGGGGGACATGTCCTGCTCGAACCGGGCCCCCAAGGCACGGGCGATCTCCCGGAAGGCTATGCGCTCCGCATGGGTGAGCCCTGGCGGCGGATTGGCTTGCTTACCGGGCGCAGAAGCGGCCGTTTCAGTCTCATTGGCTGCCTCCGGATCGGGTTGCGGCTTTGAGCCGGACAGGGCCTCGCTCACCCGGTCGCGAAGATGCGCGAACCATCCGTCTTCCACACTCGGATCAGTTTGCTCCCGGGTGTCGGGGGAGCCCTCCTCCGGCGCAACCTCCGCCACGGGAGAGGTTGGTGTCTCGGTGTTGGCTTGAGCTGCCTCCTCCGGCTGCTCGGATAGGGCATCCATGCGCAGCAATCCGAAGCCGCGAAATCCGACGAGCTCGCGATCAGAACCGAAGACGGGCATTCCTGCCCAGTCGACCGGAACCCGCAGGGGTGAATCATCCATGCGCCACGTGACATGGTGCCCGCTCCAGGTCTCGCGGCGTGCGAACGAGGCGCCGACCGCTCCTTTCAGATCGTCGACGACCGACCTGGAGAGTTCGTCCCAGCTCCGTCCAATGATGTCCCCCGCCACCGGGCCGACAGCTTCGGCAAGGCCAGGCGACACATGGGTGAAGCGCGTGTTCGCATCCGTCTGCCAGACGAACCGGATAGTGCCCTGACGCCTTGCCGGCGGAGCCGAGCCCTCGATGGGGACGTCGGGAATATCCAGATCCGCTGCTTCCATGGCTGTCGTCTGGCCAGTGTCGAGATCCGGGCGGGCCCGTGGCGACGTCTTGGGGACTGGGCCCACGATAGCCGTTACGAGAACAGCCCTGCCTGGCTCGATGTCGGCCAGCCGGCAAATGCACGGGATAGGGAGCCATGGACGGGTTGGGTCGAGACGCAGGCGCTCCAGCCTTGAGCCCTCGCGAGGTGCAAGGCCCTGCGCGAGAGCCTTGAGGCGGTCCCGCGCTCTCAGGCCGGCAGACACTTGGCCACTCGGGTCGGCGAATACATCGTGAAGCCCGCTGGCAGCAGGCGAGGCCCACAGAAGCCGGTCGATGGCCAAATCCCACACAAGCACGGCCGCGCCAGGCTCGGACAGATTCGCCAGAGCCTGCTCGGCGGAGAGCCGCGCGATCATCGCTTCATATTGGTGCGGAGCATCCGTCATGAACGGTCTCGACCTGATCTTTCCTGAAACTCGCCTCTTGCCCGAGGTTCTAGACCATTATCGCCACATAACTCCACGTGGCAGAACTCCTAAACTCTTTTACTTCGTGATAACCTTAATAGGTAGCGATCGAGGTTGATTTTGCAGTGCACAATGTGATATTGCACTGCACAACAATCTCACAACAGGAGCGATCAATGGCCAATAACCAACCCCCGGGCTACGAGATTCCGGCCGAAATGCGTGATTTTGCCGAAAAGAGCGTTGAGCAGGCCCGGAAGGCCATCGACGGCTTCATGGGCGCGGCCCAGAAGACGGTCGATACGTTCGAAGGCTCGGCGAATACGGTCCAGACCAGCGCCAAGGATGCCACGCGCAAGACCTTCAGCTATGCCGAGCAGAACATCGCGGCGGCTTTCGACCTCGCCCAGAAGATGGTGCGTGCGAAGGACGTGCAGGAAGCCATGCAGTACCAGGCCGAGTATGTGCGCTCGCAGTTCGAAGCTATGCAGAGCCAGATGAAAGAGTTCGGCTCGATGGCCCAGACGGCCATGAAGCAGACCGGCTCGAAGAAGTAAGTTCAACTCCGAAACCTTCGCGAGGAGGCCAGCATGGCCGAAGCTAAGAAGCCACGCGCGAAGGGCACTAGAACCAGTGCCAAGGGCGCAAAGCAGGCCGCTCCGGCCGAAGCGGCCAACGTGACGGCCGAGATGACCCTCGACCTGAAGCCGGTCGTGCTTTCAGTCGTTCCCTCGAGCGTTCAGGCGGTCGAGGTCGTGCAGCCTGCGCCGATCCCGCAAGCCCGAGGCGATGTTCTTCGCCAAGCGGTAAGCGAGACGGTTGCCGTCACCGCGCGGGGCGCTCTCGAGGTGAACGAGAAGATCCTCGAGGCCCTACAGGCGCAGAGCGAGGCGGCGCTCGAAATCTGGCGCACGGCCCTCAGCGCCCCCCGCCTGTCCGACGTCATCCGGGTTCAGGCGAGCGGCACACGCCAAGCCTACGAGGCGGCAACCGCCCAATGGACGGATATCGCCACGACCACGGCGCAGTGGCTCAACAAAAGCCTCGAACCCCTTCAATCGGCGCTTCATCGCCGCTGAAGAGACTGTCAAAGCAAGACGCGTTGCGATAGGGCTTGGCCATGAACGGCCAAGCCCTATCGCCCTCCCCCATCCCTGCCGTCATCGCCGTGGTGGTTCACGAGGGCCAAGCGCTTCTCGTGCGACGCGCCAATCCGCCGGATGTGGGCCTGTGGGGCTTTCCAGGTGGCAAGATCGACTACGGCGAGACCGTTTCCGACGCCGCCTTGCGCGAACTTTTCGAAGAAACCTCCATCATTGCCCGAGCACGGGACGTCATCACGACCCTCGACATCTTCGAGCGCGCAGGTGATCAGAGCCTGAAGCGGCATTTCATCCTGATCGCAGTCCGGTGCGAGTGGATTTGCGGCCTGCCTGAGGCCGGCGACGACGCCCTTGAGGCGCGTTGGTTTCCGGTCACGGAACTTCACTCCGGCAGAACCGACATGAGCGCCAACGTCGATATTGTTGCGCGCCGCGCCGAAGAGTTGGCTTCACGGGAGATGACTGGTCTCAAAAGCCACTAGGCCAGTTTCATCGAGACAGGATTTTTCCGCGCTTACCCTGCCCGCCATTCCTGGAGCTGATGACCGGCGCAAGGGCCCTCGCACCTGGGTGAGAATGCGCTCGAGAAAGGACCCTGCCGGCGAGGCAGGGTCAAGTCGCACAATCGGTCTCTCGCGTTGGTTGGAGGCCAACAGCCATTTCTCATTTCCACACCAGGCAAAGATGATCGTCAATCCGACTGCAGGCCCTTTGGTTTATGAAAAGTAAACGTTCATAATTCATCAATCATACCGACAATCCACAGAAGCAACTCTATTGCATATACCTTCCACTTGTCGTTAATAATCGTCGTATAGGCGCTTCAAGCCTCAGGTATAAGACCTCAATTACGGAAAAAAGTCATGCGTACCTCGCTTTTCGGATTGCTTGCCGGAACCGCAGCCATCGCCCTCGTGGCCACGACGGCTCAGGCAGCGGACCTTCCCTCCCGCTACAGCCCCGCGCCCGCCTACAACCCGATGCCGGTTTTCACCTGGACGGGCTTCTATGCCGGCTTGAACGTGGGCTACGGCTGGAGCACGGGCACGAGCCGCTATTACGACCCGGCCTTCGGTTACGTGGGCAGCAGCAAGAAGGGCGGTTTCGTCGGTGGAGCGCAGGCCGGCTATAATTACCAGTTCGGCATGTTCGTTCTCGGCGCTGAGACCGACATTCAATATGCGGCTGTCGGCAACAAGGGCGCGTCCTACGGCAACACCTATTACCGCGGCGACTCGGACGGCTATTTCGGTACGATCCGCGCTCGCATGGGCGTGGCCTTTGATCGCGCTTTGGCCTACGGCACCGGCGGCTCGCCTACGGCGACGTCGGCGGCAACCGCGGCGTCGACCCGGTGCTCGGCTATCACCGCGACAACAGCACCAATGGCGGTTGGACCCTCGGCGGCGGTGCCGAATATGCCGTAACCGAGAACATCACGGCGAAGCTCGAAGGGCTCTACGTCAATCTCGACACGAGGGACAATTACGCCCTTGGCGAAACCTTCGGCGAGCGTCGCGACACGGAATTCGGCGTGATCCGCGCCGGTGTCAACTACAAATTCAACTAAGCAGAACCAACCTATTCGGCTCATTGGCCTGGTGGAAACACCGGGCCTTTTTCTTACTATGACTCAGGACTGTTCTTGCGCGGCTGCAATATAAGGCAGTTTCTACAACGCAAACGGGTGTAAGTTTATTATCTTATTTGATCGTGTTATATAAATGCATTTTAATATGCCTAAGCTTTTCGGCAAATGACGTCGGCTCGATATGGTCAAGGTCAACCTTATCCTTTTGCGCCAGTTGGGAATTGGAACTTAGTCGACTGAAAATCATTCCTTCAGTTTTGTACCGACCTAAAATCCCAAAAGAAATCAGCAGCTAAGAACTCGCTGAGATCTAGCTTAACCGTAATTTATGAGATAACGTTGCTATCTGCATCTAAATTACGTAACGTCACGATTAGTTCCACTTTAGATAAGCTTTGCCGTTAAAACATTTCTTGGTGGTGTTCCGAATTTTTGCCGGAACCAATCTTCATTCGTAAGACTTTTTGCCTCACGCAGCCGACGTCGTGTCGGATCTTGGATCTGCATTTCTGCAATGAGGCACACTATGAAATACTCCTGCACCGCCGCCCTTGCTATTCTGGCAAGTGTCGCACTTCCCTCTTTCGCAACGGCCCAAACCTACAAGGCCGGCCAGCAATGCCAGCCGGCTGTTGCTGATGCGTCCCGCTTTCATCGCTGCCGGATTGCTGTGGTGAACGGCAACGAAGTCTGTCGTTGCGCTGTTAGCCCGCAGGCTCTTCGCAGGGCACCCGACGTCACGGCGACCGGCTCGCTCGCACGCACCCCTCGCGATCCGCTTGGCCCTGTCGCCATCCAGAATCCAGCCGAGAGGCTCTCGGGCTCGCACTACATGTACAATGACGGCTGGATCAATCCGGCAACCGGTCTCCCAAGTCGGACCACCAATGACCGGCAAGGCGGCAACCCGGTGACGACCGGAAGCATCGGTGGGGGCTCCGTGATCGGCGGACCATCGAGCGGCGGCTCCGTGGGTGGTGGATCAGCTGGTGGCGTTGTCGGCGGCGGATCGTCGGGCGGCACGATCGGGAATGGCGGCACTGTCGCGGACAATTCTGGAGGCACCACCGGTGGAAGCACCGGCGGTGGAGCGCCGAGCGGCGGGAACTCCAGCACTGGCGGAACTGGCTCTGGTAGCACCGGCTCTGGTGGCGGCACTGGCGGAACCCCAGGGGATGGCACGTCCAATCCAGGTAGCGGTTCCAACAACGGCGGAACCGGGCAGGATGGCTCTCCGGGTAACGGCGGAGGCCATGGCGGACACGGCGGAGGCCATGGCGGACATGGCGGAGGCCATGGCGGACATGGCGGTGGCAATGGCGGTCACGGCAACGGTAATGGCAACGGCCACGGAAACGGCAATAACGGCCATGGCAATGATCCAGACGGCAACGATTCCTCCAATCCAGGCGGCTCCAATAACGGTGATGGGACCGATAACGATGGCGCACCCGGCAACGGCGGAGGCCATGGCGGACACGGTGGCGGTCATGGCGGCGGCGGTCATGGGGAAGGTAAAGGCGGAGACGGCGGCAAGAGTGGCGGACACTCGAAGTAACGAGGCCTTGGCATTGCTGCCAACCTAAGACCGACGCATCTTACAAGTCGTCTTATCGAAAGCCCCCGGCGCTACAGGTCGCTGGGGGCTTTTTTTTATTGAGATGCAGAAGTGCCTGCGTGAGTGCGCAACGCAAGATTCATTGAGGTCGACGCTGACGGGCCACTGCTTGAACCCTGCATTGCCTGTCCGATCATTGTCGCGAGAATCTAGCTGCGGCATGATGGCTTACCAGCATCAAGACTACTTCCGGCACGAATTTTTTATCTTTATTCACCGATGAGCGGCATCCGTTAACAGGTAAGTCTCACCTCGGGCCGAACGCAGTGGGGCCCTATCATGTGCATGTCCGGCATCGGTCGCTGTCTTCGTGACCAAGGACATCGCTTTCGGGGCTTTAGAGCGCCACCGCTCGGGCTACATCGGACCAGCAAGCCTCAGCCTCGGATGCCCTTCTGGGTAAGGACTCCAGCGTTAATCAAAGCAAGAAAATAATCTGATGTGAGCAATAAATACATAGATTGTTTACATGTCGCTGCGGAATAATAGCAAACAAGAAATCTATACTAGCAGATCTGAAATATAATAACCGCTATAGACACAATTAAGAATCCGCTGGCGCGCGCCTGGTCACAAGACGCGAAGGCAGTGGATTGACGCCTTCGCCCGTTCTCATGACCGGACTTGATCCATGCCTGCCATCGTAACCTACAGCCCCACCACTAACCCCTATATCAACGGTGTCCTGGGGGACATCAAATGGGCGGGCAACTCGTTTACGTACAGTTTCCCCACGAGCGCATCCTTCTATGGCGCGTCCTATGGAGAGGGGGAACAGAACAGTGCGTTCGAGGCGCTGAACACAGCGCAGCAGGTCATGACGCGCTCCGCACTGAAGATGTACGCGTCGGTTGCAAACCTCACCTTCGTGGAGATCGGCGAAAGCGCAGCCCAGCATGGGGATCTCCGTTTCGCCATGTCGGATCTTCCAAAGACCGCTTGGGCCTACTTTCCGTCCACCCGCGCGACGGGCGGCGACGCCTGGTTCAACAATTCCAGCCGCTACTATGACAATCCGCTCAAAGGGAATTACGCATCCCTGACCTTCATCCATGAGATCGGGCATGCGCTGGGCCTCGAGCACGCTCACGAGCACTTCGTCATGCCCCAGGATCGTGACTCGGTGGAGTACACGGTCATGAGCTATCGCTCCTATGTAGGAGCGTCGACGACGACGGGCTACACCAACGAAACCTGGGGCTACGCGCAGTCGCTGATGATGTACGACATCGCGGCTCTGCAGCACATGTATGGGGCGAACTACGCCACGAACGGCGGTGGAACCACATATTCCTGGAGCCCGACCACGGGCGAAATGTTCATCAACGGCGTCGGACAAGGGGCAGCGGACGCAAACCGGATTCTCATGACCGTGTGGGATGGGGGCGGCGACGACACCTATGACTTCTCGCAGTACACGACGGCCCTCAAGGTGGACCTTCGCCCCGGCGAATGGACCATAACCTCAGCGACCCAGCTGGCCAGGCTCCACTATAACGGCTCCAAGACAGCTGTCGGCAACATCGCCAATGCGCTTCTGTACAACAATCAGACGCAATCGCTCATCGAGAACGCGGTCGGCGGATCAGGCGATGACATTCTGACCGGCAACCAGACGGCGAACACTCTCAAGGGTGGCGCAGGCGCCGACCGCCTTGATGGCGGAGCGGGCAGCGACAGGCTCGATGGCGGACTGGGGAGCGATACCGCTGTATTCAGCGGCCAACGCTCGCAATATAGCGTGACTTACCTGGGGGACGGATCGCTTCAAATCGTCGACCTGCGCGTCGGCGCGCCGGATGGCAGGGACATCGTCTTAAACACGGAGTGGTTCCAGTTCTTTGACGCAACGTTGTCTTTCGATGAAGTCAGGCCGGGCAACTCCAATCCTTCAGTCGTTGCGACGCCCACCGTCGTCTCCGAACCCACCGCGGGTGAACCGAGTGCCGTGAATCTCGTCGGCACGACAGGTAACGATACTCTTAATGGCGAAGTCGGAAATGACGTCCTATCAGGCCTCAGCGGTAACGATGTCCTGCATGGCGGCGCAGGAGGCGATCAGCTGAATGGAGGCAAAGGAACCGACAGCATCAGCTATGCGGCTTCGGCAAGCAGTGTATTGGCCGATCTGCTCTCCGGCAAGGGTAGCGGAGGCGACGCATCGGGTGACATCTATGTCAATGTCGAGAACATCACGGGCAGCGCTCAGAACGACGCCTTGCGCGGCAACAACGCGGCCAATGTGATCAAGGGCGGCGATGGAGCCGATACGATCATGGGACGCGGCGGGAACGACACGATTGCCGGTGGTCTTGGCGACGACAAGCTCCACGGCCAAACCGGGCGCGATGTTCTGACAGGCGGCGGTGGGCGGGATACGTTCCTCTTCAAGGCTATCAGCGAGTCGCGCGGCTCCCTGCGGGACACCATCAAGGACTTCGTCCGAGGCACGGACCATATCGATTTGCGCGGCATCGACGCCAATACCAAGGTGAGTGGCAACCAAGCCTTCACCTTCATAGGCAAATCGGCATTCACCGGGAAGGCCGGACAATTGACGTTCGCGAACGGAGTTCTGTCCGGCGACGTCAACGGCGACGCAATCGCAGATTTCCAGGTTGCCGTATCCCGCTTGAAGACCCTGTCCAAGGGCGATCTTTACCTATAGCGGCCTTGACCCAGGGCCGGGCCGGCTTTTGACCAGAAGTCGACGCGGCTCAGCCGGATGCAGCCATGGACTGGGCGAACTTCGCTCGTGCGCTGCCGTCGAGGGTCAATCCGCGCTCGGCGCACCATTGTGCAAATGCGTCGGGCCGGATCGGCACACGCACCACCCGAAGCCCCGCCTGCTGCGCGACGCTTTCGTTGTTCTGTGCCGCCATCAGCCAGAGATCGTATGTGGGCGCCAGGCTCTGCGGGTCGGCCATGAGAGACCTGATAGCCGGATAATCGGCACGATCGTACCAGGGAAGACCAATGGTACGAACCGAAGCTTCAGCCATCCTGCACATCGCCTATATTGTTGAATGCAGTAATGATTAATCGCGACAGACCAGTCCGCCAAGCGGCTTTCTCGGAAGTCTTGCGACCCGATTGCCCCAACGCGTGAGTGACGACCACCATCTTGCCTTCATCTGCCGTGAGCAGAATAAAGCATCGATCCTCAACGATCGGACAGCATTCTTGAAGCAGGCCCCCGACTTGGGATCGGGGGCCGTATCATCAGAGGACGAAGTCTGCGTTTGCGAAGGTGTGGGCGCCGAGCGCCTTGATGGTGAAGTCGGCATAGCCGTCGCCGTTGACATCTCCGGCAAGATACGTGTTGCCGCTCAACTGATACGCCTTCAACTCGCCCGCAACCTTGTGGAAGCCCTGTGTGCCGATAAATGTGAAGGCCTGATCGCCGTAGGCACGGGTGTTCGCGTCGATGCCCGCTAGGTTGATCTTGTCGGCGCCGTGGACGAAGTCCCTGACGGTGTCGCCATTGGCTTCAGACGCCGTATCGAACAGGAACATATCATTGCCGGAGCCGCCCCAGAGGGTGTCCTTGCCGCCATTGCCGTTGATGACGTCATTGCCGGACGTGCCGGACAGCGTGTTGTTGCTGCTGTCACCGGTGATGGTCTGGCCCGTGGTCGTCGGGGTCGGAAAGGTTGTCGGAGGGGTCGTGACCGTGGGGACGCCGGCATCGTCGGCCTCGGCGCGCTCGGCAGCGTTGGGGGTGCCG
>NZ_QOIO01000109.1 GCF_003332305.1 Microvirga aerophila | reverse complement strand
CTTATTGTGTCGAAGGATAAGCTTAACAATGAAGCTGCTGTGCTTGTAGGTAGCTGGGCAGATGCCTTTATGGGACCGTGGCTAACGACCGCTTCTGGCACATTTGCGAAGTAGACCGAATGTCTGCTGACAAAGGGGACAACAGACATTCCCGAGGCGTTGGCAATTTCCTCTGATGACCCGTTCCAGACCTTCTGAGCCCGCGCTTGTGATCAAGGAGGCTCAAGCGTCTTGTGGGAAGGGGCACGATGCCAGTTCGTCTAGTCAGACTTGCGCCTGACCTGCCCGACGCGGTTCAACACCTCACGAGGAATGCCATAGTCCCGCACTACAGCGTCCCAGTTCCGGAGGCCACATAGCTCCCTGGATCATGAAGGCCCAGACGAGGTCGGCTGCCCCGTCCAACAAGGCACGGCGACGATGCCCGTATCAGGTTCGTGCGCTTCAGCATCGAAGGCTCGCAATGCCGCAAGAGCCTGCTCGACTTGGCCACTTAGGGCTCCAAGCGTATGCGCTTTCTGCTCCCGCAGCTCGTGACCAAGCACGCTCCAGCCCGTCTCCGGCTGAAGGCTGGTCGACAGGCTCTGGGGGATGCGAACTGCCATCTCAAGTCTCCGCAACGTGACGATGTGGGGGAGATGGTGCGGCAGCCCTCATGGGTGAAGGCGACACCCTGGCGCAAGCCGGCACAGGCGACGCTCCGCGGCACCTGTCACGTGGCGATGTGGACGAGGATGCCCTGCTGCCGGCCCCGGAGCTGGATCTCGCGGGATGCCCGGAACCTCGTGAGCCACTCCGAGCCACCCGCAGCCTGGATGCAATCCTCTGAAGCGATGATCGAGCCGCCTACCGCCTGGGTGATCTCCTCAAGCCTGCTCGCCACGTTCACGACGTCCCCGACGACAGTGAATTCGACGCGCTCCCGGCCGCCCAGATTGCCCACTGTCACCGGACCGCAGTGGATCCCAATCGACACGCGCAGTGGATTGGCGCCGCGAGTGGATCTTTTCCGGTTCCAGCGCTCGATCTCCTGCTGGAGCTCGAAGGCACAGGCGAGCGCGCGGGCCGGCGCGTCCGGTTGCAGGCCGATGGAGCCGAAGGTGGCCATGAAACCGTCGCCCAGGTACTTGTCGAGGGTGCCGCCATGCTTGAACACGACGGCGCTACTGCGCTCCTGAAAGCTGCGCAGCAAGGCAAATGTGCGCTCGGGCGAGAGGGTCTCGGTGAGCTTGGTGAAACCGACGATGTCCGCGAACAGGACGGCCACCGTCCTTGTCGCCGGCTCTCCGAACGCCGTCCCGCCGCGCTTGGCGAGGGCCTCGGCCAAGTCCGGAGAGACATAGCGCGAGAGATCCGCGCGCACGACCTCGGCCTCGACCTGATTCAACAAGGTCCGCCGGCTGCGCCAGACGGCGAGTGTGATGAGAAGGGTAAACAGGGAGGTCGCGACAAGCTGGGTGTACCAGGCCGTCAGGCCGACAAAGGCAGGCTTCAAGGAGAGATCCAGGACCGCGGCTGACGTCAGCACCCCTTCCGCAGCCGCATCGTTGAACCGCAGCGTGTCCTGTTGCGAGTAAATCGAGAAGACCCCGATCGACCAGATGACGAGGATCGACACACCTGTCCAGAGCACCCTCCGCGGGGAGTAGGTGAGCGCAGCCTCTCCGAGGAGAAGGAGAACGTAGAGGAATTCCTGGCCGCGCAGGCGGATCTGAATCGGCCAGTCGTTGCCGAGACTGGCTGGGGGAGGGACCAGGATCGCGGCCGTCACCAAGGCCACGTCAACGACGATGAAGCCAAGCTTGATCGCCTCGCCGTGACGATGGTGCCGCAGGTGGTACGGGATATAGCCCAGGAGGAAGAACCCGAAGGCGTAGGTTCCGTAGTAGAGATCGCGCGGCCACGGGACGAGCCAGATGAGCCAGACGGAAACGATGATGATCGCGGTCAGCCTGGCGTAGAACGCGAACTGAAGGCCTTCGAGCTCCGCCTGTCGAATGCTCGCCTGTAGATGATCCTGTGAGTTTCTAGGAGACCAAAGCGATCGCATTGCCTGCAAGGCACTGGCCGCAAAGCCGATGATCCGGTTCGCCAAGTCAGACATGTGCTCGCTCTGCTGATCATGAAGGCTCTGGGTCTGAGCCTGATAGCATTCCAATGAGGGCCTTGCACGGTGCGAGCGGATACGGCGATAGGGTCAAGGCCGGGGCTTGGGCCCGGGGCCGGCAAGTCCCTGGTCAGTTCTCATCGCAGAGCAGCGTCACGCCTGGATCACCAGCTCTACAGTGGCGCTGCCACGTCGCCTGAGATCCCGTATTCGCGCGCGAGCCTCAGCCAGCAGATCCTCGCGGCTCTTCTGCCAGAAGATGCGGCCGCGGCGTAGGAAGAGGTGGTGGATGAAGCGGCCGCCTCGTGCCTCGACCCGCCTTGCGAATGCATCGATCTCCGTTTGCTCGAACCGGCTGTTGCCGGTCGTGACGAGCACGATTTCCTTGCCCGTAAGGTCAGTCTGCTCAACGTAAGACCAAAGCGGCGTCGCCGGGCGGAACATCCAGGTTGGCGACACCAGGAAGAGGCAGCGAGCCAGATCGAGATCGACGGGTTCGACCTCGATCCGCGGCAGCTCTCCCGCGTTCGCATCAGAGACGGCCTTTCCCTGACCCGAGAAGTCCAGGGGATAGTCCGCGGCGATGCGGGCGATCGGCGCATTGAACGTGCGTGCAACCTCCCGGGCGACGGCCTCGGAATGGCCGGAGCGCGAGTAGTAGACCACCGCAATCGCCCGGTTCGGCTCGCCCACCGGCGCATAGGCCTCGCTCGCGACGTAGGTCTGGTCTTTCACTGCCATCAAGGCAAAGGCGGCGATCCCAAGGACAGCCATGGTCAAGGCCAGGAGCAGTATGGATTTCCTGGTGCTCACGTCGGTCTCTCATGCGTATTCGGGCTTCGGGTCAGCCGAGGATACGGGTCGGAAAACCGCTAGGCGTGGTCGAAAGCCAGCGAAGCCGACAGGTCGCGATGCGCATCGATCTGCCCCTGGATCGCTGTCAGGTTGGCCTCGACAGCCGCCATGGCATCGGCCCCGGCCACGAAGCGCAGGGGCAGTTCTCCCGAGTCCGACAGGGTCACCAGCGCAGCCGCCAGCTTGGCCGGGTCACCCCCCTGCTGGCCGTTCATGCCCTTCCACGCTGCAATCGTCTGCGCCGTGCGGTCGTCATAATCCTCGATCGAGAGCTCCGGCCAGATCGTCGAAGCGCCCTCGACCAAGAGTTCGGTGCGGAAGAACCCCGGCTCGGCCGACATCGTGCCGATGCCATAGGGCGCCACGTCGAAACGCAGCGACCCCATCCAGCCTTCGAGCGCGAACTTCGATGCCGCATAGGCGACCACGAACTCCTGCCCGATCAGGCCCGCGGTCGACGTGATCGTGATCACCTGACCGCTGCGCTGTTTCCGCATGACCGGGAGAATGGCGCGGGTCACGTTCAGCGGGCCGAAGAAGTTCGTCTCCATCTGCGCCCGGAACTGTGTGGCGCTGATCTCCTCGAAATATCCGGCATAGAAGTTGCCGGCGTTGTTCACGAGAACGTCGATGCGGCCGAACCGATCGACCGCGGCCTTCGCGGCCGCGAGCGCGGCCTCCGGGTCGGTGATGTCCAGGGCGACGGTCAGCAGGTTGTCGCGTGCGCCGACGGCCTGGAGCATCCGGTCTGCATTGCGTCCGGTTGCGACGACGGAGTGTCCTGCGGCCAGGGCCTTCTGGGCGATATCGATGCCCAGCCCCCGGCCGGCACCTGTGATGAACCAGACCTTGCTCATGTCAGTCTCCTTTTCCGAGCACTGCATCTACCGCATCCATCAGTTCTCAATTAGATGGTATTATCGGCATGGACTTAGAAATCGGATTTCTGAATGCGCCGGGACAACGTGAATGATCTCACGGCCTTCATCGCGGTCGCCCGCGAGGGGAGCTTCACCAAGGCGGCGGCGCAGCTTGGCGTGTCCCAATCCGCGCTCAGCTATACGATCCGAACGCTGGAGGCCCGCCTGGGGCTTCGTCTCCTCACCCGCACGACGCGCAGCGTTTCCCTGACGGAGGCGGGCGAGCGCCTGCTTCGCAGCATCGGCCCCCACTTCGACGAGATCGAAAGTGAGATCGCCGCCCTCAGCGAAATGCGCGACAAGCCTGCCGGGACGATCCGCATCACCACCGTCGAGCACGCCGCCGAGACCATCCTCTGGCCGACCCTGGCCCCTCTCCTGGCCGAATATCCCGACATCGATGTCGAGATCATTAGTGAATACGGCCTCAAGGACATCGTCGCCGATCGCTACGATGCAGGCGTGCGGCTGGGGGAGCAGGTCGACAAGGACATGATATCCCTGCGGATCGGTGCCGAGCTCCGCTTCGCCGTAGTGGGCGCTCCCTCCTATTTCGAAGGCCGCGCAAAGCCTGACGTCCCGCAGGATCTGATCGAGCACAATTGCATTAAGCTCCGCCTGCCGACCCACGGCGGGTTCTATGCGTGGGAGTTCCAGAAGGACGGTCAGGAGCTCAAGGTGAGGGTCCAGGGACGGACCGCCTTCAACACGGTGGGGATGATGCGCCAAGCGGCGCTCGACGGCTTTGGGCTCGCCTACCTCCCCGAGGACCAGGTGGACACGGCAATCGCGGAGGGGAAGCTGGTCCGGGTCCTGGCGGACTGGTGCCCGCCGCGCCCTGCGTACCACCTGTACTACCCAAGCCGCCGGCAGCACTCGCCGGCCTTCGCGCTCGTGATCGAGGCGCTTCGCTATCGCGGGTAGGCGCATCTGCCCTCGAGAGGAACGGTCCCTCTGGCCGGATTGCCTCTCATTCAGAAAACAGCCTTCTAAGCCCATGCAAATCATACGGGCTAATCTCTCAATGTCCGACCGACTAACTTTGGTTGGTCACAGGCGCACGGGCGGCTGGGGCCTCACCGAAGCATGAAGGGACGACACCATGAGCACGATCGCTGGACTGAGCCGCCGCCAAATCCTCCTGAGCAGTTCCATTGTCTCTGTCGGCGTCCTGCTGGCTGGAGCCGCCTCCGCCACCCCGACCCCGGCACCGCAGAGCGCTGCCACCAGCGCGCAGACGGGAGACGTTGTCGTCAACAATGTCGAGTTCAAGAAGAACGACATCACCTTGGCCGGGAACGTCTACTATCCCAAGGGTTTCGACCGGAACCAGAAGTACGCGGCCATCGTGGTTGTCCATCCCGGTGGCGGCGTCAAGGAGCAGACGGCCGGCCTCTATGCACGGAAGCTTGCCGAGGAAGGCTTCGTCACCTTGGCCTTCGACGCGGCGCATCAGGGTGCTAGCGGCGGCTTGCCTCGCTTCGTCGATGATCCGATGAAGCGCGTCGGGGACATCTACAGCGCCGTCGACTACCTGGTCTCGCTCCCTTACGTCGATGCGGAGCGCATCGGTGCCCTGGGTGTCTGCGCCGGAAGTGGCACGACCGTGAAGGTGGCCATGACCGAGCGCCGCATCAAGGCGATCGGGACCGTGAGCGCGGTCGATGTCGGTGCCGCGACCCGCAAGGGCTGGGATGGCAAGGCGCCGGAATCCGCCCTGATCGAGACGCTCGAGGCCGTTGCCAAGCAGCGTTCGGCCGAGGCCGCCGGAGCCGCGCCGGTCTACGTGAACTACGTTCCCAAGATCGGCGACACGACCGCCCCTCGCGACCTCCAGGAAGCCGCCGACTACTACCTCACGCCGCGCGGCCAGCATCCCAACTCGACCAACCAGATGCTGATGACCAGCATCAGCACCCAGGCGTCGTTCACCGGGTTTGAGGGGGCAGACACCTTCCTGACGCAGCCGCTTTTGATGGTCGCCGGCGGCGAGGCAGGCTCGCTGTGGCACAGCCAGGAGCTTCACGCCAAGGCCGCCTCGGAGGCCAAGGAACTCTTCATCGTCGACGGCGCCACGCATATGGACCTCTACGACGGCGATGGTTCGTCCGTCGCAGCCCGCAAGCTGGCACCCTTCTTCAAGAGCAACCTCTAGTCGCCGCTGCTCCGAACCGAAGCCCTGGCTGTCTTCTGCGGAGGACGGGCCAGGGCAATCCCTCCCCCGCATCCTGCGCAATGCTCAAGCCTTGCGGCTGCTACAGAGGCTCCTCATGATCCCGGTGTACCAATTCTCCTTTACCGCAGCCATCATCGCCCTGCTGGCCCTGTTCGCGCCAGGAGCAATGGCTCAAGCCGAGAACAACCGCGCCACGTTTCCCGCCAACTTCGACCAGATGGTGATGTACGGCGACTACAGGCGCGGCACCGGCGGAGAGTTGGCCTATGCCCTCAGAGAAACCATTGATATCGCGAAGGCCGGCCAGCCATTGCCACCAGGCACTCGTCTTGTGCTGGAGATTTACAACAACGGCGCCCTGACCGGCTACTTCGTCATGGAAAAGGGGATCGATTGGGGCCTCGACTTCGCGGCCGAGCAGCGCACCGGCGACTGGCACTTCCAGCAGTTCGGCACCGACAAACAGGTTCGGCGGACTGCCATCGCCGCACGCTGCCAATCCTGCCATCAGTCCCAGGCCGCGGACGACTACATGTTCACGATCGACAGGATGCGGGCCCACATCCCGTGAGACCCTTGTTCCTGTTCTGCCTGTTCCTCGATTTGATGGCGGCCTGTTTATTGCTGGCTGCTCTCGCCTATGACTGGCTCGGCAATGCAGCCCATGAGGCCATCGGCACGGTTCTGTTCCTGCTCCTGATTGCCCACGGTATCTTCAACCGCCGATGGTACGGCACGATTGCGAAGGGCTGGCGCGAGCCTCGCAGGGCTGTCGCCAAGACGATCACTCTGTTCCTTCTGATGACCATGCTGGCTCTCGGCGTGACCAGCGCGATCATCTCCCAGGCGGTCTTCAGCTTCCTGCCATTGACCAGCACCCCGACCTCGCGCCAGATCCATGCATTGGTGGCTTACCTGGCCCTGCTAACCGTCGGGGCGCATCTTGGGCTGCACGGGCCGATGATCATGGGCTTGGTGCGCAGGTGGTCCGGTGTCGCGGGCAACAGCAAGCTCCGCACCTTCGCTCTGTGTGCCATGGCCGCAGTGATCGCAGCTTACGGGATTCACAGCCTGCACGTCGTCGATGTCATGTCAAAACTGTTCATGCGGACGACGTTGGAGTTCTGGGACTTCGAGACTTCGACGCCAGCCTTCTTCCTGCATCACGTCGCCATCGTGGGTCTGTGCGCGCTGCTTTCGTACTGCCTCGTCAAGTTGCTTCCTAAGGCATAGCCGAACCTCGGTGCGAGACCGTGAACGTCTCTTAATGATGCTGTGGACGGCTCCCACCCAGCGGTGAGGTAGCATGGCTGCTTCGAGCAGCCAGCGACACAGGAGCAGCCCA
>NZ_QOIO01000108.1 GCF_003332305.1 Microvirga aerophila | reverse complement strand
GCAATGGCGGCCAAGACCGGAACGGCAGGCTGGCAGACGGCGCTCACGTGCAGGTCCGGCCCGAGCGCCTCGAACATGGCGATGCAGTAATCCACATAGTCCGACAGGTCGAACCGGCCTTCGCTCAGGGGCACCTGCTTGGCATCCGTCCAGTCGGTGATGAACACCTGATGGCTGTCGAGGAAGGCGGCCACCGTGCCACGCAGGAGCGTGGCGTAGTGGCCTGACATTGGAGCGACCATCAGCAGCTTTGGCTTGTTCGACGGCTCGCCGAAGGCAATGACGCGGCAGAAGGGCCGCTGTCCAGCAAGCTGTGAACCTCAGCCGGATAAGCATTATATTAGCCAAGGCTACTCTTGGAGGGTAGCTATGGGGTTAACAGAAAGAGAGCGCATCCTCGCACTGCCATGCACCTGCACGTCATATGGTGCGGTAAGGTCCCTAGCACCACACGAGATGAGCCATGCGCTCGCTCTCAAACCGGGGCAGTGAGGCCCGCACATCGTTAGGCCTCCTTCTGATCCCTCTGATCTGCGTTTCGCGAACCACGCATTCGACACCGCTCGATGCGCCCTTGATCCGGTACTGCGGCTCGTGAGAAGTCTCGGGCAGCACCTGCACGATCACGTAAGTATCAGGATCAGCCCGCCTGGGATGGGCAGGTAACACCGACTGGCCGACTTCGAACTTGTGCTTCATCGGACACTCCGTTCAGCAAGTTGACGCCCCCTGCCTCGACAAGACGAGGCTCTGTGAGGCTCTCCCATCCGTACATTTTGGTATAGTCCTCTCCAGGCGCGATTGATCCGATTGGAGACCTCATCAGCGTTGACCGACCTCATAAGTCTCACTGCTCGCTGCCAGTGATTGAACCACGCGGCGAACGGCGTAACTGTCCTCGCAGCCGCGCAAGCTGCCGAACGTAAGAAGTCTGCTGCTCTTGATACCGCTCTTGCAGCGTCCTGATCACAGTCAGTTTCAGCCAATCATCGGCTGAGCTTTGCCTGACGGTTTCAAGATCACCCTCGTACTCGACATCAAGGTCAGCGAGCGCTGCTAAGAGCGATTGCTGCGTAGACTGAACCACCGAAGGATGTCGATAGGCTATGCTCATTTTAGCCTGGGATGATCGGTGTTCTGTGGAGGCTAACATGCGTTTCCTCAATGTTTTTTGATTATTGGCGTAGCCTGTTACTGTGGCGGGTGGGCTGTCATGGGGCCGAGCGCAATTTGCCCGACAGTCGTTATGTCTTTGGGTTCTTCAAATTCCGAAAGACTGGCGATGTTGTTGCTGCCGCAGCTTCTCAAGCTGATTGAGGTATGGTTCGCGCCTTGCGCGATGCGCCGCCGTCAGCTTCCGTCTGACATACTCTTTGAGTTCGTCCTCAGTCGCGCCGCGCTCGACCTCCTCCAGGCGAAGATGATGCTCAGCGTCGATCTGGCTGAGCGTGCGTAAAATCTCCCACATCAGGGCCTGGAGTTCAGGTGAGTACATGCGGTCCTGGGGTGCCTCATCCCTCCGTGCAACAAACGTCTTGCGTGTACCCGGCATGATTCCTCCAATCATGAATCGCTGGATAAGCGAGAGCACCACGCAGTTTCATACTGAGTGGCTATGGTTGTGCCGTCTCGTGGTGCGACGCTGATGGCGCTTGTATCCGCAAAGATCGACCGAAGTAGGTAATTCTTAACATGGATTAAGAACCGGAGACCCCGGAAGAATACCGGGTGCTGTTACGTAACTCCTCTGAGGCATGGGCTGCGTTGCCGACGCACCATGGTCTGGCACAGCAATGCTCAACCATGCTGGCATGAACCAGAGCGTAGTGGTCGGAGCGCCGGGCGCTTCAGGGCGCAGGAGTCTTCCGCCTGCTCATGATCCGAGGCTGAGACGTTATTCTTTACCTCGTCTTTCCTTGCTTCTGCTTAGTGGCATGGGTGTAGGCTCAACGGCACTTCCGGCTCTGACATTCGGGAGGGTCAGATGGAAACCATCCGTCTCATCGTGGAGAAGATCACTCTTGGCGAGGAGACAGCCGCTCGGGTGTGGTCGCCGGATTGCTCGGGCTTGGGCATTATTGCCAAGAGCCACGAGGAAGCGGTGACGCTAGCCAATCGAGCAGTGGCGGATTTGCGCAAGTCGCGCGGCCAAGACAGACCATATGAAACGGTCGTGTTACGATCCACGAGCGATCTTTCGCGTAGACGTCGCCCTGGCCCTCAGCCCCTGCATCGGTAAGAACGTCCGTGCGCTCAATTACGCTGTCAGTAACATTACGCACTTCGCCATGGATCAGAACTTCGGCGGATCAGTCCGTTTGGCGGCAAGGGCGAGCAACCTCGGGCGAGAACATCGATACCGCTACCGTTTGTCTGCCCTGAAGCGCGAACATCGAAACACGGTGGCGGTCATGGCCGGGATCAAGCCACTCGACAGTGATCTCGCTGAGCGTCCCATTCGGGCCATTCTCAGATCGAGAACTTATGCTGCCTTGGCCAAAGCGCTTCGTGTACGCCTCAAGCGTGCGAGCGAATGCGTCGAAACCACCCTGGATCGTTTCACCGAGCAACATCAAGTGGTCATTGCAAAAGCTGAAATCTATGCCGAACGTCAAGGCACCCGAGGGCAGCGGACGCCGCAAACCGTAGCTGCCGTTCCCGGATGAAAGGACAAATCCTACTGGAACGATCTCCCATCCAGAGTGCTTTGCGATCTCCGTCACCTCGGCCAGCGACATCCCGGATCGGTATCCCTGTAGCTCAAAGGCCATTGTGGGAAGCGACGCCACAATAAGCGATGCGGCAGCAAACGAGGCGGACACCAAGCGCATCGAGGCTGTACCTCCCGAGTGCAATCATAAGTCTGCGAGCCGTTGTGGAAACGGGGCTCGCAGACTGCGCCATTCGAGATCAGATACCCCAGTAGTAGGGGGCTCCCCAGTAGTCAAGCAGTTCGCGCTCACGATCTCGGTCTGTCCAGTCATAATCATCGCGCTCCCGATAGAAACTCGGAGCGCCGCGTAACTGCTCTTCTGTAATGTCGGTGCAATAGCCGCCCAGGCCGGTGTCGTAGGTAAGCTTGCTCCAGGGGATCGTGTGCTCATCCGCGCCGATGCCGAGGAAGCCCCCAAAGGACATGACCGCGTAGGTTACCTTGCCGCTGATTTTCTCGATCATGAGGCGCTTGATCGAGCCGAGATGATCGCCGGTCGGATCGTAGACGGCAGTGCCCTCCACCCGATCACTCTCGATCAGAGGCTTGCCGGTCGTCACGCCAGGAGCAGCATCTGTTTGGGTCATGTCATCTCCTCAACAAGACTCTCTGTCGATACCCCCGTGAGTCTCCTTTTTCTTCTGCTGCGCCTTTCCAGACAGGCTGTCGTGGTCAAGGCATAATCAGGACCGGCGTGCCTCATCACGGTGCGGGGCGTAGCCGCGTCTGGTCCGGGCATAATCGGGAACGCGGTTGCGTTGCTCTCCCTTGGTGCCATGGATCAACCAAGCCAGCCCGTAGCCAATGGAACCAGCTATGAACAATGCCAGCCAGGGGTTCTCCGTCACGCGTTGCCTGACAACGCGACGGCCCTCTTGATAATAACGATCAGCCTCTGGGTAGCGCTCGCGAGCTTGGCGCACGTAGCGCTCACCCTGGTTGTAGGCTTCCTGCGCTGTCTTGGACGCGCTCCCTACCACATCGCCCAACGCCTCTCTGACCTGATCGAGAAGCTGCTCGGCGGTGTCCTGCTCAGCTTGGCTTGAGTTCGCCGGTTTGGCCGACGTGGCGGCGCTCTGCTGATCGTAGTCAATGGCACCACCCTTGGTGATGCTGACTGAGACTGGATCGCTGGTCGGAAAGGTCTCGTCGATGGCATGGTCGAGCTTGGTGTCCAAGTTCGCTTTCGAGTTTTCCGGCAAGTCGCAGTCCGGAGGGCAATCGATAGGCTTGCGCGGTTCACTTGGCATGGATGGGCTGTTGGCAATCGGTGAGTTGGCCATTGGGAGGTCTCCTCCAGGGGCTGGATGCGGTTGCATCCGGCTCCGCTGCACCAGACCAACTCCCGCGCACAGGCCCCGTTCCGGCCAGAAACTAACATAGATCAATGGCTTCGCTGCAACCCGAGCAACAGCCATCAGTTGAAGGTCGATACGCGGCTGAACCGTCCGCAGAGTCGTTAGGGGACAGCCGGTGATGATCATGGCTGCCAAGCCCCCACCAGACGAGGATCGTGCTACCCCCGCCGGGGCCGATGGAGCGGTCGGCGTGAGATCGGCCACAGGCTCGCTCCCTAACACCCAGCTTGCCGTTGAGATCGGACGTAGTCTCCGAACCCGGAACCAAGCTTGCCTCAATGACAACCTTCCCGACAAGCTTGCCGCTCTCGTGCGTCAGTTGTAGGAGCGGGAGGATGGATCAGCCCCATCGCGGCAAAGGTAACCTTCAGGCAGCCATCCGATCCGCTGCCCTTGCCACTTCCTGCAACAGCGTCTCCTCTGGAAGAGGACGCGGGAGAAAGCACCCGTCCCCGGGGACATCGGAAGGGTGAAGGTGCCGGATGTGACGGGAAGTGATCACCAGTCCGAGGGGAGGCCAGCGGTCGTGAACTTTGTGGGCAAGCTCGAAGCCGTCTAAGGGCCATCGGCGGGCAGCGACGGAACATTACCAAAACGGGGCGTCTGACCCTAAGCAGGTAATCTGCCAGCACTGTGGGCAGGAGTATCTCAGTTCTCATATCAATGCGCGCTTTTGTCGGCGGACATGTGCGGGCGCATTTCACACACACGGTGTCCATCGGAGGAAAGTATCTGAGGCACGAGGAAGCTGCTTGGACGGGTCTGGATATGTACCGAAGCTCGGCCACGGGGCAAATCTATGACACTAGGCTGCCATCTCACGGGATATCAATCGAGCCGCACGCCAGCGGTGTACAGCTGGGAAGGAGCAGGAGATGCAGGAGGGTTTACAGGGGTTGACGGATGTAACCCGACATCCGTCAACCCCTGCTGCATAGCAGCAGAGTCCGAGCCGTGGTGGGAACCGCAAGTAACTCGCGCATGCACCTAGAGGGGTAACGAGGTTAACCTCTACTGTGATCAGCTTTACCGCTCCTCATCCCTTTGAGCTGTTCCCCCACCCGCCCAAGTGAAGATAAGGTTCTCCTGCATCCCGAGAGGGCCCAAGGGTCCCGCCAACCAGCTTTGACCAGCAATGGTGGCAAAGACAATGAAGCCCGCAGGGGCAGCAATAGGTCTTCTCAGCCCTCGCCGATGTGTCCGCAGTTGGAAAGCTTTTGATGATCTCCCGACGCAGCTTTCTTCTCGGCCTCGGCAGCCTTGTCACAGCATCATTCGCTGCCCGTGCCCAGGCTTATGCTTTGGCCGAGGGTGGTCCCCTTCTCCTCGACCCGGGCCCCGTGGAGAAGATGCTGCATCTGTACGAAGGATTGGATCCCGTCAACAGCGAATGGGGTAGCAAGTGGCGTGTCTCGCTCGGGCTCTGGCAGCAAGATCCGCCGGATCCCCCCACATGGCGTGAGCACCTGCGCCAGCAGGGCTACCATTTCGACTCCCCAGACGATCTTGATCGTATCTGGCGGGAGCGATGTGTTGCACCTGAGGAGCTCGACGCACCCCTTCCTGAGCAGTCCTGGTGGTGCGTTTGGGAGTTCGATGAGAGCCCGCAGGCGAAGGCTTACACGCTGCTCAAGGAGCTTGGCCTCGCTTGCCGCCTCAACCGGTCTGATAAGAAGGCTGGCCGCATCACCTTCGTCGAGTGGGGCTACCACCCGGGCAGCTCTAAGCGCTTTGTCGAACTGCAGGATGATCTCACTGTGTCTTTCCTCCAGGCCCGGCTCATCGAACGCAAGTTACCAATCCGGCTCGTCATCGACGATTAGCATCGCACTTTAATCTGAGTCCTCGGACACACCATATCGGGACACAATGCCTTTCCCCGTTCACTGAACTAGGACGGTGTCGACTGCCTGGCGCTCGACTTTTCGAATTTCCTTGGGTAGCACGAGCTCCATCAGACCTGAATAGATGGAGCCTACGTGCGGCCAGTGGTCACCTCACTCGGAACGGCCCGGACGCACGAGCCAGTCTGAGGTCGGCAGCATGGATACCTCGAGAATGTCGGTGACCAGGCCGTCGACAGCGAGCTGGATCTCCTTAGGCATGCGATCCAGCGGCGGTCTGCCCTTCCTCGGGTTGGTCGGATCTGGCTCCTTGGGCCACGATCTCAAGCATGTCGCCCGGCACCGGTCGTTGCAGCTTGAGCGCGTCATCCACCGGCGCGGTGAGCCAGACATCGTATTCTTCGGGCGTCGTGAGGATCACCGGCATCGCCTTCGGATGGATCAGCCCAACGACCTCGTTCGGCTCAGAGGTGAGGAACGAGTAGAGCAGGTGCTCACCCTCGACCGGCTCAGCCTTGGTGCCGCGTACGCCTGTCCACGGCCGCCAAATGCCAGCGAAAGCGGCCAGTGGCCGGTCCTTGTTCAAGGCGAACCAGACGGGCGTCTTGCGCGGCTTGGTATCGTTGTACTCGCTGAAGCTCGTGAGCGGCACGAGGCAGCGGTACTGCTGCTTGAGCCATGCGCGCCAGAACGGCGACGAAACGTTGCGCACGTTGGTGACCGGCTGGGTGCCGACCTTCGGCGGCGGCGGGAAGCCCCAGCGCATCCGGATCAGCTCGCGCTCGCCATCGACCATCCGCACTACGGGAGCCATCTGGTCTGGGAAGATCGCGGGCAGGGGAGGGACGTTGCCAGCGCTGTCGCGGCTGACCTCGAAGGCCCAGCGCATGGCCTCCTGGGTGGTGTAGCTCGAGTAGAGATTGCACACGGGCGGGATCCTCTGGCGGGGCATGGCACCTTATGCGGTGGCAGCGTTTCTCAAATCATGAAGAGGCTCGTGAATCTCAGTTTCTTAGTGTGCCTTTTATTTAGGGCATGCCAAACAAGGTCGCCTGCCGCGAGGCAGTTCGCATTTGCCACTTGGGTGATTTTGTACAAGCACATGACGTGCGTCGCTGCTCGTAGGTCTCAGCGCAGCCGGAAAGCTGAACTTCGTACTTGGCAGCGATTGAAGCCCTGGTGGGTTCAAGTGATGAGCGCAACAGCTTTGGCCAGGGTAGCTCCTGGGGTTTGAAAGCCAAGGGTTTTTCTTGGCCGGGTATTAAGCCGGAGCGCAACCGCATCCAAGTCGCTTTGGCTATAGGCGGACAGGTCTGAACCCTTCGGGAAGTACTGCCGCAGCAAGCCATTGGTGTTCTCGTTGCTTCCCCGCTGCCACGGGCTTTGGGGATCGCAGAAGTAGACCTCAACGTCAGTCGCGACGCTGAAGCGCTTGTGATAAGCAAGCTCCATCCCACGATCCCAGGGCAGCGATGCCATCAATCCTTGAGGCAGACGTCGAACCTGCCGCACAAGAGCCTTCACCACGCTCTCGCTGTCTTTGCCGTCAACTCGAACGAGCAGCACGAACCGGGAT
>NZ_QOIO01000107.1 GCF_003332305.1 Microvirga aerophila | reverse complement strand
ACGGATCGACCCTGGACGATCATGTCCCTCGGCCTGCGGGAGTGGGCGCACCGGTTCTGATCAGCGGGACTTGGTATAAGAGAGCGAAGCCATGAAGAAACTCGTAAAAGCTGAGAAACGTGTCGGCGGGGCTTAATCGGATAGCCATCCGGGTTTGGTCTACCGCGTCATCGAATCTCCCGGCACGGGCCAGAGCCCAACCATAGATCGAGTGCGCGAGAGCGAAGCTTGGATTAAGCCGAAGGGCTTCTTCAAGCTCGCGCATTGCTCTCTCATGTTGTCCGTTAGAACTTAGACACAAACCCAAGATCATCCGAGCCCACGGCTCGCTGGGGTCAAGAGCTAGAGCCCGCTCAGCATGTTGTTTGGCCTGCTCAAACCCTTGCCCTTCATCTGGCAGCCAGTAGTTCCATGCCGCCCACCAAACGGCCCAACTCAGAATAGCATGAGCTTTCGCGTAGACTGGCTCGCGGGCGATTGCACCATTGAGTATCAACCTAGCTTCTTCATTGTCGCGTTGGTCAAGATTACTAACCAATCCGATGGCACGGACGACAAGACCCCAGGTGCTGACGGTCTCAGGTGGCTGGCCTGTGACACGAGCACCTTCCTCGGCATACAGATGCGGCTCAATTGCCGCCACGACACTCTCCGTGATCTCGTCCTGAACAGCGAAGATGTCATCCAACTGGCGGTCGTATTTCTCAGCCCAGATGTGTTTGCCTGTTCCTGCGTCGATCAACTGCCCGGTGATGCGGACCCGCTTGCCAGATGCCCTGACGCTTCCTTCAAGGATGTATCGAACGCCTAGATCGCGAGCTACCTGTCGGACATCGACTGCCTTGCCTTTGTAAGTAAAGACTGCCTTGCCTTTGTAAGTAAAGGTTGAGTTCCGGGCGATGACAAATAGCCATTTCAGGCGGGAGAGACCGGTGATGATGTCCTCTGCCATCCCATCCGCGAAGAATTCCTGCTCGGGATCACCACTCATGTTGGTGAAGGGCAAGACGGCAATGGAAGGCTTGTCAGGGAGTGGAAGGGATTTGACGCGCTCAGTCCCGGCTGAGGCAGATGAAGTTGCCTTGAGTGTATATGCTCTGACGGACTCCTCGATGTTCTTGACCTGCTGTGGTCCTAGATCTGCGAATGCGTAGGGCAGAACCTTTCGCACATACCCGTAGGCTTCCTCGGAAATACACACGCTACCCGGATCAGCGATTCCTTCCAGTCGCGCGGCGATGTTGACGCCATCGCCCAGGAGGTCCCCACCCCTGACCATTACACCACCAACATGGATACCAATCCGAAATCGCAGGGCCTTCTCAGGCGCGGCCCCCTCGTTTAGGTGTCCGAGAGCCTTCTGGACCTCCATGGCACATTGGACGGCATCGACGGCGGAGGGGAACTCCGCTAGAACACTGTCGCCTGCCGTATTGGCGATCCGCCCGCCATGTTCCGCAATCAGTTGGTCCATGATCTCGCGGCGGGCAGTCAGGGTGCGGAGCGTCCCGACTTCATCCTAGCTCATCAGGCGCGAATAGCCCGCTACGTCAGCGGCCAAGATGGCTGCGAGATGCCGCTCAACCTTGTGTTCTTTTGAAGCCATGATGCCCCAGCGGAC
This sequence comes from Microvirga aerophila, assembly GCF_003332305.1. GTDB lineage: Bacteria > Pseudomonadota > Alphaproteobacteria > Rhizobiales > Beijerinckiaceae > Microvirga > Microvirga aerophila. The sequence goes on along the minus strand of NZ_QOIO01000107.1, from coordinate 6,287 downwards.
AGTTCAGGACTTATTCTGTTCCTGAGGATGGGATGCGTCCAGACTGCAAGATGGCTAGACGGCCTCATCGACAGATCATGCGAGCGCGGGATTGTTCAAACGTAGCCGTAGTCCTAACCCTTTCCGCCCTTGATGACCGTCAGCTTCCGCATCATTGGCGGGAGGTCAGTGGGAGGGCGGCTGGTCGCCTCAACGTCTGTGAACCGGGCCTTGCACTTGGGATCGTATTGGTTCGGTGGAGAGTTCCTTCCCAAACGCAGCCGCTCTGCGGAACGTCAATTTGTCTGCCTTGGTTGGTATCCAGACGGGAACATCCGCCCCATGCGCCGTGGAGACCTATATTGAACATTGTCCGCGTCATTTTGGCGATCCTGCTGCCGCCCATAGGGGTTCTGCTTACGGTCGGCTTAGGTCTGCATTTCTGGATCAACATCCTGCTGACGATCTTTGGGTACATCCCCGGCATCGTCCATGCAGTCTGGATTATCTCCTCGCGGGCGAAGGAGCGCGAGTTAAAAGATGTCCGCTATAGGTAAGGGGCGGCATTAGACCTCCCTTGCCACGACATTAACCTGCTTCAGGCTGTGAACACCCAGACCAGCATCTGAATCGCGCCAACGACGATCAAGGTGAAACCAGCCACACGGGTGGTCGTCGCGGTCTTACGGCGCGCGTCAGGTGTATTCTCCCCCATGAGCAGGATGTAGGAGCGAGCAATGGCAGCAAGGCCGATGACCGTCCACACGACGGATAGATAGAGCATTGGATGTCCCCGTTACCGTTGTTTCTCTCTATCACGAACAGGGGGAACTTGTTCGGCTTAGTCTGAGTGCTCTTCAGAACGGGCATGGGAGCCATAAGCCAGCGCATCATAGTTCCTTCGTTGGCTCCTATGCGATGAACTCCCCACGCTCCGTGGCCGTGTTGAAGGTTGTTTCCAGCGTCGGGTCATGTGCACCCGTCAGCGCATCATGCCGCAGGAACGGCTCAACTCACTGCACGTTGAACCAGCAACTGAGGAGGAAGTTATGGTTGATAAAAATCGAGTTGACGGTTCCGCCAAGAACATCGGTGGCAAAGTCAAAGAAGGCATCGGAAATGTGACCGGTGACTCCAAGATGCAGACCGAAGGCAAGGCAGATCAGGCCGAAGGCAAGATCCAAAACACCATCGGCGGCATCAAGGATTCCGTCAAAGACGCCTTCAAGAAGGACTGACAAAGGGGGCGACCCCCTTCTTACTTATGTGTCATGAACGTTTGTAAAGAATGCTGCCTCTCCCAAGTGCTTGACTATAGAAGGGACTTTCGGGACCTCTGCCCCAAGGCAACCCGGATGGTACGGGAACCTTCCTGGCAACCAAGTATTGCGCCACTGTCTGTGCACTAGAGGAGGCTTGCTATGGCTGAGACCACCGGCACCAAAGACGCCACCTACAATCTCGTTAGCGTCCTATACCATGCTCTCCAAGGAGCAGACCTGTACGAGCAGTATGCCAACGATGCTGGAGGTGATCAGGATCTCGCCTCCTTCTTCCGCGAAGCTCAACAGCAAGAAAAGCAGCGGGCGGATCGGGCTAAGCAACTCTTGGCCAAGCGTCTCCAGCAGAGCGGCTAGTCTCTACGAGGCTGCGGCTGTCTGATTCCAGCAGCCTTGAAGTGAGCCTGCCCCTTTCCTAATCAAGCTCCTCACGCACCTGAGTGAGGAGCACACTCGTGAAAGATCGTCAGCCTCCGAGCACCGGTAGCGGTTGTGCGATTCAGTGCTCAGAGTTCGTTGATCTTGCTGGTGCGGAGGAGAATTCAATGAAGAGCATTCCCGCCTTGGCCTTCCTGTTTGTGTCCTCAGTCGCTTATGCGCAGACCACCGGGACGCCAGCGCCCGCAACACCGCCTCCTGCGACAGATGATGGCGGGGGACTAGGCTGGCTGTGGCTTCTGGTTCTGCTCGCGATCATCGGTGCTGCGGTCTGGTATTTCATGAAGAAGAAGCGAGGCGCGACAACAACCTCTGACGTGGCCGGAGTGAACCGGACAGCAGCGGGGACGACTACAGGACCGACAACGACGGGAACAACCGGCTCATCGAACCCGCCCGCAGGTCCCAATGTCTACCCTGCCAAAGACTCTAAAGATCTCAAACGCTAAGCCCCACGAGCCCGCATGCGCCGCGTGATGTATTGGATATGGGCTCAATTCATGAGGGCCGAAGGTGCCACATGGTCGAGAGGCATCTTCCTTGGACCACCCATATTCTGCGGACGTTATTGAGCCACCCCCGCTACTGCTAGGAAGAACGGGGTCAGCCATCGGAGCGGAATACCAACAGCCCACCGAAAGAGGTTCAGGTCGGTTCCAATTTGCCTGCCTAGCATCGGCAGAAGGAAGATGATTCCCAGCAGAATCACAAAGGCGAACCGCTCCAGCTTTGAATATTGCCGCGCGAGAGCCTTGGGCAGAATGCTCAGGGCGACACGGCCTCCGTACAGAGGCGGTAGGGGAAACATATTGAAGATCGCCAGTATCAGGTTCAGCAGGATCGACTGATAAAGGGTCTTCACCAGCCAGGGAGCTATTGCCTCCGGCAACAGCGGGACAGTTCGAAAAAGAGCCGCCGATATAAAAGCCAGCGTCAAATTTGTCAGCGGCCCGGCAATGGCGACAATTGCCATGTCGCGGCGCGGATGGCCCAAGCGTCCGAATGCTACCGGGACAGGCTTCGCCCATCCAAATAGGAAGGGTGCCTTGGTCAGGAAGAGCAGGGCAGGAACAAGAATCGTTCCGAAAAGGTCCACATGCTTCAGCGGGTTGAATGTGACACGGCCCAAGCGGTGCGCTGTGTCGTCCCCTAATTTCCAGGCGGCATAGGCATGTGCTGCTTCATGGAAGGTGATGGCGATGAGGATCGGGATAATCCAAGTCGATGCCGAATAGATAGTGCTAGGAAAGTCCAAGCAATGATCCTCTTTGTTGCGCCGTGTTGATCATCATTGGGCGCGACCAAGTTAAATATGCGTCGGGTGTCGCAAGCTCAGGCTGGCTCCAGATCGACGCCTGCCTCGGCCTGATCCTTCATACTATCATCAACGCTCAAAGGGATCGTGAACGTGGCTTGTAGGCCATCGTTGTTGTAGATCGTGTCAACGGTGCCCTGAAGTTCGCGGACAATCGTTTGCTGGATTAAGCGGGAGCCGAAGCCCTGACGTGACGGTGGCACGATTGGATGGCCACACCTCTCTTGCCATTCCAGCCTAAGGTTCTCGTCCGACACCGACCAACTGATCCTGACGCTTCCTCCACCTGCCCGGAAGGCTCCGTGTTTTGTCGCGTTAGTTGCCATCTCGTGAATGGCCATCCCGAGCGCGATAGCCACTTTACTCGTCAGAGCGACGGAAGGACCGCTCAGCAATACCTGCGACCCGTCCCGAAAGGGCTCCAGTTCTCTCGTCAGCAGTTCGCGCAACTCCACCCCGGACCATGCTGATTCAGTCAGCAAGTTGTGTGTGTTTGAGAGGGCCAGCAGGCGGGCGGAAAAGGCTTGCTCAAACGCAGCCATGTCATGTGAGTTCCTGATCGTCATCCGGCTGATTGCCTGGATTGTGGCCAGCGTATTCTTCACCCGATGGTTCAATTCCTGAATCAGAATGGTCTGTTGGTCTTGGCGCTTGCGAAGGATTTGCGCCGTGTTCCGCATAATCTGGGCAACAGTGTTCACTTCGTCCAAAGACGTGCTGGGAACGTCGATCACCTTCATGTCGCGCATAGCCGCTGCTTTGACCTGCAAGACATTGATGGCCCTGGTGATCCGCTGCCCCATGAGGGAGGCGAGGGCTAAGGCCAGCAGCAGAGCCATCGAAAGGAGGGTCAGGCCAATGGCGATGATGTTTCGGCGTGGCGCTTCATAGACCTCCGGCAGGGCAGAGACACCGATCAGCCAGCCGGTGCTGGCCATACGATGGTATGCGCCAACGACCTTCGTTCCTTCCAATGTGTATACGTCCTGCCAGAGACCGCCTTGGCCGGGAGGCACATCCTTCGTGATCTCCCATCCGCTCCGCGCCATGGGTTTGCCAACCGATTGATCATGTGCCTTGGACCGAGCAAGGATTCTACCCTCGCGGTCATTGATCGCAGCGATCCATCCTTGCGGCACGTCCTCCAGAAGCTTCCTGAAGTAGGCGGCTGGAACACCCGTGGTGAGCGCAAACCTGACTTTGCCCGTGACGGCTGGCACTCGAACCGGAACCGAGAGAGTAACCGCCCACTGGTTGGTGACGGGTGCCCAGATTAGATCTGATGTATAGGAACGCCCTTCGGTGAAGATCACAGGGTCACCACGCCCAAGAAAGGCGGGCAGGCGTGATCCACGGGGTGTGCTCGTATTGAGCAATTGTTGGCCGTTCTCATCCCGAACGGTGAACCACACATCCGATGGATGGCCTGTCTGCTCAAGCCGAGAACGAAAGTCGTCCATGTCGCCTTCGAGCAGCGTAGGGCTGGCCGACAGCACGTTGAGAGTGGCCTGGAAGGCAGCGAGGCGGTTGTCGATCTGTAAGGCGACGGTTTGAGCCTGCCGCTCAGCCAAGCTGTTGATGCGCTGCCCCTCCTGGCGCAGGTAAGCCCATCCGATGAAACTGCTCGCGAGCAAGATCGGGAAGGTGAGCGCCAAGGCATATAGACGAAGGTGCCCGGTGATCGAGCGGGGTCGCAGCATGAAAGACCGGCTCATCGATAGTCTAGGCCGGTCTCTTCAGGGGCGAAGGTCGGACCTCAATGAGCGAAGGAGTACCATGATCATATCCAAGGTTGATATAGCCACCTCTCGCGGCAAAAGGCGCTCTTATGAGAGACGGCGTAGGGTCTCCTCGAAGCTCTCGCGCTCCCCGGAATAGGCTCCGCGATGGGCAGCAATCAGCTTGGCAAGAAGTTCGGCAAACTGACGAAGCTTAACCAGGGAGGTCGGAGGGTCGTCTCGGAAGTAGCGTTCAGCCAACCCACCAAGAATGGCAAGGTTCACGTCATGCGCGCCCAAAAAGCCGAAGTTTGCCGTTGTGACCATTGCCCCCAGCCTGCGTGGCTTCTTGATTGAGCCATAGGATAGAAGGCCCATTCCAGCCAAGCAAGAAACTCTGCTGTGAAGCAAATGGTGGCACCGGGTGTACTGCGCCTGATTGGCCGATTCGACAGCAAGCCTCGGAAAGAAAAGCCTATGTCGCCCACGTTTAGGTGCGTAGATCTGCCTCAACTCTGGCACACCATTGGCACACTAGAGGAAAGCGCAGCCAGCAAGTAGAGGCCGTCCTCAATCTAAGTTACTGATTTTGCTTGAGAAGAGTGGCGCACCCGACACGATTCGAACGTGTGACCTTTGCCTTCGGAGGGCAGGGTCGGACACCCTTGCAGGGTGCCCTTCACGCTCTATCCAGCTAGGAGCGGGTGAATCAGGCGGATTCGCCTAATCCCTTCCGAAACCAATGGAAAACCCATCGGCCACGCTTCAGAATTAGAGCAACCGGAGCCTTCGTTCAAGCTTCCTTTGGTGCCTCAGGGCCTCGTGAGACAAGCCTCAGAAACCGTGGGGCTGTGACACAAACTGTGACAACACCCGGCCTCGTAAGTGTCTCGCTAAAGCCACTTCTTCTGGGCCTTCTGCTCGGCTCGCTCTAGTGCGCGTCGTTGTTGACGCGAGAGGCCCTCCCGAACGGGTGGCCGCCTTCCATCTGGATACTCGGAGGAAAACGACCGATACATCTCAAGCCTGCCGGGTACGAGTATCTCAAGCTTCTCCTGAGCCTCAATCGCCTGTCTCTCAAGGTCCTCAGTCCAGTGAGAAGTGTCTATCGCCATAAGGTCTTCAGACCCGCCAGCGCGACCTGTGACCTCCGCAGCGGCATCAACAGCGATACCCACGACAGTTTTCAAGTTTCTTTGCTTATGTGCGACTCCCAGACAGTAACCTTGTAGGAAGCTGGCTCTAGAGCATCGGACGAAAAAGCGGATCCACGACGCTCCACCTTTCTCCGCTAGCCAGGGGTAGGAACGGAGCGGGTCCGACAAATCGTCCGATGCTCTAGCCCTTCGATACTCATCATGTCTGTCGTCAGAGTTTTTGAGACAGCGGGTGGGCTGAACTAAGGGAGACTCTGGCTCATCTGGGTTTCAGATTAGGCGGCCTGCATCTGGTGCTGCAAGCGGCGGGTTTGGATGGTCTATCGTTTGATCCTTTCGCGTTCCATCAAAACGGTTTCTCCGCGCCCGAAGTAGACGTCGGCCGGTGTGAGATTGTCGA
>NZ_QOIO01000106.1 GCF_003332305.1 Microvirga aerophila | reverse complement strand
TCAGGTCGCGCCCGCCGAATGTGCAAACTACCTCAAAAACTCAGGATATGGTGCCGTGTAAAAGCAGCATGCTCTAGAGCATCGGACGATTTGTCGGACCCGCTCCGTTCCTACCCCTGCCTAGCGGAGAAAGGTGGAGCGTCGTGGATCCGCTTTTTCGTCCGATGCTCTAGGAAGGTGCCATTGCCTAAAGCTCTGACATTCGCGGGGGAAATGCTGTTGTTTGTCCACTCAAAGGCAATGGGGTTCAAGGACATAAGGCTCTCCGCGACACTTAATGTTGTAATATCACAAAATTTGTCATCACTGTCTATGCTCAAGTTTCGGCGGTCCATAACCTGCCCTTCCCGGACCAGATCCTAGACCACCCCCCAACTTCAGTTTAAACCGCTAAGCTCTGGTCACCGATCCGGAACCCAAGGATGCGCCTGTCGATCATCACCTCTGCCGTGGTCGCGGCCCTGGTCGGGTTCGGCAGCACCATTGCGATCATCATCGCGGCAGCAAACGCGGTGGGCGCGGATGCGGCGCAGACCTCTTCCTGGGTTGCGGCCCTGTGCCTGTCGATGGCGGCCACGAGCGGTTTCCTGAGCGTCCGCTACCGCATTCCGGTGGTTACCGCCTGGTCGACCCCGGGCGCGGCCCTGATCGCGGCGTCCAGCGGCATTTCCGTCAACGCGGCCGTCGGCTCCTTCCTGCTCGCGGGAGGGCTCATCGTGCTCGCGGCCTTCGTCAAGCCTTTCGGCCGCCTGATCGAGCGCATCCCCACGGCGATTGCCGCCGCCATGCTGTCGGGCGTGCTGATCCGCTTCGTCATGGCGGTGTTCGAGAGCGCGCAAGGCGCGCCCGGTCTCGTGCTGCCCCTCGTGGCAGTGTTTCTCCTGGTTCGCCTCGTGAATCCGGCGCTGGCTGTTCTGGCCGTGCTATTCGTGGGATTGGCCATTGCGTTCGGGGCAGGCCTCGCCCGGCCCCTCCCCTCGGATCTCGCCCTTTCGTCCCTGACCTTCATCGCCCCCGCATGGGAGCCCGCGGCACTGATCGGATTGGGTCTGCCGCTCTTTCTCGTCACCATGGCGTCGCAGAACCTGCCCGGCTTCGCGGTCCTGCGCGCCTCCGGCTATACGCCACCTTCCCGGCCGATCCTGGCGGTGACAGGCCTTGCCTCTGTGGTCACCGCCTTTTTCGGCGCCCATACGAGCAATCTGGCGGCGATTTCGGCGGCGATCTGCACCGGTCCCGACACTCACCCCGATCCGGCCAAGCGCTGGCTCGTGGGACCGTTCTATGCCCTTAGCTACCTGATCTTCGCCGCCTTCAGCGCGGCCCTGATCGGCGTGATCGCGGCGCTGCCGCCAGAGCTGATCAAGACGGTGGCGGGCCTTGCCCTCATGGGAGCCTTCGCGGGAGCGCTCGGATCCGCGCTCTCCGACGAGGCCAAACGGTTTCCGGCAGTTCTCGCCTTCGCGGTGACGGCCTCGGGCCTGACCCTGTTCGGCATCGGCTCCGCGTTCTGGGGTTTGGTCGCAGGGCTTGCGGCGCTTGGCCTCGACGCACTGGCGTCGTCCATCCGGCTGCGATGACCTGGACGGCGGCTCCGGTTAAGCTTAATACTTTGTTACCATGAACAATAAGACGGGGGACCCCATGGTGACGAAGTTTGCCGGACGGCTTGCAGCCACCACCATGGCGATCGCCTTGGGCGCCTGCCAGGGGTCGGGCTTGGCCGGCGGGTCGCCTGAGGGCGTACCGATCGCCCTGGAGAGCATCGATGGCGCGCCTGCGCCCGTGCGTACGGCCTTGATGGACGAACTCAACACCGCAGCCTCCGACCGCAAGGTGGAGCTCGTCGGCGCCAGCGGCGCGGCGCTACCGGGTCCGCGGCTACCTCTCTACAGAGACGAACGAGGGGGAAACCAAGGTCGCTTATGTGTGGGACGTCTTCGATGCCCAGAACCGGCGCGCCCAGCGGCTGGCGGGATCGAGCCCGGTACGGGTCGCTTCGGGCTCCCTGTCGTCCCTCGATAAGGAGACGCTCGCCAAGCTCGCAGGGGCCAGCATGGACGAAATCGCGGAGTTTTTGAGCACCGCCAGAACCCAAGCCCCGATCCGGACCGCAGAGGCCTCAACGGACGAAACGTCCGTTGCTGCGCAGTGACTGCATAGCTGCACGTCTGAAAAGCCGCACATCTGCACACTTGCGAGTATTGTGAGGCTTTCCCATCGCTGCTAAGACCCTTGCGCCTTGCCGCTCAAGGGCAACATCGTCACGCGGTGGGTTCCAACAAGTCATTCAATGAGCCAAAGTCGCTTTCATGAAGCTCGTCGCGGGAAATTCCAACCGTCCTCTCGCTGAGGCCATCTCCTCTTATCTCAACGTTCCGCTCGCCAAGGCCCAGGTCAGGCGCTTCGCGGACATGGAGGTGTTCGTCGAAATCCAGGAGAACGTGCGCGGCGAGGATGTGTTCGTCATCCAGTCGACCTCGTTCCCGACGAACGACCACCTGATGGAGCTCCTGATCATCACGGATGCCCTGCGCCGCGCCTCGGCGCGCCGCATCACGGCGGTGATCCCCTATTTCGGCTATGCCCGCCAGGACCGGAAACCCGGCCCCCGCACGCCCATATCGGCCAAGCTCGTCTCCAACCTCATCAGCCATGCGGGCGTCGACCGCGTTCTGACCCTCGACCTGCATGCGGGGCAGATCCAGGGCTTCTTCGACATCCCAACCGACAACCTCTTCAGCGCCCCCATTCTGGCCCGCGACATTAAGGAGCGGCTCGATGGCGGCAACCGCATGGTGGTCTCACCGGACGTGGGCGGCGTGGTGCGTGCCAGGGCGCTTGCCAAGCGCATCGACGCCCAGCTCGCCATCGTGGACAAGCGCCGCGAGCGCCCGGGCGAGTCCGAGGTCATGAACATCATCGGCGATGTGGAAGGCCGCTCCTGCATCCTGGTGGACGACATCGTGGATTCGGGCGGCACCCTGGTGAACGCCGCCGAAGCCCTCTTGGCGAACGGCGCCCGGGAGGTCTACGCCTACATCACACACGGGGTTCTGTCCGGCGGCGCGGTGGCGCGCATCGCCAATTCGAAGCTGAAGGAACTCGTCATCACCGATTCGATCATGCCGACCGAAGCCGTGAAGGTGGCCCACAACATCCGGGTCATCGGCATTGCGCAGCTCATGGGCGAGGCCATCGGCCGGACAGCGACGGAAAGTTCGGTCTCGAGCCTGTTCGACTGAGGGGTTACGCCCTCTCCGCACAGGGCACGCCCCTCACCCGGACCTGACGGTCCGACCTCTCCCCATGGGAGAGGTGATCAGCACCTCACCTCACTGTCTCTCACCCGGTCGCACCCCAACCCGCCTGCCGACGCAGCCACCCTCCCCGCAAAGGGGAGGGAAGACTGTCGCGCCTGATTGGGCCGCAACGGCTTTTGTTGCATTTCCCGCCGTCATTCTCTATAAGCCGCCTCGCGCCCGCTCGACACCCTTGGAGGCACGGGCGCAGACCCTGTGGCCGCCGGCTGGTTTTTCAAGAAAAACCCGGGCGGCCATCGGTTTTTACAATCCAATTCAAAGGACCACGACCATGAGTGATATCAAGCAGATCACGGCCGTGGCGCGCGACCGGGCCGGCAAGGGGGCCGCCCGGGCCGTTCGTCGCCAAGGCCAAGTTCCCGCCGTCATCTACGGAGGCGGCCAGGCTGCCGAGGCGATTGCCCTCGACTTCAACCAGACCAAGCAGCTGATCTACGCCGGCCACTTCCTCACCACGATCTTCGAGATCGACGTGGACGGCCGCAAGACCCGCGCCATCCCGCGCGACTACCAGCTCGATCCGGTCCGCGACTTCCCGGTTCACATCGACTTCCTGCGCCTCTCCGAAGGTCAGGCGATCAAGGTCGTCGTGCCCGTGCACGTGGTCGGTCAGGAGAAGTGCCAGGGCGTAAAGCGCGGCGGCACGCTCCAGATCGTCGAGCACTCGGTGGAGCTGCTCGTTCCGTCCGATGCGATCCCGGATTACGTCGAGGCTTCGGTTGCGGACCTGGACATCGGTTCGTCGATCCACCTCGCCGACATCACCCTGCCGAACGGCGCCAAGGCAACCTCCACCGAGAACGTGACCCTCGTCACGGTCGTTGCCCCGTCGGGCATGAAGGAAGAGGACGCGGCTCCCGCAGCGGCTGAGGGCGAGGCCGCCAAGGCCTAATTCGCCTTCATCCCGGGCGTTCGAGCCCAATGATCGGCTTCGACGCTCCGACCGCAAGGCCGGAGCGTTTCTCTTAAGTGTGTCGAGCCATGCGCCTTTTCGTCGGCCTCGGAAATCCTGGTCCCCGCTACGCCCGGAACCGCCACAATATCGGCTTCATGGCCGTGGACGAGATCGCGCGCGTCCACAATGCCGGGCCGTGGCGGCGGCGCTTCCAGGGCGAAACCGCTGAGGCGACCATCGGGACCGAGAAGGTGCTGCTCCTCAGGCCGCAGACTTACATGAACGAATCCGGGCGCTCGGTGGCGGAAGCGCAGCGCTTCTTCAAGATCCCGCTGTCGGATGTGACCGTCTTCTACGACGAGCTCGACCTGCCGCCCGCCAAGCTGCGGGTGAAGGTCGGTGGCGGCAATGCGGGCCATAACGGCCTGCGCTCGATTACGGCCCATTGCGGCAACGATTACCGGCGGGTGCGCCTCGGCATCGGCCATCCGGGGCACAAGCCCCTGGTCCAGAGCCACGTGCTCGGGGACTTCGCCAAGTCCGAGGAGGCATGGGTCGAGGACCTGTGCCGCATCATCGCGGACAACGCCCTGCTTCTCGCCAAGGGCGAGGACGGGAGCTTTCAGAACAAGGTCCACCTCGCCATGGAGGCGAGAGGCTGGACGGACGTGAAACGGCCCGGTGAAAAGGCCGGCACAGACAAGGAGTGAGGCCATGGGCTTCAAGATGGGCATCGTCGGCCTGCCGAATGTGGGCAAGTCCACCCTCTTCAACGCATTGACCCAGACGGCGGCCGCGCAAGCCGCGAACTACCCGTTCTGCACCATCGAGCCCAATGTGGGCGACGTGGCCGTGCCGGACGACCGCCTCGACTCGCTGGCGGGAATCGCCGGGTCGGCGCAGATCATCCCGACTCGCCTCACCTTCGTGGACATCGCGGGCCTCGTGCGCGGCGCGTCCAAGGGCGAAGGCCTAGGCAACCAGTTCCTGGCCAATATCCGTGAAGTCGACGCCATCGCCCATGTGGTGCGCTGCTTCGAGGACACCGACATCACCCACGTCGAGGGCAAGATCGACCCGATCGCCGATATCGAGACGATCGAGACCGAGCTGATGCTGGCCGACATGGATAGCCTTGAAAAGCGGGTGACCGCCCTCGAGAAGAAGGCCAAGGGCAACGACAAGGAAGCCAAGGACACCCTTGATCTCGTCAACCGCGCTCTCCCCCTTCTGCGCGAGGGCAAGCCCGCCCGCCTCGTGGAGCGCAAGCCCGAGGAGGAGCGGCTGTTCCAGATGCTGGGCCTCCTCTCGTCGAAGCCGGTTCTCTACGTATGCAACGTGGAGGAGGCTTCCGCCGACCATGGCAACGAGTTCTCGGCCAAGGTCTTCGAGCGCGCCAGAGAAGAAGGCGCGAAGGCGGTGGTCGTGTCCGCCAAGATCGAGAGCGAGATCGCGGTTCTCGATGCGGCCGAGCAGAAGGATTATCTCGACGCCATTGGCCTTGCAGAGCCGGGCCTCAACCGGGTGATCCGCGCCGGCTACGAATTGCTCGGCCTCATCACCTACTTCACGGTCGGCCCCAAGGAGGCCCGTGCCTGGACGATCACCCGCGGCACGCGTGCTCCCCAGGCGGCCGGTGTCATCCATACCGATTTCGAGAAGGGCTTCATCCGGGCCGAGACCATTGCGTATCCGGACTACGTGACCCTGAAGGGCGAGGCCGGCGCGCGCGATGCCGGCAAGCTGCGCCTAGAAGGCAAGGAATACCTGGTGCAGGATGGGGACGTGCTGCACTTCCGCTTCGCAAACTGACGGATTCCTGAACGCCAGCTTGGCCGTGCGTTCAGGGCCGTTTTCGCATGATGGCCTGCATGGGGGATTGATCCATGCAGGATTTACTTGAAGACATCGTCCAAACCGTCGGCGGCGCACTGGTCGCGCCGGGTTTGGGAAGCGCCGAACTCGTCCTTGCCATGCTGGTGGCCTTCGGGTTCTTCATCGGGGCCATCTATTCCATCTTCGCCAGGGGTGACCGGGAGCTCGAATGGTGGGAGCGCTAGCACTGCCGGACGTGGGAAACCCAGGTCCCACTCCTGCGCGATGCCCCGGGCGGGATCTATCGCCCAGCTTGGGACGTTGAGCATCAAACAGCTCCGACAAGCCCCGCATGCGCCTCCAGCACCGACATCCCTGGGATCTCTCACCGTCCGACGCGATCGCCCTTCAAAGGAAGCTGAGGGCCGAGGTGATTTCCGATCGCCCCATCGATCTCGGCGCGGTCCGCCTCGTGGCGGGTGTGGACGTGAGCGTGAAGAACGAGGAGTCGCAGGCCGCCATCGTGGTGGTGACCTATCCGGGCTTCCTGCCGGTGGAGACCGTGCTCGCAAGATGCCCGACGCCTTTTCCGTATATCCCGGGCCTCCTGAGCTTCCGCGAGGGGCCGGTGCTGGAGGAAGCCTTCGATAAGCTGAAGGCCGAGCCCGACGTGTTCTTGTTCGACGGCATGGGGATCGCCCATCCGCGCCGCATCGGTATCGCCAGTCATATGGGCCTGTGGCTGGACCGTCCCACCATCGGCTGCGGCAAGACCCTGCTTTGCGGACGCTATGGCCCTCTCCCCGATGAGAAGGGATCGGCTGCTCCTCTGGTCGACAAGGGCGAGACGATCGGGGTCGCGCTGCGGACAAGAACGGCCAAGAATCCCATGTTCATCTCCCCCGGCCACCTGGCGGACATCCCCACGGCGGCGGAGCTGGTTCTGAACTGCTCGCCGAAATATCGCTTGCCCGAGCCGATCCGTCTGGCGCACAACGCGGCTGGGCAGTTCGGACAGTGACGTCGCTGGAGCGCTGCCTGCGGCCTGTTCCTCCTGCACAAGACATAAGCCGATGCCCCGTTATGCTTTCGAAGACTTTACACCCGGCTCCACCAAGATCCTGGGTCCCGTCACCGTCTCGAAGGACGATATCGTAACCTTCGCGCGGGAATACGACGCCCAGCCCTTTCACGTGGACGAGATCGCCGCCAAGGACAGCTTCGTCGGCAGTCTGATCGCCTCGGGCTGGCATACCTGCAGCATAAACATGCGCATCCTGGCCGAGGATGTGATCTTGGATTCCACCTCCATGGGATCGCCTGGCATCGAGGAGCTGAAATGGCTGAAGCCAGTCAGGCCAGGCGATTCGCTGCGCTCGCGCATGACCGTCGCGGACACCCGGCCGTCGAAGAGCAGGCCCTCCATCGGCTTCGTCCAGTTCAAGTTCGAGCTCCTGAACCAGCATGACGAAACGGTGATGACCCAGGGCAACTCGATCATGTTCGCGCGCCGGGATGCCGAACCCATGAACAACCAAGGCGCTCCCGCCCCGGCACCCTCCGCGAGCTCTGACGACACGCCTGGCACCCGCCCGATCTCAAACAACGCCTTTCTGGAGGATCTCCTGATCGGCGAAACGGAAGAGCTTGGTTCCTACACGTTCATGGCGGACGACATCATCCAGTTCGCCAAGCGGTTCGATCCCCAGCGCTTCCATGTGGATCCGGAAGCCGCCAAGGACAGCCTGTTCGGCAGCCTCTGCGCCTCGGGCTGGCACACCGCCAGCATCTGGATGAAGCTGATGGTCGCCTATCGCGAGCACAGCCGCGCCGAGGCCCTGGCCCGGGGCGAGCGCCCGGCCCGGCTCGGGTCATCCCCGGGCTTCACGAACCTCAAGTGGCTCAAGCCCGTCTATGCGGGCGATACGATCACCTACCGGTCGACCATCACGGACAAGCGCGTCTCCGCCTCCCGCCCCGGCTGGGGCCTGGCCTTCCACCACAATACCGGCGTCAACCAAAACGGCGAGGAGGTGTTCTCCTTCGACGGGGCGGTGTTCTGGGAGCGGCGGCCGGAGCAATAGCGTCCTTCGTCATTACGGGGCCACGTATTGGAGCCCGGAACCCATAAACGCCAGCGTTTCAGAAACTGGGGACACGCAATTCCCCTCATCCTGCATCGTCAGTGGATATGGGTTCCGGGCTCGCCTCGGAGAGCCGCCCCGGAATGACACTCTGGCCAGCACGTAATACCAAGCGGCACGAAGGCGGACTCATTCGGGGTTTTCAGCCGGGCGCATGTCTGATTCCATGCTGGCGATCAGGA
>NZ_QOIO01000105.1 GCF_003332305.1 Microvirga aerophila | reverse complement strand
AGCCAGGGGCTTCCAGGATGCTCAGCAGGCATACCGGAAGGCGGAAAGGGCGGAGCTATGCTCACGACCAGCCCATCGCCTTTTGTCCCCCTATAAAAAGGGATCGGTTTTCAAACCTGCGCGAAAGGTCTCAACGCCAGAGCAGGCAAGGGTTTCAGCCCTTCTGGAAATTCACTAGCAATCAAGATTGGCACAAGATTTCGTATAATCGGGAAATGGAAAATGGGCGGCACAGGCAGCGGCAATCACGGCGGACGGCCCACAATCGAGAACGCCCTGAAGCTCGATCTCCATCAGCTCATCCGCAACGGCTCCTTCCGGCCAGGCGCCACCGTGACCGGCTCGCTCACCTGGACCGACACCTCCAGCGGCCAGCAAAGAGCCTCTATCGGCTATGAGGCGTACATGGGCGGGGATAGAGGTTGGGTCCGCCTGCGCTACACGACCACCAACCACTGGTCCGGCGAGACAACCCAGCACGACTACCGGGTCGAGCTGACCACCACACCGCAGCCCTTCGGCGGTCGGCGCTGGTGGTGGGTCTGCCCGAGGCGCGGCGATCTCGTTGCCAAGATCTACAAGCCCAGCGCCGCTGGCATCTTCGCCTCGCGCAAAGCCCACCGTCTCGCCTACCGGTCCCAGCGTCAGAGCCCCCATGACCGCGCCTTGAGCCAAGCGTTCAAGCGGCGGCAGCGCCTCGGCTCTACCGCCGGCATCGGAGCTTCCATCGACAAGCCCAAGGGCATGCGCTGGGCCACCTTCGACCGCAAGTTGGAGCAGATCGAGGCCGCAGAGGCGGTCTGCAACGCCCACCTGTTCCAGTTCGTCCAACGGTTCACCACAAGCAGGAGATGACATGCCGAGAGGCAAGAAGAACCCAGAGTACACCGGCAAGCCGCCCGAGGCGGTTCGAGCATTTCAGGTTCAGCGCACAACGGCATGCCGCCGCGGCATCCCCTTCCTGTTTACCTTCACTGAATGGTGGGCCTGGTGGCGGATCGATGCGAGATGGGAGCACCGAGGAAATGGCCTGGGCAAGCTCATGATGGCCCGCTTCAACGACGCAGGGGCATACAGCCCCGAGAATGTCTATTGCGCCACGCACGAACAGAACAGCCGGGATATATCGTATGAAACGCGCAGCATCACCAACAAGGCCGGGTGGGCAAGGGGAAGAGCGCGGAACTCTCCCCTCTTCAGCAAAGGAGCTAACAACCCGAACTCGCGGCCCGTCGAAACGCCGGAGGGCATCTTTGCCAGCGCAACCCTCGCGGCCGAGCACTTCGGATTTTCCCGGCATTACGCCTCTTACTTGGCCCGCGAGGAACGGCATGGTTGGCGTTGGGCGGATGGCGCAACCGAGAACTGGAGCGAGAAGTCGGTGCAATTAGAGCACCCGGAACGAGCTGAAGACCGGGAGAGCATGCCTGCCGAGATGGAAATCAGGCGAGAGAGGAACAGGAGGCGTTCGGAGACGATGAAGGCCAAGGCTGCGGCGAAACGTGCGGAACGTCTATCCGATTTCAGAGATCCCGGTAGCCCCGCCGACGCTTCTCCTGAGCAATAGCCTCCAGCGCCTTTCCGGCTTCGATCTCGCTCGGGAAGATCTCGACCAGATCCTGTCCATTGGTGCCGATCCGGCCCCAGTTACGCACCAGGCGCACGGTCCCGAACAGATCCTGCTCGATCATGAGGCTGTAGAAGCGCCTCACCCGATGTTCTGGGTCGATCCGGTGCAGCACCAGATGGTGTTTGATCGGGGAGCGCAGCTCGTCAGGCAACTCGCTTTTGTATCTCTTCGAGGACGCTTCGCTCATCCTCGAAGAGATCTCCCTCCAGCGTGTAGTAGTGACCTTTTGGCGTTCGAATGAACGATTCGAGTATGGGAGTTGGTTTGAAGCCTAGCACTATCGGCCACGCGCTTGAGGAGGTCTCATCTTCTTGCACTGTCCACGCAATGACTGGCGTGTACGCCAGTTCAACGACGTTGCCCTTCTCGTTGATCACACCATCAACGAGATCATACCCAGCTTCTGCCGGCACAATATGGCGCTCACTCATAGTTCTTTCTCCCTCGCCAATCTCAGCTGGTCTAGCTCTCCGCTAACCACCTCGGCTTTGCCGAATGCCCTGCAACAGGCGGTCCAAGGCGGCTTCAAGTCGAGGGTCAGATTCAGAGGCTAATGGAGGAATGCCGCTCTTCTTCACTAACGGGCCCATAAGCATAGACGTTTCAAGTTCTCCCTTGCTTTTGGGCCCGTTAAGCGGTGAAGCCTCAGCATTGGCCACAGACGGGCGCGGGCTGCTGGTCCGGGTGATTGCCCGCCGTTGGCCAGCACAGCCGCCACGGACCGCCGCAGCCCGCTTGTTCGCCGCGATGAAGGTAGGAGCGTACTCGGAGCCGAACACGAACAGGATCGGCTTGCGGCGCAGGCCGTCTTCCGTGGGTTTGTAACGCGAGCCGGAGGCGATGGCGCGATCAAGGAAGCCGATCTCTTCTAGAACGTGGATTGCGCTCCGCACCCGTTTTTCTGTCAGCTGGATCTCGGGATGCTTGGCGAGCTCGCGACGGTCAATCGGGAAGCCGAGGCCAATCCGACCAGGCGTCGACCAGAACCGGCCAAGGAAGGTCGCCAGGGCGAATGCTGCATCCCGATTGCGGAATGGCGCCAGTGACGATGTCAGGCGGTCGCGCACGTCGCGGGGCAGGCGATATCGTTGACCAGTGAACAATGGCGTGAACGGGCGACGAACGTTTCGCGTCCGCGGCCGGAATGGCTTGCCAAGTGGCAGCCGGGATTGAACAGAAAGCATGCGTTCCCCTTCGAGCTGTCGCCCGTCGAGGGGAGGCATTCAGGCATAGCTCCGCCATCAACAGAAACGATGTTTCTGCTTGACGGGCGGCCAGCTTTTCGGGAGGATCAGATCGCCAAATCAATCCTATCCCGGTTCGCCGGCATGCATGAGGCCCGCCCCTTCGGCGGGCTTTCGTGTTTCTAGTCTCCATTCGTCTCTGGCATGCAAATCACTTTGCAACGCCATCGAGCAACATGCCCTGCCGACTCGGCGGAAGGCAAGGCCACGCCTAGGCTCTACCGAACTCGTTAACGCCGAATTAACCAAACACCCCCAACGTGAGGTGGGGAACGTGCGCAACGTGGGCCGCCCTACACGTCCAACCTGCCAACAGGCCGGTTCCAACGTGGGCCGCCCTTCAGCGCCAACGTACTCCTACTGACGATGTTGGGAATGTTGGATGTCTGAGACTCGGTTTGTGACGGTGACCTATCGTGAGATTGCAGAGCGGTTCGGCATCGGCATTGAAGGTGCGCGCATCAAGGCAAAGCGCCGTGCAGCCAAGGGTCTCTGGCGCATCATCCCCGGCAACCATCCTCAAGATATCATCCGCGTTGAAATCCCGGAGGATGAGTTCACCTCTAGCCAGCCCGCCCAACGTGGGGCGACCTACAACCCCAACGATGGGACACCAACGACTCCGCCCCAACAAGAGGAAGAGCGTAGGGACGCCAACGACATAGACGCGTTGGTTGAGCTTATCTCCCAACTCACGACGCAGTCAGCGGTAATGACGGATCGGCTAGTTGATGCTGAGAAGGGAAAGGCAGAAGCTGAGCGGGATGCCGCTATCGCACGAGCCGCCCTGGCCAGCGCTGAAGCACGACTCACGGCGATGCAGGAGGGGTACCTTTCAGACCTGAAGGAATTACGTGACCGGATGGAAACGGAGTCGGATAGGGCACGATCCGAGCTTGCAGAATGGAAGGCGCGTCCGTGGTGGCGTCGCCTGGCTGGCTGACCTACCTTGGTGAGCTGGACTTAATGCGCTGCAACCTGTTGCTCTACCTGCGGGTTAGTTCTGAGCTGAGGGGCCGGAGAGTGTCTCATGGCACAGGCGGTGGATCATCGCAGCAACTGGCTCCTGGCGTCCCTGGAACCCGACGATCTGGCGTATCTTGAGCCGTACCTAGAGGTCGTGATCCTGCCGAAGGGCACAGTCCTCTATGAAGCCGGGGACATCATCCAGTTCATCTACTTCCCGCATGATGCCATCATGGGCGTGATCAACGTCCTGAAGGAGGGCCAAGCCGTCGAGGTCGCATCTTTCGGGCGAGAGGGGATGCTCGGGCTGATCAGCGCCATCGCCTCCCGTGAGGCCTTCGGGCGCTACAAGGTGGAGGTCCCCGGCTCCGCTTCACGCATTGATATACGCAGACTGCTGGAGGCCATGGCCGCCCGTCCCAAGCTGCGACAGCTGATCCGCAGATACAGCGAGGCCTTGCTGGTCCAGACGTTTCAGAGTGTTTCTTGCAACGCCGTTCATACGGCAGAGTCGCGTTGCTGCAACTGGATCTTGAGCACCCGGGACCGGATCGGTGAGGATCTTCTGCCTCTGACCCATGCCGATTTAGCCGAGTTTCTGGGGGTGCAACGCTCCACGGTCAGCACGATCCTGCGCTCGTTTCAAATGCAAGGTCTGATTACTCAGCAGCGTGGGGGCATCATCATCACGAACCGGGCTGGCCTCGAAGCGATGGGCTGCGAATGTTATGAGAGGGTCCGCGAGGTCTACGCACGATTGTTGCCCATGCCGCTCTCATGGGCTGATCACAAAAGAGGGCAACAAGAGCCTTTCTGATTACCCGCTCTGCGATCCTTGTAAGGTTTTCTCGACGATCCTTGAATCACGGTCCAACAGCGCCAGCAGAACTCGGGCTGGTCCTTGAGGGGAGCGGTGTCCCTGTTCCCAATTGCGGATCGTCGCTACCGGGACACCAATCTGGCTCGCAAAGGCTGTCTGCGACAGGCCCGTCTTCCGCCGGATGGCCGCCACGTCGATCTCGTCCGGCACCCGTAAGGGGAGGGGAGAGACCAAGCGCAGACCAAGCACCCCTGTCTGCTCGGGCTCCGCGAGAGCTTCGCTCAACCCTCCCAAGAGCCGATCATAGTCATCATCCCTGCCCATCGGGCGATCTCCTCCATGCCACAGAGATACGTCAGGGACGTACTCCGTCAATGACAGACTACGTCAACGACTGCCTCCGTCATTGACGGATGTGTCAGAGGCAGGCGTCACCGGACGCGGCTTGTCCTCGCCTCCGGCAGGACTGCTTGGAACCTCTTTGGCGGTCGGCGGAGCCTTGGGCTCACGAGCGGCCTCTTTCGCAGCCTGAACGCGAGCCTTTCGACGATGCCATGCCTCCAGCACCTCCTGCTGCAGGGGCGGCCTTGGCTTCGGCAGGGTTCGCCAGATCAGTAGGGTGAACGCCTTGCCCACGGCAACCACGAGGGCCATGCCGTAGAGGAAGATCACCGGAGAGAAACTCCCGCTCATTCGTTGCCCCGTCTCCCTGACAAACCGCCGAAGGCCATCCCGTGATCATCTCCCGCTCATGCTGCGCCCCCATATGGCGCGGACATCTGCGCCAATCGGGCACACGGACGGCCGGGTCGGCTGAATTGACAGACTTGATCAGATTGTTCGTAACCAATGCCAAGTACAAAACAAATGCGGAATAGTGGGGCTCCCATGATCGTGTTGCTGGCGGCCGCCCTGATCGGCGGCTTGGTTACCTTTGCTGCGCTCCCGCCCTTTGGAGTGCTTATTGCCCTCCTTGGTGCGCCGTTCGGCGGAAGCTTCTCGACGCTTATCGCGGGCCTGCTTCTGGCCTTCGTGAGGACTCGAGCAGAGCGGAAGCAGGTGCACAGCGCTCAGGCCTCTCTGGAGAAGCCAAGGGCAGCCGCCTAAACCCGCTCCAGCACCCGCTTGACCTGCATGGCGGACCACGCCTTGCCCTTCGCCGTCGCAATGCCCCGGGCGTTGAGCTCCGCCGCGATCTCGCGCAGCGTGGATGCGCCCGCCGCGCGGATCTCCGCCACCACTGGCGCCAGCGCCTGGGCCCGCTCCACCGCCTCCGCCCGGTAGGCGGGCGCCAGTTGCTCCGCCCCATGCCGCCCAAGGGCCTTGCCCCGGGCCTTCACCGCTTGTAGGGCCGCCTTCGTCCGCGCCGAAATCAGCCGCCGTTCCTTCTCCGCCAGGGCGGCGTAGATGTGCAGCATGAACGGATCGGCATCCGCCCCCAGCTCGGCCACGATGAACGGCACCCGCTGGGCCATCAGCCCGGCAATGAAGGCCACATCACGCGACAGACGATCCAGCTTCGCCACCAGCACCGGGCATTTCCGCCGCTTTGCCGCTGCAAGGGCCTTGACCAGCTCGGGCCGCCGGTCAAGCGCATCCGCTCCCTTGCCGGTCTCCACCTCGACATGCTCGGCGATGATCTCGAAGCCCTCCGCCTCACAGAACCGGGCCAGGGCCGCCCGTTGCGCCTCGAGCCCGAGGCCGCTCCGGCCCTGCCGTGCAGTGGAGACGCGGATGTAGGCGATGATCGGTTTCATGGGTTTTGTCACAGGCAAACGTTGGTATGCCTGTGACAGGTCGCGAAAAACTCGGTTCTGTCAAGGCGTTCTCGCTCTACCTCCTCTGAGGCGGTTCAACAGGTCCTGCGCTTCGGTTCATGCTGGGGCGATGCGGACCATGATCCTTGTCGTCGGCCTCCTCGGCCTCGCTCCTGCCCTTGCTCAGGATGCCCCATCCCTTTGGCGGGATCCCGATGGGGGCTGCACCTACTTCAAACTTGGCGACACCCTCAGCCTCCGCTATCAGCGTGATGGCTTCCCAGACTGCCCAGACTGCCCAGACTGCCCAGACGCCAGACAGGAGACCGGTCGACAGCCCATGCCTGCTGTCGATCAGACAGGGTCGGTGACCCGCGATGACGTCCGGGACATCACCCGGGCCATTGAAGGGCTGAGCCGCAGGCTGGACGACGTGAAACGCGAGTTCGAGCGCCGGGGCCGCAACCAGCCCTGACGCGAAGAGGCTTCGTCTTTTTGTGCGAAACACCCCCACCCCCTTCCAGGGACCCGTACCGACATATGAGAGCACCAAAAGGACTGGCTTTTCGTCACGGCCACGCTCTTGAACAGAAGGGGAACGATTCCCATCTTAGGACGGCAAAGGTTGGCAGCCGTGATGGCTTCCTTCTGACGCCAGGAGACCGGGTCTGCTCGGAGGTTCCCGCCGGTCTTGTGAATGCTGCTGTTATGCGACGGGATTCGTCACGATCCTTCACCGTCGCAGGCCCTCTGGGGCTTCCTGAATAGATCGTGCGGACCGGACCGCCCACCAAACCGGAAGCCCTGCGGCGGGGCCAATCGCTGAATGAAAAACGCTGGCTCTGGTGAGCCCATTCCATCCAGCGGCCTATACGGTGCCGGGCATCCCCCGGAGGGTCGGAAGCGGTGGCCCCCTGTCCGGCCTGGTCTGCGGGTGCGCCCAGAAAAGCACTCAGCGGGTGATGCGGGGACAACGCATCAAGGCGAGCCACGAGCCGCCGAAGGGATCCAAGTACGCGGTGCGCAAGCCCTCCTCTTAGCCAGGGGCTTCCAGGATGCTCAGCAGGCATACCGGAAGGCGGAAAGGGCGGAGCTATGCTCACGACCAGCCCATCATCTTTCGTCCCCTCTAAAAAGGGACTGGTTTTCAAACCTGTGCGAAAGGTCTCAACGCCAGAGAACACAAGGGTTTCAGCCGTTCTGGAAACTCACCAGAAATCAAGATCGGCACGAAATTTCGTATAATTGGGAAATGGAAAATGGGCGGCACAGGCAGCGGCAATCACGGCGGACGGCCCACAATCGAGCACGCCCTGAAGCTCGATCTCCATCACCTCATCCGGCAGGGCTCCTTCCGGCTAGGCGCTACCATGACAGGTTCGCTCACCTGGACCGATACCTCCAGCGGCCAGCAAAGAGCCAGCATCGGCTATGAGGCGCACATGGGCGACGAGCACGGCTGGGTCCGCCTGCGCTACACGACCACCAACCACTGGTCTGGCGAGAAGACCGATCATGACTATCGGGTCCAGCTGACGACCACGCCGCAGCCCTTTGGTGGCCGCCGCTGGTGGTGGGTCTGCCCGAGGCGCGGCGATCTCGTCACCAAGCTCTACAAACCTACCAGCGCGGGGATCTTCGCCTCGCGCAAGGCTCATCGTCTCGCCTACCGCTCGCAGCGCCAGAGCCCCCATGACCGCGCCTTGAGCCAAGCCTTTCAAGCGGCGTCAGCGCCTCGGCTCTACCGCCGGCATTGGCGATCCCATCGACAAGCCAAAGGGCATGCGTTGGGCCACCTTCGACCGCAAGATGGAGCAGATCGAGGCCGCAGAGGCCGTCTGCAATGCTTGTCTCCGGTTCATCCAGAAGTTCTCCGAACCTCAGAAGCGTTAGAGTCTTAAAAACGCAAATAATTTCCATTCGCTTCGGGTAAAGAGAGGCACTTAATCTTGCACTAATACCAAGTCCCGCTGATCAGAACCGGTGCGCCCACTCCCGCAGGCCGAGGGACATGATCGTCCAGGGTC
>NZ_QOIO01000104.1 GCF_003332305.1 Microvirga aerophila | reverse complement strand
CCGAACGCCTTCGCCCGACAAACTTACCAAGCCCGGAACGTTGCATAGGCCGTGGATCACATACGGGGGCAGGTCCACCGCCCCATAAGCCTTGTTTATAAGCATCCGCCGAGCACCGCGGAAATTTTGGTTGCGGCGTGCTAAAGGTGGGCGCATGGAGATCTATCACGAAAAGACCGATGAGGTGGTTCTCGTCCTGCATTGCTACGACACCAAAAGCACAATGGATCTCGTCGAACCCGACTACGCAAGAGTATTCATATGGCAAGATCTGGTTTGATGAGGGGGTTGCCCGGATATGGCTAATAAGCAAGCGAAACACTGCAGTTACCACTCATGTTCTGTGCGATAAGCCGTTTGGATTAGGACTTGTCCAGGCTGTGCGTTTCGGTTGCAATTGAAATGTGTTTAGCGCAGCATCAGTGGGAGCCGGAGAAGCAACAAGCGATGACAGCTAAGATTATCCGCGGTGGGCTGTTCGCACTGGGGATCGCTGCTGTCTCCTTGTGCAGCATAGGATCTTCCTTCGCTACGGACTATAAGCTTGGCCCGCGGGATAAAATTCGTATTAAGGTTTACGAGTGGCCAGCGCTCTCGGACGAAACGACCGTTAGTGACGAAGGCCTGGTATCGTTGCCGTTGATCGGGAGATTGAACGCTGCCGGTATAAGTGCGACGGATCTCGCACGAAAAATTGCTGAGGAGCTTCAGGTCCGTGAGAAACTATCCGCGACACCTTACGCCTCAGTCGAAGTTTTGCAGTATAGGCCATTCTATATTCTTGGAGACGTTCAGCGCCCAAGTGATTATCAATATCGTCCCGGAATGACCGTCATGATGGCTCTTAGCATCGCTGGAGGGATGTATCGGGCAACAGATAATCTGAGCTTCATTAGAGACGCCCTTTTAAGCAGAGGCAGCCTTTCCACACTGGGTGTCAAGAAGCGGGAGTTGGCTGTGCGCCTGGCTCGTTTGAAAGGCGAGCTTAGTGGAAAGAGTACCATCGAGCTTGATCCCGAAGTCTTAAGAGGCGGAAAACAACCTCCGGGATCCTCTCTTCAGCAAGAGAGCGCAATTATGGAGGCAGGAAAAAAAGCTTTAGCTAATCAGATTGCAAGATTGCGTCTTCAGATCTCACTCTATCGGGAAGAAATTAGCCTTTTAACTGCTCGGATGGAGAGTTCGAAAAAGCAGCAGAAGTCAGTCGAAAAAGAGATGCAGGTCTTTAAAACACTTGGAGATAAGGGGCTTGCAATTCTACCTCGAGAGGCTGCTATAGAGCGACTTGGAGCACAAATTGAAGGTGATCAGCGAGAAATTGATACTCTCATTGTTCGCTCGAAGCAAAATATTGAGCAGTCGGAAGCTGCTATCCTCAAGCTGATCGACGAGCGCGAAAGAGAACTTACGGTGCAAATTAGGCAGACGTCGGCTCAACTCGAGGAGGTAGAACAGCAACTTTTAGCTCAGCAAAATCTGCTCTACCAGGCAGAAGCGCTTGGCGGTGCGGCAATACGAGAAGGTCAAGGTGAAGTAAGCCTCCGGTTTAGCATCGTGCGTCGTGATCCTAAAGGCATCACGCGCGAGTTTCCCGTGCAGAAAGACGACCTCGTTGAACCTGGGGACGTGATAACAGCGATGAAAACCTTTGCGACCCGCGAACTTTCGGTTGGTTCTGATATCAAAGTGCCTCCCGCAGATACTGCTGCTCGAGCTGAAATCGAATTGCGAAGTGTCAGGTAGTCGAAAAAGTGAAGCGGGATGATAAAATAGGCCTTGTTACAGTAGGATCAGGCGTGGAACACAACGCAGATCTCAATCCGATAATCCCGTTTTTGGGAAATTTATGGACTGAGAGGTGGACCATTGTTGCATTCATGCTCGTAATCTCACTTATGGGCGTGCTATATGTTTCTCAACGCTCGCCAAGCTATACCGCACGCGCTCTGCTGCTCGTAGAAAACACTAGGCTTGAGTCTGGCAGACAAGAGCTTCTTCCGGAGATGAGCTCCGTCGACACATCAATGGTGGATTCCCAAGTAGAGATCATCAAGTCTGAAGCAATAGGACTTAAGGTCATAGATACTCTAAAACTAACTGAGAACGAGGAGTTCCCAGGACTCGGGGCACCTGGCTGGGTCGCACGAATCCAGAATTTTCTACAGACATCCAGTTCTCGTGGTTTCGACCCCGGCCGTGTTGCTCAGAGCCACCCGTCACTGGCGGTCTTACCGGGTTTCTTGCAACGCCTTTCAGTAAGGCGCATTGGTCTGAGTTCTGTCATTGAGGTTAGATATAAGGGAAGTAATCCGGAGCTATCATCCCGGATTGTTAATGAGATCACCGAGGCTTACTTCGCCGATCAGGCAGCATCAGCGGCGGCCGCGACAGCTTCGGCCAGCGCTTGGCTGCGAGATCGTATAAAAGACCTTGGGACAAAGACGCGCGTCATCAGTTTAGCGACCCCACCGGTTCGGGCAGATGGCCCGCGACGCTTAGCCCTACTCGGCGTCTTCTCTGGCTTTGGGCTCCTGTTGGGCGTTGGGTTTGCAGTAGTTCGTTATGCACTCGATACAACACTGCGCAATCCATCAAGGGCTGAAGCAAGGCTGGGTGCACCTTTCCTTGGAGCTATCGGAAAACTCAATCCCAGTTCCAGGAGCAGGCTACTAAAGGAAACGGCCAGACCCAATTTCCGTCCGGCTTTTCTCCGTTCAGACCTCATTTCTCTTGTCAGACGCATTGGAGTGGCTGCGAAAGCCTGTGGCGCTGGTCCCGTGATTGGCGTGACGTCAGCAATCCCTGGAGAAGGCGCAACGATAATAGCGGCAAATCTAGCGTTCTCAGCCAAAGCAGATGGCTTAAGTGTATTGTTAGTCGACGGCAACGCCTATGAGCCAGCTCTCTCAACTCAGTTCGCGCCTGATGCGTCGAAGGGCCTAACAGATATTTTCGCTGGTGCAGTGTCTTTCAATGAAGCTCGCCTTGAGATTGGTGAGGCAGGGCTTCACTTCTTGCCGAGAGGAGGCGCCCGCCTCGCCAACCATGGATTTAACCACGTTCACGTGAAGAGCGTCGCGCAGAACTGGATCAATGAATACGATATAGTGGTGATTGATCTGCCACCGCTCGTGCCTGTTCCTGATCTCGGTCTTGCTGGAAACATGGTAGACGCCTTTGTACTCGTCGTCGAATGGGGACGCGCACCTGCTGCATTAATTGAGAGCGCCTTGGCCAATGCTGAATTGAGACAAAAAGGCATGCTTGGATTTATTTTTAACAAGGTAAAGCGATCAGCAATCAATCGGTTCTCATTTCCTCTGGAGAACTATCATTGGAAATACACTTGGACGACCTCGAGTTACCTTAGAGTTCGCGAACGAGCAGATGCGTCGCTTTCCGCACCGACCGATTTGGCATCGCACACTGCCCGTACGTGCTGACGTAGTCATCTATCGCGGACTCCGGGCCACTCTTCGACGCTGTGAAACCCCGTAGGCGCCACGCTTCTGAACAGGCTCATCGATAAAATAGTCGGCCCTGAACAACCCACAATCATTTGACGTGAGCCCCAAGTTTCTTCCGTTCAGAAGTGGAGCCCGCTGGTTGATGTGCGCTGAGCCTATTGTGTCCCGTGGCGTGGTGTAAGAGCGCCAGTCCTCGGTTGAGCCGAGTTGCTCAGGCGGTCACGGCTGACAGCCTGGGAACGGGATCATTGCTCAACGCGCTCAGACTTTCCAGCGACATGTAGCGCCGGCTCACCGCCCATTCGTCATTCTGCTCCAGCATGAGGGCTCCCGCGAGCGGGATCACTGTCCGGTCATTGGGAAAGATCCCCACCACATCCGCACGACGTTTGATCTCGCCGTTGAGCCGCTCGAGCGGGTTGGTCGAGGCAATCTGGCCCCAGTGCTCGCGCGGAAAGCTCATGTAGATCAACACCTCCTCCCGCGAGCGGTCCATCAGCTCGACCAGCTTGGGACAGCGCTCGCGCAGAGCGTCCGCCACCGAAGTCCATTGCTCCCGCGCCGCCTCAGCCGTGTCCTGGGCAAAGATGGTCTTGAGCATCGCCACTACGGCCGGGCGCTGCTTGGGAGCAAGATGCGCCATGGCGTTGCGCATCCAATGAACCCGACAGCGCTGATGCGAGGCGTGGAACACCCGAGTGGCGGCTGCCCGCAATCCCTTATGATCGTCGGCTATCACCAACTTCACGCCGCGCAAGCCGCGGTCGGCCCGCGAGCGCAGGAAGCCGGTCCAGAACGGCTCGGCCTCTGAGGCGCCGGTGGCAATCCCCAGCACCTCGCGCCGGCCATCGCGGTTGACGCCCACCGCCAGTATTACGGCCGTGGAGACAATCCGACCAGCCTCTCTGGTCTTCAGGTAGGTGGCATCGATCCACAGGTAGGGCCACTCCCCCTCGATCGGCCGCGACAGGAAGGCGTCGACCCGCTCGTCGATCTCCTCGCACAGGCGGCTGACCTGGCTCTTGGAGATCCCTGTCATGCCCATCGCCTTGACGAGATCGTCGACCGAGCGGGTCGAGATGCCGTGGACATAAGCCTCCTGGATCACAGCCGTGAGCGCCTTCTCGGCAGTGCGGCGCGGCTCGAGGAAAGCCGGGAAGTACGAGCCCTTGCGCAGCCTGCGGATGGAAAGATCGATCCGGCCAGCCCGGGTGTCCCAGGCGCGCTCGCGGTAGCCATTGCGGTGGTTGAGGCGATCCGGGCTGCGTACGCCTGCTGGAGCACCAGTCAGCGCCTCCACCTCCAGATTCATCAGGCGCTCGGCCGCAAAGGCGAGCATGTCGCGGATGAGATCAGCATCGGCCCCCTTTTCGATCAGCTCGATCAGGGCCATTCTCTCGTCGGTCATCGTCGTCTCCGGGGTCAGGGTCAGGTGTCGCAACTCGAACTCTAACCGAAGACTGGCGATGACCACCTCATCGATGTCTCGCTCCTACACCACGTCCTGGGACGCTGCCGCTGAGCCCATTCTCTGGACCCAACCTCATGAACTCACACTCCTCTATTCACTGTGATATAGTAGATAGTCTTGAGGACGACGATGCTTTTGTAGTGAGATCAATCTAGGGACCAATACGCGCTGTGGTGCCGGTTGAGTTTCAGTCGGCATGCCATAGCACGGCGCGGTTACACTATGTTACATATTTGTGCGAGAACTGAGGTATATAACTGAGGTATATATGTGCGCGGCAGGTAATCCCAGCTCTTCTGACCCAACACGCTCACCTCGAGTGACAATCATAATTCCAACATTTAGAAGGCCATCTTTGCTGCAGAAATGCCTTGTGAGCTGCCTTAGACAAATAGATATCGACCCTTTATCTATTGAGATTCTTGTTGTTGATAATTCTACGGAAGGGTCAGCAGCAACCATCGTCAGCGAGACTGCGTACGCAAGCGCTTGGAACATTCGATACGTGCATGAGCCATCCCCTGGAATTTCAAACGCCCGCAACGCCGGCCTTAGCAACGCAAAGGGTAAGTTCATAGCCTTCGTTGACGATGATGAAATAGTCGATGAAAGGTGGCTAGTTAATCTGCTAAAGACCCAGATCAAGTCCGACGCGGACGTGGTGTTCGGACCTGTGATGCCAATGATGCCCAGTAGTAGAGATGACCTCTGCGAAACATCACTTAAGAACCTTTTAATTCATTCAGTTGAGCATCCAACAGGTACAGAGATTGCGAGTAAGCTTCTTGTACCCTTCTGGGCTCGGGACGGTAGAGCGTATCCGCGCTTAGCGTCAGGCAATTTCTTGATCAGGCGCCAATCTCCAAACGTCAGCAGCCTTCGCTTCGACCCCCGCCTGGGGCGAACCGGTGGAGAAGACGATCTATACTTCAACCAAATGCTGGTGGATGGAGCGCGTTTCGTTTGGTGTGCTGAAGCCGTAGCGTGGGAGCACGTGCCTCCAGAGAGACTTTCCCTCCGGTATGCAATCATGCGGGGGTTCTCTGGTGGGCAAGGAGTGTCGCGGATACCAATGCTACTAAGGCCGAAGCGCCCAGCACTTACCGTTCTTTCTATGGTTGTTGCTCTTGTGCAAGTTCCGACCTTTGCAACCTTAGCTGCGGCTAATGCTTTGACCGGGTCGCCTCGGCGATACCACTATCTCATAGGGATGGCGAGTGCTGTTGGTAAACTATTCTGGGCTGCGCCGCTCTGGAAACACCGGTATGGAGCGACTGGCGAAGAGAACAGAGGAGGTCACCTAGACCCTGTCTGACGGCCTGTGAACCTTCAAAAGGATATGGCTGTTGCCTTGGGGAGGCTCACCAAAGCGAGGACCTGCGATGCGGCGGCACGAACTGAATGGCTTGATCGGCGTTAGCATCAGATTGAGCCAGGTGGCTTCCATCGTCAACGGGATCGTTCTCCCCCATAGCAAACACAGGATCCAGCAGACATTGCCGTGGTCCTCACCGTCCTTAATACGAGATACACCCCAGGTGGAAGGCCCAAACATTATCTACAGGGTCACTCGCGTGTCCTCACGGCTCTGACAGGGAGAGGTCCTTCCACCCGGCACCGGACGTTCAAAGAACGGCCGGTATTCTGCTCCGCCTTTGACCACCGTGTGCACCGCCCGGGCCATCTTGGCGGTCAAGGCTGTCATGGCCTTCCGGCGCGGATCGGCATCATAGCGATCGCGTTCGATATAGCGGCCAAGTTTGTCTCGGAAGCTGTTGTCGCGCTGGCGGGCCGCCACCTGTGCAGTTCTCCAGAGTGCTTCGCGCAGGCGGGCATTGCCGTACTTCGACAGCCTGGTTCGGCCGCGGACCGCGCCGGACTTGCAGGTGGCCAGATCAAGGCCGCAGAACTTCAGGAACTGACGATGATGTCTGAAGCGGCGCAGATCACCAGCCTCCGCCAGGATCGTCAGCGCATGGATCGGCCCAATCCCTGGGATCGTGCACAGCCGCTGGTAATCGTCATGATCGGCGAACATCGCATGAGCAAGCTCTTCGATCTGCTTTCTCTGGCGGATGAGATGCCGCGCCTGGGCCAGAACCAGACGGAACATGGTAATGGCCGCAGACTCCTCCGCCACCGACAAAGCCGTCGAGGCGCAAGCGGTCTCATAGATGTCGTTGAGCAAGCGAGCCTTTGAAACCAAACTGCCAACCAGAGGCAAGCCGTCTGGATGAAGCTCTCCCGATCCAGAGCCGTGATGCGGCCTGAGTGGGGAAGCGCTCAAGCAGCGCGAAGAACTAGTCGGAGCGGCTGTTGCCGGCAAAGCGTGCGATCTTGGGAAAGTACAGGGGCAGATAGTGGGTCAGGATCCGGTGCCAGGTCTCGGTTTTAGAGCCTCGGACGGTTAAACGGACGCATATCCGGCTGCCTTGAGGTAGTTCCAGCACTCGTGTGGCTCGAACAGGTTGCAGATGTCACCGAGCGCTCGCCAGAGTGCATCAAAGGTGCGAGCTTCAGCCTTGCGCAGATACGCTTTGATCTTGGCAAAGGCCTGCTCAATCGGGTTCAAATCGGGCGAATAAGCAGGCAGGAACAGGAACCAGGCACCTCGCTGTTTCAAACACTGGGCGGCCGTTTCACTCTTGTGAACGGCCAGGTTGTCGAGAATCACCACATCGCCTTGGTGCAGGGTCGGGGCGAGCTGGGTCTCGATGTAAGCCTCAAACGCTAACCGGGTGATCGGACCATCAATCACCACGGGGCGCTCAGCTCGTGACAGCGCAGCCCGGCCAGGAAGGTGTGCGTCTTCCAGTGCCCGAAGGGAGCGCTTGCGCGCAGGCGCTGGCCTTTGCGTGAGCGCCCGCGCAGGCGGGTCATCTTGGTGTTGACGTAGGTCTCGTCCAGGAACACCAGCCGGTGCGGCTGCTCGCGCATGCGGACCTGACGCTGTGTCCGCCAGACCCGGCGCTCCTCACGCACATCGGCGCGTGCGCACTCCGCCGCCATCAGGTGTTTTTTATACGTGAAGCCGCGCCGGCACGGAAAGCGCGAGAGCATCGCCGGGGCGGCAACGATCCCGTGCTCGTTCAGCAAGCGGGCTGCGAGTTCGGGCATGGTGATGGCAGGCTCGGCCTCAACCGTCTGGATCAGGAAGGTCTCATAGGACATCAGCTTGCCGCCTCGCGGCGGGCGGCCGGGCCGGCGCCGGTGAGCCGAGCTGTCGCGTTCGCCGCACCAGCTTGATGGCGAAACTCTCGCTGACGTCAAAGTGCTGGGCGGCTGCCCGGCAGGAATGGCCCGCCTCCACGAAGGCGGCGACCCGCACGCGAAGATCAAGAGAATAGCAGTGACCCATGATCCACCTCCCGTCCGACCAAGTGAATCACAGGTTACATCCGCCCAAAAGCCCAGGAGTCTAATTTTCAGTCCGACGCTCTAGCTTTCGAGATCGCCGCATGCATGTTCGACAATTCCTGCAGGTCGTTAATCCCAGCAGCCAGAGGATCGACATAGCGTTGGGTCGCGCCGATCCGAAGCATATGCAGGATCACCTGCGCGTCCTTAGGATCGTTTTTGTCCCAGCCGTCGTGCAGAGCCTCACGGGTGCGGGCGAGAGCCACGGACGAGACCAGCCCGCGGTGGTAATCGCGCGTGGCCTCGAAACCAATGAGCACCGGGCCGCCGTAAGCCGCCAAAGTCTCGACGAGATGGTCATCCTCAGCCTTTGCGCAAAACGGTCAGCCGCCAGTGCCAGGCACGGCCGGGAGCCTCGATGAGCACCTCGTGATGGTACTTGGAAATATCAATGGCTACCAGGGTGACAGGAGCGGGGATAGGATTGTCCTTGGTCATGGTCGGTCGGCCTCCAGCGTGTGTTCAGCGACATCACTGTGAGACCTGCTGGCTGGCCATGACCACCCCACGCAGCGCGGCTGCGCAACCCAGGCCAGCACCGCTGCGCTGCTTCGCAAGGTGCTACGGCTCAAGCGACATCTTCCGCGCCCACTCGTTTGAGCTCGCCTGTGCGCAGAACGATGTGGACCATCGCCGGACCAAGCCGCACCATCCCTGGACCACTGATGTGATCGACAAGAGCTTTTTACATCATCTTGGTGTATTCTCCTCT
>NZ_QOIO01000103.1 GCF_003332305.1 Microvirga aerophila | reverse complement strand
ACTTGTTCGAGCCTCAGGAGTGCTGGAACTACCTCAAGGCAGCCGGATATGCGTCTGTTTAACCGTCCGATGCTTTAAAGTCGTCAAAGTCGAGCACATGAAAAGCCGGGGCTGCTGAAGGGCAGTCCCGGCTTTTCCGTTGTTGGACGCCGCTCTTTCGGCTCCGATTCTTGGGCCGTGGCTCACGAGGCCAAACAGCATTACGCCCGGTCAGTAGAACTCGCCATTGGGGCGGGGAGGGAAACTGCCGGTCTGTTCGGGTTCGTAGCGCCTCAGCCGCCTGGAATCGGGAGCCTCCTCCCTGGTGCCAAATCGATCCCGGCTTTCGTGTTGACCTCGTGCGAAGGACCCGCCTGACTCATAGCCGTCACGTCCAGGGTTCCGATTGCCCATGCGATCCTCGCCTACAGTGGCCTGCTCACGGGTGGTGCGACGACCACGCTCAAGGCCGAGGTCCTCGTAGGGACTGGTCCCCTCCCGGCGAGGCAAGGGAGCCCGAGTGGCGCTCCTGTCCCGATCATCATAACGGCTATCAGGGTCCGGATTGGGGGCGCGTCGGCGCTCGGGATTCCTGGTCCGGAGTTCATTCTGCTTCCTGACCTCGCGTTCGTATTTTCTGCGCTGGTAGATACCAAGGGCACAGCCTGCGACAGCACCTTTGAGCCGATGCCCACCTACGAAATGACCGGCAACAGTACCGCCGAGCCCGTACTTGAGGCAACCTCCAAGACGGCTTTGAGCCTCTGCTGAACCAGGGGCAACCCCGAGGGTGAGCAGCACGGCAGCGGCGAGCACGATCTTCTTCATTACCACAACCTCGCGTAATCTCGGCCAACGTGGGCTTGCCCGAAGAGGTTCCTGCATCGTCCCATGTGCGGCTGTCTTTCAAGTCACGAGCGTTCTGGCCACTGGAGACTTGTTCCTGTGAGGTTCGGTAGAAGTTACGAACTCCCTTGCTCATCACGATGCGGAGCGTAGCCGCGTCTAGTCCTGGCATAATCCGGCACGCGTTCGGGTTGCCTATCCCTGCCGCCATGGATCAACCACGCCAGCCCGTAACCAATGGCACCGGCCACGAACAGCGCGACCCACGGGCTCTCAGTCACCTGCTGGCTGACAACGCGGTGGCCTTCTTGGTATAAACGCTCAGCCTCTGGATAGCGCTCGCGAGCTTGGCGCACATAGCGCTCCCCCTGGTTGTAGGCTTCCTGCGCTGTCTTGGACGCGCTCCCTGCCACATCGCCCAACGCCTCTCTGACCTGATCGAGAAGCTGCTCGGCGGTGCCCTGCTCAGCTTGGCTTGAGTTCGCCGCTGTGGCCGACGCGGCGGCGCTCTGCTGATCGTAATCGATGGCCCCGCCCTTGGTGATGCTGACCGAGACTGGATCGCTGGTCGGAAAGGTCTCCTCGATGGCATGGTCGAGCTTGGCGTCGAGGTTCTCTTTCGAGTTTTCCGGCAAGTCGCAATCCGGGGGACACTCGGCAGGCTTGCGCGGTTCACTTGGCATAGGTTGGCTGTCGGTGGTCGGTGAGTTGGCCATTGGAGGTCTCCTCCAGGGGCTGATGCGGTTGCATCCGGCTCCGCTGCACCGAACCAACTCCCGCTCACAGGCCCCGTTCCGGGTGCAAACTAACATAGGTCAACAGCTTAGCGGCAATCCGAGCGACAGCCAGGAGTTCAAGGCGAATCATCTAAAACAGATTTCCCAAAGAGTTGGTGCGCAGCCGGGAGATAGCCGTGGCTGCCAAGCCGCCGTCAGACGAGGATCGTGCTACCGTCACCGGGGCCGATGGAGCAGTCAGTCTGGGGTGGGCCACAGGCTCGCCCACCAACACCCAGCTTGCCACCGAGATCGGACGCCGTCTCCAAACCCGGTACCAAGCTTGCCGCTCTCGTGCGTCAGTTGCAGGAGCGCGAGGATGAAGCAGGCCCGTCAAGGTGAACGTAACCTTCAGGCCGCCATCCGATCCGCTGCCATGGCCACTTCCTGCAACAGGGTCTCCCCTGGAAGAGGACGAGGGAGAAAGCACCCATCACCGGGAACCTCGGAGGGGCGAAGGTGCCGGATGTGATGGGAGATGATCACCAGTCCGAGGAACGGCCAGCGGTCGTGCACCTTGTGGGCAAGCTCCAGGCCGTCTGTGACATCGGGCACGTCGAGATCAGCCAGCAGAACCCGCACGTCAGATCGCTCTTCAAGGGTGGTCCATGCCTCGTGTGGGCTCTCTGTTGCGATGACGTTGAACCCTGCCCCGTTCAGGACGGCGTACACCGCCATGCGGATCACCGGCTGGCTCTCCATCAGCAGGACCGTCGCTGCCGTGTCAGAACCGCGTGCGCTCATCACTCGACCCTCAAGGCCGAATTATAGTCTCTTCGACTTCAGCGATCCAGGCGAAGGGCGTTTCAAGGCATACTTGGGGCGGGCGGTCCCTTGCGTTTGCCCCTGATGGTCAGGAAGGCCCGTGGGCCTACACGCCGCACAGTCATCTCACCCTTGGAAAGATAACCCTGGCAATACCGCTGACCGGGACCATGCCCGCGCCACTCGTCACTTGTGACCAGGAATTTGCGTCCGATCTCGACCGGCATGAGGGCCTCAGAGGTTGAAAGGGCCAATCAATGCGGTCGGTTCGAATCAGCCAAATGCTCCTGTGCTGTTCGGAGCATCTCAGGACGGCTGCGAAAGGTTTCGTCGTCAACGCGGCTGAGCCGAACGGCCTCCTCGGCTTCCATCAGCACTTCAAGTGCCCGCCACGGCTTCGGCATGAAGCGCACGTTGCGCAAGGTTCTGTCGGGCTCCTCCTCCAGAGGCGCACCCGAGGTCAGTACGGTTCTGATCCAGGGCCACTTCAACCTCACGGTTCGGGCAAGGTCCACGTCAGTAATGAGACATGAGAGCCTGACATCAGCGAACAGGAACGCCACCTCACCCGCATGATGGTGCAGGTAGTGCAATGCCTCTTCGCCGCTGGACTTCTCGACCACTTCCAGATCTGTCTCCTCCAAAAGCACCGCCGCCAGTGTGCGAAGCGCAAGGTCATCCTCGACAATCAACGCAACTCGACTGAACTCGCCTTTGTGTCCCATTATGGCCTCCCGTGCTTGGTGGAAAATTGCTGTCGTGCTCTTGCAGCGGACCACAGGCCAGGGCCGCAGAGCAGGTCGAACCTTATAAGGCTGCGCTGGTCACGATCACTCTCGACCAGCACCGCAATAGATTGGGATTTGCACGACAGGACCATATCTGCCTCGGCAACTCTGTGTTTGTGCGCGTCAAACGGGCCATAGCAGCATCGCCCTTTGGACAAGCGATGCACGACTTCAACAGGACGCCGGGAGCAGTCGTCCCAGCGCGCAGGTGAGACAGCCTGACAAAGCTCTCGGCAGCCTGCACGCCTCCGTATAAGCGAACTTGATCGCCATAGTTACAGTATCTCGCCGTCCATCAAACTGAAAAAGCTTGCCCCGCGCGGTCTTTTGCTTGGGTAAGATAATCTAGATCAATGTAATCGATGTTTACATTGATCTAGATTAGACATTTTCACGGATATTGAAAGATATACACTGAGGACAGGAACACTTGCTAAAGTTAGCTATTGGCTTGCTGTTGAGACGACGGAGCGATACCTCCTGAGGCTTCTTCATGACTGATCCTCTCGACTGGCAGGAGATCGCTTGTGACCTCCTGCCCTTTTTGGAGATGGGACCGTGCTCATGATGGTGGAGCCTGCTGGAGCGAGCTTCCAGCCGTTTTGACCTGTTGTGGCCCATCACGCTGATGCGGTGCGGGGCTCATCACTGCTAGGAGGTGGTCATGCGCCTGCCAATCACCGGACATGCTCAAGGGGTTTCTGACACGGTTGAGCGGGCCATGGAGATTCTCAAGGACCGCAAGGACCCAGCCACCACGCCCTCCACGGGATCGCAGCCCCGCCTGACCAGCCTTCCGCGTGCAAGCCAGCGGAGGTCATGAGTCGGGGGCATCATGTGCTCTCTGGTGGTCTTTATCGTCACCGAAGCCACGAGCACACGGCGGGTGCAGCCAGGGCAGACGATAGCGATCCGTCCCTGACGACATGGAGGCTGCGATGCCTCGCTTCTACTTCCACCTTCGCACCGAGAACAGCTTTCTCTGGGACGAGGAAGGGATTGATCTGCCAGACCCTCTGACAGCGCAAGGAGCAGCGGACAGGACTGCCGCCGAACTGCGGGGCGGGCTGCTCTATCAGGTGCATGATGGCTCATGCTGGACCGTTGCAGTCACCGATGAGGGTGGCGCGATCATCCATATGGTCGCCCTGTGAGAGGTAACCTAATGGAAGCGGCTCGGCGAGCAGGGCGCTGACCGATGAGGATGGTGGCCCACAGGACCGCTATGCCGTTTCATGGTATGCTGTTGACGGCTGAGGGGCGATCTCAAGCGGGAGGCTCTCATGTACGCCGTAATCCGCAAGTTCAACAAGATGCGTTCGGTTGACGAGGTGGCCCGACGGGCCGAGGCTGGCCTTGTGCCAATCCTGCGGCAATCGCCTGGGTTCCGGGGCTACTACGTTATCAATGGCGGCAACGACGTAGGTGTATCGATCAACCTGTTCGACACCCAGGACGCGGCGCAGGAGGCGCACCGTCGCGCCATGGCCTGGATCAAGGACAACCTCAGCGACTTTTATGAGGGTCAGCCGGAAGTGACCACAGGCGAGGTCATCGTGAGCGTTCCGGCTCAGGGCGCAATGGCCGCGTGACCGATCCCCACATTCTACCACTGAGCGATGGATGGCTGGAGTAGCAACTCAGTCACGCGATCTCGGAATGCTGCACGAGGCGGACGACCATCCGGGGCTGCTCTTGCCTCGCCACGGAGAAGCCCGCGGCGAGGCTTTCCCTTGTTGCTGCCGAGATGCCATGTGACGGGCGGCCAAGCCTGAAGGGCGTTTGCTGAACAAGCACAGGAGGGTGAAATGACCGACACGAGCGTGACGAAGGTAAGCAGCGCCCATTCGCCGACCGGCGAGCAAGGTCAGGTATATCTTGCTTCAGGCAAGCGGATGTCCATGCGGCTCTGGCGCGACGAGGAGCCGACCCAGGAGAAACCCTCGGCTAAGCATGAGTACGAGGTGGTTGGCTACGTCATTTCGGGGCGAGCCGAACTGGACATTGAGGGCCAGACGGTGCGGCTGGAGCCGGGCGATTCGTGGGTGGTTCCCGCAGGAGCCGAGCACACCTATCGCATTCTGGAGAGGTTTAAGGCAGTCGAAGCGACCGCACCTCCCGCCGAGGTGCATGGACGGGAGCAGTCTCAGGGCGGCTCGTGAATGGCGAGTGATTCTGGCTCCTTCTCTGAGGACTAAGCATGGAAGACTTGATTCGCGTTCTCAAAGCCGCTGAGGCGGCGGCTTCCTGGCATGCTCACCAGAAGAAGAAAGGGGCAGCACAGGAGCCCTACATCAATCACCTTTTGGAGGTTGCGGCACTTGTTGCCAAGGCCACCGAGGGTCGCGACTCGAACCTCGTGATTGCCGCGCTGCTGCATGATTCCATCGAGGACCAAGAGGTGCCACGTCAGGTGATTGCCGAGGCATTTGGGGATGATGTGGCGAAGCTCGTCGAAGAAATCACCGATGACATGAGCCTTCCGGACGAGGAGCGTAAGCGCTTGCAGGTCGCGCACGCGGCCAAGAAATCGGATCGGGCGAAGATCATCAAACTCGCCGACAAGATCAGTAACGTGAGGGCGATCAGCGGGGGCCATCCACCGGATTGGTCGGTGAAGCGCAGGCTGGACTATGTCTCTTGGGCACGGACGGTCGTTGCTGGCTTGCGAGGGGTCAATGTCCAGTTGGAGCAGGAATTCGACGGGGTTGCGGTAGAGGCCGAGCAATCGGTGGAACCGAAGCTATGATCGAGGGGGCTTAGTTCGACAGGTTCAATAAGGCCCACGGTAGAGCCTGTTTTCGCGTTAACACTTCTGGTTACACTCGTCTGACCTTCTCAGCCTGTGCCTTTTTGCGGTTCTCAAGGGCGGTTTTTAGGGCTCCCTAGTAGACGTTCGCCTGGATGGCCCTCGTCAGGAACATCGCCTCTGGCAGATCAGGGTGACGGAAGCCGTTGAGCAGGCTCTCATCCTTGATGAACCGTTGCGCACCATCGCGGCCACAAACTGCTTCTCGGTCAAATCACGCATCCGGTGTACTTCTTCACTTTGGCCCATGGCGGGGCTGGCAAGCCGTTCGTACTCGGAGGATCGTAACATATATACTCCGGTCGCCGTCCTTGACGGCTCGACCGGATTGCAGAGTGCCATGGATTCGTCGAGGGTCACGATCATGAGCCGCCCATTCGCAGTGCTGGGGCTGGTTGTCGCGCTGCTGCTGCCAGTGCAGGGGCAAGCCAATCATGACCGCTTGCCCGATCCACCACAGCAGTCAACCAATCAGAAGCTCCCGTCTCTTCCTCACCCTTATCGCGCAGCCATCACGGTTTCGGGTCTGTCGTCGGGCGGCTTCTTCGCACACCAGTTTCACATTGCCTTTTCGAAGCTCGTCAAAGGTGCAGGCATCATTGCGGGTGGACCGTATGGTTGCGTCGAGAACATCCCGAACCCATGGTCGCCCTTTTGGTCGCGCCCCCTGGACCGTGTCTCTGCCGCAGTGGTGGCCTGCACTCACTACTTCGGCAGCCGCTACTATGGACTGCGTCCCTCGCCTCCAGAGGCTGAAGAATCCGTCAGGCTCATCCGAGAGGCTACGAACCAAGGACTGATTGACGACCCAGCCAACCTCGCCGACACTCGGGTTTGGCTGTTCCACGGCAAGAGCGACGCCGTCGTCCCGCTCGGGATCATGGAGACGCTCAAGCAGGTTTACAGCACGTTGGGTGTTCACGAGCCAAAGCTTCGGTTTGATCAGAACCAGACCGGCGCTTCGGCCAATCATGGCATCCCCGTCAGCACGTTTACCGGGGAGAGCAGGTTTCCGGTCCGGGAGTGTGGGCAGCATGAGCCACCCTACGTGATCCAGTGCCGGTATGAGGCCGCCGAGTTGCTGCTGCGCCACCTTTATCCCGAGCCGCTCAGGCCAGCCTCAGATGGTCCGCATCGGAATGGGAGCGTGGTTGCATTTGACCAGACCCAGTTCTTTGATCCAACGGACAGGAGCGTCAGTCTGCATGGCGTCGGCTACCTGTACGTCCCTACCCAATGTGCCGCCGCGCAGTGCCGCCTGCATGTGGCCTTCCACGGTTGCAAGCAGGACGTGGACAGTGTGTTCGACGACTTCATCCGGGATGCGGGCTACAACCGCTGGGCCGCCAGCAACAACATTGTTGTCCTGTACCCGCAGGCCACGGCCTCAGCGGCGAACCCCAATCGCTGCTGGGACTTCTGGGGCTATAGCGGGACCAACTACGCCAACCAGCGTGGACCTCAGATGCGGGCCGTCAGGGCGATGGTGGATCGTCTGATCGGTCAGTAAGCTCAATAGCCAAACTGTTAACAGAATGCTGGAGCGAACAATAGCGATCAGATTGCTGCGAACCTCCTCATCCTCAAACGATCATGGGAATGCAGGCGATTATGAGAGGGTTAGAATGTGAGGGTCACAAGAAATCTCGATTCCATCCCGACTGCCAGAGTACCAACCAGAACTGGCTGCCGCAGCCTTTGCTCTATATGCATGCGCGACTGCTGATCTGAGGAAGAGCCGCAGGCGCAGTTTTAAGGGCAAGGCAGGGATGAGCAACCCGTGATACGGCAGGAACTGCGGTGCAGGATATCTCGATCTGCGATACTCCACGAAGGCAGGCGATATGTAAACTTGAAGAGAAGGTAGGCTTGTTAATCTAGGTTAGAAGATCATATCCAGACGGAGGAAAATAGAGCTACGTCAAACATTACGAAAAGTTCACATTGCAGTTGTTTTGATTTGCTTGAAATCCTTTATAATCCCGAGAGTTGGTAGAGGCGAAACTGCACGAGGGTCCCTCAAGGGAACGGCCTCGGCGCTCACTGCCACCACGACAACTTTGCGAGTAATTTGAGTGCGCCACAGAACCACCCCCTCCTTCACAGTTGAGATCAAACGAGCCAGGACGCCATCAGTCGGCACCTCCACGAGAAAAGCAGTCGCTTCAGAGAGCGATACTCGCCACAGGCCAAAGATGCGCCAACCGGACGACCTTTTTGCAGCGCCAAAATCTCCCTCCCGTCTATCTTTGGGCGGCGCAACCACGTCTGCTGCTCCTCGGGCAAGAACAGGACGCATTCTCCCGAGCCTTACAAAGGTGGTGGACCCAGTTCAGGCACGACAGCAACAGGAGACGGACGAGCGGCTTGCGTGGCGGACGCTGGCACAAAAGTCAGGCAGCAAGGCCGCGACTGCTGAAGAATCCAATGCGGCGGCTGCACCGAGAAAACGTCACGGCTCTCCGTCAAGCGCAAGTGAATTCCACGCGACAGATGAAACGCCTGCTCTTGGTTCGGCACCTCAGACAGGAGCCGTGCCGGATACGCACGTTGTGGCTTCTTCCCCACGCGAGATGCCGAGCGGTCTTGCCGAGGAACCGCGTGGGAAGAAGCGCCATGCCTACTGGGCCGCTTACCGGAAGGCAGTTCGCCGGGGCCTGCCGTTGCCATCGCTGCCTGCTGGTGAACGCTGGAAGCGGCGCTTGCCACCTGCGTGCCGGTGAGCGCCGGTCAAATGGCTGCTTCAACCGCTCGTATTCGCTTTCAAGCCGTCCGGAATGACGGTGGAATCGACTTACGGATCGGGACCGATAACCGAACGGTCGTGGTTCTCAAGCTCACGGCCTCAGAACTTGAGGCGCTGGTCAGAGTGATCGACGACGTGTTGAACAACGAAGAAAACGGTGCCGCAGGCGAGGAGGAGTAATCCTTGCACCGTCATGCCCCGCAAGGCTTACAGTGCGGTAAGGTGCTAACACCACACGACATGAGCCACGTGCTCGCTCTCCAACCGGGGCAGCGAGGCCCGCAGATGACTTGACCGTCCTCTGATCCCCTTGATCTGTCTCTCGCAGACCACGCATTCGACTCCACTCGACGAGCCCTTGATCCGATACTGGGGCTCGTGAGAGGTCTCGGGTAGCACCTGCACAATCACATATGTATCGGGATCAGCCCGCCTGGGATGGGCAGGCAGAACCGACTGGCCGACCTTGAACTTGTTGTGCCTCATGGAACCTTGTCCTCCATAGCTCATGAGCCCAGCGCGGGGGGCGAGCCTCGGGCTGGCCCAACACCACGGTTGCTGCGATATCACCCCCAGCCGTTCCCATACGCCCACCCCTGGTCAAGCGGCAGGGTCAGCACCTGAGATTTCGCAGCCTCGGCAGCCTGCTGCGCGGCACGGCGGGCAGCACGAGCCTCCTCGATCAGCGCAAGCTGCTGCTCCCGTGTCATCGGGTGGATACGTCTCAGGTGCTCGCGCCGACGCCGTTTGCGTTGTGGGGAACGCTTATTCTCAACAACGGGATCACTGTGTCTGTAAGCCGTTCGTGCCATGGCTTAGCTCCACCTTGGCTACCGCAGCAGCCTATACCTGTGCCGCTCGACAGGCCAGGAAAAGCGCAGGGCTCCGCTGGCGTTCCCAAGGCGGGCACGGGGGTGCGCCGAGCCAAAGCTTGGCCTCAAACCCGCAAGCCTCACATCGGCGGGTTCATCGAGTTCCCTTGATCACCACGTTCGCTATGGCTCGCATGGAAATCCTCGCCGTCGTGCC
>NZ_QOIO01000102.1 GCF_003332305.1 Microvirga aerophila | reverse complement strand
TGGATGGCGTCCTCTCAAAGCTTGTAGGGACGTCTCGCAACAGAACCTCTGGCTCTGAGAGGAACCCGCTTGGTCATGCTTGGCGGGTTTTCTTTTGCCTGGATCGGCGTAGTGGCAAACGTAACGGGTTCCAGAATACCGTCAAGCTTCAGGCATTGCCCCTTTCCAGATGGAACGCAATGATTAGGCTGCTCAAGGCGGAGGTGACCCTCATGGCAGGCAACGAACATGATACCGAACCTAAGAAAGGGGACTTCGACAGCTCAGAGTGCAAACTTCATGTGATTGCGGTGCGGCAACATTGGGCCGAGCAGATGCTGGACGCATGATCTGGATCAACTGCGCTGTAGCGAGTGGCTTAAGCCATACTTCAGGGCGCACCATGCTGGATCGA
The DNA here is from genome assembly GCF_003332305.1 of Microvirga aerophila. Taxonomy (GTDB): domain Bacteria; phylum Pseudomonadota; class Alphaproteobacteria; order Rhizobiales; family Beijerinckiaceae; genus Microvirga; species Microvirga aerophila. Next base: position 9,496 of record NZ_QOIO01000102.1, on the reverse strand, counting down.
GTGCTCGTTTGCCTAGATTAATAAGTATTATGCAAGTGTTTTAGCAGCAAGCCCATTGTTGCCAGGCCGGCAACACTGAGTCACGTGGTATTTAATCTCAAATTTCTGAAGCGATGCTTCTTGTTTCCTTTCTTTTCTGCATTATGTTGTTCTCGTCCCGCCTTTATGGGGCCGTCTACAGCCAGACGTGAAAGGGCTGCGGGGGCCTTAGGGCCGCCATCGCGACGACAGCGTAAGGTCGTACGTACTTCGGCTGGACGTTGACTAGCCGGGCTTGCTCGCACGAGCGGCCATCGCGGCGACGGCGGGACTGTCGTGAAGGAACCGACTGTGTGCGCCGCTCAGGTGGCGCGCGTTCTCGTGCTCGCGATGGATCACCCATGCCTAGCTCTATCACTCGACTGCTCTCGCGCCACGATGCCGCCGTGCTGCTGCGCGACCGCTTCAACCTGCCCTGCTCTCCACAAACCCTGGCCCGCTGGGCATGCGAAGGCAATGGCCCGCCGTTCCACAAAGTCTGCGGCCGCGCACTCTACCCTGAGGCGAGTTTGATCGCCTGGGCCCAGGACCTGCTCGGACCGCTTGAGCCACGACCTCTAGAGCCTACTACCTCGGCCCAATCAGGGCTGCCTTCCAACGCATAGAAAACCGCCCCGGAGCAGGTAAGCCCCGAGGCGGTGAAACGTCAGTTCAAGGATAGCTGATGTTTCTACCACATTATGGAATGCCTGTCTTCGTGGCTCCTCAACAGTAGGAGTTCACACATGACTGCTCTCAAACTTAGATGTGAAAACGTTCGACTCTTAGCGCGTCTCGTCGTCGAGCCACTAGGGCTCGAGATAAACAATGTCGAGTTCCACGTGGATTGGAACGGGCGCCTCTCAGCAAGTTCGTTTGGCGACCAGCTCGGTCGTACTCTCTGGAAAGATCGCGTCACAGGTAAAGAGGTATATCACCAAACTGTTGAAGGGTGGATCAACCCTGACGGGCTGCACGGCGACGAGCATCCCGCCGTCAAGGCTCTCCTGGAGCGCTATCCCCACATCGGCCTGCTGCTCAGCGGGGGTAAGCTATGAGCGCTTCCCTCGCAAAACATATCACGTGTGCCCTGGGCGGTGACTGGCACGGCAACTCCGGGAACTTTCCGGCTCCTGGGCACTCCCGCAAGGACCGTAGTGTCTCAATTGTAGATCATCATTCGGATCCGAATGATGTCGTCGTATTTACGTTCGGCCCCGAGACTTACAAAGACATCAAGGACGACTTGCGCCGCCGAGGGTTGTTGCCCAAGCGTTCTGGTCGCCGGGTGCCTCAAATCCCCCAGAGCCCGATCCAGACGGTCCCCAGGGCTGCGGTAGAGTTCGAAGAGGTGCGAAAGAGCCTTGATCTGGCGTATTGGCTCTGGGAGCGGTCACAGCCCATTGCTGGCACGTTGGCCGAACGGTATCTCTGCAAAAAGAGGCGCATCACAGTTTCCCTACCGGCGACGCTGCGGTTCCTCCCGGCAAGTGGCAAGCATCCTCCCAGCCTGATCGGGGCCTTCGGGCTTGCAGACGAGCCGGAGCCGGGTGTCCTGCGGATTAACACGCTTCGCGGGGTCCACCTGACCAAGCTGCGTCCCGATGGGCTCGACAAGGCCGACACAGAACCGAACAAGATCATGTTGGGACGGGCACACACTCTGCCCATCGTGCTGGCTCCCGTGAACGACATTGGTGGCCTGACGATCACTGAAGGCATCGAGGAGGCGCTTGCGGTCCATGAGGTCCGGGGTCTTGGCGCGTGGGCTGCAGGGTCGGCCTCGAGACTGCCTGGCCTGGCCGAGCACGTCCCTGCTTACGTGGAGTGCGTAACCGTCCTGATCGACCCAGACCCTGCAGGCGAGCGGTATGGGAATACTCTGGTGGAGCGGCTGGAGCGGCGAGGTTTCGAAGTCATTGCCATGCCAGTTCGCGACTTCAAAGCCGCCCTTCGTTTGCGGGAGACTCGCCATGGCATCTAACGGAAAAGTTGACGCTAGTGCGGTGCTCGAGCAGTACGGCCATGACTGCCTTAGGGAAATCATGGACGACGCTACGCGCAGCGCGGCCAACGCGCGTGCCAAGGTCAAAGGAGCAGATAAGCCTAAAGCCAAGAGCTCTCCCGCACAAAAGCAGAGGGGCAAAGAGCAGGATGTAGAGCTGCCGACAGCTGCAGAGGCATGGAATGCCTTTGACCGGCCGCCGGTCCCGACATTCCCCCTCGATGCGCTCCCGCAGACCCTGCGAGCCTTCGCCGAGGAGAAGGCTATGGCTTCGGGTGCAGATGTCAGCGCTTTCGCTATGGCAAGTCTTGCACTGCTTTCAGGTGTGATCGACCACCGCGTGCGTCTCAAGCCTAAGCGGTACCACGACGATCTTCTGATCCCGCCTGTCCTGTGGACCCTGCTCTTGGCTCCTCCCAGCTCGCGCAAGACCGCCATTATGCGTACCGCCTATGACGCAATCGATCGGCTCGACGGACGGGACCTTGAGGCTTACTTGGCTGCGAAGGAGGCCGAGGAGGAGCTCGCAAAGCTAGAAGAGCGTCCAGTTGAGACAATCCCTCAACCTCGTCACCGCATCATCACCGACGCTACCAGCGAGCGCGTGTGCGCCCTGCTCTCACGCCAGGACTGCGGTGCAATCCTGATCCGTGACGAGTTATCGGGCTGGATCGGGGCGATGGACAAGTACGGTGGCGGGGGCAAAGGCGCAGCGCAGGACCGCTCAATCTGGACTCGTGCCTTCGATGGTGGCCCTTATACGCAACAGCGCGTCAGCGGTGACCGTCGGGTCCGAAACCTATCGGTCGCCGTCATCGGCTCGATCCAGCCGGATCGTCTCCGAGAGATGGGCAACCTCGACTCGGACGGCCTCCTCCAGCGTTTCCTGCCCGTCGTGATGGGCGAGGCGCAGCCCTACCGCGACGAGGAACGGGACTTGCGCGTGGAGCGCGCCTTCACGGATCTCATCAACCGCCTCGACGGGATGGAGCCCGGAATGTTCCTCCTCACGGATGAAAGCCGTGCACGTTTCGAGGCATTCGACGCTGACATGATCAAGGCGGGGCGGATCACCGAGCCTTCGCCAGCCTTCGGTGGATTCCTCGCCAAGCTGCCTCGCACGCTGGGAGCCCTCGCGCTCATCCTGCATCTCGTGGACGTGGTCGAGGGTCGCGCGCTGGGCATCGAAGACGTTTCCGACCACGCCGTCGCCAATGCCGAGAGAATTGTGCGGGAGTTTGTGATCCCGCACGGGACGGCGTTCTACGACCTCCAGAATGGTGGTCAGGCCCTCAGCCGTGTTCGGCAGATCGCGACTGCCATTATCAGGCACAACGGTCCGACGATTACTCTGCGCAGCCTAACAAGAATTACGCGTGGCTTGCGGGACGGGCGGGAGGATGCCCTCAAGCAGCTATTCGTGTTCGAAGCAGGTGGGTGGCTCACTCCGGTCGAGCGCGGCCCCTACAACACGGAGTGGTTTGTCACGCCGGGCCTAGGTGAACGCTTCGCCGCAGAGCACGAGGCTGAGGTCCGGCTCCAAGCCGAAATTCGGGAACGGATCATGCGCGGGCGGAGGGGCGGGCCATGAGGAGAGGCCGTCGCCGGTGTCACCTCACGCGCATGAAGGCGTATGCCCCCACTGTCGCACAAAGGAAAATGGGAAGCCTTTTTAATTCTAGTCTAATGCCTGTGCGAGGTGACAACGGCGACAGTTGTTCATCTTCCACCGGATCCCTTGTGCAGCAAGGGATTGCTGAGATCCGTTTTTCGGGTGCCAGAGGCATCCAAACGGCCCACAAGAAACTGCGCCTGACGCTAAGTCACTGGAAAATAACGCCTTCGCAATCTGTCACCGTTGTCACCGAGGGGGGTGGTGACAACGGTGACAAGATAAATAGCGTTACATTGCGCCGGGGCTTCCGAAGGGAGCTGAGCCCCAATGGCCTGCCCATTCGCGCGCTCTGGGCGCGCACGCGCGGGAGCTGTGCCTATGATGCTGAGGCCTGAACACGCCCCCGCCCTGGAGCTGGTGTTCCAGGCGGTCAACGCCACCGTCGGTCCCTGCCGGTTTGAGGGCACGACCTTCCGCTCAGTGGCCCTGGCCATCCCTCTCGTACGCCGGGCCGCTGAGGTTCTCGTTGGTGGTTCGCTTCTCAGGCCCAGGCTTTACCGCGACAGCACAGGTCATCTGCACGGGCGTCTCACGAAGCATGCATTCTGGATGCTCTCCACGGAGGCCATGCACGTGTGGCGCTTCTTCGTTGTCGAGCGCGGCCTCACTGTCCGCAGGCATTGGGACTGGGTCTATTGGGACACCGGACACGGTCTGCCACCCCGCATTGACCACCTGACCGACGTCCGTCTGCCGATCGATCCGTTTCCTGTGGCCGGCTGGCGTCTGCCAAAGGAGGCGAGAGATCAGAGAGGCTGTCCCATCGTTCCACCCCCACCCACCTGCGAGGAGTAACGTGAGGTGGCCGACAATCCGTTTGAGAGCTTCAGCAAACCCTTCCCGGGCTTCACTGACGGCAATTCCGCCTCTCGCCGGCCCAAGCACCGACTGGCGAGCAAAAGCCGCCAGAGGCCGCCACAGCGGAACCGTCTAGTCGCTTGCTCGACGCTCGTAACCGGGCGGGGCAGACAGTTGTCGCGATCATGGCCGATGATCTGGCGGCCCATGGTCCGCAGGTGGTCACTATCCTGCGGGAGCGTGATCCGATTGCCTATGCCCGGCTGGTGAGCGACCTCGTCGCCTTCAAGCCGCTCCTCCGATCACACGCCAGCCCCGACAAGCCCGCGCCGGCAACCAGGGAGCCGACGACGCGTGAGCGGCTGGCCGAGCAACTCCTTGATGCCGTCGCCGCCGACTTTGCACAGCATGGGCTGCAGGCGGTTGCGAAGCTCCGGGCGACAAACCCAAGCGCCTATGCGCGGTTTGTCGGTGAGTGCGTGCAGTTCCGCATGCTCACTCCCGAACGTGCCCCGCGAAAAAACCCCGGCAAGCCCCGCCGCGAGCCGAGACAGGTTCGGGTGAATAATCTGCTGAAGGCGGCTTACGATGGGCCGATTGACGTGAACAACCCCAAACTGCCGGAGCGCTGGGTCAACCGCTGGGTTGAAGAGGAGCTTGCGCTCAAGGAGCAAGGACTGACCTCCTTCGACCTGACGCCGGAGGAACTTCGGGTGCGCTGGCCCAAACGCCTTGCAGCGTGGTTCGAGAAGCAAGTGCGCGGCAAAGTGCGAGCGAAGCCGTCGCCGGGCAAGACAACTCGCAAGGAGTGAGGCAGCGCTGCACGCGCCTGCAGTCGTCTGACTATCCTGACTCATCGGCCGAAAGGGCACTCTCGTCTCCCGACAAGTCCTTCAAACTCAATCGGAGCTCTGGCCAGCTAGACCTGCAGCCTCGAGATCGTCGAGTGGCTAACATTGTAGGTGCGTGCGATCTCGGTCAGGGGTTCACCAGCCTCACGCCGGACGAGAGCCTCGCGTTTCTGGTGCGCTGTCAGCTTCGGCTTGCGTCCGAGCCTTACCCCTCTAGCCTTCGCCCGCTCACGTCCTTCGCCGGTTCGAGCTCGGATGAGCTCGCGCTCGAACTCGGCCAGCCCTCCCAGCACCGTCAGCATCAGCCGCCCGTGTGGGGTCGTCGTATCGGCCCATGTGTCGTTCAGCGACCGGAAGCCAGCACCCTTTTTGGCGATCTCGTCCAGAACGTTGAGGAGATCACGGGTCGAGCGGGCCAGGCGATCAAGGCAGGTCACAAGAAGCACGTCGTCCGGCCCGAGGGCGGCGAGTGCCTTCTTGAGCTGGGGGCGGTCGGCCCGGGCACCGCTGACCTTCTCCTTGAAGATCTTCTCGGCGCCGGCAGCCTTAAGCTGGGCAACCTGGGCCTCGAGGGTCTGCCCCTCGGTCGAGACGCGGGCGTAAGCAATCAGAGCCATCAGATCAGCACTTATTTTGCACATATGTTTTGCACAGCGTAAGTGACTGATCCGCTTGGGTCGAGAGCTTTGTGCAAAATTCGTGATTTTTGCACAAAATGGCCGAAGGACGATGCCGGCAATCAGCATGGTCCAGGGACCAGCTCGGATCCTGCTCGTGCTGCTGGATCGCAGTCCGGCGGTTGCCGAGGAAACCTTGGCGGACTGACCTGTCTGATCAGGCCCAGGAAGACAGAACAGAAGGCACTTCTGCGAATTACGCGGGGTGCCCCACGTGTGCGAGGTCGGACTAACACATAGTGAGGATCCTCTCCTGGAGGAGCATGTCACTGCCAAGTCTCCCCTCCACAGTATTAGGAACCCTCCATGACATGAGGAACCCTCAACAATGCGAGTACTCCTCAAAAATATGAGGACCCATATTCATGTTGAATGCATGTAATCGTGAGTGATCCCTCCAAGTATATGAGTAGAACCCGAAATTAAACTGTGAGAAACCTACCTATATAGTATTATTTTCTGTCAAAAACGGATTTTATTTAAATTTTGGACTTGCCGTTAGCTTAAATCATCTAACATTGATACTCACCCGAGTGTGCTTGCTCCATGGCACCCTCGGTGATGACGCAGGCGAACCCGGACCTCACCCCACCCGGGTTCGCCTGCCGGGCGAGATGCCCTTGTTTCCACTCTCACTGAAAGAATGACCTGATGAGAACAGCCAGAGTTTGCCAGCACGCGTGGTCGAACGGCGACGATCTAGTGAACTGCTTCGCGTACTTGTACGGCACAAAGCCATTGGGAGAGAACGACTTCCGGATCGCAACCATGCTCGGGATCACGACGGACTCCTGGGCAATGCGCAAGAGCAACTTCAGCTACCTCGACACGGGCAAAGGCTACTCCAACGTCGCGAAGCAGAGCTTCGAGACCTGGGTCAAGTGGGGCAAGCCCGTAACGGCAGCAAAAAAGGCAGCGCACCTCCAGGCCGCTCTGGACTACCTCGCGACGAAGTCCAAGCAGAAAGGCTGATCAAGGCCGCAACATAGCTCGCAGCGCTGACCCGGTGGGTAACGCCGGGTCAGCCACCTACGTGAGGGCGAATGGAGAAACTCTCGACTTTCCTCAGGCATATGACGGAGACCACAATGACCAAGTCAGATTTGCAGCAGTCGATCCTAGACATCCTTAAGGACTTGCGCGGGCGTGCCCATCTCATCGACGTAGCTCGAGAGATCTGGAGCCGCCACGAAGCTGACCTCCGCCTCAATGACCTCTTCTACACATGGCAGTACGACATGCGCTGGGCCGCCCAGAGGCTTGTAGACGAGGGCAAGCTCACGAAGATCGGCCACACCGGCATCTGGGAGCTCCGGTAGCTGCATCGGAAGTGGAGGCGATGTCGCCTCCATTTTCCCCTTTGCAAACCCTCTGATCAGATGCGCCCCAACATTAAGAGGTCTGTGGCATGACACCGGAGCCAATCGATCAGTACACTCCCGAATACACCTACGAGGGGTTCGAGATTGACGAAGTGCCTCCGGAGGAGTTCGCCGCAGGGATCCAACAAGAGGTGGAACTCATAGGGGGCTGCGTCACCGCCTCGATCTGGGAAGGTCCTCCGAACGCGGGTATGGCGAGAGTGATCGTGGCGTTCCCAGACCAAAAGGATCTCGAAGTCTATATCAGGCGCTACTACTCAGAGGGAGATCTCGATCCTGAGATCATCGAGCAGGAAGTTGCGTCGATCAGGGAGATCTGAACCAGATTTGATGGGAAAGGGAGATCGCTGCGCTGCTCCATGCAGCGGATCAGCTCTTGGATGACCCAGCGTCTGGCGCGTCGTTGTGAGGATCGTTTCATCACCACCTCCCAGCGACGCAGACGCTCAACGGCGTGGTTTGATCCGAATGTCGATCTGCACGAGGTTCCCGGTGATCGGATCGAGAATGGTCATGAGGCAGTCCTCTCCCGTTCAGGCACAAGGTCAACGCCGTGCCTGCGGTTTCGGTCAGGGTCGCTTGTGATTGTGGTTACGGGACAGTTACTGCACTGGACGCGCACATCCCCAAAGCAGACGAGGTGCGGATGGAACACCTCGCCTGCTCCAAGGAAGATGCTGATCCGACCCGCTCGCTATAAGCGGATCAGCCAGAGCATGGTCGCGGCGGTATGGTTAACAGCCCATGAAGAAGCCCCGCTCGACTGAGCATCGAGTGGGATTCTGTGTAAGGGATCTGGTAAACCACGCGGCCTGTCAGCTTTGTACCTGTGCAGAGTGAAGCGACGGGATCGATTGAACTGGCCTCATTGCTCGTGCGTACTCCTGTCATGATTATCGACCATGCGTTCGATGGCATGCGCGAGATCAGCGTCGGCTTGGCTCAAAGCCTGCGAGCGAGCGATTTCGGCGCGGGTCTGCTCGATCGCCTGATGGGCCAGATCGATGGTCTCCTCAACCGCCGCATTGAGAGATTGCATGTTCTGTTCAGCCATAGTCATGAGCTACTCGCCTAATAGAGCTAATCCTGGGCAGTAAGAGATCCCGAGGGCCCCGCCACCCCTTAGCCGGCCTCGATCTCGCTGTCGAAGATCTCGACCAGTTCCTGGCCGTTAGTGTCGATCCGGCCCCAGTTGCGGACCAAGTGACCAAGAAAAGGCGCTCCCGCGGGAGCGCCTGAAGGGGCCGGCGGGGTAACAAGGGCAGGTCTGTGCTCAACGGTCCGGCCTCCGGTTTTATTCCCGCGCTGAACCGAAAACCGCCGCCTCAGGCCCCCGACAAGAAAACTCCCCCGCAGGTGGTGGCCAACGAGGGAGTTCGGGAGATTCAATGTAGGGGCAGTCAAAAGTGGATCCCATCAATCCACGCCTCAAACTAGACCCTCTGCCGCGCCGCGTCCTTGATCCAGGTTAAATGCGACGGCAGAGTTCGCCGTGATGGTGGCGCTCGGAAAACAATAAAAAGGCCGCGCTCAGTCTTTATGGCTGAGTTCGCGGCCTTGGCCCTGGATCTGCCCCCACGACTAGGAAGTTTATCTTCAAAATATACTTTTATTCTGACTGAACAATCCCTCAATCAATGTTTGAGATCTATAAACTAACCCGAAAGAGAAGAAAATTAGCCAATTCTACTTAGGCCAACTGGTCTAGACCACGTGCGACCCAGGCCAGTTGGCTGCAAACTCGTTCGTTTTTGGAACGAAAGCCGCAGGAGTGCATTACCTGGCATCTCCGGCGTATTCTGCCCCACGACCGGCACCTTGGAAGCGCTCCCTTGTGGGGGCGCTTTCTTTTTGCCTGCAGGAGCTGCTCGGGGAGCCCACATCTGGAGCGGCGCACACGGAACAGGCCGCTCCGTTTTCATTTGAAGGCCAGACAAAAAAGCTCCCCCGCTGGCGGGGCCGGAGGGAGCAAGTTCAGGTGAGCAACCCGCCTCAGTTCATCGATCGCCTGGACGCTTTGATGAGAGGATAGAGTTCCCTCATGCGCTCGGTCGCTGCCCTTGTGGCTGCTGCCGTCCATAGCTGCACCA
>NZ_QOIO01000101.1 GCF_003332305.1 Microvirga aerophila | reverse complement strand
CCTGTCGCCAGCATGGAATCAGACATGCGCCCGGCTGAAAACCCTGAATGAGTCAGCCTTCACGCCTCTTGGTATTAGACGTTGTAAAAGCTGATGCGGACTTTGCTGATGTGCTGGGTTGGATCGGCTGCCGCCCCGAGGCCAATCAATGGGTTCATCTCGCCCACAAGGCATTCTTCAGCCTTGTCAGCCAGCCTGAGCCGCACTCGGCGCTGCCGCACCCGTGCTTCGAAGTCATTGATCAGGAACAGGGTCTCCCGGTTCACGTCGACATCGAGGCGGCCATAGCGGTTGCCATTGGCGCCGGTCGCGATCTGAAGCCCCTGCAGCAGGTGATAGAGCTCTGCCGCCCATTCGACGACGGGGTTCTGGCTAAAGGGCATCGGCGCGCCGGTGTTTGATGATCCTGCAAGGCTTCAACAGTCTAAGTGAAGGCCAAGCTTAGCGGTTTCATATAGCGTCTTCCGCGAATTACCCGCGACTGGGTCTGAAGCGGTCAAGCCTTGGACGTTGGCTTCCTTGATCGGGCCGTTGCATCAGGATCGCGCTACAAGGCCACGGGAGGAGGGTCTGCGGCGCAAACCGATCTTGTTTCAGTTTGGGTCCGACTACACTCAGGCCTTCATTGCAGCCAACAGGCGATCTGCGGCGGCCCGTGGCGGCCGTTCTGGTGAGCGGCCGGCAATTCCCCATCCAAGGTCTCAAGGCCGTCTGTGGCCGTTTCTGTGGCTTCCGACGCTAAGGGGCCCAAAAACAGGAATCCCTCGGAGAGGACAGTGCTTATGGGCCAATAGTGAAGGAAAGCAGCCTCCCTCCACAAGCCTCTGAACCGAACCTACAGCTCGAAGTTGCTTTGGACCGGCTGTTCCAAGGCATTCGGCAATGCCGAAGCAGGTGACGACAACGGCAGAGCCAAGATTCGGAACCCATGAAAGGCCAGCGATGGACGATTGGCATCCGATCAGCACAGTTGGATGCTAAGAGCCCGTCCCGAAAAGGGTTGAGTGGCCGAGGCCTCTATGATTCCAGGAAGGTGCTGAAGCCTGACCTGGAACCGCAATGTGGACCCCGACCACCCGGCGGCAGTATAGCCGCGACGGCTTGCGATACGAAACCGATCTGACTGACGCCGAATGGGCGCTGATCGCGCCGCTCTTGCCCGAGCCCCGTGTCCGAGGCCGCCCACGTCGCTGGCCCACCCGGGAGATCCTGAATGCGATCTTCTACGTGCTGCGCGGCGGCATTGCCTGGCGGCTGTTGCCCTCCGACCTGCCGCCCAAGAGCACCGTTTTCCGCTGGTTCAGCCTGTGGCGCGACAGCGGCCTGTTCGAGACCATCAATCATCTCTTGGTCATGGCCGATCGCGAGCGGGTCGGACGGGAGGCTTCCCCCCACCGCCGCCGTGCTCGACAGCCAGAGTGTGAAGACCACCGAGAGCGGCGGCCCGCGAGGCTATGATGCCGGCAAGAAGGTGAAAGGCCGCAAGCGCCAGGTGATGGTCGACACTGACGGGCGCGGTCTGATCCTGGAGCCCCAGCCCGCTGACGTCCAGGACCGGGATGGGGCCTGTGTGGTTCTGCGCCTGTCACGGCGTGCATTCCCGTTCATCGCCACAGCCTTTGCCGACAGTGGCTATACCGGCGAGGCGCCGGCTCAGGCCACGTCAATCCGCATCGAGATCGTCAGGAAGCCGCCTGATCAGGTTGGCTTTGCGGTGCACCCACGCCGCTGGGTGGTTGAACGATTCTTCGCGTGGATCAGCCGCAACCGGCGGCTCTGGAAAGATCCGGAGGCGACGCTCACCTCAGCCCGCGCGTTCCTCTACGCTGCTTCCGTCATGCTCCTCGTCCGCCGCATGGGTAGGTGCTCATGATTTACGGGACGGACTCTTAGGGTCATTCAAAAGGGCTGTAATGTTCAGATTAATCTCGGTTCTTGGTCTAGTCTTAACTGTGACGAGTGCCAGCGCAAAAGAGGCATTCGTTTGCTCAGAGCAACAAACAGCTGGCTTTCATTCTAACAAACAGGGTGGATACGCTAATACCACATTCAACAATTTAGGCTCAACTATAGTTAAGGAAAATAATATAATCACAGTAAAACGTGGAAATGAAACTACAACGTATGAGTGCAGAACTCCGTGGAAAATTAAAACTAATCTTTTAGAATGCACAGAGCAATTTTATATTTTCGCCTTTGATACCGAGTTGTTGCGATATTCGCGTGCCGAGGTCTTCGGCTACGTCGCTAACTCAACTGATAGCCTAAGCATATCTTACGGTGACTGCCAGAGATTATAGATCAAACAGCCCTATCGCCTTGCTGGCGCTGGTGAAGCGTCAGCCCTGTTCCATACTACCGTCTTCCGCGAAATTCCGCGGAGGATCTATCATCAAACAAGAACGCCCCAGCCGAGGAGGGTAGAACTCTCGGCCAGGGCGTCTATCCATGCGTTCGGGGCATCCGATTGGTCGGGCTGGTATGCAACGCGCCCGGTTCACCCACCCTGCATGGTCAGAGTAAACAATCGGTAGCCGCTCGCGGCCGTTCCATACTGGGGCTTCCGCGAATTACGCGAGTCCCCTTAGCCGGCTGCGAAGTTCTCAAAACTCCCTCATTGTGGCCGGCGCGGTCCGTCGCAAGAGATCTCTAGTTAGCCCATCCGGACCCCGCGGGCTGCGGAAGAGAACTAGCATCAGCCATGGCTTCGATGACCCCTAATCTCCCCATGCTCAGGCCCACCGGAAGCCGGAACGCCTCCGTCGTTAGCCTGAGACCTAGCAAGACATCTGCACCCACTACTTCGAGCACAGCAGGTTTATTGCTAAGCTTATTGCTCGAAACAATAAGTGATTGGATCGCTGTCGTTCATCTTGGATATGGTGAAGATAGTGTGTTTCAACGCTCGATGCTGCGCACCTGCGAGTCGGTCGCTGTTCTGTTGCCTTGCCGCGCTGCAAGTGGTGAACCCGGGCATTGAAGCGCCGTCACGAGGTGACCATGGCACGTTGGTGGCGACATGTTCTCATCGCGGTAGCAAGCGCCGCCGCTGCTCTTCCCCTTCGGGTTCAACTTGAGTTGGGCCATGGCTCCCGCTTGCCGATCATGGATGGGTCAGCGTTCGCCAAGGGCGGTGACGGGGCCGGAAACAAGGGCGGCGGGGGCGGCGATGGGCCTAGCGGCGGTGGAAACTCCGGTGGCAACGGTAAAGGCGGCAAGGGCGGGAACGGTGGCAACGGAAACGGCGGCTCGCCTGGGGGTAATTCGGCCGGGGGCAAGGCAGGTGGAAGCAACTCCAATGCCGGGAACGCGGGCGGAGGCAGTCTTGGCGCAGGTAACTCAGGTGCAGGCAATGCGGGCAGAGGTAACTCAAGTGCGGGCAACCAAGGCGGTGGGGGCAAAGGCAGCCCTGGCCCAGGCGGCCCAAGTAGCGGGCCCTCCGGAGGCCTAGGCGGTGGTGCCGGAGGCGGCAATAGCCCCGGGGCAAGTGCAGGCAACAGCAATGCCGGAGGAAACTCGCAAGGCCAAGGCAACGGAGCCAACACAGGCGGCGGCTCGGCCGCAGGCCCCGCTGGCGGCAACGCAAGCAACACTGGAAGCGGCAAAGGACAAGGCGGCAAAGGGCGAGGTGGTCAAGGGCGAGGAGACAACGCTGGACGCCCAGGCAAGGGCGGCACAGCCAGTCAGTCTGCCGAGGGCGCCAGCCAAGGCAACACCGGCGCACAGAGTGCTCCCGGCAATGCGACTGCAGGCGGGAATGCCGGAGCCAACACAGGCGGCGGCTCGGCCGGAGCGAGGTCTGGCCTGGGAAACAGTAAAAGCAACAGCGGCAGCAAAGAGAGTTCACCAGGAGGCCGGCTTGGCGGCGGCCTCGGCGGGGGTGAGGGCAGCAACAATGCCGTAGGCAACAGCGGCAGGGCCGGCGGCAGAAGTAATAACGCTGGCGGCAGCAGCACCACGACCGGGAGCACCAGCGGCGAAACAGCGAGTGGAGGCAGCAGTGTAACCGGCAGCAACGCTCGTGCAGCCAGCCCAGCAGGCAGTAAGGATCAGGCCAGGGCCCAGGGTGACACCGGTGCCTCAAAGGCTGGTGGCGAGGCTACCTCTGGGAGCAGCACAGCTAGCTCCGGTAAGGCAGGTAACAGCAAAAGCCAAGGTGGCGGTGGAAAGGCCTCCACAGGCCAAGCCGCCGCTGCAGCGGACCAGCAGGGTTCGAGCCAGACCCAAGCAGCCTCTCCGCCGCAGGCGAGCACCAGCCCAGCCCAGGCGAGCCAAGCGACGGTCGCCGCACCTGGCCAGCAGACACCGAGCCCGGCCCAAGTGAGCTCTCCGGCTCCGGCGAGCGCCAGTCCAACGCAGCCAAGCCAGGGCAAGGCCATTGCGCCCGACGAGCAGACCCCGAGCCTGGCCCAAGCCCCCTCCCCGGCGCCGGCACCATCACACGCTTCAATCAAAACAGAGGCCGTACAAGCCCTTCTGGGCAAGGCTCTTGGCGAGCTCCGCGAGCTCAGCACCAAGGCGATCAAGTCCGCCGCCGTGCCAGGTGCCCCCACCAGTCCAACCCCGGCGAGCCAGGATGTCGCCGCCACACCCGACCAGCAGACCCCGAGCCAGGACGTCGCCGCCACGCCCGACCAGCAGACCCCGAGCCAGGACGTCGCCGCCGCACCCGACCAGCAGACCCCGAGCCAGGACGTCGCCGCCACGCCTAACCAGCAGACCCCGAGCCCAGTCCAGGCGGCCGCTCCGGCACCGGCAAGCACCAGTCCAACCCCGACGGGTCAAGACGTCGCCACTGCATCGGACCAACAAACGTCGAGCCTAGCCCAAGCGGCCCCTCAGGCTCCGGCGACGTCACAAGTTTCAGCCCAACCACCGGCTGCACAAACCAATGCAGTCGGTCTGGCCGAACCCGTAGACCCTCGCCCCAAGCCACGCCAATCCACGGACTTCATCGTGGCGTCAGGCTTGTCCCGCGCAGATCTGACCAGGCTTACCGCCCAAGGGTTTCGCATCGAGACCCAGACACAGGGCCGGATCGCCCCACAGGTGGTCAGGCTGCGCGTGCCCCAAGGCGCCTCCCTGGCTCAGGCCCAGCAAACGATCCGTCTGGTCGATGCACAAGCCTCAGCGGATTTCGATCACTTCTACTATCTCGATGAAGGCGCAGGTCCGTGCACTGGCCCTGAGTGCACGGCAACCGCCCTCGTGAACTGGTCGGCGTCCAACGTCGCTCAATGCGGCCCGACGCCTCTCATTGGCCTGATCGACACAGGCATAAATCTCAACCACGACGCCCTGAAGGATCAGGCCATCGAGGTTGTGGAAGGTCCTGCGAGCCGCGCTGATGCCTCCTTACAGGATCACGGCACCGCGGTTGCAGCCCTCCTAGTAGGCCGGCGGGGAAGTCAGACGCCTGGTCTCCTGCCGGATGCGAAACTTGTCGCGGTGGACGCCTTCTACCGCGACGGCGGCACCGCCGATCGGACGGACGTGATGTCCCTTGTGGCCGCCGTTGAGGCTCTGGCCGAGCGCGGCGTGCAGGTCATGAACCTGAGCCTATCAGGTCCGCCAAACACGGTCCTCAAGAAAGCCATCGAGGCGGCCCAGGCCAAGGGCATAGTGATCATTGCAGCAGCGGGTAACAATGGCGCCGGTGCTGAACCGTCCTACCCGGCAGCTTATCCTGGCGTCATCGCGGTCACCGCGGTGGATCAGGAGCTGAAGGTGTACCGACGCGCCACTCATGGCGCATACGTTGATCTTGCGGCACCCGGGGTGAATATCTGGACCGCCTCGTCCCAGGGCAGCGGCGCCCTGAGGACGGGCACGTCCTATGCCGTCCCCTTCGTGTCCGCCGCCGCAGGCCTGCTACTCGCATCCAACCCCGGGTTAGATCCCAAAGTGATCCAGTCCCGCCTGGAAGCGCGCACCCGCGACCTTGGCGAGCCCGGATGGGATCCGACGTACGGGTTTGGCCTGATCCAGGTGGCAGGCCTGTGCGCAGGACCTGCAGAGCCGGCCCCGGTGACCGCAGCTTATAAGCAGCCGACTGTTCTACCTGTCGTGGGGCAGACTTCAGACATGCCTTGACCCACGACGGGCAATCCTACCGTGGGCGCAAACCGTCTGCTGCGTGCACAGAGTATAGCCCTGTCGAAGGTCCGCTCGGGGCAAAGGCCATAGCAGACCACCAACCCTCCCCTGAAGGACCCAGTAGGCTGCGGATCAGATCGAACACTTCTTACCCTTATGTCCAGGTCTGCCGGTCTGCTCCCATGACTGGCACCGGAGAGCCCGGGCATGGGTTTTCATCCGGTCGCTGCAGGTCGTCACCAATGGCCGATGACTCGGTTCACTCGGGAGTGTGTTGGCGAGGCTGCTCAAGCAGGTATCGACAGCGTACCGGGTTTGGGCCACCTTACCCGTCCAATGATCAGCATGTGCTGATGTTGCAAACACGCAGACCGAAATTGCGAGAATGATCCTCATGCCTGTTCCTCCCAAGAGATCAGGCGCATTCTGGTAGCGGGAGAAGATGACCGCTCCGGCAATCTCTGTCATCGGACTAAGGTCTGACCTCTCATCCGACTATAGTCCCGACGTTCCATTGGGCCCTGCCTTAATGGACCGATGAAGAGGCGCCCTGTGACGCAGAACGGGCCGTTCCATAAACGACCTTTGGCGAAATTTGCGGCTGACAATAAAACGCCCCGGTCGAGAGAGGCGAAGGACCCTCGGCCAGGGCGCTGGCTGTGTCTGAGCAACACAGTGCCGGATCGGGATGTAATACCCGGCTGACGCAGCCTGCCCCGGCTATGGTAAACAATCCGTTGCTGCCCGCGGGCCGTTCCATACTGGGGCTTATGCGAAATTGGAGACCCCTCAATCACATCTTCTCCGGAGCGATTGCGACAGCCGATTGGCTAGGATGCAGCCATAGTATTTCTATCCACGCCCCCGCAAAGGGGTAACTTGTCAAACGCGCACCTATCGGAATTCGCGGCGCGATTTCAACGCGCGCGAGGCTCTCAATCCGCTAGATCGCTAAGTCCCAGTGACTGTTCTGGTGGAGGATGAAGTTGCCCTTGTCACCCGTTGAAGGATCGATGCCGTTGTAGTGCTCTAAGGTGTTGAACTCCCGCACCGTCGGGGACTTGCCAGCCGTGCCGGCGAAGATGAACATGGCTTTGTAGTCCTCCGACTCGTAGTGGTGCTGTGCTACCTGCCAGAGGCCGTTGTATGCCTTGGGTGTCGTGTTGACGTGGGACGTCACCATGACGAGCTGACCGTACCCGTCCTCGTACTCCGTCGTGAAGAATCTGTTTTCCGTGTTCGGCATGTGCAATCCTCCATGAAAGAGGCCACCACTGGGATGACCTCTCAGATGGAGACGATCCAGTAGACCGCCGTCACCTCACTTTTGGGAATCGCGTTGTATAGGAGGAAATCGGCCTTCATCGGATGACGCAACACGGGCGAGTTCCTCTCGGATGAGTTGCGCTGTCTTGCGCCCGATACCCGGGAGATAGTGGACCCGATGAGCCACAGCCCTGAGTTGCTCGATGGTCATGATGCCCTCTGCCCGTAGCGCGTCCCAGGTGCTCTGGGGTAGGCGCAGACCTGGAATGTGTCCCTCCCAGGGATCCCATGGGCCCATAGATATCTGCTCCTCCTGACCTTCACCTACCCAGGTTCAGGGTACGAGGTGCAGGAGCTTTGCCAATGACCTTTATCCTATAAGCCCACTCGATATCCTTATTTTCCTTGCCATGCATTCGCCTTTGATAGCGTCGTCATAAGGCGCTTCCGCGCGGTATGGGCGTTGTGGAATGCATTTCCTCGCGTGTACGAGACTCCCTGTTCCATACTGCGGCTTACGCGAAATTCGTGGTTCCTTTCGCTCGAGCCGCATAATCTCTGCAGCCGCGAGCAAAGAGGGGCGCATGGACGATCTAATGAGGTGGGCGTGCGAGCTGCTCGGCTTTTCGGGCTGCTATGGCTTTTCGCCGTGGGAGAAGCTCTTGTACGGCAGCGGGTTTATCCTCATCGCTTTCTTCGTAGGGCTCATGGTTGCCGGCTTTGTGATCGGCCGGTTCACCCGTTAGCCGTCCAACACGGTCAGCTTGCGCGCAAAAAAAACGCCCCAGCCGAGGGGAGTCGTGGAACCTCGGCCAGGGCGAGAACTGCGTTCGGCAGAACACAGCAATGGGCTCATACGCAACACGCCCGCTTGCAAGCATCCTGTACGGCCAAGGTAAAAACTCTGTCGCAGGATCACCTGGGACCAAAGCCCTAGGACCAACAGCAGATCACAAGCATTTCCAACTGAGCAATCATGAGCATGATCACAGCAGCCGTTGCACTCGCCTGCTGTAGAGTTGCCTTAGAGCTTTGTTCAGTTCTGCGTTCTACTGTTTGGGTTGCTTGATCCAGTCGCCGGGGCAAGGGGCAATGCCTCTGGCAACTGTTCAACTCAACCATTTTTCGTTCGCGTCTCTTAGCGGGAGGGGGATCATGTCACAGCAACGTCAAATGCAGTGGTCTCAGCGGCTTGAGCGCCTCCACGCTTTAAAAGACCGCTATGCGGCGGCAAGCCGTTACGATCGGGCATACAAGACCTACCTCATCATTCAGCATGTGTATGACCGATGGGCCGAGGAGGTGTTTGGACTGCGGCCACAGAGCCGCTAAACCGTCACAATCCAGAGCAAAGCTGAGGGCTCGGCTTCGCCCGGCGTTACCTCGCATTGATGCTGCTCCCGAAGCCGCGGCACCGGTCAGCTCTCGGATTTCCTCAGTCGATGCGAGCGACCCTTGAAGGGAATCCCGCTGACCGGTGCCACCCCATCACCTGATCATTGGCACCGATCCGCCACACTTGCAGACCAGGCGCACATTCCCGAACAGGGCGCGTTCAATCATGAGCTAATAGAACTGCCTGACACCTTGCTCCGGGTCGATCCGGTGCAGCACGAGGTGGTGCTTGATTGGGGATCGCAACTCGTCAGGCATTCAACCAGCTCTACGCAGCCAACCGCTCCATTCCGTACAATTCGTCTTCGGCTGCTCGTAGAACTTCGCAGAAGGGCACGGAAGCGTGAAGCTTCCCCTCTGTATCGACAATCATGAAGACATGATCGGACAAGTCTCGGCCCAACGTCAGGGCATCCTGCCAAAGCTCTCTGGCGCTGCGCAAGGCTTCGTTTCGTGCGCTTTCAGGATGTGGAAAATCAAAGCCGTCGCGGTCTTCCCAAATCCGTTCACGGTCCACCAGATGAAGGTAATAGCGATGCATTTTGTTGTCCTGTTCAAATCGGAGATTCGGTTCAAGCTGCGTTTGCCAGGAACGCACGACCCTTCTCAGTGAGGATGGCCCTGTCTCTATCCTCAGAGCTGACCGTGGCATGTCCGCTGCTGAACAGCCGATGCAGCGTTGAAGTGAGCCGAATGTTGGTATGCTCGTGCGCCCAGGTGTATTCACCGGGTCGGTGAGAGCGATAGACGCGGTACGCCGCCTCCTTGTGGAGGAGCTGGAGCGTGCGAAGTTGTGCCTTGCTGATAGTCATTGGTACTGCCCCTGACTTTTCATATGTTGTTACATAAACTACGCTTCTCGACGGTTACGTGTCACTTCCCGGACGCAGAGATGCAGTCGCGCGGCTTCGAGTGAACCGTTCTGGATGCCTACCGAAAGAACTGCGGGGAAGACTATTGAGACGAATACGCGGCCGGCTGCTGGGATTCTTGGGGCGCCGCGAGCTTCTTAGGTCTTAGCTGATGTGCTTATCTTGCCCGGCGGCGGGCAAATAGCATTCTTAGTGTAAGTTACCCGCCATCCAAAGGTGAACTGGCATGGAAGAGAATGCTGTCCAGTTTATGAATGTAGTCTCAACAATT
>NZ_QOIO01000100.1 GCF_003332305.1 Microvirga aerophila | reverse complement strand
TCAGCCAAGAGACTTAGATTGAATCAGATCCGCCGCAGCTCGAAAACCGGATTCCGTCAAAACGCAGCGTGCTCTAAGATTTACGTACAGAAACGAGGGGAAGGACCTGTATGGCCAGCTCCTTGATACCGACGGTTCTTTGATCCGGGATGCCTTTTTCATCAAATCCTTCATGACCGCAAATGTTAGCGTGGCTGCTGCCGCCTTAACCAATGGTCGGATTGCGGTTTCATGGACCCACAATACGGACGGCTGGGGGGCCTACGAAATGGGAACCCAGATCGTCAATACTGACGGCACGGCTGGAGGCTCCGCAATCGACATTGGGGCTGGAGCTTCCTACGGGGTCATGGCAGGCCTGGCCAATGGCGGCTACGCGATGACATACTATAAAACTGGTTCTGGTGTGAAAAATATCGTCTTCGACAGCAATGGTGTTGCTGGTCCTGAGATCAGCATTGGTACCAGTGCGCAATACGATGTAGCAGGCTTGAAAGGCGGCGGTCATGTGTCCGTTTGGTCGACGGTTGTGGGCCTTGGATGGCGTATCGATGCCCTCCTGCGCAAAGCAAATGGGCAGGACGTCCAAATAAGTGTGACGGCCCCTGGCCGCATCGGCGAAGAAAAGGTGATTGCCCTTGCGAACGGCAACTTCGTAGTCGCTTGGCGTGATGGCGTTGGTGATGGCAATGCCCTCAAGGCTCGCATCTATAGTCCGGAAGGCGTCGCTACCGGTGGAGAAATCATCCTCTATCAAAATCCAGCCGCCTCGGCTGAGGACTTAGATATCAAGCCGTTGCTCGACGGAGGGTTTGCACTTGCCTTCACTGTATCCAGTGCAGATTCCGACATTTATCTGGGAACTTACTCTGCCACCGGCAGCATGGTTTCTGCGCCTGTAATGATCAATGACGATACGAGGAACCTCAACGAATCCAATCCATCTATCCTGACTCTCAATGATGGGCGCTACCTTGTCGATTGGAAGAACGCCGAGGGAAGGGTTCATTATCAAGCCTATGATCCACGGACTGCAGGGGTCAGCCTGTCAGGAGACAATGCAGACGACCGCTATAGCGGGAGTCAGTGGGGCGACACTCTCAGTGGCGCAGGCGGTCACGACCGGCTGATCGGTAACGGTGGCAACGATTTCATCACAGGTGGTCTCGGTAACGATCTACTCAATGGAGGAGTGGGCGCGGACACGGCGGTGTTCAGCGGCAGGCGCTCCGACTACTCGGTAACGGTCCTCCAGAATGGTAGCTATTCTGTCACCGATACACGAGCGGGCGGCGATGGCCAAGATACCATCTTGGAGATTGAGAGCTTTCAATTCGCAGATGGCACGCTCAGCCTGACGCAGTTGCTCGCTACCCCCGGAGGCACTACCCCTATTGGTGGCTTGAAGCTTGTGGGCACGAAGAATAGGGACGTGCTCACCGGCGGTGACGGCAATGATCAACTGTGGGGCAAGGCCGGCAAGGATGTGCTGACGGGTGCAGGAGGTCAGGACATCTTCGTGTTCGACACCCGGCCGAACACCAAGACCAACCTGGACAGGATCAGCGACTTCTCGGTGGCCGAGGACACGATCTGGCTCTCCGACAGCGTGTTCAAGAAGCTCGGCAAGGGCACAGAGGCGTCTCCGACCAAGCTCAAGAAGGCGTTCTTCAAGATCGGTACCAAGGCCAAGGATAAGAACGACTACCTGGTCTACAACAAGAAGACCGGCGTGCTGTCTTACGATGCCGACGGCTCCGGCGCAGGAAAAGCCGTCGAGATCGCCAAGCTCGCCAAGAACCTCAAGCTCACCCAAAACGACTTCTTCGTCGTCTAAGAGACCATAGTTGGGAGATCCTCGGGCAGGGCAAGCGGCGCGCTTGCCCTGCCCGGAAATGGCTTTTCGCCTCGGGGCCTTTCCCTGGGAATCGCGAGCCCTTAAATCTCCTTCATGAGTCGCAACACCTATAACGACGTTCCACCGGACATCCTGACCAACGACGAGGACGAGGGCGTTGTCGCCCTTGAGAGCGGGTCCGACGTCGAGTTCGACCTGGAGGCCAATCCCGGATCGGTTCAGCGTGGAACGGAGGTCATCCGTCGCTTCTGGACGACTTTGCCCAATGCGCCGGGCGTCTATCGGATGCTCGACGCCAAGGGCGATGTTCTCTACGTGGGCAAGGCGAAGAGCCTAAAGAACCGGGTCGGCTCCTATGCCCGGGGCCAGGCCCATTCCAATCGCATTGCGCGCATGATCGGCGAAACCTCCTCCATGGAGTTCGTCACCACGGCGACGGAGACCGAGGCGCTGCTGCTCGAGGCGAACCTCATCAAGCAGCTCAAGCCCCGCTACAACGTGCTGCTGCGGGACGACAAGTCGCTGCCCTACATCCTGCTCACCGCCGACCACGAGGCGCCGCAGCTCGTCAAGCATCGCGGGGCGCGCAAGCGCAAGGGGGATTACTATGGTCCCTTCGCCAGCGTGTGGGCAGTGAACCGCACCATCAACGCGCTCCAGCGCGCTTTCCTCCTGCGGTCCTGCAACGACAGTTATTACGAGAACCGGACGCGGCCCTGCCTTCTATATCAAATCAAGCGCTGCTCTGGCCCGTGCACCAAGGAAATCTCCTTCGATGACTATGCCAACTTGGCCGCGGAGGCTCGGGCGTTTCTTTCCGGCAAGTCGAATGCCGTGAAGGCGCGCATCACGGAAGAGATGCAGCAGGCCGCGGAGGAGCTCGAATTCGAGCGCGCCGCCCGCTGCCGCGACAGGCTCGCGGCTCTCTCGGCCATTCAGGGCGTGCAGGGCATCAACACCCAGTCGGTGGAAGAGGCGGACGTGTTCGCCCTCGACGAGCAGGCGGGGCAGTTCTGCGTAGAGGTGTTCTTCTTCCGCAACTGGCAGAACTGGGGCAACCGCGCGTATTTTCCGAAGGCCGACAAATCCATGAGCCCGGAGGAGGTTCTGACCTCGTTCCTGGCGCAGTTCTACGACGACAAGCCGGCGCCGCGCCTCGTCCTGCTCTCTCATGACGTCGAGGATGCGGATCTGATGGCGGCGGCGCTCTCGTCCCGCGCCGAGGCCAAGGTGGAAATCCATGCACCGCAACGAGGCGAGCGGCGCCAGCTCATCGAGTACGTGCTGCGCAACGCCCGGGAAGCCCTGGGCCGTCGGCTCGCCGACACCGCCTCGCAGCAGAAGCTTCTCGTCTCCCTCGGCCAGGCCTTCGGGTTGAAAAAGACCCCGCGACGTGTGGAGGTGTACGACAACTCCCACATTATGGGCACCAATGCCGTAGGGGCCATGGTGGTGGCGGGACCGAGCGGCTACATGAAGCAGCATTACCGCACCTTCAACATGAAGTCGGAGGACCTCAAGCCCGGCGACGATTACGGCATGATGCGCGAGATGCTGCACCGGCGCTTCGCCAGGCTAGTCAAGGAGGAGCCGCGGTTGCCCGACGCGCCTGAGATGCCGCGCCCGGAGGACGACGACAGCTTTCCGGCCTGGCCCGATCTGGTCCTGATCGACGGCGGCAAGGGCCAGCTCGAGGCCGCCCGCCGGGCGCTGGCCGAGGTCGGGGTCAGCGAGGAGGATGTGGCCCTTGTGGGGATTGCCAAGGGGCGGGATCGGGATGCCGGGCGGGAGACCTTCTTCAAGCCTGATGAGCCTCCCTTCAAGATGCCGCCGCGGGACCCTGCGCTCTATTTCGTGCAGCGCCTGCGCGACGAGGCTCACCGCTTCGCCATTGGGTCGCACCGGGCCAAGCGCAAGCGCGAACTTGTGAAGAACCCTCTCGATGAAATTCCCGGAATCGGACCGACCCGGAAGCGCGCCCTCTTGCACCATTTCGGGACCGTGAAGGCTATCCAGCGGGCGGCCCTGGAAGACCTCATGAAAGCCCCCGGGGTGAACGCCGCAACAGCCCGCGCCGTCTACGATTTCTTCCATGATCGGGGGTGAGCGGCGATCCTTTGAGGCATCGCTTCGACGAATGCCCATGCAATCGCCGGATCGTTTCGATTGCCTTCGGTCAACGGGACGCCAATAAATGGGTTTCCGCCTTGGGCGGCTGCCGGGACGGTTGACGGACCAGCCCCTGGCATGTTTCCTGCCCGTCTTATGAGCACTGCCCCTGCGATGAGACGATCAACGGCCTTCAATCTCCCGAATTTGCTGACCTATGGTCGGCTCGCGGCGGTGCCTGTCGTGGTGGGACTGCTGTTCTGGCCCGAGGACCACTGGTCGCGCTGGATGGCCCTTGGGGTTTTCGCCGTAGCGGCCATCACCGACTACCTCGACGGTTACCTGGCGCGGGTTTATGCGCAGCATTCAGCGCTCGGGCGCATGCTCGATCCCATTGCCGACAAGCTCTTGGTGGCGGCCTGTCTGCTGATGCTCGTGGCGGATCGGACGATCCACGGGTGGGCGCTTTGGGCCGCCATCGTCATCCTCTGCCGTGAGATCCTGGTCTCGGGACTGCGCGAATTCCTGGCGGAGCTCAAGGTGAGCGTGCCCGTCAGCCGGGTCGCCAAGTGGAAAACGACCCTCCAGCTCCTTTCTGTCGGATTTCTCATCGCCGGTCCCGCCGGCGAGACGGTCTTGCCCGGCAACATCATGATCGGAACGGTGCTTCTCTGGGCGTCCGCGATCCTGACGATCTATACGGGATGGGATTACTTCAAGAACGGCATCCACCACCTCACGGACGAGGGGTAAGGTTGTGAAACTCGTCTATTTCGCCTGGGTGCGCGAGCGGATCGGCAGGATGGACGAGGACGTGGACCTTCCGGACGGCGTCGCAACGGTCGCGGACCTCGTGCGATGGCTGAAGGCCAGGGGCGAGGAATATGAGTACGCCTTTGAAAACGAGGGCGTCATCCGCACCGCCATCGACCATGTTCACGTCAAACCCGACGCCGTAATCGCGGGAGCGCGCGAGATCGCCTTCTTCCCGCCCATGACGGGCGGATGACCCTCGTGCAGAGGGAAAAGCCGTGATTGCCACCATACGGATCCAGGCTGAAGGCTTTGATGTCGCCGCCGAGACGGCCATGCTGACCGCTGGGCGGGAGGATATAGGGGCTGTCGTGGCCTTTACGGGCATGTGCAGGGACGAGGGAGGCCGGCTTGCGGCCCTCGAACTCGAGCATTACCCGGGGATGGCGGAGGCCGAGATCGCCCGGATCGCCGCGAGCGCGCAGGAGCGCTGGCCTCTCGCAGGTCTTACCGTGATTCATCGGTTCGGCAGGATCTGCCCGGGCCAGGAGATCGTCCTGGTTCTGACTGCCTCGGCCCATCGCCAGGCGGCCTTCGAGGCTGCCTCCTTCCTGATGGATTATCTCAAGACCCAGGCCCCGTTCTGGAAACGGGAGCATCTCAAGGACGGAACGGTCGGAGCCTGGGTCGCGGCGAAAGCCCATGATGACGAGGCGGTGGCCCGCTGGAGCTGAGGCCGCGATCCTTGACCTTGCGTCCCGGGAGGAGGAGCATCTGCGTGGAACGACAAACGGAGATGCGGGATGCGCGGCGTCGTTGTCTTTCTTGCCCTGCTGGTGACGTTGCCTGCCTTGGCGCAGGCCGAGCCCCCGGTGACCCAGGCGCAGCTGCCTGGCCATGACGATCCGAATTGCTTTTGCCTTGCGAACGGGCGAATGTTTGGTCCGGGGGAGCGGGTGTGCCTCAAGACAGCCCAAGGGCCCCGGCTCGCCCAATGCGACATGGCGACGAACGTGATGTCCTGGAGCATCACTCAGACACCATGCCCAGAATCATGAAAACGCTGCCGGGGAGGCCCCGGCAGCGGCATGTCCGATGAAATTTTCCGTGATCGTTCGGGCGAGCGCCCGAATGAAATGTCGCTAGAAGACGCCTGCCACGATGGCGCAGATGAAACCGAGCGACACGCATACCGCTGCGATGTTCAGTGTGGACGTCCAATCCATGTTCGTCGTCAGGTTCATGGTTCAACCTCCTATCTGAATAGAGAGGAAGCTAGCAGGTCGATCATGAGCTGGGAAGGCCCCACCCTCGCGTCAAGCGCCGCCGCCGGCAGCGTTGAAAGAGTTTATAGAGCGTTAACCTATTGTCAGGCTTAAGAAGAAATCGAGTTGAGACAGCCCGGAAAAATTTTTCCGGAGTAGCCATGGGCCAAAGGTCTTCGGGACTTCCTTCGCGCCCACGCTAAAGTCTTGCTGCATCGCACAATCAGAGCTGCGAGGGGCTGGATGCTTGGATCACAGGAGCCCGTTTCTTCCGTGAACTCCGCTCGGGTGGAGTTCACGGGGGCAGCGCCTTGGCTCATGGCTCCAAGTCGGGCGTTGACGGGAAATTTACGCATCGTCCCGTAAATCTACGCCCATGCGTCGTGGGTTAGTTGCGTTTTTCGCCCTATCGCTTGTCGGACTTGGGCTTACGGGTTGCGGGCTGTTTCGGTTCGAGCAGCGCGAAGCCTGGCGTTCGCAAGCCGAGGAAGCTTGTTTGTCACAGCGGCTGGTCCAGCCTTCCGCTTACATGGCCCTGTCCGCGAAGATCGACGGACCAGGCGTCTGCGGCATGGATTACCCGTTCAAGGTTTCGGCCTTCAATAACGGCGCGATCGGCCTGAAATCGAAGGTCACCTTGGCCTGTCCGATCATCCCGCGAATCGATACTTGGCTCGACGAAATCGTGAAGCCGGCGGCGCTGATGTATTTCGGCGTTCCGGTCGTGGACGTCAAAGCTGGGTCCTATTCGTGCCGTCCCCGCAATAACCGCATGGGCGCGAAGCTCTCCGAGCATTCCTTCGGCAATGCCCTCGACGTCATGGGCTTTGTCCTCGCCGACGGGAGGCAGGTTTCCGTCGTGAAGGGCTGGAAAGGAGACCCGGCCGAGCAGGAGTTCCTGCGCGAGGCCTTCGTGGGCGCCTGTCGTTACTTTACGACTGTTCTCGGTCCAGGCTCCGACGCGTTTCACTACGATCATCTGCATATCGATCTGGCGCGGCACGACCCCCAGGGCAAACGGCGCGTCTGCAAACCCATCCTGAAATTCACGCCCCGAATCGACCCGGAGCAATCGCGTCTGGCCGTTCAGGACATGCCGCCCACGGCGGATCTGGCGCCCATCGACATGGAGCAGGATTCCCCGGAGGAGGAGGCTCCCATGGCGTCGCGCGGGGCCAATATCCCCCAGTCGCAGCCTTATGCCGGCCCTATATCCCGTCCCCCCGCGAATGCTGGCTATGCGGCCGACCTGCCTGCGCCGAATGCGTTGCCGCCGAACGAGGCGTATCCACGAAGCCCGCAGGCGCAAACCTACGCGCCTCCCGCCTCCCAGCGACCCTGGAGCGGAGGGCCGCTCCCCCTCGCAGGCTCGGGGATTTATTAACCTGCAAGCGGAGCCTTGACCTTGCCGAGCGCCGCCCACATGGTTCAAACTGAGGCGCAATAGATCTCTTGGAGCATGACGATGAAGTGGCTGGCGGCTTTAATCTCCTGTGTGCTGGTGAGCGCGCCTGCGCTCGCTCGCGAGATGACGCCGGCCGAACGGCGCGACCATTCCTATCACGCCGGACTTCCGGCCTGCGACGATCCATCGGTTCTCCAGGACATCTCCTCGACGTTTTCGACCAGGGAAGGCCGGTTCTGGAATTCGAGCCTAGAGATCCTTGGCTTCGAGAGGGTGGGCCAGGTGGCTTGGCGGCCCTGGGGCCTCGATTACATTCCACGCCGCTACTGCTCCGGCACGGTCGTCGTCTCGGACGGCTACAAGCGCCGCATCAACTACTCGATCCGCGAGAAAACCGGCTGGATCGGCTTCGGATGGGGCACGGAGTGGTGCGTCGATGGGCTCGACCGTCACTACGCCTTCGCGCCGCACTGCAAGCAGGCCGCGCCTTGAGCTTGAGCCGGCGCCTCCTCGTTGCGGGCGCCTTGCTGCTTGCCTCGATGCCTGCGGGCGCGCAGCCCGTCCGTGAGGCGAGGGGCGCTCCGGCCGGCTCTTTCGATTTCTATGTGCTGGCCTTGTCGTGGTCGCCGGGCTTTTGCGCGACCACCGGCAGCCCCCGAGGCCGCAAGCAATGTGAGACCGGAAACAGCCTCGGGTTCGTGGTCCATGGGCTGTGGCCGCAGAACGAGCAGGGCTATCCAACGTTTTGCGAGCCTAGCGGCCGCTTCGCGCCCCGTGCCGCCGTCGAGGAGGCGAGCGGACTCTTTCCCGACGATAACCTCGCGCGCTATCAATGGCGCAAGCATGGAAGCTGCACGGGCGAAGACCCGAGCGCCTATTTCCGCGCGGTGCGCCGTGCGCGGGATCTCGTACAGGTCCCTGAGCGCCTTGGGGCGCTGCAAACGGACGCCAAGGTCATGCCTGTCGAGATCGAGCGGATCTTTGCCGCAGTCAATCCAGGCCTGCGCCCGGACATGATCGCCGTCTCCTGCCGGCAGCGCGTCTTACAAGAAGTCCGCATCTGCCTCGACCGCGATCTTCGCGGCTTCAGACAATGTCCAGAGATCGACCGCAGCGGCTGCCGTTCAGGCGAACTCGCCATTCCGGCGGTCCGATAAGGCAACCATGAATTACCGTCATGCCTTTCACGCCGGCAACTTCGCCGACGTCATGAAACACGCCCTGCTGGTGCGAATCCTGGCTTACCTCCAGCGCAAGGAAACGCCTCTTCGGGTGATCGACACTCATGCGGGGATCGGGTTTTACGACCTGACCGGCGACGAGGCGGAACGCACCGGCGAATGGATCGACGGCATCGGCCGCCTCGATCAGGCCTTCTCGCCCGAGGTGGAAGAATTGCTCGCTCCTTATCGGACGGTGATCGCCGATGTCCGAACCCGGCACGGGCAGACGATCTATCCTGGCTCGCCTGGCATTCTCCGTGAGCTGCTGCGGCGGCAGGACCGGGGCGTGTTCGTCGAACTTCACCCTGCCGATCATGCTGTTCTGAGCGGGGCCTTCAACACCGTGGCCAATCTGAAGGTGATGCATCTCGACGGGTGGACGGCCCTTCATGCCCTGATCCCGCCCAAGGAGAGGCGGGGCCTCGTCCTGATCGACCCGCCCTACGAAAAGCCCAACGAATTGGAAAGGCTCGGGACCGAACTGCTGGAAGCCCTGGCGAAATGGCCCACGGGCGTCTATGCGGGCTGGTATCCGATCAAGGCGTTGGAGCCGGTGGATGCGGTCGCGGCGCGCCTGCACGCGGAAAGCCCGCGTCCGGGCTTGCGTCTCGAGCTTCTGGTGGACGATCCGCGCGATCCCTCGCGCCTCAACGGCAGCGGCCTTTTTGTCCTCAATCCGCCTTGGGCTCTGCGCGAAGAGGCGGAAATCCTGCTGCCTGCGCTGGCGGAGCGACTATCCCGGAGCGGATATGGCGGCTACCGCTGCGAAAGTTTCGGCCCCTCTGCTTAGAGCCCTGAAAGGCGGTCTCTGCTTTTCCGTGCGATGTGCCAAAAGCCGATTGCCGCCGGCCTTTTGAGCGTCCATGAAGTCTGCCGTTCCGTTGGCAGTGCTCTTGGCAGGAAATCACGCATGCTCGTTCTTCGCTCGTCCCCCGCTTCGCCTTTCGGCCGCAAGGTCAAAATCGCCGCGTCCCTTCTCGGTTTGAAGGATCGTATCGAGATCGTCGAGGCCGATACAATGAACCCGCAGGACACCCTGCGTCAGCAGAATCCGCTCGGGAAAATCCCGGCTCTCGTTCTAGAGAACGGTGAGGTCCTGTACGACTCGCGCGTGATTGTGGAATACCTCGATCATCTGGCCGGCGGCGGCAAGATCTATCCTGCCGGCATGGACAGGTACATGGCGCTGCGCCAGCAGGCGCTGGCCGACGGCATCATGGATGCGGCACTGCTTCAGGTCTATGAGGGCCGCTGGCGCGCGGAGGACAGGCGTGAACCCAAGTGGGTCGAGCATCAGATCGCCAAGGTCGAGCGCGCACTGGACTATGCCGAAGCCCACCTTTCGTCTCCGGCATCCGATCTGCACATTGGCCATATCGCTCTGGCCTGCGCACTCGGGTATCTCGATCTGCGCATGGGCGGGCAATGGCGGTTGAGTCATCCTGGGCTGGTGGGATGGCTTGATGATTTTGCCGCACGGGTGCCGGCCTTTGCCGCCACCGCAGTCGCCGCCTAACAAAAAGGCCCGGGTTGCCCCGGGCCTTTGCACTGGCGCAAGCCAGACGTCTTAGTACGTGCCGAACTTGAAGTT
>NZ_QOIO01000010.1 GCF_003332305.1 Microvirga aerophila | reverse complement strand
ATGCTGTACATGGCCGGCGGCGGGCGCATCACCCGCGTGCACGGCCCCTTCTGCTCCGACGAGGAGGTCGAGAAGGTGGTCGCTCACCTCAAGCGCCAGGGCAAGCCAGTCTATCTCGACGCTGTCACGGCGGAGGACGAGGAGGATCAGGAGGCAGAGGATACTCCCGTCTTTGACGAAGGCGAACTCGGCCTCGGATCGGGTGATGCCTACGATCAGGCGGTCGCGGTGGTGCTCCGGCACAAGAAGGCCTCGACCTCCTACATCCAGCGCCGCCTGCAGATCGGCTACAACCGGGCTGCCTCCATAATGGAGCGCATGGAGAAAGAGGGCATCGTGGGCCCCGCCAACCATGCGGGCAAACGCGACATCCTTATGGGCGGACATGGCCTGGACGAGGATTGATCCCGCACCATCCTGGCAGTTCTTATAGGTTTGTCTTCCCGCGCCCGGTTGATCCTGGCGCGGGATTTTTTTTTGGCAAAGTTGGAATGGGATGAAGTTCTATCCGGCCTTACCTGTCGGTCTGTCAGACCGATACCTTCGCAGCACGATCTTGATACTCGCGCGCCTTTTGGTCGATCCAGGCGCGGTCCGTAATGCCTCCAGG
Organism: Microvirga aerophila; assembly: GCF_003332305.1. Taxonomy (GTDB): domain Bacteria; phylum Pseudomonadota; class Alphaproteobacteria; order Rhizobiales; family Beijerinckiaceae; genus Microvirga; species Microvirga aerophila. Next base: position 138,748 of record NZ_QOIO01000010.1, on the reverse strand, counting down.
GTTGGTGCGGGTGGCCATAGCGTCCATGAAGGCCAGGAAGCGCTCATGCGCCACCCCGTAGAGACGCCGCAGTTCTTCCAGCGGTTCCGCATGATCGTCGACGCGTAGATCCAGCACCGGGTAAGGCTCCCTCCGCCAGATCTTGATGGCGGCGGATTGCTTGCCGCGCTTGTCGCCGCCCTCCGTCTGTCCGGCATCGAGTGCCGTGATCAGGCGGTCGGCAAACGGCAGATCGTTCCGGCGTTTGAAGGTGTCGAGAGTCGCTTCGATCACCGTTGGACCGGCCAACATGTTGCCGGCGACGGACACGCCATTGTCCGTCAGGTGGCCGCACCAGTCGATGCACTCGCTCCCCGTATGGGCGGCGGTGTGGCCGTCCCGATCGATGACGTGGAGCTGGCGGGACTCGCGTCCTGGATCGCCGGCGGTCAGAACCGCGACAATCTCCTCCGCGCTGCGTCCCTCGGCCAGGAGCCGAAGCCCGTCGGTACCGTAAAGTGGATTGACGAGCGCTTGGGTTGCCAATGCACCGATCCTTGCGGCCCCGTGGGGACAGAGCGCTCCCACGGCGAAGAATTTGGTGGTGACCGCGACACCGAAGGCACCGGTCTCTGGATCTCGGGCGAGGATTGACCATGTCATGAGAGGACCTCCCTCAGCGTCCGATAGCGTAGGCCTGCATCAGGCGAGGCGTCGCTGCGCCATGCAGCAATCCATCCTTGTCACGACTTGCCGCTACGAGACGGCCGACCGTCCATGCAGGCGCAACTTCGACCTCGTGACCGCGCGTGCGCAGATCGTCCAGCACGTCCGCGCCAAAGGTTTCCTCCGCCATCACGTGGCCAGGCTTCTGCTCGCGCGGGTAGAAGGAGGACGGGAAATGTGCCGTGTGGGCCATCGGCAGATCGATGGATTCCTGCAGGTTCAGGCCGTGATGAGTATGGCGCAAGAACAGGAGAAGCTGCCATTGCTCCTGCTGGTCGCCGCCGGGCGAGCCAAACACCATGTAGGGCTCGCCGTCCTTTTCCGCGAGGGTCGGCGTGAGCGTGGTGCGAGGACGCTTGCCGGGCTCCAGGCTCGCCGGCAAACCGGGCTCCAGCCAGAACATCTGGGCGCGGGAGTTGAGCATGAAGCCCAGCTCCGGGATCACCGGCGACGATTGCAGCCAGCCACCGGACGGCATGGCGGCAATCATGTTGCCAAACCGATCGACCACATCGATATGCACCGTGTCGCCGCGCCGGGCCGAGCGCATGGATTGAAGGGTGGGCTCGCCGCCCGAGACCTTGCGGTCCGTCGTGGAAAGTTCGCGAAGCGCCTTAAGGGTGCGCTCCACTTGAAGCTCGTGACCGTCGACGCGGCCGGGACGCAGCTCACGGGAGGCTTGGTCCGTGATCAGCTTGCGACGCTCGTCGTTATAGGCATCGGAGAGTAGCGTCTCGATCGGCACCTTCACGAAATCCGGATCGCCGTAATAGGCCTCGCGGTCCGCGAAGGCGAGCTTCATGGCCTCGACCACCGTGTGGATGAACAGGCCGCTTGTCGGCCCCATGCCGGCAAGGTCGAAGTCCTTGAGGAGGGCGAGGGTCTGAAGGAAGACCGGTCCCTGCCCCCAGGGCCTGATTTTGTTCACCCGGAAGTTATGGTAGTCGTAGGTCTGCGGCGCGTCGTAGCTTGCCGACCATGAGGCCATGTCATCCCCTGTGAGCACGCCCTTATGGCGTGCGCCGCTCTGGTCCATGGCCTCCGTCTTGCGCACGAAATCATCGATCGCCTCGGCCACGAAGCCCTTGTAGAAGGCATTGCGCGCCGCTTCGATCTGCGCCTCGCGGTTGCCGCCCTTCGCTTCTGCTTCACGCAGAATGCGCTTCCAGGTTTCAGCCAGTTGCGGATTGCGAAAGAGCTGGCGCGGCTTGGGGGCTTCGCCACCGGGTAGGAACACGGCTGCCGATGTCAGCCATTCCGTTTCAAAAAACTCCTTCAGCCCTTTGATGGTGTCCGCCACGCGGGGCAGAAGAGGGTGGCCGTTCTCGGCGTAGTAGATGGCGGGTTCGAGGACGTCCCGCAGGGACATGCTGCCGTGATCGCGCAGGAGCAGCATCCAGGCGTCAAATGCGCCCGGGATGACGGTTGCCAGCAGGCCGTTGCCCGGAATGAGCTTGAGGCCCTCGCCATGATAATGCTCGATCGTCGCGCCCTTGGGTGCGGTGCCTTGGCCGCAGAGCACTTCGATCTTGCGAGTCTTGGCCGAGTAGAACACTGCCGGGACCTCGCCCGACGGGCCAACCAGATGCGGTTCTACAACCTGCAGCACGAAGCCGGTGGCGACGCAGGCGTCAAAAGCGTTGCCGCCGCGTTCCAGCATCGCCATGCCGGCGGCGGATGCCAGCCAATGGGTCGAGGTGACGACACCGAAGGTGCCGAGGATTTCAGGCCGTGTGGTGAACATGAATTCGGTCCCAGTTGATGTTTATTGTTCGCGAGGGTCGAGCGCGTCGCGCAGGCCGTCGCCAAGAAGATTGAACCCGAGAACGATCAGGAAAATCGCCGTGCCGGGGAAGATCGACATCCACGGGGCCTGATCCATGAAGTTCTTGGCGGTGTTCAGCATTGAGCCCCAGGAGGGGTTCGGCGGCTGCTGGCCGAGGCCGAGGAAGGATAGGCTTGCCTCCGCGATGATGGCGGCGGCGATTGTAAGGGTGCTCTGGACCAGGATGGGCGGAAGCACGTTCGGGAAGATGTAGCGCATGATGATCCAGAAATCGGGCAGGCCGATGGCCCGCGCCCCTTCCACATAGTCCTCGGCCTTGACGGTGAGCACCTGGGCGCGGGTGAGCCGCACAAAGATCGGCATGGCCGAGAGACCAATGGCGATCATGGCGTTCGTCAGGCTGGGGCCCAGGAATGCTGCAAGCGCGATGGCGAGGATCAGGAACGGGATCGCAAGCATTGCTTCCGTAGCGCGAGAGATTACCGCATCGGTCCAGCCGCCGAAATAGCCGGCAATCAGGCCAAAGGGCACGCCGAGCACGACGGCGATCGCCACGGACACGATGCCTGCCATCAGGGACGCCCGCGCCCCCCAGACCATTCGCGAGAACATGTCCCGCCCGAGTTCGTCCGTGCCGAACCAGAATAATGCCGATGGCGCCTTCCGGATCGTCGTGAAGCTCGGCTTGATCGGATCGTACGGCGCAATGAGAGGTGCCACGATGGCGACGAGAATGAAGAACAGAACGATCACGCCGCCAAGCACGGCGCTCCGGTTCTTCAGGAACTTGGAGAGGACGCGGCTGCGCTTTTTCGGCAGCGCGACTTCCTCGGCGGCAAGAGCGAGCGTCATGCGGCATGCCTCAGGCGGGGGTTGACCAGGACGTAGAGCACGTCGGCGAGGAGGTTCATGGCGATAAAGCCCACAGCGGTGCAGAGCACGACCCCTTGCACCACCGCGTAGTCACGGTTGAACACGGCGTCCACGACGAGTTTTCCAAAGCCGGGGATCGTGAAAATCTGCTCGGTGAGCACCGCGCCTGCCAGCAGCTCACCGAAAAGCAGTGTGGACAGCGTCACAATCGGGATGAGCGCGTTGCGCAGGGCGTGCTTGAGAATAACGGCCCGGGACAGGAGGCCTTTCGCCTTGGCAGTGCGGATATAATCCGAGCGCAGGACACCCAGCATCGCGCTCCGGGTATGCCGCATCAGGCTGCCGGCAAGCCCTGTACCGAGGACGATGGCCGGCATGATCATGGTTTTGATGTTGAGCCAAAGATCCTCGGTCGGCGGCACGTAGCCCGATGCAGGCAGAAGCTGCCAGCGGACCGAGACCAGCATGATCAGCATGATACCGAGCCAGAAATTGGGGATCGACAGGCCAGAGAGTGCCACCACATTGGCCGCATAGTCGACCGTCGTGCCCTTCTTGACCGCAGAGATGATGCCGGCCGGGATGCCGATCAGAAGAGCCACGATCATGGCTAGGATCGCGAGCTCGATGGTGACCGGCAGCTTGCTGAGCACGAGTTCGAGGACTGGGATGTCCGTGCGCAGGGAAATGCCGAGGTTGCCCCGCAGAACCTCGCCGAGCCAAACCACGTATTGAATGGGAACGGGATCGTTGAGGCGGTACTTCTCGCGCAGGAACTCGAGCACCGCTGGGTCGCGCTCCTCACCTGCCATGGTGAGAACCGGATCTCCCGGAAGAAGCTGCTGAAGGGCAAAGACCAGCACCGACACAATCAGGAGTGTCGGGATGGCGATCAGAAGGCGTCGGCCGATGTAGCGAAGCATAATGCCGGTGACCCGCGTAACAGGAAGAGCGGCGCGCGCCCGGTGTTGCTTCGGGCGCGCGAGGGATCAAAGGTCGTCAGGAGGCGAGCTTCACGCCCTTCAGGCGGATCATGCCGTCCGGATAGGCCTTGAAGCCCTGAACCTTCTTGGTGTGAGCGAAGGGCCAGGTCTGATAGTAGACGTAGATAATCGGCAACTCGTCCTGCAGGATGGCTTGCGCGGAGTCATAGAGCTGCTTGCGCTTGGTTTCGTCGTTGGTGATGCGAGCCTCGTTCAGCAGACGATCGACCTCCGGGTTGCAGTAACGTCCGTCGTTGAGCCCGCCCTTGCACGTCACGAACTGGTGGATGTTGCCATCGGGATCGACGCGGCCTGACCAGCCGATCTGGTTTACGTCGAAATTGCCTCCTTGCGCCTCTTTCTGGAGGGCAGCGAACTCGGTTGGACGCAGGGAGATGTCGAAGCCAGCCTCGGCCGCCATGGCTTGGATGATCTCGTTGATCTGCTGCGTGGTCGTGCTGTTGCCGAAGGCGATCTCGAACTTCACTCGGTCGACGCCGGCCTCCTTCAGGAGTTGCTTGGCCTTCTCGACGTTGCGCTTGCGCGGAGCGTACTTCTCGTTGGTGTAGATGCTGGCCAGCGGGAAGGGCTGTCCGGCCGGAATGAAGATCCCCTGGCCAACGACCTCGTTGATGACGTCACGGTCGATGGACAGTTCGAACGCCTGGCGCACGCGCTTGTCGCTGCCAAGCGGGCTCTTGGCCCGGTCGCCGTTGTTCGTGTTGATCGTCAAGCCCTGGTAGCCGATGCCGGTCACGGGTGCGAAGGTCAGCTTCGCGTCACCCTTCACGGCCGCGATATCGCTGGGCGCTAGGCGCTCCAGGATGTCGAGATCGCCGGACTGGAGATTAGCGAGGCGCACGGTCGTATCGGGGATCGGCGTGAACACGACGCGGTCGAAGTTGTACTCCTTGGCGTTCCAGTGCTCCTTGAAGCGCTCCAGCACGATCCGGTCGTTCTGCACCCGCTCGACGAACTTGAAGGGCCCGGAGCACACCGGCTTCTGTGCGAAGTCGGCTGCGGCCAGAGCCTTCGGGGACATCATCATGCCGGCGCGGTCGGAAAGCTGGGAGAGCAGCGGCGCGTCCGGGCGAGATAGCTTGAGGGCGACCGTCAGTTCGTCCACGGCCTCGACGCTTTCCACCGAGGTCAACTCGCTCTTGCGCAGGCTGTCCTGCAGGGTGCGCGCCCGGTCGATATTGGCCTTCACGGCGGCCGCGTTGAAGGGCTCGCCGTCGTGGAACTTCACTCCAGGGCGAAGCTTGAAGGTCAGCGTCTTCCCGTCGTCGGCCCACTGCCATTCTGTGGCAAGCTCGGGAACGAACTTCAGGTCGGGCGTGATGTCGACGAGCTTGTCGCACAGCGACGTGAACACGATGCGTCCGACAAAGGTGCGGGCGCGATGCGGATCGAGCACGTCGGGATCTTCCTGCAGACCGATCCTCAGGGTCTGGGCAGAGACGGCGGTGCTCATCAGAAGACCGGCGGCCAGGGCCATCAAAGTCAGACGTTTCATTTTCTCGTTCTCCACTTCCTCTGGACTATAGGCTCGGCGCGACAGCGTTATCCTGTCGTTCACGCCAAGTTCGGTAGAGCTCCAGACGCTTCGCGAGCGCTGGGCTTGGAGGGGGCGCGGTGATGGACCCCGCACCGGCTCCCTGAATCTCGCGCCAGAAATGGCACGCCACACGCCGACCCTCAGGGGTTGCTTCGAGCGCCGGGGTCTGCTGGCTGCAGACCGGCCTCGCATGGGGGCAGCGGGTGTGGAAGCGGCACCCCGATGGAGGCGATGCCGGGCTCGGAATATCGCCCTGGAGCAGAACCTTCGGCTGGCGGCTCGAAGGGCTCGGCACCGGAATGGCTGCCAGCAAGGCCTGCGTGTAGGGATGGAGCGGATTGTCGAAGAGCGCGTCCGTCTCGCTCAGTTCCATGATCTGGCCGAGATACATGACAGCGACCCGATCACTCATGTGCCGGATCACCGCGAGATCGTGCGCGACGATTACAAGGGTGAGCCCGAAACGCTCCTTGAGATCCTCGAGCAGGTTGATGATCTGCGCCTGAATCGACACGTCAAGGGCCGAAACCGGCTCGTCACCGATGATCAGCTTCGGGTCTCCCGCCAAAGCTCGGGCGATGCCAATGCGCTGGCGCTGTCCACCCGAGAATTCATGGGGGTAGCGGTCCGCGTGCGCTGCCCTAAGACCAACTGTATTCAAAAGTTCGGCGACGCGATCGCGTCGCTCTGACCCTTTGGCCAGTCCGTGAAGCCAGATCGGTTCGCCGACGATGTCGCCCACGTTCATGCGCGGATTGAGGGAGGCGAACGGGTCCTGGAAGATGATCTGCAGCTCGCGCCGCAGGCGGCGCACGTCGTTCGGCTTGAGGGAAAGGATAGACTGTCCCTCATAGCGCACATCGCCGCTTGTCGCCTCGATGAGGCGCAGGAGCAAGCGGCCGAGGGTGGATTTCCCGCAGCCGGATTCTCCCACGATCGCGAAGGTCTCACCGCGTTGGACGGCCAGAGACACGCCGTCGACGGCGCGCACCACTGTGGGTGTCGACAGCAATCCGCCGCCGCCGAAGTGCTTCTTGAGGTCGATGCCTTCGAGAATGACGTCGTTGCGCGGTGCAGCGGCGCTCATGCGGCTTCTCCACGCTTGACTTCGAGGGGGGCGTACCAGCAGCGCGCCCTGTGGCCGGGCGCGATCTCGCCAAGCGGAGGAGGATCGTTGGCGCAGTGCTGGTCCGAGAACGGGCAGCGCGGCGTGAAGCGGCAGCCCTTGGGCATCAGCTCCGGCGGCGGCACGCTTCCGCGGATCGTCGCCAACCGGCCCTGTCTGCGGCCGAGGGACGGGACGGACCCCATGAGGCCAATTGTATAGGGATGCTGCGGATCTTCGAAGATCGCTTCGACTGGGCCTGTCTCGACCACGCGGCCTGCGTACATGACCGCCACCTCGTCGGCTACTTCGGCCACCACGCCGAGATCGTGTGTGATCATGATCATGGAGGTCCCAGTCTCCTCCTGGAGACGACGGACGAGGGTGAGAATTTGCGCCTGGATCGTTACGTCGAGGGCGGTCGTCGGCTCGTCGGCGATCAGGAGCTGCGGATCATTGGCGAGCGCCATGGCGATCATCACGCGCTGACGCATGCCGCCGGACATCTCGTGCGGATAGGCTTTCAGGCGCTTTTCGGGGGCGGGGATGCGCACCTTTCTGAGCATTTCCAGCGCGCGCTCCCAGGCCTCGGCCTTCGAGACCTTTCGGTGCCGGACGATCCCCTCGGCGATCTGGTCGCCGATGGTGAAGGCTGGATTGAGCGAGGTCATCGGCTCCTGAAAGATCATCGCCATCCGGTCGCCGCGCATGTCGGCCCGCTCATGCTCATCGAGGCTCAGCAGATCCTTTCCCTCGAACATGGCGGAGCCCGCCACGATCCTCGCAGGCGGCGTTGGCAGGAGACCCATGAGGGCCAGAGCCGTGACACTCTTGCCGCAGCCGGATTCGCCGACGAGGCAGAGGGTCTTGCCCTTGCCGACCGAGAACGAAACATCGTCGACGACATTCACGTCCTTGGGAGCGCCATCGAAGCGGATCGACAACCCTTGTAAATCCAGAAGCGGTTGCTCGCTCGTACCTATGAGTTTGCCTGGGCCGTTTGCCCCCGTGACGTGCTGCAACGGTGCATCATGTACCATGTCGAAGCTTATCCTTGGAGTTGGGCAAGGTTACTGATGAAAGTTTCTGCTCGTTCAGTGGCGGACGGGTCATGACCTTGAGAAGGCCGTCCCGCACCAGTTCAAGGTGTTCGCGCATCGCCTGCTCGGCGGCGTGTGCCTCGCGCTGGGCAATGGCCGCGATGACGCGCCGGTGCTGCTCCACGTAAGCTGACTGGCGGTCCCTGGACCGCGCGCGTTCGCGCAGAACCTGCCACCCCACATCTTGGCGGACCCGGTCGACCATGTCGAAGATGGCGAGGAGCAAGGTGTTGCCTGCAGCCTCCGCAATGGCGCGATGAAGCGCGCCGTCCCACAATTCGAGCGCGTCCGCATCGGTGCTCGAGGCGATCTTGTCGGCAATCCGGAGCAGCCTTTCCGTGTCGCCGTTCGATGCCCGCAGAGCGGCGAGACGCGCCAGCGCCGGCTCGATCTCGAGGCGCACATCCATCACCTCAAGCGGGTTCGTGCGGCTCGACAATTCTTCAATGCCTGTCGGGGAATGCACGGGGCGCGGTCCCAGGAACGTGCCCTTGCCCTGATGCCGCCAGATCCGCCCTTCGGCCTCGAGAACTTCCAGAGCGCGTCGCAGGGCGCGTCGGCCGATCCCGATCTGTGCAGCCAGAACGCGCTCGGGTGGAAGCCTTTGGCCCGCGTCGAACGAGCCCTCGTCGAGCAGCGCCCGAAGGCGGCCGAGGGCCAGATTGGAACTGTCCGACAGAGGCGCCGTGTCCAACATTCAAACTTCCGTTGCGATCCAATATTGCTATTGGTCCCGAGTTCAATGGAATTTTGTTGCGAAGATCAATGATCTGTCGCAACGGAAGATAAGATGAAAGCGAACCAATTTGCAAATGGTATCGTACAGACATGCTCGGCAGGCTTGCTGAATTGACGCGCAGGTGGAGCCTCAAGAGGCATTTGCCTGCGGTCTAGGCCCCATTTCTCGAAACTCCGGATCGCAATCCGGCTGAGCCCTGACAGCAGCGTGCGCTGAGCGCCTTCTTTTTAGGCTCGCGCTTCTTTTCTAAGCAGTCCCACCTGCGTTTGATCCAATTGCTCGGCCGCTCGCACTCCGGTCTCGGTCCCATGCGCAGTTTGGCACGGTTTTTGCCTAACCGTCGGCAGGCTGCGCAAGAGAAGCAGCGGGGAACGGAGAAACCTAATGGCGATTTTGGATGCGGCGCGGAGAAACATGAAAGCGCTGGCTGCGGCCGCGCTTGTTTCGAGTGCCATGGCGGGGGCTGCGACGGCGCAGGAGACGATCAAGGTCGGTGTTCTGCATTCCCTGTCGGGCACGATGGCAATCAGCGAGACGACGCTGAAGGACGCCATGCTCATGCTCATCGAAGAGCAGAACAAGAAGGGAGGTCTCCTGGGCAAGAAGCTTGAGGCCGTGGTCGTTGATCCGGCGTCAAACTGGCCGCTCTTCGCCGAGAAGGCTCGTGAGCTCATTGCTCAAGAAAAGGTCGCTGCCGTGTTCGGCGCTTGGACCTCCGTGTCGCGCAAATCCGTGCTGCCGGTCTTCAAGGAGTTGAACAGCATCCTGTTCTATCCAGTGCAATACGAAGGGGAGGAGAGCGAGCGGAATGTGTTCTACACCGGCGCTGCTCCCAACCAGCAGGCGATCCCGGCGGTCGACTACCTTGCCAAGGAAGAGAAGGTAGAGCGCTGGGTGCTGGCCGGCACCGACTACGTCTATCCACGCACCACGAACAAGATCCTCGAATCCTACCTGAAGTCCAAGGGTGTGAAGTCCGAGGACATCATGATCAACTACACTCCGTTCGGGCATTCCGACTGGCAGACGATCGTGGCCGACATCAAGAAGTTCGGCTCGGCTGGCAAGAAGACGGCGGTTGTCTCCACCATCAACGGCGACGCCAACGTGCCGTTCTACAAGGAGCTCGCAAACCAGGGCGTAAAGGCGACCGATATTCCGGTCGTGGCGTTCTCGGTGGGTGAGGAAGAGCTTGCCGGCATCGACACCAAGCCTCTCGTCGGCCATCTGGCAGCCTGGAACTATTTCCAGTCAGTCGAGAGTCCCGAAAACAAGGCCTTCATCGAGAAGTGGAAGGCTTTCACCAAGAACGACAAGCGCGTCACCAACGATCCCATGGAGGCTCACTACATTGGCTTCAATATGTGGGTGAAGGCGGTCGAGAAGGCTAGAAGCACGGATCCGGACAAGGTCATCGACGCCATCGTGGGCGTCCAGGTTCCGAATCTCACCGGTGGCACCTCCGAGATGCTTGCAAACCACCACATCACCAAGCCCGTTCTGATCGGTGAGATCAAGGACGACGGTCAGTTCGACGTGGTGTGGAACACCGACGGAGTCGTGCCGGGGGATGCTTGGTCGAAATTCCTCGATGGCTCGAAGGATCTCATCGCGGACTGGAAGACCCTCAAGTGTGGCAACTACAACACCGTCACGAAGAAGTGCGGCGCCTGATCCATTCCGTTCAATTGAGGGCGGCGGATCCGCCGCCCTCACCATTCTCCCAGTTCAAAGTTTTCTCAATGATCAGCTTGCGCAACATCCTGCAGGCGTTTGTCCTGCTCCTCGGCATGGCGACCTGCGCCTATGCCGGTCCTTATGAAGATGCGCTGCCAAAATTTGCCGCTGACAGCTATTCGGACACGGAAGCCGCTCTCGGAGCGGTCGCCGGAAGCGGCCACCCCCTGTCGTTGAGCGTTGTCGAAGCCTTGCGGGACGGCCGACTTCTGGCAGCCAATGGCCAGATTTTCATCCGCGAACCCTCCGGCAACCTCCTCAACGCCGTGACGGGCCAAGCCTTCGGGCCTGCGCCGCAAAACCTCAAAGCGGTCCGGATCAACAACCGGGTCCGGCGCGCGGTCGAGGCCGCCATGGGCGGGCTGACGCTCCTCAGCTCCGATGCCGGGGCGCGTATGGATGCCGCTCGTGCGGTGTTCCGCTCGCGAGACGCCGCTGCGTTGCCGACCCTCCAGCAGGCAATTGCGAAGGAAACCCATGCGGACGTGAAGCAGGCGCTCGAGAGCGCTCGGGCGGCCATTCTTCTCAACCAAGCCGATGTGAGCCCAACCGACCGGCTTGCTGCAATCGCATCCTTGCGGAGCCGTGGCGATCAGGAAGCCGTTGCGCTGCTTTCCACTTTGCCGGCGGGTGCGCCACCGGAGGTCGCCGAGGCTGCGAGCCAGGCGGCGGCGGCCATTCGCTCCCGCCTGGAGCTTTGGAACGCTGCCCAGAACGTCTGGTACGGCATCTCGCTCGGCTCGGTTCTGTTGCTGGCCGCCATCGGTCTTGCCATCACGTTCGGCACCATGGGCGTCATCAACATGGCCCATGGCGAGATGGTCATGATCGGGGCCTACACGACCTTCGTGGTGCAGGAACTCATTCGTGCCTACGCGCCAGGCATGTTCGGTGCTTCGCTTTTCATAGCCCTGCCGCTCGCCTTCCTGGTTGCGGGTTCGATCGGGGTTCTCATCGAGCGCACGGTCATCCGCTTCCTCTATGGGCGCCCGTTGGAAACCCTGCTGGCGACCTGGGGCCTGTCCCTTATCCTCCAGCAGACGGTGCGCACGATCTTCGGACCAACAAACCGGGAGGTTGGAACGCCCGCCTGGATGAGTGGCGCGCTCGAGGTTGGTTCCCTTAGCCTGACCTATAACCGAGTCGCCATCGTGGTCTTCGCCGCTACTGTGTTTGTCACGCTCCTTCTCGTACTGCGCTACACCTCCCTCGGTCTGTATGTCCGGGCGGTCACACAGAACCGCCGCATGGCTGGCTCCATGGGCATTCGCACCAACCGGATCGACGCTCTTGCGTTCGGTCTTGGATCGGGGGTCGCAGGCATTGCGGGCGTTGCTCTGTCCCAGATCGACAATGTCAGCCCCAATCTCGGTCAGAGTTACATCATCGACAGCTTCATGGTGGTCGTGTTCGGCGGAGTGGGCAATCTCTGGGGCACCCTGGTGGGCGCGATGACGCTGGGCGTGGCGAACAAGCTGCTCGAACCCTACGCGGGTGCCGTGCTCGGCAAGATCGTGCTTCTGATCGCGATCATCCTGTTCATTCAAAGACGGCCGCGCGGTTTGTTCGCGCTCAAAGGCAGGGCGGTGGAAGCATGAAGACCCAATCCTTGCTTGATCGGCAGGCCGTGATCGTCCTGTCGCTCCTGGGCCTTGCGGCTGTCCTGGTGCCTGTGCTGAACGTCATGACGGCTCCAGGCTCTGCGCTGCATATCTCGGACCATCTGGTGCCGCTGCTGGGCAAGTACCTGAGCTTCGCCCTCCTGGCGCTGTCCGTCGATCTGATCTGGGGCTTCTGCGGAATCCTCTCCCTCGGGCACGGAGCCTTCTTCGCCCTCGGGGGATACGCCATGGGAATGTATCTCATGCGTCAGATCGGCCCACGCGGCGTTTACGCGGACCCCATCCTTCCTGACTTCATGGTGTTCCTGAACTGGAAGGACCTACCTTGGTTCTGGTATGGCTTCGATTGGTTTCCCTACGCGGCCATCATGGTGCTGCTCGTGCCGGGAGCGCTCGCCTTCGTGTTCGGGTGGTTCGCATTCCGGTCGCGGGTGACGGGTGTTTACCTTTCCATCATCACCCAGGCCATGACATTCGCCCTGATGCTTGCGTTCTTTCGGAACGATATGGGGTTTGGGGGCAATAACGGCCTGACTGATTTTAAGGAAATCCTCGGCTTTCCGCTGCAGTCGGAATCCACTCGCATCGTGCTCTTCGTGCTGTCGGCCGTGGCGCTCGCAGCGGGCTATCTCCTGTGCCGCTGGATCGTCACGTCAAAGCTGGGGAAGGTGCTGGTGGCCGTGAGGGACGCGGAAAGCCGGACGCGCTTCCTCGGTTACCGGGTGGAACACTATAAGCTCGCTGTCTTCACAGTCTCGGCCATGCTTGCGGGCTTGGCCGGCGCGCTCTACGTGCCGCAGGTGGGCATCATCAACCCCGGGGAGTTTGCGCCGGCTAATTCCATCGAGGTTGTGATCTGGGTTGCGGTCGGCGGGCGGGGCACCCTTGCGGGCGCAATCCTTGGCGCTCTGGTGGTCAATGCAGGCAAGACCTGGTTTACCGGCGCCCTGCCGGAGTTCTGGCTCTTTGCCCTCGGTGGTCTCTTCGTCTTCGTGACCCTGCTGATGCCACGCGGTATCCTCGGCACCGCTCAGGATGCCTGGACGCGCGCCCGTGCCAGGCTTCCATCCCGCAGCGCGCCCAATGCCCTGCCTCATGCGGCGGAGTGAGACATGACCGAACCTGTTACGCCGACGCTTCTCTATCTCGACAACGTCACGGTGTCGTTTGATGGCTTTCGCGCCCTGAACGCTCTCTCGCTCGCCATCGACCACGCGGAGATGCGCGCCATCATCGGTCCCAACGGGGCGGGCAAGACCACCATGATGGACGTGATCACGGGCAAGACCAGGCCCAACGAGGGCTCTGCCCTGTTCGAGGGTATGCACGACCTCACGTCTCTGGACGAGGCCGCCATTGCCGAACTCGGCATTGGTCGGAAATTCCAGACGCCGACCGTGTTCGACATGCACACGGTCGAGGACAACGTGCTGCTCGCTCTAAAGGATGATCGCAGACCATTCTCGGCCCTGTTTTCCCGCCGCACCGCCTCCGAACGGGAGCGGGTCGACGCGCTTCTCGAACGAGTGCGCCTGACGGCCCACCGCCGCCGTAAGGCAGGTGAGCTGTCGCACGGTCAGAAGCAGTGGCTCGAAATCGGCATGCTGCTGGCGCAGGAGCCCAAGCTTCTCCTGGTGGACGAACCCGCCGCAGGCATGACCGACCAGGAAACCGCGGATACGGCCGATCTCCTGCGCGACATCGCGAAAACGCGAGCGGTCGTCGTGGTAGAGCATGACATGACCTTCGTGCGCGATCTCGATGTGAAAGTGACCTGTCTCCATGAAGGCTCCGTCCTGGCCGAAGGGCCATTGGACGTGGTCAGCGCCAACGAGCGCGTGATCGAGGTATATCTAGGCCGATGACGATGCTCTCCATTGAAAATCTGACCCTCCATTATGGTGCGGCTCAGGCCCTGCGGGGCGTCTCGGTCTCGGCGGCCATCGGCGAGGTCACCTGCGTGCTTGGCCGCAACGGAGTGGGGAAAACCTCGCTTCTGCGCGCCATTGCCGGCCAGAAGCCCATCACATGTGGTGCGATCCAGTTTGACGGCTGCGACATCTCGCAGCTCAAGCCCTTCGAGCGTGCGGCGCTCGGCATCGCCTACGTACCCCAGGGACGTGAAATCTTTCCGCTCCTGACCGTGCGGGAGAACCTGGAGACCGGTTTCGCCACTCTGAAGCGCGGGGAGCGGAAGATTCCCGAGGAAGTGTTCGAGCTTTTTCCAGTTCTGAAATCGATGCTGGGGCGAAGGGGCGGGGACCTGTCGGGCGGACAGCAGCAGCAGCTTGCCATCGGAAGGGCGCTGGTGACGAAACCACGCTTGCTCGTGCTCGATGAGCCTACCGAGGGCATTCAGCCCTCGATCATCAAAGATATCGGGCGGGCGATCGCATACTTGCGCGACCGGAAGGACATGGCCATCCTGCTGGTCGAGCAGTATTTCGACTTCGCGCGCGAACTGGCCGACCGTTTCGTCGTCATGGAGCGTGGCGAGATCGTCCAGAACGGCGACCGCTCGGCGCTTGAGGGGGACGATGTACGTCAACGCCTGGCCATTTGATGGTGTCTCCCAAGCTGAAGGATCTCTGCGTCAGCGTGCTATTGGGCGGATTGCGTTCAGCGCCATGGCGCTGAACGGCCGGACACGGCCGGCGCGCATCTCGGAGAGCGGATCCATGCGGATTAGGCTTCCGAAGTGTGAGGGTGCAGGTCTCGAGGCCGTGCTAGTGAACACCGCGGGTGGAATCGCCTGCGGCGACCGCTTCACCGTGGAAATCGAGGCGCAGACTGGGACGCAGGTAAGTCTCGCCACACCGGCTGCCGAAAAGGTGTATCGCTCTGATGGCCCTCTGTCGGAGCTAACGGTCGATCTGACCCTTGGTGCGGCGGCTCGCCTCGACTGGTTGCCTCAGGAAACTATTCTGTTCAATCAGGCGCGGCTTGTCCGCCGTTTGGACGCAAACATGCCGGAGGATGGGCGGCTCACATTGTTCGAGGCGGTCGTTTTCGGCCGCAAAGCTCGGGACGAGCATGTGACCGAAGGCCTTTTCGAGGATCGTTGGCGCATCCGACGCGGACAGCGCCTCGTCTATGCCGATACCCTTCGTCTTCAAGGGCCGATCGTGGACCTGCTGCGCAAGCCGAGCGTCGCGAATGGCGGACGCGCGGTTGCGACTTTCCTTTATGTAGCACCGGATGCGGAGGCCCGCCTCGAGCAGGCGCGCCAGCACCTCTTGTCTGCAGATGGATGCGACGCGGCCGCAAGCGCCTGGAACGGCATCCTGGCGGTGCGGTTCTGCGCCGTCACCGTCGAGGCCCTGCGAGCTGTTGCCTGCCCATTTCTTCTCGCCTTCCGTTGCGAGCCCCTCCCTCGCGTCTGGCTCAGTTAGGGTCGAACCATGCAACTCACACCGCGTGAAAAAGACAAGCTTCTCATCACCATGGCGGCCATGGTGGCCCGCCGCCGCCTAGAACGCGGGGTGAAGCTCAACCATCCGGAGGCCATCGCGCTGATCACCGACACGGTGGTGGAAGGCGCGCGGGACGGGCGCTCTGTGGCCGAACTTATGGAGGCGGGCGCGCACGTCATCACTGCCAATCAGGTCATGGAAGGCGTCGCCGAGATGATCCACGACATTCAGGTCGAAGCGACATTTCCGGACGGCACCAAACTTGTGACGGTCCATCACCCGATCAGGGGCGCTGCTTCCGAGAACGTTCCGGGGGAGATCATGACTGAGCCGGGCGAGATCACATTCAACGAAGGCGCGGAGCGCGTGGTTCTTACTGTGGCCAACACCGGCGATCGGCCAATCCAGGTGGGCAGCCACTATCATTTTTTCGAAACCAACCCGGCGCTTTCGTTCGAGCGTGAGCAGGCGCGCGGCATGCGCCTCGACATCACGCCCGGCACGGCGGTCCGCTTCGAGCCCGGCTCCACGCGCGAGGTCGCCCTCGTGCCCCTATCCGGGAAACGGGAGGTCTACGGCTTCCGCCAGACCGTTATGGGAGCGCTCTGATGTCGAGCGGACGCAAACCCGCTTCGCTCCCGCGCTCCGCCTATGCGGACATGTTCGGGCCGACGAAGGGCGACCGAATCCGCTTGGCGGACACGTCGCTGGTGATCGAGGTGGAGAAGGATTTCACAACCTATGGCGAGGAAGTGAAGTTCGGTGGCGGAAAGGTCATCCGAGACGGGATGGGGCAAGGGCAGGCAACGCGCCAAGAAGGCGCGATGGATACCGTCATCACCAATGCGGTGATCCTCGACCATTGGGGGATCGTAAAGGGCGATATCGGCATCCGCGACGGGCGCATCGCCAGGATTGGAAAGGCGGGCAATCCCGACGTGCAACCGAACGTGGACATCGTCATCGGCCCGGGCACCGAGATCATTGCCGGCGAGGGCAAGATCATCACGGCGGGCGGCTTCGATTCTCATATCCATTTCATTTGCCCGCAGCAGATCGACGAAGCGTTGATGTCCGGCGTGACTACCATGCTCGGCGGCGGCACGGGGCCAGCAACCGGCACGTTCGCGACGACCTGCACGCCCGGCCCATGGCACATGGCGCGCATGATCGAGGCCGCCGACGCCTTTCCGATGAACCTCGCTTTCACGGGTAAAGGCAACGCCTCGAAGCCCGGCGCGCTTGAAGAGATGGTCCAAGCCGGCGCTTGCGCCCTCAAGCTGCACGAGGATTGGGGCACCACCCCCGCCGCCATCGATTGCTGTCTCTCAGTTGCGGACGAATATGACGTGCAGGTGATGATCCACACCGACACGCTCAACGAGTCCGGCTTCGTCGAAGATACGATCGCGGCCTTCAAGGGCCGCACCATCCACGCCTTCCACACGGAGGGAGCGGGCGGAGGGCATGCGCCCGACATCATCAAGGTGGCGGGGCTGCCGAACGTGCTGCCATCCTCCACCAACCCGACGCGGCCTTATACGGTGAACACCATCGACGAGCATCTCGACATGCTGATGGTGTGCCATCACCTTTCTCCGTCAATCCCGGAGGATTTGGCTTTCGCCGAAAGCCGCATCCGCAAGGAGACCATTGCGGCGGAAGATATCCTGCATGATCTCGGCGCGCTCTCGATGATGTCGTCGGACAGCCAGGCCATGGGCCGGGTCGGCGAGGTCATCATCCGCACCTGGCAGACAGCTCATAAGATGAAGGTACAGCGCGGGGCACTCCCGGGCGAGACAGGCGACAACGACAACCTGCGCGCTCGGCGCTACGTGGCGAAATATACCATCAACCCCGCCATCGCTCATGGAGTATCGCGGCATATCGGTTCGGTCGAGGCGGGCAAGATGGCCGATCTCGTTGTGTGGACCCCAGCATTCTTTAGCGTGAAACCCGATCTTGTAATCAAGGGCGGGGCGATTGCCGCGGCTCCCATGGGAGACCCGAATGCCTCGATCCCCACGCCGCAGCCGGTGCACTACCGTCCCATGTTCGGCTCCTTCGGCCGGGCGCTTGCCTCGACCTCAGTCACCTTCGTGTCGCAGGTCGCGGTCCGGAACGGGCTTGCGGCGAGACTCGGCGTGCAGAAGCCGCTCGTGGCCGTAGAGAACGTCCGTGGCGGAATCGGCAAGAAGGACATGGTCCACAACAACGCCACGCCTCACATTGAGGTCGATCCCGAAACATACGACGTCCGGGCAGACGGCGAGCTCCTGGTCTGCGAACCCGCCAAGGTACTGCCCATGGCCCAACGGTATTTCCTGTTCTGAAATGATACGCGCCACATCCATCATTCGCCGCGAGGCGGTCGATCAGGCCCGCATCGTCGATGTCATCACCCTCGATCACGGCGACCGGCACCGCCGCCGCATCGCTCTCATGGGCGATGGCGGAACCGCTTTCCTGCTCGACCTGGACAAGGCCGATGTGCTGGACGACGGGGACGCCATCAGGTTGGAAACCGGTTGGCTCGTAGAGGTCCGAGCGGCTTCGGAAAGGCTTGTCGAGATAAAAGCCGACAACGCTCTGGCATTGTTGACCCTCGCCTGGCACATCGGCAACCGGCACGTCCCGGCCGAGATCGTCGATGGTGCGATTTATATCGGATATGACCACGTGCTGATCGATATGCTACAGGGTCTAGGAGCTGAGACCCGGATCATCGAGCGACCGTTCCGCCCCGTGCGGGGGGCCTACCATCACCATGAGCCTGCCGGAGCAGGGCACCACCACGGGCATGGTCATGGCTGAATTCCTCCCGGTCGAAGCGCAATCCCTGTTGCCACTCTTCGCGTGGCTTTCGCCGTCCTATCCTGTCGGCTCCTACGCATATTCCCACACGCTCGAATGGGCCGTCGAGACAGGGGACGTGACGGACGAAGCTTCGCTGGCGTTTTGGCTCACGGACCTCATGACCTTGGGAGCGGGGCGTAACGACGCCATCCTGTTGGCCCATGCCTACCGGGCTGTCTCCGCAGACGATGCTTACGCGCTAAACACGGTCAACGAGCTTGCCCTTGCGCTTTCGCCATCATCCGAACTCCACCTGGAAACAAGCCAGCAGGGTAAAAGCTTCCTCGATGCGACTTTGGCTGCATGGCCTTCGCCACGGCTGATGCCTCAGGAAGGCGAGGTAGCGTTCCCGGTTGCTGTCGGCATGGCCGCTGCGGCGCATGGCATTCCATTGCCTGCGACTTTGGGGGCGTTTCTCTTCGCGCTCGTTCAGACGCTCGTTTCGGCAGCGATCCGTTCGGCCCCTATCGGGCAGACCGCCGGCACACGCGTCAGCGCTGCCCTGTCCGCGACGGTCCAGGCGATCGCCCATGAGGCGCAAGGGCTATCCCTCGATGATATCGGTGGCTGCACGTTCCGAGCCGATCTTGGCTCTTTCCATCACGAAAACCAGTATACTAGGCTTTTCCGCTCATGATCACTCACACAGGACCTCTTCGGGTCGGCATCGGCGGGCCGGTCGGCTCGGGCAAGACAGCCTTGATGGAAGCGCTCTGCAAGACCTTCCGCCAGCGCTACGACATCTGCGCCATCACCAATGACATTTACACCAAGGAGGATGCGCGCCTTCTCACGGTGGCGGATGCGTTGCCGGAGGAGCGCATTATGGGCGTTGAGACGGGCGGGTGCCCACACACGGCCATCCGTGAGGACGCCTCCATCAACCTCGCGGCCATCGCGACAATGCGAAAACGGTTTCCTGGCCTAGACATCGTGTTGGTGGAATCGGGGGGCGACAATCTCGCGGCCACCTTCTCGCCGGAACTGGCTGATCTCACGATCTATGTGATCGACGTGGCGGGCGGCGAGAAGATCCCGCGCAAGGGAGGTCCCGGCATCACCCGATCCGATCTTCTCGTGGTCAACAAGATAGACCTTGCTCCCTATGTGGGCGCCGATCTGACCATCATGGAACAAGACACCAAACGCATGCGCGGTCAGCGCCCGTATGTGTTCAGCAACATTCGCGGCGGCGTGGGTGTGGACGCCATTGCCCGGTTCATCGAACAAGCCGGCGGCCTTGCCGCTGCTGCCTGATAGGAGTTCAGCATGTTTTCGAAGCGTTTCACCGTCTCGACACTCTTCGCCCTCCTGTCCACGCCGGCGCTGGCCCATGCGGGTGGTGCGGGCATGTCCGGATTCTTTTCTGGCTTCATGCATCCGATCGCGGGAGCGGACCACGTCCTTGCCATGGTGGCTGTCGGTCTGCTGGCCCCGATCCTCGGGGGACAGGCGCTCTGGGCCGTGCCGGGGAGCTTTGTGCTGATGATGCTCGTCGGAGGTGCGCTCGGCTTCTCCGGCATCAACATTCCGGCCGCGGAAATCGGCATCTTGGCTTCGATCGTGGTCCTGGGCTCGGCTGTCGCGACGGGTCGATCCTGGGCGACCGGGACGGCGGCCCTTGTCGTAGGAGCCTTCGCGGTCTTCCATGGTTATGCACACGGCGTGGAAATGCCTGCTGCTGCCGGCGCAACCGCCTACAGCCTCGGCTTCGCTACGGCGACGGCTCTCCTGCACGGCGCCGGAGTCCTGGCTGGCATGACGTTGTTTGGAAAGCCGCAAGTCGTCCGGCTCGCGGGCGCCGCAACTGCCGTAGCAGGATTTGCGGTTCCATTCATGTAAGCCCGGCAAAAACGCCAATAAACCCTGAGCTAAAGTTATAAAATATTGTTACGTGTTCGCGTACGGGCTTGGTTGGTGTGAATCACATCTTCCGGCACGCACGCGAACACATCCAATTATTGAACTCTCTACCCCTTGAACGCGTTGATCGCATGTTAATGTAGCTGACCTACGTTCTGAATACTGCGTTGTCTTGGCGTGGGTATTCCAGCGAGACGGTTCATGTTGCAAGTGACGGAGTTCATTCATTCAGAGGGTGAGATATGGCCGCTCGGACAAGTCGAGACCGCCATTCTGATTCGCACGTTCGACTGGGCTCAGACTGCACTCGGGGCAATGTCCAACTGGCCACAACCCCGCAAGACCGTCGTCGATTTGATCCTTCAGTCGTGTTTTCCGATGATCGCACTGTGGGAGAAGGATCTTATCGCCATCTACAACGAACCTTGCGTCGGGATCCTTGGATCAAGACATCCAGGCGCCATGGGACGGCCAATCCGCGACGCCTGGCCTGAGGCATGGCCCAATTACGGACGACTGTTCGAGCGCGCCCTCAGTGGCGAGGCAGTTTCACTGCACGACCAGCGCTTTCGCATGACGCGATCCGGCGTCGGCTTTGAGGCCTATTTCTCCATCTATTGCAGCCCCATTCCCGGTGAGGCTGGGACGATTGCCGGCATCCTCGTCAGTTTGTTTGAAACGCCCCAACGACAACAGGTCGAGCTCGAAATATCGGAAAGTGAGCACCGCTATCGGGACTTGCTCGAAGCCATGCCGCAGATCGTCTGGTCGGCGGATCGGGAGGGCAATGTCGATTACTTCAACTCGCGCTGGTTCGCCTATACCGGATTGTCGGAAGAGCAGAGCTATGCCGGGGAATGGGAAACTATCATCCATCCTGATGACAGAGCCCAAATTCTCCAGGACTGGGCCGAAGCGATAAAAGCGAGCTCTCCAATCGAATTCGAGCACCGGCTCCGCCGCAGCGACGGCGTTTACAGATGGCACATGGAGCGCGCGGTCCCGGTGCGGGACGAGCAAGGCAACGTTTTGCGCTGGTTTGGCACATTCACCGACATCGATGACCGCAAGCGCGCCGAGGACGCTCTTCGGGAAAGCGAACAGCGTTTCCGGCAGTTCGCCGAGAACTCCACAAGCGTGCTCTGGGTCCTCGATACCGGCACGAACCAGATCGAGTATCTGAGCCCGTCCTTCCAGCAGATCTGGGGCGGAACGGCCATTGTGGTCCCGCGTGATTTTGGCCAGTGGCTCGATTCCGTTCATCCGGATGACCGGGAGAATGTAACAGGCGCCTTCAACAGGGTGCTCGAGCAGGCTGACGTCGTCGTGAAGGAATATCGGGTCGTGCGGCCGGATGGGGGCGTGCGCTGGATCCAGAATACATGCTTTCCAATCCTCGACGAAAGCGGTCGTGTGCGGCGGCTTGCGGGAATCGCCCAGGACATCACCCAACACGATGGGTCGATGGTCTATATTGTGGACAGTAACGAGGATTCCCGCCGGACTTTGTCGCTGGAGCTGCAGGGAGCAGGCTACCAGGTCAAGACCTTCGATTCCGGGCAGGCTTTTCTTGAGGTCGCACCGGTGCTGATCCCGGGCTGCGTGGTGATCTCCATACAGTCGCCGGATCAGGACGAGCTTACCATACCGAAGGAGCTGAAAGCTCGGCGGGTCGGCCTACCGGCCGTCGTCCTCGGCAAAGCTCATGGGGATGTGGCCTTTGGGGTCCGCGCGATGAAAGCCGGAGCCGTCGATTTCCTGGACGTTCCCCATAGCCCGGAACGTCTCCTCGAATCGGTCGCATCCGCCTTGGCCGCAATTCGCGAGATTGCCGAGCGGGACCAGGCGGGCGAAATCGCCAAGGCGCGTATCGCCACCTTGTCCGCGCGGGAGCGGGAGGTGCTGGATGGCCTTCTCACGGGCGGCACCAATAAGACGATTGCCCGGGACCTTGATATCAGCCCGCGTACGGTCGAGGCTCATCGCGCCCGGATCATGGAGCGGCTTGAAGCCCAGAGCCTTCCCGAACTGGTCCAAATCGCCATTGCGGCAGGCCTCAAGCAACCCGTATGATCCTGCCATAAGCCGTTCCATTCCGGGACGCGAATGTCTGCTCCGCACCGGCGTTAGCCGAGGAATAAGCGAGGCGCCTTGGCCGGCAGGCTCCTTGATCGAATGCGACCGGCAGATGGTGCATGATGCAGCCGGCAATCGACAGAAGCTCCCTTGAACGTCTGGTCGCTCTCGGGCGGCAGAAGGGAGGGCTCACCAATCAGGATCTCGCACAGGCGCTCTCGGTCAACGACATGAGCGCCGAAGATATCGCCCTCGTGGTGGTGCATCTGGAGGAATCCGGGATCCCGGTTGAGCTTGACGAGAGCCTGATGAGCCCCCATGGGTCAGGCTCCCCCCATATGGTGCAAGGTGCGCAAATCGTCTCCCGTCCGGAGAGCTCAGACCATCCGCAGGCAAAGCCTGTGGGGGCGGAGCTGTCACGGGGTCCGGATTCCAATGCGGCCAGTTCCGCGGCGCCCGGAACTCGCGGCATGCGGCCTGCCCATTGGGCTGTGCTCGCAAGCCTTCTTGTCCTGCTGCTGATCGGCCTCTTCGTGGTTATCCGATAAGGCCGATTGGCTGACAGACCCGAAGAAGCCTCGGGGTCCTCCGTAAGGGCCTGTTTACCTTCCGGGATCATCCTATGCCGGGCGCAAGCCATGTGCTGGGCCTGTCAGGGCGGCAGAATGACGGAACATACCTGAGAGCGCCGGATGGTTCGCGGTTGGCTAAAGGCTGCTGCTTTCCGTCAATTTGACTTCGCTCCGGGTTTGGAGGAAATGAGCCCCCTTTACGGGCATTCGGCTCGCAAGAACTCTTTCGATGCAGGGCATTCTCCGCCTTCGGAGCTTTTGATGGATGGTTTCGTCGCACAGCAGCGGGCATCCCTGCGCCATTTCTCCCTGGCGCAGGCGGCAAGCGTCCTGGAGCGGAGCCATTTGCGCCTGTGCGCTATCCTGGTGCTGCTTTCCCTTGCGTGCTTCCTGCCAGGCTTTGCCTCCTTGCAGCCTATGGACCGGGACGAGCCGCGCTATGCCCAGGCCACGAAACAGATGCTGGAAACTCGCGACTTCGTGGATATTCGCTTCCAGGACGAGGCTCGGCACAAGAAGCCTGTCGGTATCTATTGGATGCAAAGCGCCACGGTCGCCCTTGGGGAGGCTATCGGAATACCTGAGGCGCACACGACCATTGCCCTCTATAGACTCCCGTCCCTTTTCGGCGCCCTCGCGACGGTTCTGCTAACCTATTGGGCTTCCCTCGCCTTCCTGAGCCGGCGAGGGGCGTTTGTGGCCGCAGCCCTCATGGCGACCTCCATCATTCTCATGGTCGAAGCGCGCCTTGCCAAGACCGATGCTGTACTGGCCGCGTGTTCGGTCGCGGCCATGGGAGGTCTGGCCCGAGCCTATTTGAGCCGCGGGGCAGGGATCCTCCCAAGGCGGACGCTCCTGATCTTCTGGCTCGGCTTTGCCGTCGGCATCCTGGTCAAGGGACCATTGGTTCCGATGTTCGTCGGCTTGAGCGCCGCTGTGCTGATCTACCGCGAACGCTCGGCCCATTGGCTCCTGACCCTGCGCCCGTGGCTTGGCGGCCTGGCGACCCTTCTGATCGTCCTTCCGTGGTTCATCGCGATCGCCATCAAAAGCGGGGGAGCGTTCTACTCGGCCTCTGTCGGCCACGACATGCTCGGCAAGGTCGGAACGGCGCAATCGTACCACTGGGCGCCTCCCGGGTTCTATCTCGCGTCGTTCTTCGCCACGTTCTGGCCCGGAGCCATCTTGGCGGCCATCGCGGCGCCGTTCGCGTGGATCCATCGCAAAGAGGAGGCGGTCGCCTTCACCGTGGCCTGGATCGTTCCGTCCTGGCTTGTGTTCGAGGCGGTGCCGACCAAGTTGCCGCACTACACGATGCCGCTTTTTCCGGCAGTCGCGATCCTGACCGTCATGGCGATCTCGCGCCATTTCGTCGGTCCCCATCGTCCCGCCGCCAAGGTGGCGACTGTCCTGCTTCCGTTCATTCCGCTTGGTTTGACCATCGGGTTGAGCAGCGTGAGCTGGTCCTTTGACGGGGCGCTGCCGTATCGCGGCCTTCCGGTCATGATTGCCTCGTCCCTGATCGCAATTTATGCCTGGTGGCTCTTCGTGAGAAACCAGGTCCACAAGGCCGTTTCGGTGAGCTTCGTTTCGGCTACGTGCCTTGCAATTGGCGTCTTCGGCTTCACGCAACTGGATCTGCGTTCGCTGAAGCTGTCGCCACGCCTGGCGGAGGTGGCCCACAACCATTCCTGCGAAAACCCTAAGGTCGCGACCCTTGGCTATCGCGAACCCAGCCTTGTCTTTTTGACTGGGACCGGCCTTGAGATGCTCGAGACCGGCGAGCAGGCATCGGCTTTCCTGAAGGACGGCGGCTGTCGGATGGTTTTCGTGGAGAGGCGGTTCGAAGAGGCCTTCCGGGCGGAAAATGAGCGCCTGGGCCTTATCCCGACCCTCTCGACCCGGGTCGTTGGTTTCAATATTAACAGCGGGCGGCGGCTCGATATCGGAGCCTATGCGTCCGGTTCCTGAGACTGCCCCTGTTTCAAGAAGGTGGGCCTGTCACGGCCCTTGATCGATGAACGATATTCTTCCGGCCCCGCGCATCAGCGTGGTGGTGCCCGTTAAAAACGAGGCTTTGAACATCCTTCCCCTGGTGGAGGAAATCGAGCGCGCTTGCGCGGCTTCAGGGCCGTTCGAGGTTATTTACGTGGACGATGGCTCCACGGACGCGACCGTCGAGCAGGTTACGTCCGCCCGCGCGACCCGTCCGTGGCTGCGCCTGGTTCAGCATCAGGAGAGTTGCGGGCAGAGCGCGGCGGTCCGCACGGGCGTGCTTGCGGCCTCCGGGTCGATCATCGTCACCCTGGACGGGGACGGCCAGAACGATCCGGGCTTCATTCCCCAGCTGGTCGCGGCCCTCGACGATCCATCAGTTGCGCTGGCAGCTGGACAACGGGTCGGCCGCAAGGATGGCGCCTACAAGAAATGGCAGTCCCGGATTGCGAACGGGGTTCGGGGCAGGATCCTCAAGGACGGAACCCGCGACACCGGCTGCGGGCTGAAAGCGTTCCGGCGGGACGTTTATCTTCGCCTGCCTTATTTCGACGCCCTGCACCGTTTCATGCCCGCCCTTGTCAAGCGGGAGGGCTACAGCATCGCCCATGTGGACGTCGTCGACCGTCCGCGTCATACGGGCCAGTCCAACTACGGCTTGTTCGATCGCCTTTGGGTCGGAATTCTCGATCTGGCCGGCGTCTGGTGGCTGATCCGCCGCCGCCGCCGCGTCCCCGTCGCCCAGGAGATCGTGTGATGCTCATGCGCCTCTCCCATGATCTGGGGCTCTATTTCTACGACATCATCGTGGCCCGCTTCGACCTTTGGGCTGCTTTCGGTGTCCTCGCGCAACTCGTCTTCGGGGCACGTTTCATCGTCCAGTGGATCGCGAGCGAAAAGGCGGAGCGCAGCGTCATCCCTATGGGCTTCTGGTTCCTGTCCATCGCCGGGGGGCTGATGACCCTGGTCTACGGGTTCGTCCGGCGCGACATCGTCATCATCGTAGGGCAGGCGTTTTCGGTCTTCATCTACGTGCGCAATCTCATGCTGATCGCCAAGGATGCAAAAAAGAAAGCCTCGGCTGACGCCGAGGCTTGATGTTGGCGGGCTTTAGAAATCCTTGCTGAGCAAGGGCTTCTGTCCGTCAGGCGGCTTTCGCATCCGTTTCCCGAAGGCGGGCGAAGCCTGCGTCGAGATCGCGTTTCAAATCATCCAGATCCTCAAGTCCGATGTGGAAGCGCAGGGCGTGGCCGCCGGGCTTCCACTGCGTCGCGGTGCGGTAGGTGGAGCAATCGAACGGGATGACGAGACTCTCGAAGCCGCCCCAGGAAAAGCCCATACCGAAAAGCCCGAGGCCGTCGAGCATGGCGGCAAGCGCCTGATCCGAGCACGGCTTGAGGACGATGGAGAACAATCCCGAGGAGCCCTTGAAGTCCTTTTTCCAGATGTCGTGTCCGGGATGGGTTTCGAGAGCCGGGTGGAGGACCTGCGCGACCTCCGGGCGGTTAGCGAGCCAGCGGGCCATGTCGAGGGCCTGCTTTTCGTGCTCCCGCAGGCGCAGCGCCATCGTTCGCATTCCACGCAGGGCCAGGAACACATCCTCCGGACCGGGGCACATGGCAAAGGCATCGTATGTTGCGCGCAGCGCCTTGAAGCAGCGCTCGTTCGCCGAAACAAGCCCGAGAAGCAGATCCGAACCGCCGCTGAGATACTTGGTGCCGGCTTCGATGGCGATGTCTACGCCGCGTTCATGAGGCGGGAAGAGCAGGGGGGTCGCCCAGGTGTTGTCCATGATAACGACGGCGCCATGCTGGTGCACCACGTCGGCGATGGCGGGGATATCCTGCATCTCGAACGACTGCGACCCAGGTGCTTCCGTAAGGACAGCGGTCGTGTTCGGGCGAAGGAGATCCTTGATTCCCGCGCCAACCAGCGGATCGTAATAGGTGGTTTCCACACCAAATTTCCGCAGGAAGCTGTTACAGAAATTCCGTGTCGGACGATAAACCGAGTCGGTCACCAGGAGATGATCCCCTGCCTTGAGGCAGGAGGTCAGCGCAAGGGTGACGGCGGCAAGGCCAGACGGGGCAAGAACTGTCCCTGCGGCACCGGTCAATTCCGTCCAGGCGCTTTCGAGGGCCTCGGTCGTCGGAGTTCCGTGCGTTCCATAGGAATACCGGCCACGACGGTTCAGAATATCGTCCGTCGTCGGGTAGAGGACGGTGGAGCCGCGATAGATCGGCGTATTCACGAAACCGTGCTGCTCGGAAGGTTCGCGACCTGCGTGGACAAGGCGGGTGCGCTCACCGATTTGGGCGGGCTTGGGCGGGAACTTGGACATGGTCTCAAGGGGGTGGTGAAGGGGCCTTGATGTGAGGCTGCCAGCCCCTTGGCGTCAACCCTAGTCCTATGTAGGTTCCATCAAGACTTGACCAGTGATCAATCATTGAATTTGATGGGTCCGACCCCGTTCCTTCCAGTTTGGCACGGAACGGTCTAACAGGGAACTCGGCTTGGGCTGCGTCAAGAACAGCCAGGCCAGGTCACACAGTGGGAGAATATACCGATATGAAAAAGGCTCTCGTAACGATTGCCTTCGGCCTGACGGCCAGCCTGTTCGCGACGGCCGCCTCGGCTCAGGCGACGTTGAACAGCGTGAAGCAGAAGGGCTTTCTGACCTGCGGCTCGAACACGGGCCTCGCCGGCTTCGGCGTTCCGGACGCCCAGGGCAACTGGACCGGCCTTGATGTCGAGTTCTGCCGCGCCATTGCGGCCGCGATCTTCGACGACCCGACGAAGGTGCGGTTCATCCCGCTCGCCGCCAAGGACCGCTTCACGGCGCTTCAGTCCGGCGAAGTGGATGTCCTGTCCCGTAACTCGACCGCGACCATGTCGCGCGAGACGCAGCTTGGCCTCGACTTCCCGGCCGTCAACTACTTCGACGGCCAGGGCTTCATGGTCCGCAAGAAGCTCGGCGTGTCGTCGGCCAAGGAGCTGAACGGCGCATCGATCTGCACCCAGCAGGGCACCACGACCGAGTTGAACCTGGCCGACTACTTCCGTGCCAACAACATGAAGTACGAAGTTGTGGCCTTCGCGACCTCGGACGAGACGTTCAAGGCCTACGATTCCGGCCGCTGCGACGCCTTTACGACGGACGCCTCCGGCCTCTATGCGGAGCGTCTGCGCGCTTCGGCTCCGGATGACCATATCGTTCTGCCCGAGATCATCTCGAAGGAGCCGCTGGCTCCGGCAGTGCGCCATGGCGACAATCAGTGGGGCGACATCGTCAAGTTCACCCACATGGCGATGCTGAACGCCGAAGAACTCGGCGTCACCAAGGCCAATGTCGAGCAGATGAAGACCGCGGACAACCCGGAGATCAAGCGTCTTCTGGGCACCGAAGGCAAGTTCGGCGAGGCTGTCGGCCTGACGAACGACTGGGCCGTTCGGATCATCAAGCACGTGGGCAACTACGGCGAAAGCTTCGAGCGCAACATCGGCGAGGGCTCCAGGCTGAAGATCAAGCGCGGCCAGAACGCCCTGTGGACCAAGGGCGGCCTGCAATACGGCATCCCGGTTCGCTAAACGCAATGGGAGTGGGGCGTCCGGAGCGATCCGGACGCCCCTTTATAGTTTGTGCGATTGTCGCCGGTTCGTGGCAGCCTTGAGCGTTTTTTAGGCGAAATGACTCCGGCTCACCGCTGAAAAATGCGGCACAAAGATAAAAGAGATGACTCCACGACGGTGGGTCACTCTTGTAGTCATATAAGCAGTAGTCGGGCCACAAAGGTGGCCGCCAGGGGATGAGTGCAGTGCAGACAACCGTCAGCCAAGCATCGCCGCCAAAAAGATCGTTTTTATACGATCCCAATATACGCGGGTATTTCTACCAAGGTCTTTTGGTTTTCGTTGTCAGCTACCTGTTCTACATGGCGGCGACGAACGCTGTCGAGAACCTGCAGCGGGCCAAGATCGCCTCGGGGTTCGGCTTTCTCGAGAACACAGCCGGATTCGACATCAGCCAGACGCTGATCCAGTTCAGCGCGGCCGGCTCGAACTATGGCGAAGCGTTCGTGGTGGGACTCCTCAACACGCTCGTGGTCTCCGCGATCGGGATCTTCTTTGCGACGTTTCTCGGTTTCGCCATCGGCATTGCGCGGCTTTCCAGCAACTGGATGGTGCGCAAGGTCGCAATGGTCTACGTCGAACTTCTGCGCAACATCCCGCTGCTCCTGCAATTGCTGTTCTGGTACATCGCGGTGCTCGGCCCGCTGCCGCAGCCGCGCAATTCCGTCGAGATGGGCGCGGGCTTCTTCCTGAATTCCCGCGGCCTCTTCATGCCCCGTCCGCTCTATGCCTCGGATGCCTGGGTTATACCCACGGCGCTGCTGATCGGCATTGTCGGGACAATCGTGTTTCGGCGCTGGGCCAGGGCCCAGCAGGAAAGCACCGGGCGTCAGTATCCGGTTGGGCTGGTTACTCTCGGGCTCGTTGTTGGACTGCCTGTCGTTGCGTGGCTTGTGCTCGCGCTTGTCGGCGCCAACCCGGTCACGTTCGAGATGCCCGAGAAGGGCACCTTCAACCTCCGGGGTGGGATGCAGATTCTGCCCGAGTTCGTGGCGCTTCTCGTCGGCCTGACCACGTATACAGCGGCCTTCATCGCCGAGGTGGTTCGTGCCGGCATCCTGGCCGTCTCCAAGGGCCAGACAGAGGCTTCGGGTTCCCTTGGCCTCAAGCCGGGACAGACACTCCGGCTCGTGGTGATTCCCCAGGCCATGCGGGTCATCGTCCCGCCTCTGACGAGCCAATACCTCAACCTGACGAAGAACTCGTCGCTGGCGGTGGCGATCGGCTATCCGGACCTAGTTCAGGTCTTCATGGGCACCGTGCTCAACCAGACCGGCCAGGCCATCGAGGTCGTGGTGATCACCATGGGCGTCTATCTGACCATCAGCCTTGTGACCTCGTTCGTCATGAACGTCTACAATCGCCGGGTGGCGATCGTTGAGCGGTAGGAGATTCGAGTGAGCGCCGCCGTTGACATGTCTCGTTTCGTTCGCTCCGAAAAGGTGGAGGCGCTGCCTCCGCCCAATCTGGCGCGCGGTCCGATCGCCTGGGTTCGGGAAAACCTTTTTTCCGGCCCGTTCAACACCATCCTGACATTGGCGGTTCTGTACCTGCTGTATGTCATCATCCCGCCTATCGTTGATTTTCTCTTCATCAATGCGGTCTGGACCGGTTCGGACCGCGACGCGTGCCGTGCCGAGACCGCCGGCCATCCCGTCGGCGCGTGCTGGGCCTTCGTGATCGATAAGATCAACTACTTCGTCTACGGTTCCTATCCAGGGGCCGAGCGCTGGCGCGTCGACGGTTTCTTCATTCTCCTCGCCGTCGGAGTGGCTTGGCTCCTGTGGCTGAGGGCGCCGCGCAGGGACCTGGGAGCCGTCTACTTCTTCTGGCTCTTCCCGGTCCTGTCCTACATCCTGCTGACCGGCGGCAACATGGATCTCGGTGGCAGGTTCTGGCTTGGCTTCCTGGCTGTCGGTCTCCTGTTCGTCGCCGTCATGGGGCTTGCCGCCTATCTGCTCAAGGCGTCCATACGTTCCGCCGTCATCATCGGGGCAGTAATCCTGGCCGTCATCGGCCTGACGCTGGGCCTCGTCGACATCGATTGGGGCTTGGATCACGTGCCGACCTCGCTCTGGGGCGGAATTCTCGTGACCTTGCTGGTGGCAACGGTCGGCATCGTGTTTTCGCTGCCCTTCGGCGTCCTCCTCGCCCTTGGGCGACGCTCGAGGCTGCCGATCGTGCGGATGGGTTCCGTCATCTTCATCGAGTTCGTCCGCGGCGTGCCGCTGATCACCGTTCTGATCATGGCCAACACCATGCTGCCGCTCTTCCTCCCCGGCGACATGACCGTGGATCGCCTGGCGCGGCCGCTCATCGGCGTGGCGTTCTTCGCGTCCGCGTACATGGCCGAGGTGGTGCGCGGCGGCCTTCAGGCCATGCCGAAGGGTCAGTACGAAGGAGCGATGTCGCTCGGCCTCAACTATCCGCAGATGATGATCTTCATCATCCTGCCGCAGGCGCTGCGGATCGTGATCCCGGGCATCGTCAACACCTTCATCGGCCTGTTCAAGGATACGTCGCTTGTGGCCATCGTGGGCATCTTCGACCTGATCAAGACCATCGAGGCCTCCCGCATCGATCCCGAGTGGGCGGCGCCGACGATTAGCTACACCGGATATGCCTTCGCGGCTCTCTTCTACTTCATCTTCTGCTGGGGAATGTCCCGGTATTCGCTTGGTGTCGAGCGGCGCCTTGCGGCGGGTCAGAACAGGTAAAGCATCATGGCAACGACATTGACGACTCAACAGGTGCGCGCCGCGGCAGTGGATCCGCGGGCCGAGGCGGCGGTCCAGATGATCGACGTGCACAAGTGGTACGGCGAGTTCCACGTGCTGCGCGACATCAACCTGAACGTCCGGCGGGGCGAGCGTATCGTGATCTGCGGCCCCTCGGGCTCGGGCAAGTCCACGATGATCCGCTGCATCAACCGGCTGGAAGAGCATCAGAAGGGCCGCATCATCGTCGACGGCACGGAACTGACGAACGATCTCAAGCGAATCGACGAGGTGCGGCGCGAAGTCGGCATGGTGTTCCAGCACTTCAATCTCTTTCCGCATCTCACCATCCTGGAGAACTGCACGCTGGCTCCGATCTGGGTGAAGAAGATGCCCAAGAAGGAGGCGGAAGAGGTCGCCATGAAATACCTCACCCGGGTCAAGATCCCGGAGCAGGCGAACAAGTATCCCGGTCAGCTTTCGGGCGGCCAGCAGCAGCGCGTGGCCATTGCGCGGTCCCTGTGCATGAGCCCCAAGATCATGCTGTTCGACGAGCCCACGTCGGCCCTCGATCCGGAGATGGTCAAGGAGGTTCTCGACACCATGGTGAGCCTTGCCGAAGAAGGCATGACCATGCTGTGCGTGACGCACGAGATGGGCTTCGCCCGTCAGGTGGCGGACCGGGTGATCTTCATGGATTACGGGCAGATCGTCGAGATGAACACGCCGGACGAGTTCTTCAAGAACCCGCAGCACGAGCGCACGCGGCTGTTCCTGTCCCAGATCCTGCACTGATTTCGACCGCATTGGAAAAGCGAAAGGCCCCGGGGATATCCCGGGGCCTTCTTCGTTACGCTCACGCGTTCTGAAAACTAGATCTTCTTTGCCGGCCCCGTCTCGACAGGCAGATCATCCCGCGCGCCCCATTCGGCCCAAGAGCCATCATAGACCGCTCCGGCCCGGTGCCCTGCGGTTTCAAGCGCGAGCGAGAGAATCGCCGCCGAGACGCCCGAGCCGCAACTTGCAATGACGGGACGACCGGGATCCACACCGGCCTCATCGAGAGCCTGATCGAGGCCCTCCTTGTCTTTCAGTCGTCCGTTCTCGATGAGTTGGGAGAAAGGAACGTTGAGGCTCTTCGGCATGTGTCCTGCCCTCAGTCCGGGACGCGGCTCGGGCGCTTCGCCAGTGAAGCGGTTGGCGGGCCGCGCATCGACCACCTGTATCGTATCCGACCGGAGCGCCGCCTGCACGTCCGCAACCCCCGCCACGACGGTGGCGTCGAACGATGGGGTGAAGGTTTGTGGATCGCGCCCGCGAGACGGACCTGTCTCGGTGGGACGTCCCTCGGATATCCACGTAGGAAAGCCGCCTTCCAGGATCACGACGTTCTTTGCGCCGAAGACCCGAAACATCCAGCGAACTCGGGGAGCCGCGAAGAGACCGGATCCGTCATAGACCACGATGGTCATGTCCGGGCTGATCCCCATCCCGCCGGCGATCCTTGCGAACTCTTCCGGCGAGGGCAGCATATGAGGCAGGGGCGACGACCGATCCTTGACCGTGTCGATATCGAAGCGGACAGCGCCGGGGATGTGGCCTGCGAGAAACTCTGCTTCCGGGTCCCGGTTCTCGGTCGGGAGATACCAGGAGCCATCCACGACCACGATGTTCGGGTCGCGCAGATGCTCATGGAGCCAGGCGGTGGAAACGAAAGGCTGGGACATCACATTCTCCTGGCAGGCAAACCGGCGGTTCAATCCACGAGGGACATGCGAACGCGGCGGTTCTGCTTGCCCTTCTTCTCAATGTCGGTAATCGCCACGGCGCCGATCTCCCTGGTGTGGCGCACATGGGTGCCGCCGCAGGGTTGAAGATCGATTCCCTCGATTTCGACCAGCCGAACGCGACCCGAGCCGCGCGGCGGCTTGACGGACATCGTCTTCACGAGGCCTGGATTAGCGTCGAGTTCCTCGTCGGTGATCCAGCGTTCGGTCACAGGCGCATCGCGGGCGATGAGGGCGTTGAGCTTTTCGGTGACCTCGGTCTTGTCGATGCCCGCATCCGGGATGTCGAAGTCGAGCCGCCCGTCGCCATCGCCGATGGAGCCTCCCGTCACGGGGTAAGGCAGCACCACACTGAGCAGATGAAGGGCCGTGTGAACGCGCATGCGCTTGAAGCGGCGTTCCCAGTCGAGCTGCAGCTCCACGGATTCTCCCACCGCCAGGCGGGACGCCGCCTCCGCGCCGACGAGATGTACGATCTGCGAGCGATCGGCACCATAGACCGTATTGGTGATCGCAGTTCTCTCGCCATCCGCCCGTACGATTGCGCCCACGTCTCCCGGCTGGCCACCGCCCTGGGCGTAAAAGACAGTACGGTCGGTGATGATGCCGCCTTCCGGCGTGATCTCGACGATCGTCGCTTGGCAGGAGGCGCTATAGGCGTCGTCGCGAAACAGGAGCGTCGTGGCAGGCATCGTCCATCCCAAGGCTGTGTCGTGTGGTTTGCGGGCGAATGCTGATGGCAAGGAACCCGGCGGGTCAAGCCGCATTTCGGGGCCTGATATAAATCCGTGCCCTCAGAACGTCGAAAGCCCTGAAGGTGTGCTTGAGGGTGGGGCGGGGGATTGGGCGGCGCAACCGGATTCGAACCTACGCGGTTCAAGGAGACACACCGATTTGCGCGGCTTTGCTCAACCGCGAGTCCCGCCGGAGGTTCGATCGAGGACACGGCAATGGCTTCGGCGCCTGAAGGGCGCAAAGGGGAGGGATCAGCCGAAAGCCAAGCTTTGCCGCAATCCGGCGGCTCTCACGACGGGCACATTTTGCTGTGATTGGAGGAGGTTGGCTCCGGCGGTAGGATTCGAACCTACGACCAACGGATTAACAGTCCGCTGCGCTACCGCTGCGCCACGCCGGAATAAGCCATCCTCAAGGAAGCTCGGTAGGCTTCCCGTGGCCGGGGTCTCTGGCAAACCAGATGCCGCAGCGGCCTGAGGTGGGACGCATATAACGGGGGGTTAGGCGGGTTGCAAGCCCTTTGATCGACTGATTGTGGACTCTTGTCGGCAAAGGGCAGTTGCTCTTTGGGGGCGCGCTCTGCTATGGAGCACCCGTCGCGTTCGCGGCACGCCCCGGATGGCCTCGTGGCGGAGTGGTTACGCAGAGGACTGCAAATCCTTGCACCCCGGTTCGATTCCGGGCGAGGCCTCCAACTTTTATCTGAGGCAATTCATGGTCGATTTCACGCAAGCGCGCCGGATGATGGTCGATTGCCAGCTGCGCACGTTCGATGTGAACGATATTCCGCTTCTGGATGCCATGGATGACGTGCCGCGGGAGCGCTTTGTTCTGCCCGGGCGTGAAGAGCTTGCCTATATCGACCAGGATCTGCTGGTCGGCGACGGGGCCGAGCAGCGCTTCATGATGACCCCCATGGTGCTGGCCCGCCTGATCCAGGCGCTGGACGTCGAAGCGGGCGACAAGGTTTTGGATGTGGCCTGTGGCCGGGGCTATTCGTCGGCGGTTCTTGCCCGTCTCGGCGCTTCCGTGACGGCCCTCGAATCCGACCCTGCCCTGGCCGACACCGCGAAACAATGCCTGTCCGCAGTGGGCGCCGAGGGTGTCATCGTCGAGGCAGGTCCCCTTGATCAGGGGTGGGCCGGCTGGGCCCCGTACGATGCAATCCTTGTCAACGGCGCGTTGGAGGTTCGTCCGGATCATTTGCTCCAGCAGCTGGCCGAAGGGGGTAGGCTGGTTTGCGTCAAGGGCCGGGGCCGTGCCGCACGGGCCACGATTTACGTCCGATCCGGCGAAACTTTCGGCGAACGCACCCTGTTTGACGCGGCTGCGCCCCTCCTCCCGGCTTTCCAGCTCAAGCCTGGCTTCACCTTTTAATTCCTAGGGATGGTGTCGCTTTTTTGCGGCACTGTCCGACTAATCGCTGCTAAGCTCAGCGGAGGTGATTGCCGACTCGTACCTCATGCGTATTGTTTCGCTTTGAGTCGGGTTGGATTACATAATTCAAAGGTCGGGCATGCGGGTTGACCGTTTGAGCCGACAGGTAGGTGGGCGTGAGCAGAAGTCATACGATCAATAAGTACCGCGCGCTCTTCGGCGTCATGACGTCTATGTTCGTGTTGACGGGCACCGCCCAGCTCTCTGCCGAGACCTTGGAAAGCGCGCTCTCGCGCGCCTATGGCAATAACCCCACACTGAACGCCCAGCGCGCCAGCGTTCGCGTGACGGACGAGAACGTCGCACGCGCTAAGTCCGGCTACCGTCCCCAGGTGAACGCATCCGCCGATGCGGGCCGGACCTGGACCGAGTTCAACACCCCGGGCGGCGGCAGCACGACCCGCAATCTCAACCCGCGCGGCGTCGGCCTTGAGATCAATCAGTCGATCTTCAACGGCAACAGGACGAACAATGGCGTCCGTCAGGCCGAGTCATCGGTGTTGGGCGCCCGTGAGAACCTGAACAACAACGAGCAGAACGTGCTGTTCGATTCTGCCGAAGCCTATATGAACGTGCTGCGTGATACGGCCATTCTCGACCTTCAGCGCAACAACGTCGAGGTGATCGACGAGCAGCTGCGTCAGACCCGCGACCGCTTTAACGTGGGTGAGGTGACCCGGACCGACGTGGCTCAGGCAGAATCCCGCCTCGCGGCTTCGCGTTCCCAGGCGAGCCTGGCGGAAGCCAACCTGCGCACGAGCATTGCTCAGTACCGGCAGGTGGTTGGCGTCGAGCCGCGCCAGCTGGCCCCGGGGCGCCCGCTGGATCGCCTTTTGCCGCGCTCCGTCAATTCTGCCTTGAACGTCGCATTCGCCGAGCACCCGGCCATCAAGGCGGCGCTCCACGGCGTTGATGTAGCTGAGATCCAGGTGCGGATCGAGCAGGGAGCACTTGCACCCCAACTGGGCGTAAACGGCAACGTGGCGCAGCGCTACGACAACCAAACCACTGGTGACCGTACCCTGTCGGCCTCCGTGGTCGCGCAGCTGGTCGTGCCGATCTATGACGGCGGCCAAGCCTATGCGAGCACCCGGCAGGCCAAGGAAACGGTCAGCCAGCGCCGCCTGGAGGCCGATTCGATACGCGATCAGGTGCGTGCGGCGGTCATTTCCTCCTGGGGGCAGCTCGAAGCGGCCCGCGCGCAGATCAGCGCCGCCCAGGCGCAGGTGGACGCGGCCGAGACCGCTCTGAACGGCGTCCGCGAAGAGGCCCGGGTCGGTCAACGCACCACCTTGGACGTCCTGAACGCCCAGCAGGAACTGTTGAATGCCCGCGTGAACCTCATCACGGCGCAGCGCGATCGGGTAGTAGGTTCCTACTTGGTGGTCCAGTCCATGGGTCGCCTGAACTCCCGCGCCCTTGGCCTTGCGGTCAATCATTACAGCCCGAAGATCCACTACGATCAGGTCAAGGATCTGTGGGGTGGTTTCACGACCCCAGACGGACGTTAAAAAGACGGGCGGCAAAGCATTTCTGCCACCCAAGGCCGCTTGCTTCTTAATTTCCGCATGTAATACTTAAGAAAATCACAGCAAAGTGATTCTTGAATTCAATAAGTCCATGCGGCGGGCGGGCAAATGGGTGCGGTAAATCATAAAATCAGTGAACCTTCGATGGAAGAGATCTTGGCTTCCATCCGTCGCATCATCGCGGACGATCAGGAGGCGTTGATCGACGAATTGCGGCCTGAACCGCCGAGCGATCTGTCGCCGCTGCGAAACGTGCTTGAGATTGCCGAGCGCCACGTTGCTCCTCAGGTCATTGCCATAAGCCCCGCCGAACCGATCGATCTCGACGAAGAGCTGGTCGCGCTGGCGTCCGCCATGGGGCAGCTCGATCCCGAGGATATTCCGCAGCCCAACGTCGCGAGAAGCTTTCAGGTGGAGCGTGTGGCTCCCCGTCCTGCGCCTTCGGTCCGCTACGTCTCCCCGCGCCGCGCCGCGGAGCCGGCCCGCCAGGACGCGCTCCTCTCCGATGAGGTGGATGCTTCGGTGTCTGGCGCTTTCGGCCGGCTAGGCGCGGCGGTTGCGTCCAGCACCAGCCCGAAGACCCTTGAGGATATCGCGAAGGAAATGCTTCGCCCCATGCTGAAGTCCTGGCTGGACGACAATCTGCCGCCTCTGGTCGAGCGACTGGTACAGGCCGAGATCGAGCGCGTGTCCCGCAGCCGGCGCTGAGTTTTCCTTCCTCGAGTTGACTTCGCCCGGTGGGTCCGGTTTGTAGCCGTCTTGCTCGCGCGTTTTACAGGCGCGCCAACATGCCGGTAAAGACTCATGATGGACAAGACGTTCGATCCCGCCGCCGTCGAGGCGCGCATCTCCAGCCGCTGGGAAGAGGCCGACGCCTTCAAGGCGGGCCGCGAGGATCGCAAGGACGCTGTACCCTACACGATCGTGATCCCGCCGCCGAACGTGACGGGTTCGCTCCATATGGGGCATGCGCTCAACAATACCATTCAGGACATTCTGTGCCGCTTCGAGCGCATGCGCGGGCGCGACGTGCTCTGGCAGCCGGGCATGGACCATGCGGGCATTGCGACCCAGATGGTGGTCGAACGCCAGCTCATGGAGCAGCAGATCCACCGCCGGGATCTGGGCCGGGAGGAGTTCGTCAACCGCGTCTGGGCCTGGAAGGAGCAGTCCGGCGGGCGGATCAAGTCGCAGCTCCAGCGGCTCGGCGCTTCCTGCGACTGGTCGCGCGAACGCTTCACCATGGATGAAGGCCTCTCCCGGGCCGTCCTGAAGGTCTTCGTGGACCTTTACAAGCAAGGTCTCATCTACAAGGACAAGCGCCTGGTGAACTGGGACCCGAAGTTCCAGACCGCGATCTCCGACCTTGAGGTCCAGCAGGTCGAGATCAAGGGCAACCTCTGGCACATCCGCTATCCGGTCGAGGGCGAGGTGGACCGCTTCATCACCGTCGCCACGACCCGTCCCGAGACGATGCTGGGCGACGTGGCCGTCGCCGTCCATCCTGAGGATGAGCGCTATAAGGACCTGATCGGCAAATTCGCCATCCTGCCTCTGGTCGGCCGCCGCATCCCCATCGTGGCCGATGAGTACTCCGACCCGGAGAAGGGCACCGGTGCGGTCAAGATCACGCCTGCCCACGACTTCAACGACTTCGAGGTTGGGCGGCGGCACAAGCTGCCGCTGATCAATATCCTGGGTCCTGAGGCCGAGATGCTGCTCGCCAGCAACGAGGCGTTCCTTGCAGGCTTGCCCTCGAACGGCGACCTGGAATCCGTGCTGGTGCTGCACGGGCTTGACCGGTCCGAGGCTCGCAAGCGCATTGTGGCCCTGTTGGAAGAGAAGGAGTTCCTCGTCCAGATCGAGCCGCACACCCACATGGTCCCCCATGGGGACCGCTCGGGCGTGGTGGTCGAGCCCTACCTCACGGATCAGTGGTACGTGAACGTGAAGCCGCTCGCCGAGAAGGCGCTCGGCGCGGTTCGCGGAGGCAAGACGAAGTTCGTCCCTGAGAATTGGGAGAAGACTTATTTCCAATGGCTCGAGAACATCGAGCCCTGGTGCGTGTCGCGCCAGCTCTGGTGGGGCCACCAGATCCCCGCCTGGTACGACGAGGAGGGCCATCCTTACGTCGCGATGAGCGAGGAAGAGGCGAAGGCCGAGGCGCGCACCAAGCATGGCCGCGATGTGCCGCTGATCCGCGACGAGGACGTCCTCGACACGTGGTTCTCCTCAGCCTTGTGGCCGTTCTCGACCCTGGGCTGGCCGGACGAAACGCCGGAGGTGAAGCGTTACTATCCGACCAACACGCTCGTGACCGGCTTCGACATCATCTTCTTCTGGGTCGCCCGGATGATGATGATGGGCATCCATTTCATGGACGAAGTGCCGTTCGACACGGTCTATATCCATGCCCTCGTTCGCGACGAGAAGGGCGCTAAGATGTCGAAGTCGAAGGGGAACGTGATCGATCCCCTCGATGTGGTCGAGC
Source organism: Microvirga aerophila (assembly GCF_003332305.1). GTDB lineage: Bacteria > Pseudomonadota > Alphaproteobacteria > Rhizobiales > Beijerinckiaceae > Microvirga > Microvirga aerophila. The sequence continues at coordinate 99,436 of NZ_QOIO01000010.1, read as the reverse complement.
AATACGGCGCGGATGCCCTGCGCATGACGCTGGCCGCGATGGCCGCGCAGGGGCGCGACATCAAGCTCAGCGTGCAGCGCGTCGAGGGCTATCGCAACTTCGCGACCAAGATCTGGAATGCGGCGCGCTTTGCCGAGATGAACGGCTGCAAGCGCGTGGAAGGGTTCGATCCGAAATCGGTCAAGCAGACGCTCAATCAATGGGCGCTCAGCGAGTGCGCCAAGGCGGTGGCCGATGTGGCGGCCGGGATCGAGGCCTACAAGTTCAACGAAGCGGCGGCCTCGGCCTATCGCTTCGTGTGGAACGTGTTCTGCGACTGGACCCTCGAACTGGCAAAGCCGGTGCTGCAGGGCGAGGGCGCCGACCCGGCGGCCAAGCAGGAGACGCAGGCCACCATCGCGTTCATCCTCGATGAGATCTGCAAGCTGCTGCATCCGTTCATGCCGTTCCTCACTGAGGAACTTTGGACGATCAAGGGAGAGGCGGGGCCGAAGCGCGAGGCCATTCTGGCGCTCTCCTCGTGGCCGGACCTCTCGGGCCTGATCAACGAACCCGCAGAGGCCGAAATCGGATGGATCGTCGATCTGGTGACGGAGGTTCGCTCGGCCCGCGCCGAGACGAACGTTCCCGCCGGCGCGCAGATTCCGCTCGTTCTCGTCGACCCCTCGGCTGACGTCGGCGCCCGTGTTGAGCGCTGGGGCGATATCGTCAAGCGTCTTGCCCGCCTGTCGGATATTTCGTCGGCCGGGGCTGCTCCGAAAAGCTCGCTTCAGCTCCTGATCCGAGGCGAGGTTGCCGCTTTGCCGCTCGATGGCGTCATCGATCTTGCGGCCGAGCGGGCGCGTCTCGCCAAGGAAATTCAGAAGCTGGAGGCGGAGGTCGGCAAGATCGACGCAAAACTCAGCAACGCCGATTTCATCAAGCGTGCTCCCGAGGAAGTGGTCGAGGAGCAGCGCGACCGCCGCGACGAGGCTTTGGAGCGCAAGGCCAAGATCGAAGAGGCGCTCAGTCGCCTCAAGGACGCATAACGAATGAGGGCCGCTGAAAAGCGGCCCTTGCTTTATCCGGAGATGTCAGTTCCCGTCTGTGCCGCGCGCCAGATGTAAGATCGGGAAGGGTTTGCCGGAATCGTCGAGTGGCGATGGTCCGACCCGAAGGAAGCCGAGTCTTTCGTAAAACAAACAGGCTCCCTCGTTCTGCTCGTTCACGTCGACGGTCAGATCGCCTTCAAGCGACACTGCGTGTTCAACCAGCGCCCGGCCGAAACCTTTTCCGTGTTCGGACGGGTGAACGAAGAGTGCGTCGATCTTCGAGCCGGTCATCCCCATGAAACCCCTGGGCTCGTCGTCAGGCCCTGCGGCGATCCAGAACGGGCCGGACGACAGGTAATGGTCCCGGACCTGCACGGCATAAAACGCAATATCGTCCTCGAAGAGAAACGAATGTGTTGCCGCGACCGCATCCAGCCAGATGGTGAACATGGCGGGCACGTCTGCAGGCCGAGACGGACGGATCGTGATCATCGGTAAGCAACAACCCTAGGCTTGTTCGGGTTATCTACCTTGTCGAAGCCAACCACGACAAGCCGCCGCAGCACGTAAATGAGGCAGGCCTTCCTATCCGATGATGAAGTCTGCCAGCAGCTTCAGGTTCAAGACAACGATGATCGCCGCAATCGCCACCGCGATGGCGGTGAACCAGCGCGGGGCGACAAGCTCTCCCATCTTCGTCTTGGATGCTGTCATCGTGACCAGTGGAATGACCGCGAAGGGCAGTTGAAGGCTCAGGATCACCTGGCTCAGGATCAGCAGGCTCGCCGCGCCAGTGTCTCCATAGGCAATGGTCACGATGGCCGCGGGAACGATGGCGATGCCCCGCGTGATGAGGCGCCGCAGCCAGGGCGGCAGACGGAAGTTGATGAAGCCTTCCATGACGATCTGCCCCGCCATGGTGGCTGTCACGGTCGAGTTCAGGCCGCAGCAGAGCAGGGCGATGCCGAAGAGCGTCGGCGCGATGGCGGCCCCGAGCAGGGGTTCCAGAAGGGAATGAGCTTCCCCCAGTTCCGCGATTTCCATCCTGCCCGTCTGATGAAAAGCGGCGGCCGCCAGAATGAGCAGCGACGCATTGACCGTGAGGGCGAACATGAGCGCAAGCGTCGAATCGAGGGTCGCAAAGGTCAGGGCTTCGCGCCTTTCACTGAGCGTATGCCCATAAGCACGTGTCTGCACGATGCCGGAATGAAGGTAGAGGTTATGCGGCATGACGGTAGCGCCGAGAATGCCGAGCGCGAGATAGAGCATGTCGGAATTCGTGACGATCTCGGTCGTTGGAGCAAAGCCGCGCACCACTCCGCCCCAGTCCGGGTTCGCCAGGGCGATTTGAATGCCGAAGCAGACCGCGATGACACCGAGCAGGGCGATGACGAAGGCTTCGACCCACCGGAAGCCCAAATTTTGCAGATAGAGGATGAGAAACACGTCGAGCGCCGTGATCACCACGCCGATTTCGAGCGGAAGCCCGAACAGGAGGTTGAGACCGATCGCCGTGCCGATGACCTCAGCAAGGTCGGTCGCGCAGATGGCAAGCTCCGCCAGCGCCCAGAGGCCCCAGGCCACGGGCCGTGGATAGGCATCCCGGCAGGCCTGGGCGAGATCTCGCCCGGTGGCAATGGCCAACCGTGCGCAAAGCGCCTGCAGGATGATCGCCATGATGTTGGAGATCAGTGCAACGGACAAAAGGGCGTAGCCGTACTTCGATCCGCCCGCCAGGGAGGTCGCCCAGTTGCCGGGGTCCATGTACCCGACGGCTACGAGATATCCGGGACCCAGGAACGCGAAAGCGCGCCGCCATTTGGAGCCTGGCCTCACGGCGATCGAACGGCTCACCTCCGGCAGGGACGGCGATGTTCGGGCGTTGCGCCATCCAGCGTCAGGCAAAGGCGGAGGTGGGGTTAGGGCATCCATGGGCTTTTTCTGCAGTTGCAATCCATTTGCAACAAGAGGCTAGCGTGCAACCTTGCTTCACGCAAGAGGCCCATTGGGAGGATTCTGCGGGAGGCCGGAGAATTCGTCCTTTGAATGCCGGGCCGCTGCCCTAAGACATGTGCAACACGGCAGAGCAACCGGGTCAAGGGTGACAAAACCCGCCCGGTTTGCTCTAGCTGGTTCGATAACGGGTCGAAGCCCATGCACTAAGGGGATGGATCGTGCTTGAGAGTGTCCTGATCGCTAATCGCGGTGAAATCGCGTGCCGTATCATCCGGACTGCCAAGCGGCTCGGAATGCGCACTATCGCCGTTCACTCGGAAGCGGATGCGGACGCCCTGTTCGTCCAGATGGCCGACGAGGCTCATCTCATCGGCCCCCCGCCGGCGCGGGAAAGCTATCTGCAGATCGACCGAATCATCGAGGTCGCCAAGCGGACCGGCGCGGCCTGCATCCACCCCGGCTACGGGTTTTTGTCGGAGCGCGCGGAGTTCGCCGATGCCTGCGCCGAGAACGGCATCGTGTTCGTCGGCCCGCCCGCCTCGGCCATCCGGGCCATGGGCCTGAAGGACGCCGCCAAGGCACTCGCCCAGCAGGCGGGGGTGCCTGTGGTGCCCGGCTATCACGGTTCGCGACAGGAGCCTGACTTTCTGCGGCAGAAAGCTTATGAGATCGGCTATCCGGTTCTCATCAAGGCGGTCGCGGGCGGCGGCGGCAAGGGCATGCGCCGGGTCGACAAGGCAGCGGATTTCGACGCCGCCCTTGAGAGCGCCCAGAGGGAGGCTGCGAGCGCTTTCGGTGATCCGCGGGTGCTGGTCGAGAAGTACATCCTCTCGCCCCGTCACATCGAGATCCAGGTTTTCGCGGACGGCGAGGGCAACGTGGTGCACCTGTTCGAGCGCGACTGCTCGCTCCAGCGTCGGCACCAGAAGGTGATCGAGGAGGCGCCCGCGCCCGGCATGCCTCCCGAGATGCGTGAGATCATGGGGAAGGCCGCGGTCGAAGCCGCGCGAGCGGTCGGCTATGTGGGTGCCGGCACGGTGGAGTTTATCGCCGACGGGCGGGAGGGGCTCAGGCCCGACCGGTTTTATTTCATGGAGATGAACACGCGCCTTCAGGTCGAGCATCCGGTCACGGAGGCGATCACCGGTCTCGATCTCGTGGAGCTTCAGTTCCGCGTCGCATCGGGCGAGTGGCTGCCCTTCAACCAGGACGACCTCGAAATCCACGGCCATGCGGTGGAAGCGCGCCTCTACGCGGAGGACCCGGAGCACGAGTTCCTGCCGTCCACCGGAAAGCTCTGGGCGCTCGATTTCCCGGAAGGCGAAGGGCTTCGCATCGATACAGGCGTTGAGGCTGGAGACGAGGTGACGCCGTATTACGATCCGATGATCGCCAAGGTGATCGCCCACGGGGCGACGCGGGAGCAAGCGCTTGCGCGGCTGGCGGAAGCGCTGGGCGAGACTATCGTGGCCGGCCCGAAGACGAATGTGGCGTTTCTGAAGAAGTTGTGTGAGGCGGGCGAATTCCGTTCAGCGCAGTTCGACACCGGATTTATTGACCGCAACTTGGAGAATTTAGGAGCCGTACCCCAAAATGCCGATCCGGAATCCGTGCGGCTTGGTGTTCTGAGGCTGCTCGATCACGCGTTCGACGAACGGGCATATCAGGCAAGGATTCGAGCAGGATCAACAATTTCCGCCTGGGACGACCATGATGGTTTCCAACTCGCGGGGACGCGCAGCCAAGGCTTTCCCATCAAGGTGGACGGAGAGCGCACGGACGTTCTTCTTGAGTGGTCTATTCCTACTTCGCGTCACGCCAATATGGACGTCGCGGTCCGATGGGGTGATGGCGTCTCGCATATGTCGACGGAATACATGCGGCAGGATCCGCGAACGTTCGCCCTCATGGATGACGGCGTGATCGTGTTCCGGAACGGCCGCCAGACCCGCATTGTCCGGCACGATCCCTTCGACGTCGATCTCGAACACATGGATCAGGGCAACTCGGTGAAGGCCCCCATGCACGGCAAACTCATCGCCGTGTTCGTGCAGCCGGGCGACAGGGTCGAGAAGGGGCAGCGCCTTGCCATCGTCGAGGCCATGAAGATGGAGCATGCGCTCATCGCACCCATGGACGGGGAAGTGGCGGAAATCGCCGCCGAGGTGGGCGCGCAGGTGGCAGAAGGCGCGCGGTTGATCGTTCTCAAGGCGGAGGAATAGGCTGCGGCGCATCGCCGGATTTCCGGCCCCTTGCGCGCGTGGTTGAACATGCAGATGTCACTTCACCTGATCAAGCTCTGCGTCGGCTGCGACACGATCACCGATCTCGAGGATTGGATCGAGGAAAACCGGTCCCATTTCCGGCGCCTCGGCCGCGAATACGAGCAGACCCATACTACTCGTATGGTGCCCAAGCGCATGGACGAGCTGCTGGCGGGCGGCTCCCTGTTCTGGGTCATACGCGGTCAGGTTGCGTGCCGACAAGCTCTGCTGGACGTTCGGCCCTTCACCGACGGCGACGGGATCGGGCGCTGCCGCCTGGTGCTCGAGCCAGTGGTCGTGCCCGTCGAGCCGCGCCCATATCGGCCCTTCCAGGGCTGGCGCTACCTCGCTCTCAAGGATGCGCCCCGCGATATCGATCCGGAAGCGAGCGATCTTGCGCGAATGCCCGAGGATATGCGACGGCAGCTGGCCGAGCTGGGCCTGCTGTAGCGGGTGTCGATCTATGGAGACGATCATGAGGTTTTTTGCCCTTCTGGCTATTGCGGCGCTTGGCGCTGGGCCCGCGGTTGCGAAAGAGTGCCGCACTCCCGACCTTCCGGAGGGCGTTCGCGTTCAGCTTCCGGCCGAATGCAAGGACCCGGTTCGGACCGGCACCGGCAGGACGAATGAGCAGGCGCGCCTTCGGAATGACAACGGAATGATCGATCTCGGCAATGGCACCAAGGTGCAGATCGGGGGTCGTGTTCGGGCCGAGATGGGCGTCCGGCGCTAGACCTTTTAGCTAGCCGCCCCCTTGGAACCGCAAAGCCTCGATTCGCATTGGCTCAGCAGTTCAGTTGAGTGGAGGTGGCGATGCTTCTAGCAGCATCCGAAGGTCGGCACTGGCGTTATGAAGTGTGCGAGCATGACGACGGGTATCTCGTCCAAATGCGTGATCTGGCGACTGGCGATTTAGACGAGGAGTTTTCAACAATTTTCCGCACACTTCCGGTTGCGTTCGCTTATGCCGAGATGTCGGCCGCCTATGAGCGCTATGCTGCCTTGGAACTTGACGCCTCCGAAGAAACCCACGTCGAAAACGATCAGATCGAGATCGAAATCGATGTCGAGACCACCGAGCGTCACTTCATCGATCTGAGCGACCGGCTGCATGATGTCGGCATCAACGGGGTTGTGATCCAGGCGTGGGAGCGGGAAAGTCAGCGCAGTCCGGGTCGCCTTCTCCACTGAAAACAACCAAGCGGGTGAGGTCATCTCACCCGCATTTGCATCATAAAGCCGAACGGGTTCCTGCTGGGACGCATTTACAACCGCTCCGTTCCCGCCCACATGACAGGACGGGGTGATTGACATGATGCTGCTGTACGGGCTTGCAGTCGCGGCGCTTCTCTGGTGGCTTTCCAAAGCCTTCGTACGATCAGATACGGCCGCTGTGGCAAAAGCCCTTAAGGTCGTCGCCGGAGTCGCAGCGCTTGGCGTCGCGGCTATTCTCGGCGCCAAGGGGCAAATCGGAACGGCGCTCCTCCTGGGGAGCTTCGGCGCCTGGGCGCTTGGTTGGTCCGGGATCAGCCTGCCGGGCCCGTGGCGGCGAAAACAGGGCGCGTCAGCCGGCCGATTTTCACGCATCCGCTCCGCCATGATCGAGATGGAAATTGACCACGCGTCTGGTCGGATCGAGGGCACGGTCCTCGCCGGCGCTTTCGTCGGCAGGCCATTGTCCGAGCTCGACCAGAAGAGCTTGCGCCGCCTCCACGAGGAATGCAGCGCGTTCGATCCTGAAGGCGTGTCGCTCCTAGAGGCTTATTTTGACCGCCGGTTTGCCGGTTGGCGCGAATACGCTCAGGGAGATCGCGACACGCGGACGCGCACTCACGCGCGTTCGAGCGTAATGTCGAAAGATGAAGCCTATCAGGTCCTGGGGCTTCAACCGGGCGCGAGCGTCGACGAGGTCCAAAAAGCTTATCGGACGCTGATGAAGAAGCTCCACCCCGACCAGGGGGGAACGGCGTATCTCGCGACCCGAGTGAACCAGGCCAGAGAAACCTTGCTGAGCCGACATCGCTGATACTCCACGCGCGATCCGGTTACTGGGAAAGGTCGCCGGCGCTATAAGCGCGCCGGCGGGTCGTCATCAGCGCATCATGCGCAGAGTACAAACCTGAACATCGGACGGATCCCAAACGCGGAATCCATTGTCTGATCCGATGCTCTAGCCGCGCGAGGCGAAGCAGGCAAAGCCGCTCTTCTTCAAGGTCTTGCAAGCCTTTTCGGCGTCTCCCGACTCGTCGAAGCCGGAGAAGCGGGCGCGATAGAGAGTGCTCCCGTCCTTGGTGACCTTTTCGGTGAACGGTGAGGCCTTGGCCAAGAGCTTTCCAGAGCGTGAGCGTGCCGAGTCGAGCATTGCCTTGGCCTTCGTCTCATCATCCGTAGCTCCGAGCTGGATCACCCATCCGGTCACGGTGGGGCGCTCGACCTTCTTGACCTCGGGGACTTCAGCCTTGGCGACCTTCACCGGCGCTACCGGGCTTGCCGGGCCGCGGTCCTCGATCTTCGCTTGGACGGCGGGTTTCGGTGCCGGGGCAGGCTGCGTCCGGACGACGTCGGCCGGAAGGGCCGCGAAGGACTGCGTATTCTGGGGAACCGCGTCGGGTCCCTTCTGCCACCGGACGGTCGAGCTGGAGGACGGCGTGGTGGTCGAGCTCGCGCCCGATGCCGAGGCCACGACGGGCCGGAGTGCGTTCAAATCGAGCGGCTTGCGCTCGGGCGCCACCTGCGGAGCTGGCGCCTCGGGAGTTGCCGACGCCACCTTCACGGGAGCTGGGGAAGCCGAGGCGGTTGTCTCGACATTCCTGTCCGCCACGCGCGGCGCGGGTGCGTCCGCGACCATCGTCGGCTGTCCGCCGCCGACCACGGGTGGGGCAATCCGCGTTCCCGCATAGGCGCGGGGCAGATGATCGTCGATCAGGGAGGCCATCTGCCGGTCACGTGAGGCGCCGGAACGGCCGCCAAGCACCACGGCGACGACGCTGCGGGTGTCGGTGTTCACGGAGGTGAGCAGGTTGAAACCCGAGAGACGCGTATAGCCGGTCTTGATGCCGTCCACGCCTTCGACCTTGCCAAGGAGCCGGTTGTGGCCCCGGATGGTGCGCGATCCGTACTGGAACGACCGGGTCGAGAAATAGCCGAAATACTTCGGAAAACGATCCTGGATCGCCCGCCCAAGGATCGAGAGATCATGCGCGGTAGTGATGTTGGGCGGCGAGTGCGGGAGACCGTGCGGATTGTAGAAGGCCGTTGAGCTCATGCCGAGTTCCCGGGCCTTGCGCGTCATCATTTCAGCGAAGGCGTCTTCCGATCCAGCGATGTTCTCCGCCACGACCACCGAGACGTCGTTGGCCGAGAGCGTCACCATAGCCTTGATGGCATCCTCGACCTCGATGGTCGATCCGGGCCGCAGGCCGAGCTTCGTCGGAGCCTGGCTCGAAGCGTAGGACGAAACCGTAAAGGGAGTGTCGAGGCGAACGCGGCCGCGCTCAAGCTGCTCGAACAAGAGATAAAGGCTCATGACCTTCGTGATCGACGCCGGGATACGAGGCTCGTTGATGTTCTCGCCCTGAAGGATCTTACCCGTCTTGGAATCGACCACGATGGAGGCGTATGGAGGGCTGTAGCCCCCACCGGACGGCTTGGCCTTGCGGCGCGCGGCTTCGGCCGGGGAGGAAAGAGCAATGGCGACTGACGCTGCGACGCCGAAGCAAGCCAACGCTCTTCGACGTCCTGCCCAAACTGAGTTCATCCTTAAACATCCCTGTTCGTTTGGTCTCAGGCCCCTGCGCCAGCCGCTCCTTGGTGGAGATCGTTGCCGACGCGACACAGTCACCAACCGTAAGAGGTTGCGGTTACGGGGGCGTTAACAGGGATCAGAGCAATGGTCGAGTTATTGTGCAGTGCACAATTTTCTTGACATAATTTGTGCGATGCACCTAAGATATGTGATCGTCAGGCCTCGGCGTCATGCCCGGCCGATTTTCAATTGATGGGGTTCATGATGCTTCAATCGCTCGACCAAATCCAGAAGCTGGGTCAGGACAACGTGGATGCCGCCGTGAAGGCGCTCGGCGCTTTCTCCAGCAACGCTCAGGCCATCGCGACCGAGACCGCCGAGTTCGCCAAGAAGTCGTTCGAGCACAGCTCGTCCACGCTCGAGAAGCTGTTCGGCGTCCGGACGCTCGACAAGGCCGTCGAAATTCAGACCGACTACCTGAAGGGCGCTTACGACAACCTGGTTAGCCAGTCGGCCAGAATGGGCGCGCTCTACTCCACCCTCGCGACCGAGACCATCAAGCCCTATGAAGGGCTGCTGGCCAAGCGGACCGCCTGACCTAAAACTTTTAGGCACCTGCCTTTGAATGACGCCCGGCCGCTGCGCCGGGCGTTTTTCGTTTCAGGGACTGCTGCACCCTCGCGACCTTCGGTCGCCCATCTAGCCCATGGCCAAGATGTCGCTCTTCATCACGGACCTGCGACGACCCATCTGGTTGATCTAGCGAACCGAACGGAGGGACTATACATTCGGTGGAGCGCAGTGGTCGCGACGAAGGTCGAGATCGCGGCTCATAACAAAAAGAGGGTCGGTCCTATTAGCATGCTGCGGTTGAATCAGGGCGCTCTGGCCCGGTCGGGGCACTTTCTCGTATCCGCCGGCGGGTCCCAGCCTCCCGGCGGTGGCGATGACGGCGGACGTTCGAATACCGCCATCGTCACAAAAGCCAAGCCGCGGACGAAACGCCCGAACCTGTACCGCGTTCTCCTCTTGAACGACGATTACACTCCCATGGAGTTCGTGGTGCATGTGCTGGAGCGTTTCTTCAACAAAAACCGTGAAGACGCCACCCGGATCATGCTGCATGTCCATCAGAACGGCGTCGGAGAATGTGGAGTATTTACCTACGAAGTCGCGGAGACCAAGGTGACGCAGGTGATGGATTTCGCCCGCAAGCACCAGCATCCTCTGCAATGCGTAATGGAAAAGAATTAGCCGAGACACCGTCTCACAAAGGATAGTCCGTTGCCGAGCTTTTCTCGCAGTCTTGAACAAGCCCTTCATCGAGCTCTCGCTCTCGCGGGCGAGCGCCGTCACGAATATGCGACCCTGGAGCACCTGCTGCTGGCGCTGATCGACGATCAGGACGCTGCGGCGGTGATGCGGGCTTGCAACGTCGATCTCGATGTCCTGCGGCGAAATCTCGTTGAGTACGTGGACAGCGAGCTCGCGAACCTCGTGGCCGATGGACGCCAGGATTCGAAGCCGACTGCCGGGTTCCAGCGCGTGATCCAGCGAGCGGTCATTCATGTCCAGTCGTCCGGACGGGACGAAGTGACCGGCGCCAACGTGCTCGTGGCGATCTTCGCCGAGCGCGAAAGCCACGCCGCCTACTTCCTGCAAGAGCAGGACATGACCCGCTACGACGCCGTGAACTACATCAGCCACGGCATCGCCAAGCGTCCGGGCCTCTCCGAGAGCCGCTCGCCGCGAGGCAGCGAGGAAGAGGCGAACGAGCGCCCGACCCAGGAGGAATCCGACGCCCGTCCGAAGAAGAAGGGCGACGCGCTCGACGCCTACTGCGTCAATCTCAACAAGAAGGCGAAGGACGGAAAGATCGATCCGCTGATCGGCCGCGAAGGCGAGGTTCAGCGCACGATCCAGGTTCTGTGCCGTCGCCAGAAGAACAACCCGCTTCTCGTAGGCGATCCCGGCGTCGGCAAGACCGCCATCGCGGAAGGGCTGGCCCGCAAGATCGTCCTCGGTCAGGTGCCCGAGGTCCTGAAGGGGGCGACCGTCTTCGCCCTCGACATGGGCACGTTGCTCGCCGGAACCCGCTATCGCGGCGACTTCGAAGAGCGCCTGAAGCAGGTGATGAAGGAGATCGAGGCGCATCCGAACGCCATCATGTTCATCGACGAGATCCACACGGTGATCGGCGCCGGCGCGACCTCCGGCGGGGCGATGGATGCCTCGAACCTTCTCAAGCCCGCTCTCGCTCAGGGCACCCTGCGCTGCATCGGCTCGACCACCTACAAGGAGTACCGCCAGTACTTCGAGAAGGATCGCGCCCTCGTGCGCCGGTTCCAGAAGATCGACGTCAACGAGCCATCGGTGCCGGATACCATCGAGATCCTCAAGGGCCTCAAGCCCTATTTCGAGGAGTTCCACAAGCTCCGTTACACCAACGAGGCCGTGAAGGCCGCGGTGGAGCTCTCGGCCCGCTACATCAACGACCGGAAGCTGCCGGACAAGGCGATTGACGTGATCGACGAGACCGGCGCGTCCCAGATGCTGCTGCCCGAGAACCGGCGCAAGAAGACCATCGGCATCAAGGAAATCGAAGCCACCATCTCGACGATGGCCCGCATTCCTCCCAAGACCGTCTCCAAGGATGATGCCGAGGTTCTGGCCCACCTCAACGACACCCTGAAGCGGGTGGTCTACGGCCAGGACAAGGCCATCGAGGCGCTGACCTCGGCGATCAAGCTCGCCCGGGCGGGCCTGCGCGATCCGGAGAAGCCGATCGGTTCGTACCTGTTCGCGGGTCCGACCGGCGTCGGCAAGACCGAGGTGGCCAAGCAGCTTTCCGTGTCCCTCGGGGTTGAGCTCCTGCGCTTCGACATGTCGGAGTACATGGAGCGCCACACGGTCAGCCGCCTCATCGGCGCGCCTCCCGGCTATGTAGGCTTCGACCAGGGCGGTCTCCTGACCGACGGCATCGATCAGCATCCGCACTGCGTGCTGCTGCTGGACGAGATCGAGAAGGCCCATCCGGATCTTTTCAACATCCTGCTCCAGGTCATGGACCACGGAAAGCTGACCGATCACAACGGCAAGCAAGTCGATTTCCGGAACGTAATCATCATCATGACCACCAATGCCGGCGCGGCCGACCTTGCCCGGCCGGCCTACGGCTTCACCCGAACGAAGCGGGAAGGGGACGACACGGAGGCGGTCAACAAGCTGTTCACGCCGGAATTCCGCAACCGTCTCGATGCCATCATCTCGTTCGGCCACCTGCCGAAGGAGGTCGTCCAGAAGGTTGTCGACAAGTTCGTGCTTCAGCTGGAAGCACAACTCGCCGACCGCAACGTCACCATTGAGCTGTCCGACGAGGCGCGCGACTGGCTGGTGGAGCATGGTTACGACGAGGCGATGGGCGCCCGCCCGATGGCCCGTCTGATCCAGGTGACGATCAAGACGCCGCTCGCTGACAGCGTCCTGTTCGGTCGCCTCAAGGACGGCGGTGCGGTCAAGGTTGTCGTGAAAACCGATGACATCGGGCTTCAAACCTTGGACTTCGAATATCTGGACGGGCCGGTGAAGCCGAAGCCCGAGAAGGATGTCTCGAATGCCAAGAAGAAGCCCCGAGCGAAGTCGGCCTCCTCGGCCAAGCCGAAAAAGTCGGTGAAGCCGAAGGGATCCGGTGGTAATGGGGGCGGAGGCATCCGCACCGTGCCAAAGGTACCACTGGTTAGAGCATGACGACTGAGCTTGAAGAAGGCCGTCTGGAGGCTGCACCCGCAGCCTCCGCCCCGGCGAAGATCTCCTGGCGTGAGAAGCGCTACCGCCGCCGCCGCAGGCGGGTGTGGTTCGAGGAAATCCTGGGATGGATCCTCGTTCCTATCATCCTGTTCGGCGGCTACTGGCTTGTCATGGTCACTCTCGATGGATTGGGCACGTCCCCAAGCGCGATCATCGACGGAATCAGGAGCATCAACCTCTAGGGCCAGCCTTCCGAAAGCCTAAATTACAGAGATGCCCCGTCTTCTTCGAGAAGGCGGGGCAATTTTTTGCGTAAAAACTAAACCAAATGGTTGAATAAAATTCCAGGACCAGTATATTAAACCTTATGGTTCAACAAAGCGATCAACTCGATCTGATATTCCAAGCCTTGGCCGATCCGACCAGACGCGAGATGCTGCGTCGCCTCGCGTCCGGGGAGCAAAGCATCGGGGCCCTGGCGTCTCCGTTCGAAATGTCATTCGCGGGAGCCTCAAAGCATGTGCGATTCCTCGAAAACGCGGGTCTTATTCGGCGCACCGTCAGGGGACGGACCCACATGTGCAGCCTCGATCCCGCTCCGCTTTCGGCAGCGGACGAGTGGCTGAGGTTCTATGAGCGGTTCTGGACCGAGAGACTCGATGCCCTGGAGCGTGAACTGAACGCCGATACGGATAAGGAGCAGCCATGAACCAGGAGCCGCCAATCACGGCCTGCGTCAGCCGCCGGAGCCCGAATATGCCGATCGCACCGGAGCAGGCTGGAGCATGATCCTCGCAAGTCCCGAGACAGCGATCCGTGAAGCCGGCGCGCAAGTCGCCCTTGGTCCCCAAAGTCGAACGACCAGCATAGGAGAATACGATGGACAAGTACGGCGTCGTCAGCGCGGCTGATACGGTGCGCTTCGAACGTTTGCTTCCAGGCCCCATCGAACGGGTCTGGGCCTTTATCACGGAATCCGACAAGCGGGCGAAATGGCTTGCGGCGGGCCCGATGGAGTTACGCATGGGAGGTGGAGTCGAGCTGACCTTCCGGAATTCCACTGTGTCGCCGATACCTGAGTCCATTCCGGACAAGTACAAGCAGCACGAGGACGGCGTCGGCTTCGCGGCCGTGATTACGCGATGCGAACCGCCACGACTGCTCAGCCACACCTGGGGTGGGACGGACGGTGCGGCATCCGAGGTGACCTACGAGCTAGCCCCGGACGGAGACAAGGTTTTGCTTGTCCTGACCCACCGACGCCTTTCCGGCAGGGCTGTGATGCTCAGCATCTCAGGCGGATGGCATACCCACCTCGACATTCTCGCCACGCTTCTCAATGATGAAGCGCCGCCACCCTTCTGGTCGACCTTTGGGCGGCTCGAGAGCGAGTATGAAAGGCGCTTTCCAAGAGCCTGACCCCGAGCGAAGGCTCGTGAGGCGGGACGCCCGCCTATGCTCGCCGTCTATTCGGCCAGCTCAGGGATTTTCGCCGGAAGCAGCATCGTCGCCAGCGCGTCGATCGCCCGAACGTAGCCCTGGGCCCCGAGGCCCATGATCACCCCGGTGGCCGCATAGGAAATGTAGGAGTGGTGCCGGTAGCTTTCCCGCTGGTGGATGTTGCTCAGATGCACCTCGATGATTGGACCGCTGAACGTCTTGAGCGAGTCCAGGATGGCGATCGACGTCGAGGTGAATCCCGCCGGATTGATGATGAGGCCTGCGGCCTTGCCGCGAGCTTCCTGAATCCAGTCGATAATCTGTCCTTCGTGGTTCGACTGCCTGAAGAACAGCAGATCCAATCCTTGAGCCCTCGCGCACTCGCGGCACATCTGTTCGATGTCGGCGAGCGTGGTCGTGCCGTAAATATGGGGCTCGCGCTCACCTAGTAGGTTCAACGATGGTCCGTTCAGGACTGCGATGGATGTCGTCACGTGCGGGTTCTCCAAAGGACGATCGGGCACGGTCGCGATGCAGGTCCGCGACCGCCCGGAAAGCCATGTCGTGAGGGCTTTGCCTGAACCGATGCCTAGTTGTTCAATGCGTGGACTCGGTCCAGCTCGGAGTTGAACAGCTTCACGAGGGCCGGGTCGTACTCGGCGGAGAATCGCTCGGCGATGGGTTTCGTCTGCTCTCGCATGCGGGCGAGCTCCGCCTGCGGGATTTCGTTGACCTGCATCCCCTTCGCACGAAGGTCCGCGACGGCCTGCTGGGCCTGCTCCCGGCTGAGCTTGCGCTGATAGTCTCGTGCCTCGATGGCGGCCTCTTGGAGGATCTTCTGCTCCGTTGGGGAGAGCTTGTCCCAGAACTTCTTGCTCACCAGGATGATGTTGGTGCTGTAGGTGTGGTTCGTGACGCTCAGATACTTCTGAACCTCGTTGAACTTGTTCGAGAGGATCACCGAGAAGGGGTTCTCTTGCCCATCGACGGCGCGGGTCTCAAGGGCCGTATAAAGTTCGCTGAAGCTTAACGGGACCGGGTTGGCTCCGAAGGTTTTGAAGGTCTCAAGATAGACGGGATTCGGGATAACGCGGATCTTGATTCCGCTGAGATCCTCGCCCTTGGTGATCGGTCTCTTGCTGTTGGTCACGTTCCGAAAGCCGAGATCCCAGTAACCGAGCCCGACCAGGTCCTTCTCGGGAAGCTTTGCGAGCAAAGCCGTGCCGAGCGGTCCATCGAGCAGGGCGTCTGCCTGTTGAGGCGTGCTGACGATGAACGGGAAATCGACCAAGCCGAAATCCTTCACGATGCCGACCAGGGACGTGGTCGCCGGAGACTGCATCTCCTGCGTTCCGCCCCGCAGAGCCGATTGCTGCTGTTGCTCGGTGCCGAGCTGATTGGCCGGGAATTCCTTGATCTTGAGCTTGCCGCCGCTCTTGGCCGCGACGATCTCGGTAAATTTCTGAACGCCCTTGCTGACGGGATGGTCGGTGTTGTTCAGGTGGCCCCAGCGGATTGTCCGCTCTTGGATGTCCTGAGCCCAGCTCGGCGCAGTTGCGGCGACAAAGCCGATCACGGCGGCAGTGGCGATGAAGGTTCTGCGAATCGTCACGTGGTTCTCTCCCTGGAGGTCTAGCGGGCCTTGCGCCTTACTCGGCGTCTCTTGGCGTGCTGTTCAACAAGACCCTAGTTTCACCAATAAATATGGTCAAACTGATTTTCTCAGATATTTTTTAAAATATAGGTTGATGCGCCTATTATGCGAAGCTGGCGTCCGGTCGGTTGAAGTTGCCTGCCGCTCGTGCGATTTCTGCCGCACGCCATAAAGATTCACGGAGCGTGCCATGCTGGCGGACCCATACGAGAATGAAACCGTCGGCGAGGCCGCCTATCGGCGGATCCGTTCGGATATCGTATTCGGTCGCCTTAGCCCCGGAGAGAAGCTCAAGCTTGACCGGGTCAGCGAGACCTATGGCGTGAGCATCAGCACTCTGCGGGAGCTGCTCAATAGCCTTTGTTCGGAGGGGCTGATTGTTGCCGAGGGTCAGCGGGGATTCGAGGTGGCGCCGGTCTCGGCGGTGGACTTCCGGGAAGTGGCGGCAATGCGCCAGCTCCTGGAATGCCATGCCCTGGAGCAGTCGTTCCAGAAGGGTGACCTGGATTGGGAGGGGAGGGTCGTGGCCGCCCACCACAAGCTCTCTGTCATGGAAAAGCGGATGATCGCCGGCGACCGCTCAGAGCCTGAAATCTGGAAACGTTGCGACTGGCAGTTTCATCACGCTCTGATCTCAGCCTGCGGCTCCAAGGTCCTGCTCGACACTCACGCGGCCATCTACGACAAGTATCTCCGATATCAGATGGTCGCAGTGATCTTCCGCGGTGAAATCGCAGCGGATCAGCATCAAAAACTGCTCGAAAGCGCCCTGGCTCGGGATTTCTCCACCGCTCAGAAGGTATTGGTCGATCACATTCAAGGATGCGTGGAGCATGCCTTGGCGCGGGAGTTGGAATGGGTGAGGGCGTCACCGTCCAAGCGCGTTCCGGATCCGGCAATCCCGGCTGGAGCCAAGGGTGTTCGGAAGGGTCGGGCCAACGGTCCCACGAGGGCTTCCGTACGCTCCACCTGAATGCTGGAGGCCGCATCCACTTGCAGGGCTAGTCTTCATCCGTGTGACGGAACGGAGTGGCCGAGGACAGCTCCTCCGCAGCCTCAGCCACGTAAAGCCGCTCCTGTTCCAGATAGGATTGAACCGCCCGGCGCAGGGACGGATCGGCAATGTCGTGCGCCGACGACGTGATGACCGGCCGGTACCCCCGCGCGAGCTTGTGCTCCCCTTGCGCGCCCGCTTCAACCCGGTCGAGCCCCTTGGCGATGGCAAATTCTATGGCCTGATAATAGCAGACCTCGAAATGCAGGAAGGGATGATCCTCGATACAACCCCAGTTGCGGCCATAAAGCCGCTTGTCGCCGATGAAGTTGATGGCCCCGGCGATGTAGCGCCCGGAGCGCTTGGCCATGACGAGGAGAACCCTGTCCGCCATTCGCTCCCCAATCAGAGAGAAGAAGGCGCGGTTGAGATAGGGGCGGCCCCACTTGCGCGAGCCGGTATCCATGTAAAAGGCGAAGAACGCGTCCCAATGGGCTTCAGTGATCTCGGGACCCGTGACCCACTCGACTGAAATGCCGTTCTGCAGCGCATCCCGGCGTTCTCGCCGGATTGCTTTACGCTTGCGGGATGCGAGCGCAGCAAGGAAATCCTCGAAGGTCCCGTAGGCGTCATTGAACCAATGGAATTGCTGGTCGTCGCGCCGGAGGAACCCCATCGAGGCCAATGTCTCGGTGTCCGCGTCCTGAAGAAAGGTCGCGTGGATGGAAGAGGCATTCGTCTGGTCCCGCAAAGTCCGCAGGCCCGCCACCAGATGCGCCCGGACATCCTCGGCCTGCAACCCTGGCCTGACGAGGAGGCGAGGGCCCGTGACCGGCGTGAAAGGCACTGCGAGCTGGAGCTTGGGGTAGTATCGTCCGCCGGCGCGGGAATAGGCATCCGCCCAAGCATGGTCGAACACATACTCACCCATGGAGTGGGACTTGAGATAGCAGGGCGCCGCCGCGATCAGACGGTCGGCCTCGTCCTCCACCAGCACATGCACGGGAGCCCATCCGGTCTTCGCACCCACGCAGCCGGATTCTTCGAGGGCGGACAGGAAAGCATGGGAGACGAACGGATTCTGCGGATCGTCGCTGTTCGAACCACAGCCCGGGAAGGCGCAGGCGTCCCACTCGACAGCCTCGACCGCCTTCAAGCCTTGAGCAATTTTGACCTGAAATGCCACTGGGATGAAATGATCTCGCCGTTACTCAGAAGAGCTAGGGCTTCGGCGAGATCCTGGCAACAGGCAGGGTCGTCCGGTCGCGGAGCGTGCTTTAGGGAAGGAAACCCTCGAACACCATCTGGTCCGCATGCTTCTCGGCCAGGGCGCGATCCTCGGGATTGCGCACGGTCCAGGTCATGAGGGGCAGGTTGCCGAGCACCCGGCAGAGGTAAGGTGCGGCGGACTGCACGTCGGACACCTTCCACGAGACGAATTGCGGCTGCGACTCCTCGAAATGAAGCAGATTCGCGAGACGGTTCTTCAATTCCGGGCTCATGAAGCTGTCGTTCTTCGACGCGTAGTGCAGTTCGCCGATGATCCCGCGCGTCACGTCGGGCGCGAGGGTGCGAAGAGCCGCTACGATCTCGGGGTCGAAGGACTTGATCACGAAGGGGCCGCGGTAGTCCTTGAGGATTTCGCAGGCTCGCTTCGTGAGCGCCATGTCGCCGTTGAACTTGCTCTTGATCTCGATGACCAGGGGCACCTGGCCATCGATGGCGTCAAGGAACTGCCGGAACGACGGGATCTTGTCCGCTGCCGTGGAGCCGGTGATATCGATGGCCGTCAGGTCGGCAAGCTTGCGCTCGACCACGAGACCCTTGTCACCGGTCAGGCGGTCGAGCTCGAAATCGTGGAAGACGATGACTTCCCCATCCGCCGTGAGCTGGAGATCGCACTCGATCGGGAAGCCACGCGCGATGGCGGCTTTCGCGGCCGAGATCGTGTTTTCGATGACGCCATTGGCTTTGTCATGCAGGCCGCGATGGGCGATGGGCTTCGCGACGAGCCAGCTGGGTGTGCTCATTGGACTTCGAACATTCCTTCGACTTCGACGCAGGCGTCGAGCGGCAACGCCGCGACGCCGATGGTGGAGCGGGCGTGGCGGCCCTTGTCGCCGAGCGCCTCGACCATCAGGTCCGACGCGCCATTCATGATGGGAGCAAGACCCGCAAAGGTCGGCACCGCATTGATGAAGCCGCCCAGACGCACGCAGCGCACGACCTTGTCCAGGTCGCCCACGGCGGCCTTCAGCTGTGCCAGAAGATTGATGGCGCACAGACGGGCGGCTTGCTGGCCGACTTCCGGCGCTATCTCGGCCCCGAGCTTGCCCTTGTGCTCGTCCGCGAGCTTGCCGTCCAGGCCGAGGCAGAGCTGGCCCGAGATGATGATCAGGTTCCCGGTCCGCACGAACGGGACATAGTTCGCCACGGGCGCTGCGGGTGTCGGCAGGGTGATGCCCAATTCCTGAAGTTTGTTGTCGACTGTGCTCATTGGAAGCCTCGGCTTAGCGGTAATCCAAAAACTTAGTGGCGGATGAGCCAGAGAGACGCAAGCTGGATCATTGCCCTGTCCGCAGGACGATTCTATTTTGTCCGGTGGGGGACCTTGGAGGACATATGCGTTTCTTGCTGTTGATGTCGGGCCTATCGGTTGCCATGCTCGCGTCGGCTTCAGCCGAAACGGCGAAGCCCGGGGTGCAACTCGTGCCCCATCGGGCGGTCTATGACCTCTCCCTTATGCGCGCGGGGGGCTCAAGCAGCCTTGAGAACGCGAGAGGCCGCATTGCGATGGACTTCGGCGGCAATGCCTGTGACGGCTACACGTTGACCTATCGTCAGGTAACGGTTCTTGACAGCACGGAAGCCGGGTCGCGCACCATGGACACGCGGACAGCGACTTTCGAGACGGGCGACGGCCTGTCCATGCGTTTCAAGTCCACCTCGTCATCCCAGGGAGCGTCCGGCAACGGAGTCGACGGCGACGCCAAGCTCAGCCCGGAGGGCAACCTTGATGTGCAATTCAAGCAGCCGAGGAACGCGACGTTTGCTGCGGCAGGGCAGCCGGTCTTCCCAACCGAGCACCTCAAGCGCCTGATCGAAGCGGGTCGCGGCGGCCAAAACACCTTGTCGGTTCGCGTTTATGACGGGTCCGACGACGGAAAGAAGATCTACGACACGCTGGCGCTGATCGGGCGGCGGATCGAGCCCGGAGCCGGCAACAACCTCGAGGAGCCGGCCCGGCAGGAGGCTTTGACCAAGGTTCCCCGGTGGCCCGTGACCATCAGCTACTTCACGCAGGGCGACGGGGACCGGACCCCGGTCTACACCATTTCCTTCGAACTCTATGAGAACGGGATCAGCCGGGCGCTGAAGCTGGATTACGGCGACTTTGCCCTCAAGGGTGATTTGCAGAGCCTCCAGGTTCCGGGCGCTGCTGCAACGGCCGCCTGTCAGCGCTGAGGTTTACGGAGGGAAATACCTTTCTGCAGGGCGGCCGCGCCGAATTTGTCGCGTATTCTGTCGATGGCGGCCTCCATATGGGCCTGGCGCACCACGGTCTGGTCCGCCAGGTCGCCGCGATCGGCCTCGGCCCCGTCGCAGAGATCCGCCGCTCCAATGCCGATCAGCCGGAAGGGCGTGCCATCGCAGGCCGACTTGAGCAACTGGCGGGCGGCTTCGAACAAACGGATGGCAAGCTGGGTCGGCGGCAATCCGGACCGAGTCTTGGTGGTTAGCCCGAACTCACGATCCTTCAGCTTCAGGATCACGCTTTGGCCGGCAAGGCCCGCGACCTTCAGTCGGCGCGACACCTTTTCCGACAGGCGCCAGAGGATTGGCTCCAGGTCCTCGAAGGACCGCAGGTCGGTGTCGAAGGTCGTCTCGGCCGAGATGCTTTTCGTTTCGCGTTCCGGCGTCACGGGCCGGCTGTCCTCGCCCCAGGCGAGCTTGGACAAACGTTGCGAATCGCGGCCGAGGGCTTCGAACAAGGTTCTCAAGGAGGTGTCCCTGAGATGGGAGATGAGGGTCACGCCCGCCTTCGACAGTCGCGCCTGCGCGGCGGAGCCGATGCCGGGAATGATGGAAACGGGCTTGTCCGCCAGGAATTCGGCAGCCTCCTGGCAGCCGATGATGGAAAAGCCCCGCGGCTTCTCCAGGTCGGAGGCGATCTTGGCCAGGAACTTGTTGTAGGAGAGCCCTACCGAAATGCTGATGCCGATCTCGCCCTCGACCCGGCGGGCGAACCGAGCCAGCGTCACGGCAGGGCTACCGTGGTGCAGCCTCTCCGTCCCGGACAGGTCGAGGAAGGCCTCATCGATGGAGACCGGCTCGACCAGAGGCGTCAGCTCCAGCATAAGCCGCCGCACCTCGCGCCCGGCTATCCTGTACTTCTCCATGTTGGGTGGGATCACCACCGCATGAGGGCAGGCCTTCAGCGCCTTGAACATGGGCATGGCCGAGCGCACCCCATAGGTGCGGGCCACGTAGCAGGCGGTTGCTACCACACCCCGCTTGCCACCGCCGATGATGACCGGCTTATCGGCAAGGTCCGGGTTGTCGCGTTTTTCGACGGCTGCGAAGAACGCGTCGCAGTCCACGTGGGCGATGGACAGGCTGTCGCGCTCCTTATGCCGTAGCAGGCGGGGGGAGCCACACGCCGCGCACCGTTCAGAGAACCGCGAGGCGGCATAGGTCAGGCAGTCGCGGCAGAACGGTGTCTCACTCATGAAGGGGCTTACTCGAACTCGGACGGCGACAAGGTCCAGCGGGCCTGCATGACGTGCTCAGGCTTGACTTTCTCTTGCTCGGCGAAACTAATAAGAAGTGCCTCGTCGGAGACAATGTAGTCGAGAATGCCCGCAAAGAACCCGGCGGATTCCGCCGCGATCCTGATCGTGTCCACCCGCAGACCGGAAATACTCAGGAATCGGCTCATACGCTGGTCATCGCCCGTGATGTACGAGAAGGCGCTCAGGGCGATGCTCTCGGCCTCCTCGACGCTGATTTTCTTCAATTGCATTTTCCTGTGCGGGATTTGCATTTCATCAATAGGTTTCAATGTAGGTTTATCATCGGACGAACAAGCGGGCCGGTGAAGTGCGTTTTTGGCCCTAGGACAAGCCACGATGAAGAAGACGGTGCTCATTGTTGAGGATAACGAGCTCAACATGAAGCTCTTCAACGATCTGCTCGAGGCTCATGGCTATGCGACGCTGAAAACTGGCCATGGCATCGAGGCGATGGAGCTTGCCCGCGCCCATAAGCCGGACCTGATCCTCATGGATATCCAGTTGCCGGAGGTGTCGGGTCTCGAAGTCACCCGCTGGCTCAAGGCGGACGAAGATCTCAAATCCATTCCGGTAATCGCCATCACGGCCTTCGCCATGAAAGGCGACGAGGAGCGGATTCGGGAAGGGGGCTGCGAGGCCTATCTGTCCAAGCCCATCTCGGTCGCGAAATTCATCGCCACGGTCAAAACCTATCTCGACGCCGACGCCAGGCCTTCATGACCACGCGGGTTCTGATCGTCAGCACCGTCTTTCATCAGGCCAAGCTCCTCGAAAAACCCCTTCTGGATTCAAAGTTTGCAGTCGTGGTTGCCACCGGGGAGGCCGACGGTCTCGCCCTGTGCCGTCAGGGGCGGGCGGATATCGTGATCCTCGAAGGGCTCCAGCCCGGCCTCGATGGATTCGCGTTCTGCCGTACCCTCAAGAGCGATCCGGTCCTAGAATTCCTTCCGGTCGGCTTGATCACCGACGCTCGCGAGCCCTGCCAGCGCTTCGAGGCGCTCCAGGCACGGGCGGACGAGTGCATGCTATTTCCCCTCGCAGAGCGGAAATATCTCACCTGTGTCCGAAGCCTCGCCGATCTGTCCGCCATCACACGTCGCGCCCACGAGACCCAAGTTATCGTTGGGTTCGGAGGGCACGGTCCGGATGCCTCAGCGCAAATTCTGCTGCTGGATCCTGAACCATCGTCTCGGGAGCGCCTGGAGGAAATCCTTTCGGCCGAGTTCAGGGTGGTGGTCGCCCGCCGGGCAGAAGACGCGGTCGCCCGCATGGCTCGGGAGGAATTCGGGGTCGTTCTGGCCGACGAGGCCTATTTGCGTGGTGCCGGACCGATGGGCTCCCTCCTGCTGCAGCATTTGAGGATCGCACGCCTGTCAGGACGGGTCCGGCTGCTCGGGATCGGCGACACTGCTTACGAACCCGAGGAAGGCGTTATGGAAGGGGCCCTGGAGCGGCCTGTGGATCGCTGCGAGGCCTTGGCCCGGGTGCGCACTGCATTTCGAAAACATTCTCTGGACCTCGCTCTTCGGAAGCTGTGTGCCGCAGGGGAAGTCACTGCTCCCGAGCCCCACTTTTCGGGATCGCCCGCCTCCATTCGAATGGCTGCCTGAACTAGGGCCTTAAAAACCCGACTCTTGTTGTTGACAGGGTTAGCGTTTCGCTTTTTCCTCTGGAAAAATGCCGTATAACCGAACGGGCGCTTGACCAGCGCTTGCATAGGTCGATGTTTCCTTTATGTTCGAATTCAAGCCTTCGCCCCATGCGGAGCATGAATGCCTTACGGATGCTCAGGTCCGCCGCATCTCCTGGGAGTTCGTAAGCCGGCCAGCATGGGGGCGGGTTGTTGCCTCCTCAACTCCCGCTCCCAGCTGGCCAACCAATTCCTTCGAGGGAAGGACGTGAGACGGCGGCTTTTCCTGACAATTTCCAGCCGATCATCGCTGTGATACCGCGAGAGGCGGGATAGGGTTCCTTGAGAACGGCACCAGGTTCTCATGTGCTGGTTATTCTGGAACTCCGGCCTTCCGAAGTCCTTCGACGAACACGTCGCAATGGGCGAACTTGCTCAGAACCTCCCGAACCTCGCTGAGGCGCAGCGGTGGACCCAGCTGATTTCCGGCTTTCAGAAATTCCTGCGCTTCCTCGATGAGGCCGAGGTGTCCGCAGCAGCTGATCAGCTGATTATAGTGACCGGAATACTCCGCGAACGCCGCGCTGGAGGATCGCAGGAATGGAAGCGCCTCATCGAACCGCTGCGCCGCCAGAAGCGCCAAGCCATGGACCGAGGTGTAGAACCCGGAGAAGCTGTCCAGCGGGCTCAAGCGCAGCGCTTGTCCGGTCTCGGCGATCGCCTCGTTGAAGGAGCCCGCACGCAGGAGCGCCCATCCGAGAGCCGTATGGCCGAGGGCAAAGCTTGGATTGAGGCTCAATGCGACGCGAAGTTCCCCAAGTGCCCTGTCGTGCTGACCCGCGGTGCTGAAACATAGCCCGGACACCATTCTGGCCCACGGGTCGCCAGGGTCCAGAGACAACGCGGTCTGCGCATGGGCCGCGGCCCGGCCGTAAGCCTCTTGCGGATCAGAACACCAGTTTCGCAGATGCGCGGTCCACCAGACGGCCCAGCTGAGGAGGGCATGAGCCCTGGCGTAATTCGGCTCCATCGCGACGGCTCGGCCAAGCAAGATCTGGGCTTCCTCGTTGTGCTTGCGCTCGATCTTGTTGAGCATCATGAGGGCGCGGGACACCAACCCCCAGGCATCGATGTTTTCCGGCTGCTGCTTGGCGGCCCTGATGCCCTCCTCAGCATAGAGGTGCGGCTCCACCGAGGCGACGACCCTCTCGGTGATTTCGTCCTGGACCGAGAAGACGTCCTGTAGGTCGCGGTCGTACTTTTCCGCCCAGATGTGCTTGCCGGTTTCTGCATCGATGAGCTGACCGGTGATGCGGATGCGCCGACCGGCCATCCTCGTGCTGCCCTCGAGCACGTAACGGACCCCGAGCTCCCGTGCGACCTGCCTGATGTCGACGGCCCGACCCTTGTAGACGAAGGTGGAGTTCCGGGCGATGACGAAGAGCCAGCGAAGACGGGCGAGGGCGGTGATGATGTCCTCGGTGATGCCGTCCGCGAAAAAGTCCTGCTCGGCATCACCGCTCAGATTGGTGAATGGCAGGACCGCAATGGAGGGTTGGTCGAAAGGCCTCAAGACCTGCAGCCGGCCATCGACGAATTGCGACTTCTCCCGAAGGGAAAGCTTCGTATAGCTTTCGACGATAGCCAGGGTCTTGTCGGAAAACAGTCCGGTGAGAAGCTTGTCGACCGTGGACTTTCCCAGTTTTGTCCTGAACGCGAACTGCTCCCGCGAGATCCTCTCGCGGGCCAGGTAATCCCTAATCGCAGCTGCAATGTGCTTCCTGTCGTCCATCGTCGCTGGTCCAGGCGCCGTGCAAATCGACGCCTTCTGCTTCCTTCCGGAAAATACAGGCAAATTCCGGAAAGAGTCGCGGAAAGAAGCGTGAGTTAAGAAGGGATTGTGTTCCTCGAAGCAACCAGCAGGAGAAGATATCCATGCGCAAGCCGATGTTGACCGGGACTGCAACCGCGATGATCCTTTTCGGCGCAGCCGTTCTCAGCCTCGGGTCTGCTCAATCGCAGGAGAGGATCAAGCGAGGCGAATACCTCGTCACGATCATGGATTGCGCCGGATGCCATACCCCAGGGATCTTTCTCGGAAAGCCGGACCCGGATCGCCCGTTTGGCGGCTCGGAGGTGGGCTTTCAGATTCCGGGTCTCGGCATCTTCTATCCGCCGAACCTGACGCCGGACCCGGAGACCGGTTTAGGAAAGTGGAGCGAGGGGGACATCGTCAAGGCCGTGCGCACGGGCGTGCGGCCCGACGGGAGGGTTTTGGCCCCCGTCATGCCCTATCACAACTACGGCAAGCTTACCGATGCGGATGCACAGGCGCTCGCGTCCTTCCTCAAGAGCCTCAAGCCCGTCCGGCATCAAGTTCCGGCAATCACCGGCGCGAACGAGAAGCCGACCGCTCCGTATCTTACGGTGAGGATGCCCGAGTGATCGTGAGACAGAGCGCTGCGCCCTGGCCCTCCCTCCACCACCTTTCCGCTGGAGAAATCCCATGACAAGGATGTCCACCTTGGCCCCCGATAAGATCCTGCAGCTCGGAAGCGCCTTCTGGGCGTCGAAAACCCTCCTCAGCGCCATCGAGCTGGGGCTTTTCACATGGCTTGCTGGCAAAGGTCCGCAGGATATCGAGAGCATTCGCCAAGCACTTGGCTTGCACGAGCGCAGCGCCCGGGATTTCCTCGATGCGCTCGTGGCCCTCGACATGCTCCAACGCACCACCGATGGCCGCTATACCAATACGGCCGAAACGGAAATCTATCTCGATCGCAACAAGCCGTCCTATGTCGGCGGCATGCTCGAAATGATGAACAGCCGGCTCTACCGGTTCTGGGGCAATCTCACGGAGGCTCTCACGACCGGCCTTCCGCAGAACGAGACCCGGAACGGAGAAGCCGGCCTTTTCGAAGCTGTCTACGCAGAGCCGGCGCGCCTCGAAATGTTTCTCGGCGCCATGACAGGCCTGAGCCTGCCGACGGCGCGCGCCATCGGGACAGCGTTTCCCTGGAGGGAGCACCGGACCTTCGCGGATATCGGTTGCGCTCAGGGTGGGCTTACGGCGGAAATTGCGCGGGCCCATCCTCATCTGACCGGATATGGCTTCGATCTACCGGCGGTCCGGCCGGTGTTCGAGAGTTATGTGGCGCAGCACGAACTCGACCGCCGGCTTACCTTCCTGGCAGGCGACTTCTTCAATGACCCGCTGCCATCGGTGGAGGTTCTCGTGATGGGGCACATCCTTCACGACTGGAGCCTGGACGAGAAGAAGCTCCTTCTCAGGAAGGCCTACGAGGCTCTTTCGGCCGGGGGCGCGCTCATCGTCTATGACGCCATGATCGATGATGAGCGGCGCACCAACGCATTCGGCCTGCTCATGAGCCTGAACATGCTGATCGAGACTCAGGCCGGGTTCGACTACACGGGCGCCGATTGCCGGGCGTGGATGCACGAGGCTGGCTTCCGTGAGGTGCAGATCAAGCCCTTGCAGGGGCCTTACTCCATGGCGGTCGCGCGGAAGTAGCTGCCGCCGACCTGGATGAGGCGCGGCAGGCCGACGCCTGCCGCGCCTCAAGCAACTACTTCAGCTTTGACTGAATGTCTTCGAGCAGAGCGATATGCTCGGTGATCATGCCGCGGGCCAGCTTGGCGACGTTGGCGTGTTCACGGTTCTGCGGGTTGCTTTGCAGGTATTGCGTCTGCACCTGCAGAAGAGCGCTGTGACCTTCCATCTGGCCTTGCAGGTACTCCCGGTCGAATGCCTGGCCTGCCTGGGCGCTTTGGAGCTTCTGGATCATCTCCCGGCCCTTGGCGTCCATCTGGGCCGGAGGAGCGCTTGCGGCCGCGCCGGTCGCCGCCGTGGTGGCGGGCTCCATCATCGATTTAAGGACCTCAGACATGGTTGTCTGCTCCTGCACCTCGAAGGTGGCGAACTGCTTCAGGTCCGCGTTTTGTGCTTTCTGCTGGGCGATCCGACTTGTTTCGAGAGCCATCATTCCGAGACGCATGGTCTCCTGCATGTGTTGCATGTCGGCCTGACTCATCTGCCGGCCGGACATGCGGCCTGCCCCGGTGGCAGAGCCGGTGGCGGGGGATCCGCTGGTTTGTGCGAAGGCGGGTGCGGCCAAGGCGGTGGCCAAGCCTGCCAAGATGACGCGACGATCCATGTGAGGTCTCCTGCTAGGGGTTTCGGAACCTGGTGTGTCGATCCAAATCGAGGCGGAGCAGCGGGTTTGCCTTCAGCTTCGGGCAGCATTAGGCAACGGGATCAACCATGCTTGGTTTCAGCTTGACGGATCAGGTCCCGTCGGATTGCACACCAGCGGACGATGCGGCGTTCACGTCAGCGCTGGCTGAATGAAGCCTCGCGTCTTGATATCGCATCGTCGAGAAGGGCTGCGGCAAGGAGCGTCAGCTTGACCGTCTGCCCTTGGCCACTAGTTTCAATGGAACCTTCCGCTCGCCCGTGAGACAATGCCTTTGTCCATCTTTCATTCAGCATGAGCCGGGCAGATATCAGCGTATGAGGGATCGCATCGCGATATTCGCCTCATGGGCGCGATGTCCCCGCCGGGGACCTGATCGGACTGGTGCAACTTCATGAGCGCGATCCTCGTCAAGATCTTTGCAACAGCCCTGACCCTGAGCCAGGTCGTGGTTCAGCCGGATTCCGTGAAGACGTCGTTCGATCCAGCGCGGGACAAAGACGAAGTCGCGCGTATCTTGAAGGACGGGTGCGCCCATATGCGGCGCGCATTCGACATTGAGGACATCAATCTCGATGAATTGATCGAAACCGCCATGGAGGACCCTCAGGCGGTGACGGGCGACCTCAAGGTACTCCAGGGCCTCAGCTTCGGCGAGTTGCATGCGAGCTACCGGCTATTCTGCAAGAACGAACAGGTCGAGCCGCCGCCGGTCGATCTCGCGGAAGTGATCACGTACTATAATAACGCCGTGGTGGATCTTCCCGACGCCAGCAAGCTGAAAGGCGTCAAGCTTCCCGGCATGAGCGTGGTTCTGGACGGAGCCGGCAATCGGTTCGCCGAGGTCTACGAGGCCGATCACAGGCGCATGTGGGTGCCTCTGTCTAACATTCCCGACGCAGTGCAGCAGGCATTCGTGTCGGCGGAGGACAAACGCTTCTTCCAGCACAAGGGTGTCGACGAGCGCGGTGTGATCCGGGCTTTCATGGGAAATATGGCCCGACCCGGCCGTCCCGCCGGCGGATCGACCATCACGCAGCAGGTCGCGAAGAACCTGCTCGTGGGAGACGATGTGACCTACGAACGCAAAATGCGCGAGATGATCATCGCATCGCGGATCGAGCGCACGCTGACGAAACAGGAAATTCTCGAAATCTACCTGAACTCCATTTATCTCGGTCGCGCCTCATGGGGCATCGAGATGGCAGCGCGAAGCTACTTCGGAAAATCTGCCGGGTCGCTGACTGCCGCGGAGGGCGCGCTGCTCGCTGGTCTCGCCAAGGGGCCCAACTACTACAATCCCGATCTTCATCCGGATCGCGCGCGCGAGCGCATGGCCTACGTGGTCAGCCGCATGCAGGAGGACGGGGCTCTCTCGGGGGATCAGGCGAGGCAGGCCATCGAGGCATTGCCGCAGGTGGCCGCATTCCAGCGCCCGCAACGCAGCATGGGTTTCCATTTCGTCGATCATCTCACCCGGGACGCCCGTACGCTGGCAGGGCTCGAAAGCCTCACCACCTCGTCATACACAATCCGCTCCACGCTCAACCGGGGGCTCCAGCAGGCCACCGAGGCGGCCATGCAGGAGGGACTAGCGCGCTACGAGATGAACACCGGGCGGCAGGGTTTTACCGGCAGCGAAGCCAACCTTGCGGAGGCCGTGAAGAAACTGGACGGTACTTCGGAGCCTGCGGCCGGTCCCGCTTGGCGCCAAGCCCTCCAGGCGGCGCGACTGCCCCTTTATGATGTCCAGTGGCCTGCTGCGATCGTCGTCGAGCAGGGGCGGGATCGCAAAACCGGCGGCTCCGTTGTGAAAGTCGGCTTGGCCGATGGACGCGTTCTTCCTCTCAAGGTGTGGGACGCTGCGCGTCGGAACTTGAAGCTCTACGATGTCGTGCGCGTCCGGGTGGTCGAGGCCAAGGGCAAGACGGCCGCCAGAGCGGAGCTGCGCGCGCCTCCCACCGTGCAGGGGGCGGCGGTCGTCCTTGAGAACAAGACCGGCCGGATCCTCGCCCTGAGCGGCGGTTTCTCCTATCCGCTGAGCCAACTCAACCGCGCCACCCAGGCGCACCGACAGCCCGGCTCGGCGCTCAAGCCATTGACCTATCTGGCCGGCCTTGCGCAGGGCCTCCAGCCCAACACCCTCGTGTGGGATGCTCCTGTCACCCTGCCTCCCGTCGGGGGTGAACAAAACGCCAGCGCACGTGATTATTGGACCCCCAGGAACTACGACCGCGGCTCGGAGGGAATCATCACCCTGCGGCGCGCTTTGGAGACTTCCAAAAATCTCGTGACGGCCCGGCTGCTCGACGGCGGCATCGACACGCAGCCCGAGCAGAGCCTGCGCCGCGTCTGCGAACTCGCTCTCGAGGCACAGCTTTACGTGGAATGCGTGCCGCATTATCCGTTCGTGCTCGGCGCCCAGCCAGTGCGGATTTTGGATATTGCGGCCTTCTACGCGGCAATCGCCAACGAAGGCGCCTTGCCGTCGCCTCATGCATTCGAGACGATCGAGGAGGGCGGGCGCTGGGTCTACAGCCACAAGCCGTCCGGGCCTGTGCAGATCGGCTCCGCCGACCGGGCCGCGTTCTTTCAGCTCAAGACCATCCTGCAAGGGGTGCTAGAGCGCGGAACAGCCCAATCCCTCAGGGCGCTGGCGCCGTATGTGGCCGGAAAAACCGGAACATCGGACAACGAGAACGACGCCTGGTTTGTAGGGTTCACAAACGATGTCACCATTGCCGTCTGGGTAGGCTATGACAACGCGGACGGCAAGCGCCGCACCCTCGGCCGTGGCCAGACCGGAGCCAAGGTGGCGATCCCGATCTTCCGGGACATCCTGGAGGCGGCTTGGACTCACCACGCCCCGAAGACACCCCTTAGTCCTCCGTCGCCGCAGGCGGCCCGGCAACTCATGGCCTTGCCGATCGACCTCGAAACGGGCGACCGCGTCACCGATGGGCGAAAAAGCTTCAAGGAATATTTCCGGCTCAACCGTTTCGGACAGCTTACCGAAACGCAGTTCCGCCTTGTCCCTCAAGGCGACGCCTATGCGTATCGGCATCCGACCCCCTGGAGCGACGGGGAAGACCTGAGCGGGTATGGCAGTCCTTATCCTGAAGACCCCTATGCGCAGGAGCCAGGATGGCTCGAGCCGCCGCGCCCGAGTGCGCGGGCCCCGCGCCGCGATGCCGAAGCGCCCTGGGATGACAATGATTTTCTCGCGCGGCCTAGGCGAATTGATCCTGATTACTTCTGGCGCAACGGACAGGTCTATTGATGAATCGCATGAAATTGCTTTGCCGGGCGCTGAGCGTCGCCGCCTGCCTGGCGGCAGCGGAGAGTTCCGTCGCCCAGGAGTTCAAGGTCGAGGAAGTACCGTTCGCGACGGCGGTTTCGCCGGCCTCGATGAAGCCGCGCTCGATCGCGTTCAGCGACCAGCGCAACGACAAGCTCGCCGACCCGGCGACGGGCCTCATTCAGTTCGAGGACTGGGCGCGGGCCAGGCCGGAGCAGAAGCGAACCTTGAGCTTATTCCCGGGTTATGAAGAGCCCAAGATTCAGGTTTCCGTGCACGGCATCAAAAAGCCTTACACGGAAAAGCTTCACATGTACGTGGTGGAGGCGCGGTTCCTGGTTGGCCGCTCGCCCGGCGCCATCGATCTCGCCCGTTACGCCCGCCTCGACCTGCTTGAGAAGATCGACCCCGCGATCAAGCATCGTCGCATTGGACCAGATCAGGCGCGCCCGAACACCGATCCCGAGAGCGCCCATAATCGTCCTCCCGGACGGCGCTGGTGCGAGGCGCCGCAGAGCCTGTGCATCGAGTCACGCTACCCGCTCGAGGGAAAGCTCCCGGTTGGGATCCGGCTCGCCAACAAGCTGGAGGAGGGCGGAAAGAAGATCTCAGAATTCATGGAGTTCCAAACCGAACTGCGCGTCCTGCAGCCTCAGGAAATCGATCAGCCTGTCTTATCCAAGCTGACTGGCTTCGATGGGCGTATTGCTGGAGTCATGGAGCAGTCGGTCTTCAGCGTGAACCAGGTGATGCAATTCGGGAAGCTCCTGGTGGTGCTTCAGGAGCATCCTGGGGATACGGGCAAGACCGTAGCGACCGTCTTCATGGCTCTTGCCATCGAAACGGACGTTCTGGAGCGAAAGAAGGAGTTCGAAAACGTGCCGGTGCTGAGAAACCTAATTCCGGCACAAGTGCTGATGGGGAAAAGCTCGTTCAACTCTGGCGGTTCGATCAGTGCTGGGCTTCCAGACTATACGCGCAACCGCATTCGAGCCATCGCGTCTCTGCTCGAGCAGGAGCCTTAGCGCACCCGATGCTCTAGAGCATCGGACGAAAAAGCGGATCCACGACGCTCCACCTTTCTCCGCTAGGCAGGGGTAGGAACGGAGCGGGTCCGACAAATCGTCCGATGCTCTAGCTTCGCCATAGCCGATTCCTGATCTC
This sequence comes from Microvirga aerophila, assembly GCF_003332305.1. Taxonomy (GTDB): domain Bacteria; phylum Pseudomonadota; class Alphaproteobacteria; order Rhizobiales; family Beijerinckiaceae; genus Microvirga; species Microvirga aerophila. Next base: position 67,506 of record NZ_QOIO01000010.1, on the reverse strand, counting down.
GGCAATGGCGGCGAACGCCAGTGCGCCGACGATTGCAAGAATGATCATTTCCACCATGATGTGGGTGAACGGATCGACGTCGTTGAAGTCGCCTGAAAAGATCACAAAGGCTTCGTGTACGACCACCAGCATTAAGCCGACGCCCGCGCCGATGAAGGCGAGCCCTACGGGATCCCACCTCTTTGCCGTATCAGGCTTCTTTTCCGTAATAGTCCTCACCATCAGGTTGTAGGCAATTGAGACGGATGCGAAAAACAATGCGCCGATGATCATGCTCGCAGCAATTTCAGCCAGCATATAGGCAAAGGATTCCTGCTCGGTCGGACTGTGTAAATAAGCTTCGCCGATCTCATGAACGCCTCCAACGAGAGCGCCAATACCGGCTCCCAGAAGCGCCAAGCCTGACGTATTCCATTCCTTTCTTCGGGCGATCATGCGCTTCATTTTTCGAATTATAGCGCGATTTGGGTGGCCATGACCATGACTTGGTTTCGAACATTGCCAGCCAACAAGAAAGGCATCGCGGGCGCGCGTCCGAATGAAACAGGCACGCCTCTTCCTGGAAGGTCTTGCCGATTTGGATCCTCAGGGACAATTCGGCAAAGCAAGAGCCCCGGTTGTTCCGGCCGAATCCGCCGGCGCTCCGCCTTTCTGATCCAGTGCGGTTTCGGTGAGGAGCAACGCCCTTGGTCGCGACGCTCTAGAGCATCGGACGAGAAGTCGGATCCGATGAGGTCTGCATCTCAGCCATCCTGGAGCCATGCCGAAGCCGCCGGTGGCGCGTCCACTTAACGGTCCGATGCTCTAGAAGTTGACGCGGTCGCCGCCTTTGAGGGTCAGCATCTCGCGAGCATCGTCGGGCGTTGCGATCTCCAAGCCGAGCCCCTCGATGATCTGGCGCGCGAGCCGTACCTGCTGCGCGTTGGACTCTGCGAGCTTGCCAGGTCCGATCCAAAGAGAATCTTCGAGCCCGACCCGGACGTTGCCGCCCATCGAGGCCGCCTGGGCGGCGATCGCGAGCTGGTTTCGGCCCGCGCCGAGCACCGACCATTGGTAGTTGTCCCCGAACAACCGATCGGCGGTACGCTTCATGTGCGCGACATCCTCCGGATGGGGGCCAATGCCGCCGAGAAGACCGAACACGCTCTGGACGAAGAGAGGCGGCTTGATGACGCCGCGATCCACGAAATGAGCGAGCGTATAGAGATGCCCGATGTCGTAGCATTCGATCTCGAACCGGGTGCCGTTCTCCGAACAGGTGGTCAGGATGTACTCGATATCCGTGAAGGTATTGCGAAAGATGCGGTCCCGGGAGCCTTCCAGGTAGGGGAGCTCCCAGTCGTACTTGAACTCCTTGAAACGGTTCAGCATCGGATAGAGGCCGAAATTCATCGTACCCATGTTGAGGGACGCGACCTCGGGCTTGTAATGGGCCGCGGGCCTGACGCGCTCTTCCACCAGCATGGTCGGCGCGCCGCCGGTCGTGATGTTGATGACGCAGTCCGAGCGCTGCTTGATGACCTGCAGGAAAGGCGCGAATGCTTCCGGGGATTGGTCGGGCTTACCGTTCTGCGGATCCCGCGCATGCAGATGCACAATTGCCGCGCCGGCCTCGGCTGCGCCGATGGCAGCCTCTGCGATCTCCTCAGGGGTCATCGGCAGGTAGGGAGACATGGACGGTGTGTGGATCGCACCTGTGACGGCGCAGGTGATGATGACTTTGCGGGCCATGGTTGGTTCTCTCTCGAGTCAGGCTTCGGATTGGGATTTCTTGTGCGCTTTCAGGGCAGCCAGCCGCTTGTCCCGCCAGGCAGAGCGGCGCGCGAGCGTGTCGGCGCTGGGCGTTCCGCCCCAGGCGTCCAAGATCCGGCTCACGTTGTCCTCGTCCCAGACCTCGGGCTTTGCCGGGTCCGCGCTTAGGCTGCGGTAGAACCCGGTATAGCGTTTGCAATAATCGGCGATGCCGCCGGGCGCATTGAGTTCGATCGTCTCGAACGGTCCGATGAAGGACCAGCGCAGGCCAAGGCCGTCCTTAAGGGTCTTGTCCAGGTCCTGTGGACTGACCACGCCATCGCCGACCAGCCGGAAAGCCTCAGCCAGAAGCGCCCCCTGAAGCCGGTTGAGAACGAAGCCCTCGACCTCACGGTTCACGATGATCGGAACCTGCTCGATGCTCTCGTAGATCTTGCGCGCCCGCTCCACAGTGTCGCGCGCCGTCCAGGGAGCGCCGCAGATTTCGACCAGCGGGAGCAGATGGGGAGGGTTCACTGGGTGCGCGACCAGGCAGCGGGCGCGACCTGGAAGTTCCTCGGTAAAGCGCGATGCGACGATGGCAGAGGTCGACGAGGCCAGGATGGCCCCCTCCGGGCAGAGGCGGTCGAGTTCGGCAAAGATCGCCCGCTTCGTGTCGACGATCTCGGGACCGTTCTCTTGAACGATGTCCACGCCGCTGACCGCATCCGCAAGCGACTGCACGATCTCAACGCGCCCAGCCGCGAGTGCCGGGTCTGTTAATAGGCCATGCGCGGCCAGGTCCTCGAGCCCTTCGCGAATGAGGCGGGACGCATTTTCGAGTGTCCGGGGCTCCGGGTCCGTGACTCGCACCTGCCAGCCGGCCCGGGCGAACACGATCGCCCAGGATCGGCCGATCAACCCGGCGCCAACGATCGCAACACTTGGCATTCAAGACTCCCCTGATAGGCCTACAGCCACAACACCTTGCGGCGCAGCGCGAGATCGTCGCGCAGATCTTTCGACGGACCTCGATGAATGACCCGTCCGCGCTCGAGGGCCACCGTCCGGTCGGACAGGGCGAGCGCGAGGTCGAGGTGGTGGTCCACGATGATGATGGAGACCTCATGCCGAAGCTTGTCGAAGCTCTCGAACAATTGCTCGACGATGGTGGGCGCGAGGCCCTCGAATGGCTCGTCGAGGAGGAGCACCTTCACGTCGCCCGATAGGGCGCGGGCGACCGCCACCATCTGCTGCTCGCCTCCGGAGAGGAAATCGGCCGGGGTATCGATCCTCTCGCGGATGCGGGGAAAGTACTCGAAGATCCGGTCCAGATCCCATCGCACGCCGTGGCCGGTCTCCCGCTTGAGCCGGCCGAGTTCGAGGTTCTGACCCACGGTCATTCCGGCGAAGAGTCCACGTCCTTGCGGCACGTAGCCGATGCCAAGCCGGGCGATCTCGTGAGACGGACGGCCCGCGATCTCCTGACCGTCGAGCTTGATCGAGCCGGACGCGGGTTGCGCGATGCCCGTCAGGGTTTTCAACAAGGTGGATTTTCCGGCGCCGTTGCGTCCCAGCAGCGCGACGATCTCATGCTGGTGAACGTCGAAGGAGACGTCGACCAGCACATGGCTCTTGCCATAGAAGGTGTTGATGTGGTCGGCGGTCAGGAGCATCGCGGGCTCGACGGCACTTTCCCTGAGTTTTGCCGCAACCGTCGCGGCTCCCGAGCCGATATAGATTTCCTGCACCCTCGGGCTCGATCGCGCGTCCTCGACGGTACCGTCGACAAGGACCTGTCCGTCGTTCATCACGGTGACGGCGTCCGCGATCTGGAACACGCGGTCGATATCGTGTTCTACGAGCAGCATCGGCACGTCCGATGAAATGCGCTTGATGATGTCTCCGATGCGTTGGCGCTCGGCCGCCGCGAGCCCCGCGAGAGGCTCGTCCAGCAGCAGAACCCTCGGCTTCGTCGCAAGCGCAAGGCCCATATCGAGGAGGCGTTGCCCCCCATACGAGAGCGATCCCGCTTCAGCCCGTTCGATGCCGGCCACACCCAGATATCGGACGACGGACGAGGTCTCGGCCTCGATGTCATCGATCGACCGGGCGTTCGTCCAGGGATTGAAGCGCCGTGGATGACTGGCCTGCACAGCCAGGCGAAGGTTTTCCTCCACGCTCAGAGCGGGAAACAGGTTCGTGATCTGGAAGGAGCGTCCGATGCCTGCCTGGGTAATCGCTTCAGGCGAGAGGCCCGCAATGGATTTGCCCCTGAGAAAAACGTCGCCTTCGTCCGGGGTGTAAAACCCTGAAATCAGGTTGAAGGCCGTGGTTTTCCCTGCCCCGTTGGGGCCGATCAGGGCATGCAGGGAGCGGTCGCGCATGGCGATGTTGACGCCCTGGACGGCCTTGAGCGCTCCGAAATTCTTGGCGATGCCCCGCGCTTCCAGGATGACGCCGTCCACGTGGTCCGGGGGCCTCAGGAAGGAGGGCAGGGGCTCGTCCGTCAGCGTGCGCCCGGCCATGGCGGCCTCTTCGGTCACCTTCTGACGGAACGGCGTGATGAGGCGCTGCGCCACGCCGACCAGACCGGTGGGCGAGAGCATGATGAAGCCCACGAACAGGATGCCGAAGTAGAACAGCCAGTGCGGGGTCCAGATCGACAGGAACTCGCGAAACAGGATGTAGAACAGGGCGCCCAAAGCGGGCCCGAGGAAGCTGCGCATCCCGCCGATCACCACCATGGCGATCAGCTCGCCCGAGAAGGCGACGGAAAGCGGCTCCGCGGAAGCGAAACGGTGGTTGAACACCGACAGGACACCCGCAAGGCCCACAACCGTTGCCGAAACCACGAACCCAACGAGCTTGTAACGGTTTGTCGGATAGCCGAGGAACCGGGCTCGCTGCTCGTTCTCCCGGATGGCCACCAGAACGCTGCCGATGGGCGAATTGTGAAACCGCACCAGCAGGAAACAGACCATCAGGCCAACGGCGGCAACAACCCAGTAGTAGGTCCAGTCCGAACTCAGATCGAGCCCGAGGGTATTGGCGCGCACCACGCCGCCGAGGCCGCTTTCGCCACCGGTCAGCGCCGTCCAGCGGTAGGCGACGGCAAAGAGCATGGCGGTCAATGCCAGCGTCAGCAGCGAGAAATACACGCCGCGCCTGCGTAGGATGAGGGCGCCCAGGAGAAGCGACGTCGCGGCGATGAACGCGACCGCGAAGAGCATTGGGAGAATAATCCCGCCAGGGAACCAGTTCAGCTGGCTCAGCGCCGCCGCATAGGCTCCCAGGCCGAACCACGCGCCGTGGCCGAAGGAGACCAAACCCGTATAGCCCACGATGACGTTCAGCCCGAGGCACGCGATGGCAAACACTACCACGTCGATGGACGAACGAAGCGGCAGGCCGATGGGGTCGAGGATGAAGGGCAGCACAGCGAGTGCCGCGGCTGCGATGAGGACAGGCGAGTAATCCTTGCGCATCGATCCTACTCGAATTTCTGGATGCGTTCGCCAAGCAATCCGCGCGGGCGCAGAAGCAGCACGAGCGCCATCAGCAGGTACATGGACGCCTCACCGGCGGGCGGAAAGAAATAGATGGTGAGGCCGCGAACGACACCCACGAGGGCTGCCGCCGCGATCACGCCCCAGAAGGAGCCGAGGCCGCCGATGACGACCACAACGAAGGCCGCGGTCAGGATCTCGGCACCCATGGCAGGATGCACGCCCGAAATCGGCGCGAGCAGGACGCCCGCGAGGCCCGCGAGCCCAAGTCCAAGCGCCACCACTGCGGTCATGTACGGTTGGAGCGAGATACCGAGCGCTCCAACCATGTCCGGGTTCTGCACGCCCGCACGTACGACGCGGCCGAAGGCGGTGCGGTAGACCAGGAACCAGGTTGCAGTGACGGCCGCGAGTGCCACCGCGAAGATGATGAGGCGATAGCGCGGGTAGATGAAGTCGCCGACGAACACTTGCCCGCGAAGGACGGGCGGTATCGAGAACGGCAGGGGAGCCGCCCCGAAGATCATCCGCAGGCTTTGCTCGATGATCATCGCAAGGCCGAAGGTCAGGAGAAGGCTCAGGATCGGGTCGGCCCTGTAGAACTTTCGGAAGAAGAAGCGCTCGATGAGAACTCCCAGGAGGGCGACGAGCAGCGGCGATGCGAAGAACGCCCCGCCGAACCCGATCCAGGGCGCAAGTGAAACGGCCAGATAGGCCCCGATCGCGTAGAACGCCCCGTGGGCGAGGTTCACGATTCCGCCAAGCGAGAAGATCAGCGAAAGACCGAGCGCGATCAGCAGATAATATGCGCCGACCAGAAGGCCGTTCAGCACCTGCTCAAGAAGAAAGATGATCGCCAAGCGAACCTCCTTTTCCGGCCATGAGGCATCCTGCGAAGAGGAGCCGGGACGAGAGGAAAACGGAATGTCGAACCCCCCGGAGGCCGGAACAGCCCTTGGCTGTCCGGCCTCGCCGGTAGGCGACTTTTTAGGCTGGCATCTTGCACGCGCCGTCCTGCGGCGGTGCGAGGACCTCCAGGCTGTCGCTCGGTCCCGGGACGGAGCCTAGCGGATCGTAGATGTCCCACTGATCCTTCATTTTGTCGGGATCCTTCGCCCGCACGGCGTACATCTCCTGCACCATCTGGTTGTCGTAGGCGCGGAAATAGCCTTCGCGGCTCTTCAGGATGTCGAACTTCGCACCCTTGCGCAGATGCTCGGCGAGCTTTTGCGGATCGGTGGATTTCAGTTCGGAGAAGGATTGCGCGACGATCTTGAGGGAATTGTAGTCGCCCCAGGATTGGTTCTCGGGCGGCTTGCCGTACTTCTTGGTGAAGGCCTCCACGTACTTCTTGGAGGACGGCGAGTCGACGAGGTGATGCCAGATCAGCGGCCAGATGCCGGAGAAGTTGCCCTTGCCGGCGCCCCAGGCGACCGCCGTGTCGAACCCGAAGCCGGTGATCGGAAATTGCAGGCCGTACTCGGCGTATTGCTTGATGAAGTTCGTGATCTGGTTGCCTGCAAGGTTCGATGCCACCACGTCGGGCCGCGCCTGACGGATCTTCAAGAGATAAGGGCTGAAGTCGGTGGCATCGGTCGGGACGAGCTCCTCGCCGACGAATTCGCCGCCGTTTTCCGTGACGAACTTCTTGGCCACCCGGAAGAGATCATGGCCGAAGGCGTAGTCCGCCGTCAGGGAATACCACTTCTTCCCCTTGATCATGTTCTCGCTCTTCAGGTAGTTGCCCACCGCCAGCACCATCATCGAATTTGCGGCTTCGATGTGGAACATGAACGGGTTGCAACTCGCGCCGCGCAACGCGTCCGAGTTGGCGCCCGTGTTGATGAACACGGTCTTGGTCCGGTTCGCGACCTGACCGATGGCGAGCGCAGAAGCCGACGAAATCTCGCCGATGATCATCGCGACCTTGTCGCGCTCGATCAGGCGCTCGGCCTTTGCGGAGGCCGTCTGCGGATTGACCGAATCCTCAATCACCAGTTCGACCGGACGGCCCAGGACGCCGCCAGCCGCATTGATTTCCTCGGCCGCGAGTCTCACGCCCATCTGGGCGAATTCTCCGAGAGGACCTAGGAACCCGGTGACCGGCGTAAGGTGTCCGATGCGGATCACATCGGCCTGCGCCTTGACGATGGCGGGCATTCCGATGCCTACGAGCGCTGTGGCGCTGGCAGCTCCCTTGAGGAGCGTACGGCGAGACAAATCGTTAGATTGTACCATTGGCGTTTCCTCTCCCGATGATGCTGTCGCAGTTACTTGCCGCGATCTGTGATCACAGTTAGACTGTCTGAAAATGAGCAACTTGTCGAGCCCCCGAATTACCGAAACCCCAACGGCGATCACCCAGATCGGCCGGCTTGAACGTGTCACTCTAGGCGAGCGTGTTCATGCGGAATTGCGAGAGCTCCTGATGAGCGGCGAACTCGCTCCGGGGCAGAAGATGTCTCTCCGCACGGTGGCGGAAACGCTCGGCGTCTCGATCATGCCGGTGCGGGAGGCCGTGGCTCGTCTGGTGTCCGATCAATCCCTGGAGGTTTTGCCCAACCGCGCGGTCCGCGTGCCTTTGATGAGCCGCGCGCGCTTTCGCGAACTCACCGCTGTCAGGCTGGCGGTCGAGGGTTTCGCCGCCGAGGAGGCGGCGCGCAACCGCTCGGCTTCAGACCTCGTCGCCATGAAGCGTTTCGAATCGGCTTTTCTGGACCAGGCGCGCAGCCCGGATCCCCAAGCGGACCAAGCCGTGCGCGCCAACAAGGAGCTGCATTTCGCCGTCTACAGGGCCACGGGTCTGCCCACTCTGGTAGGCATCATCGAAGGTTTGTGGCTGAAGATCGGGCCGGTGTTGAATTTTGACCTCAAGGTCTCGCCCGATCGGCTTCGCACGGGCGGCGCGGCGGAGCAGCATCGACGACTCGTCGCGGCCGTAGAGGCTGGAAATGAAGCGGCGGCGCGCAAGGCCCTGACGGACGATATCGAGGGAGCCGCCAGCTTCATCGAAAGCACCGGGCGCCTGACGGATTAGCCGATGCCGCGGATTCTAGCGCGCCATCTCACCCCAGGGGTCGCGAAGTTGGTGGCATTTCATAAAAGATCATAGGGACGGAGACGATCAAGATGGACCTCGACATTGCCGGACTGCGCGTTTTCGTGACGGCCGGTGCCGCTGGCATCGGCCTTGAGATTGCCCGCACGTTTCTCCGCGAAGGGGCGCGGGTGCATGCCTGCGACGTGGACCGCGCCGCCCTCGAAGCGGTTGCGTCGTCAGACCTCGAGCTGACCGCGTCCTATGGGGACGTAGCCGACCGGGCAGGGATGACAAAAGTTTTCGACGATGCACTGAGTGCCCTCGGCGGGCTCGACGTTCTCGTCAACAATGCCGGCATCGCCGGGCCAACAGGCCGGGTGGAAGAGATTAATCCGGAGGACTGGGATCGCTGCCTGGACGTGTGCATCACCGGGCAATTCAACTGCACCCGGTTGGCGGTTCCTCACTTGAGGAAAAGTCCGAATGCCTCGATCGTCAATGTCTCGTCCGCCGCAGGCCGCTTCGGCTTTCCACTGCGCTCACCCTATGCGGCGGCCAAGTGGGCCGTGATCGGCTTCACGAAATCCCTTTCCCGCGAACTGGGACAGGATGGCATCCGGGTGAATGCGATCCTGCCTGGCATTGTGGCGGGCGACCGGCAACGGCGCGTGCTGGAGGCGAAGGCGCAGCAGCAGGGCGTCTCGTTCGGGGAGATGGAGAAGGCTGCGCTCGCGAACGCATCGCTCAAGGAATATGTGACGGCTCAGCAGCTTGCCGACCAGATCGTCTTCCTGTGCTCGCCCCGCGGGCGAACCATTTCCGGCCAGGCGATCTCCGTCGATGGCGATCTTCAGATGCTCTCATGAAAGGGGCTGTGCCATGGCGGCACAGGCCCCCATATTTGCCGATCAGTCGGTGCCCTGATTGATCCCGATGGGCGAGAGCTTGTTCGCCTGGAGACCGTACTTCTTCAGGATTTCGTCGTAGACGCCCTTCTGCTGAAGGCGCTCAAAGCCTTCCTTCACGGCATCGCGCAGTTGCGTCTCGGTCTTGAGCACCGGAACGCCCGACAGGGAGGTGGTGAACGCCTCGCCGATGAGCACGTAGGTGTTCGGCTCCTGTGACTGGAAGTAGGGCAGGGTTTCGTTACCCTGGACGGCGGCATCGATGCGCTGCGTCTTGAGCTGCGTGCGCGCATCCGCGGAACCTTCGGTGCCGATGGACTCGATGGCGGGTTTACCCTTGGCGACGCAGTTCGCCTGGCTCCACTCCGTGATCTGGCGCGGCCAGTTGGTGGAGCGGCTGGCGCCCACCTTCTTGCCGCAGAGGTCCTCCGGCGTCTTGATGGTCGCCGCCATGGCGGGCGAGGTGTAGAACTGCGCGCCGGACTTCATGTAGTCCACGAAATCCACGATCTCGCGTCGCCCGGGCAGGTCGCTCATGCCCGCGAGGGCCAGGTCCACGCGGCCTGTCTGGAGCGAGGGGATCATCTGTGCGAAGGCGATTTCCTGCCACTCGATCGCAACCCCGAGTTCCTTGGCGAGGGCCTCCCCAAGATCGATGTCGAAGCCCGTGAGCTTGTTGGTGGCCGGATCTTTGAACGTGATCGGCGCGTAATTCGGCATCGTCGCGACGACGATCTTGCCCGCCTTCTTGATCCGGTCGGGCAGTTCGGCGGCCGTGGCCGCCGACACCAGGCCGATTGCAAGCGCGCTTGCCAGCAATCCTGTCATGAGTTTCATTTGTTCGATCCCTTTCCTTATGGATGGTTCTTCAGGCCAGAACCGCGGCGATGAAGTCGCGGGTCCGCTGTTGCTGCGGATGCACAAGCACGTCCTGCGGGGGGCCCCGTTCCACAATGGCCCCCTGGTCCATGAACACAACCTCGTTGGCCACCTCGCGGGCGAAGCCGAGCTCGTGGGTCACCACAATCATGGTCATGCCGGAGCTCGCAAGATTTCTCATAACCGCGAGAACGTCCCCCACGAGTTCCGGATCGAGCGCCGATGTCGGCTCGTCGAACAGCATCAGTTTCGGCCGCATGGCGAGAGCCCGGGCAATGGCCACGCGCTGCTGCTGGCCGCCTGACAGCTCCGACGGATAGGCATCCCGCTTCGCTGCAAGCCCTACCTGATCCAGAAGCGCCACGGCTTCGTCGATGGCCTCGCTGCGACGCCGCTTCTGCACCGTCACCGGACCTTCGATGATGTTTTCGATTGCTGTGAGGTGCTGGAACAGATTGAAACGTTGGAACACCATGCCGCTCGCCAGGCGCTGGCGCGCAACCTCCGCATCCGTCAGCTCGTAGAGCTTATCCCCGACCCGCCGGTAGCCGACCAGTTCGCCGTCCACCCAGATGGCCCCCGAGTCGATGCGTTCGAGCTGGTTGATGCAGCGGAGAAAGGTGCTCTTCCCCGACCCGGACGGACCAACGATGCACAGCACGCGGCCGGTTGAAATCTCGATCGAAACGCCGTCGAGTGCCTGGACCGAGCCGAAGGTCTTGCGAACATCCGCTGCGACGACAATCGGCGTCATGGCTTAAGCCCCCACGGCTGGACGGGCCGCAACGCGGGCGCGGCGGCGATTGTGGCCTTTGGCGAAGTAGCGTTCCAGGAAATGCTGTCCGACGCTGAGGACCGTGACGATCATCAAGTACCAGGCCGCCGCGACGATCAGAAGTTCGATCACGCGCGCATTGGCGTAATAAATCGTCTGGGCGTTACGCAGCACTTCGGCAAAGCCGATGACGCTTGCAATCGAGGTGAGCTTCACCATGCTGATGACCTCGTTGCCGACGGGCGGAATGATCACGCGCATGGCCTGCGGAAGAACGATGCGCCGCAGGGTCGTCAGCCGGGTCATGCCGATGGATTTCGCAGCTTCCGTCTGGCCGGTATCCACCGAGAGAATGCCGGAGCGCACCACCTCCGCCGTGTAAGCGCCCTGGTTGATGCCGAGGCCGAGGAGGGTAGCCACGAACGGCGTCATCACGTCCACCATGCGGGCTTCGAAGAGCCCGGGGATGCCAATGCGCGGAAACACAAGGGCAAGATTGAACCAGATCAGCAGTTGCAGGATCAGGGGCGTGCCGCGAAAGAACCAGATATAGAAGACCGCCACTCCCTTCAGGACGGGATTGGGCGACATGACCATGACGGCGAACAAAATTCCCAGCACGATGCCAAGAGCCATGGCGCAGAACGTCATGATGATCGTGTTCACCAAACCTTCCATGATGGCTTGCGCGGTAAAAAACTGGCCCACCACCTTCCAGTCGATCTGTCCCTCAGCAAATGCCTTCCCAACGTAGGCGAAGGCGAGGACGATCAGGAGGCTGGCGATCCAGCGCCCATAATGGCGGCGCGGCACGTGCGTCAGATGGGCGATGGAAGGATCGAAGCGCTCGGTCCCGGTGCCCGAGCCGATTGCGGCTTCTGCGGCGGCGCTACTCATCGCGGTTCTCCTCGCTGCTGCCCGTTCATGTCCGTGGGCCCTCATAGTGCATCGCCCATTCACCCTGGCTATCGCACAGTAAGCGAAGACGCGCGAGTTGCTCAATCACCCGCTCCGGAGCCGTACCGCCGTAACCGTTGCGACCGGCCACCGCCGCCTCCGCCGTCAAACAGGATTTGACAGATGGGTCCAGGCGCGCGTCGACGGTTGCGAGCTCCGCCTCGGATAGCTCCCCAAGACCAATGCCGAGATCCTCGCAGCGGCGCACGAGCCGCCCGGTGATCTCATGCGCTTCGGAAAAAGGCACGCCTCGCCGCGCAAGCCAGTCCGCAACCTCGGTCGCCAGGGTGAAACTGTCCGTGGCCTGTCGGGCCAGTTCGTCCACATTCACCGTCATCGTGCGCACCATGCCGGCCATGGCGGGCAGCACCGCCGCGAGGGTGTCCACCGCCTCGAACGCGGCGCGCTTGTCCTCCGCGAGGTCGCGGTTATAGGCGAAGGGCAGCCCCTTGAGGGCGGTGAGCATCGTCGCGAGCCCGCCGATGAGCCGCGCGGCGCGACCGCGGGTCAGGTCCGCGATATCGGCGTTTTTCTTCTGCGGCATGATCGATGAGCCGGTCGCATAGGCGTCGTCGAGCTCGATCCAGCGGAACTGCCGGGTCGACCACAGGAAGATTTCCTCCGCGAGGCGGGACAGGTTAACGCCCAGCATGGCGGTCGCAAAAAGGAACTCTGCAACATGGTCACGGCTGCCGACCGCATCGATGGAATTCTCACAGGGGGCCTCGTATCCGAGTTCGCGGGCCGACAGGTCCGGCTGCTTCGCGATGGCGGAGCCCGCCAGAGCTGCGGCTCCAAGGGGAGAGCGCGCGGCGCGCCGATCCCAATCCTGCATGCGCTCGATGTCCCGAGCGAAGCCCTGAGCGTGGGCCAGAAGCTGGTGCGCGAAGCTGACGGGCTGCGCGGGTTGGAGATGGGTAAAGCCCGGCGCAAGGGTATGAAGGTGTTGCTCGGCCTGACCGGCCAGAGCTTCCTGCAGGACAAGCAGATCGAGGGCGATGCGGCGGCCCTTGTCCCGGAGATAGAGCTTGAGATCGTTGGCCGCCTGGTCATTGCGGGAGCGCCCAGCCCGGAGCTTGCCCCCAAGAGGGCCGAGGCGGTCCATCAGCATCCGTTCCAGGAACGTGTGCACGTCCTCGTCCGCCTGCGAGGGGTTGACGAGACCTGTCTCGATGTCCGTCCGGATGGCGGTGAGCGCCGCCGCAATGCGTTCGCCTTCCGCCTCGTTGATCAGGCCAGCCCGAACGAGTTCCCGCGCATGGGAAAAGGAGGCCGCCAGGTCATAGGCTGCCAGCCGGAAATGGCTGGAATCCGACCGGGACAGGTTCATGAGCTCGGCCGATGGGCCGGACCGAAATCTGGACGCCCACAGGACGCTTGGAGTTGTCATCGCAAAATTCTCCTCGCCCGGGTGTCTCAGGGGAATGGTCCTGTGACAAATGAAAATTCATCGACAGGGTATTCCTATACGGAATGAAGCTGGGCCGTTTCCGCCTGGCGTTCTCATCCGACCCCGCCTGCGACTGCAAAGTTTATGATTTACGCAGCGTTGCCGGTCGGATAGTGCCCGGAGCACGACGGGCGAACGGGCAGGGATGGGCCATCCGGTGGGCGACGCGAGCGAGACTGTTCTGTGCTGCGACATGGGCGGCTCCAGCCTTCGCGTCGGGCTAGTCGACCGGCGAGGCGATGTGGTGGCCACGGCGGCCTGCGCCCTGACGCTCACGGTGGATTCGCACGGGCAGTCCGAGGTCGATCCCAATCTGTGGTGGCAGGCGTTTCAGGATCTTGTTGCGTCTCTTGCGGCCGACAACCCCGACTTGCTGCGCACGGTGGCGGGCGTTTCCATTTGCGGCATGACCCGAACCCAGGTTCTCGTCGATGAAGAGGGAAGCGCCGTGCGCCCGGCGATCACTTGGCGCGACAGCCGCGCCGGGATCGAGGCCGCCGACTTGGCTGCGGCGCATGACGGCGAAAGCATCGATGCCTTTCACCCGGTCGCGCGGTTGGCGTGGATCGAGCGGCACGAGCCGGAGATTTTTGCAAAGGCCCGATTTGTCGTCGACCCGAAGGACTACCTTGCTGTCAAACTGACTGGCCGCGCTGCGAGCGACAAGATTTCCCTGGCGCGGCTCCTGGCTGTTACGGGCGGCGAGGGGGCGTTGTCGCGATTTTGCTCCCTGCTGCCGCAGCTTGTCGAACCATCCGCGATGATCGACCACGTTGGGGCGGGGCTTCCACAGCCTCTCGATGCGCTCGCGGGGTGCCCCGTTTTCATGGCCTCCAACGATACGTGGACGGCCGTTCTCGGACTCGGCGCTCTGCGTCCGGGCATGGCGTATAATATCGTCGGGACCAGCGAGGTACTGGGCCTGGTCTCGAGCCGGCCCGCCGTTGCGCAGGGTCTGATGAGCGTCGATTGGGGGCTGGGTTTCCATCAAACCGGCGGCCCGAGCCAGAACGGCGCTGACGTCATTCCCTGGCTGAGTCGCGCCTGCGGTGTGGATCGGCAGGACATGGCTGTCAGTTTCTCGGGCCTCCTCGCCGGAGAGCGTCACCCGCAGCCGGTCTTGTTCCTGCCGTTCCTGCAGGGCGAGCGGGTTCCCTATTGGGACCCGGACTTGCGAGGCGCTTTCCTGGGCTTGGCCACAGGCCATGGACCGACCGATCTCGCATGGGCGGTGCTGGAGGGCGCGGCCTTTTCGGCAAGATTCGTCCTCGAGCGTGCGGAGGCCGCCGCGGGCGAACCTGCGAAGGAAATCAGGTTCGGGGGCGGCGGAGCGCGGAGCGAGGCTTGGTGCCAGGTCAGGGCCGATGTGATGCGTCGCCCGGTGGTGGTTGGAGCTTGCGACGAGCCTGGGCTTCTCGGCTGCGCGGCGGTCGCCTGGACTGGACTTGGCGACTATGCCTCACTGGCCGAAGCTCAGGAAACGATTGCGCGTCCGAGCAGGCGTTTTGAGCCTCGGCCCGATCGGGTCGACGATTACGACGCCCTCTATGCCGTTTATAAGGACGCGGTTCCGGCCGCGGCCCCGATTGCCCACCGTCTGGCCACCATGCGCACGGCAAAGGGCTTGGCTGTGCCTGCCTCATCCTCATGATGGACCTGTTGATTCGCGAGTGAACCGAATGCGTCATTTTCTTTCGACTTATGGGACCGCTCTTGCGGGACTCGCGATCGTCATTTTCTTCGCGGTTGCCACCCCGGCCTTCGCGACACCCGGAAACCTGTCGATCATTCTGAAGGAGACGAGCTTCCTGGCGATCCTCGCGCTCGGCTTCGCTCTTGCGCTCATGACGGCGGAACTCGATCTGTCGATCGCCGAAGTGGCAAGCCTTGCGGCCGTGATCACTGGCGCCCTGGTCCATGCAGGCCAGCCTGTCTGGATCGCCGTTGCGGCGGGTCTCGGGGCAGGGCTCCTTTGCGGCGTCGCCAACGGGTTGGCGGTCACGTCTCTTCGGGTCCCATCCCTCATCGCGACCCTCGGGACGGCGGCGGTTGCCAAAGGGCTTGCTTTCATGATCACGCAGGGCGTTGCCTTCGTGGGACGCTGGCCCACGGGTTTCACGGGGCTCGCCCGCGGCTCCCTGCTCGGGGTTCCCAATCTCGTCTGGTGGCTGGTCGGCGTTGCAGCGACCATCTTCGTGTTCGTGAACTGGACCAGGGCAGGCTCCCATCTCGTCGCTACCGGAGAGGCCGAGGAGGCAGCGCGTCTGGCTGGCATCCGGACCGCACGCATGAAGCGCCTCGGCCTTGGTCTTTCGGGGCTGCTCGCCGGCGGCACTGCCGTTCTCCTGGCCGCAAGCGTGTCCTCGGCTGCGCCGAACATGGCGGGCGATCACTTCCTTTATGCGATCGCCGCCGTTCTGCTTGGCATGACCATGTTCACCCCCGGAAAGCCGAATGTGATCGGGACCCTTGTCGCGGCCTTCACCCTGAAGGCCCTGGGAAATGGCCTTATTCTCCTTGGAGCCGCCTACTACGTTCAGGATATCGTTCTCGGACTTATCATCGTCGGATCGGTGGCTCTGTCGGCGGCTGCCATGCGACGCGCGGCTTTCGTCAAGAAATTGAGTTTCAGGACGTGACGGCGGCGTTTCTGACGGTACTATGCGCTCAAACATCCAAGATAACGATCAGGGGACGTTC
Organism: Microvirga aerophila; assembly: GCF_003332305.1. Lineage (GTDB taxonomy): Bacteria > Pseudomonadota > Alphaproteobacteria > Rhizobiales > Beijerinckiaceae > Microvirga > Microvirga aerophila. The sequence continues at coordinate 51,560 of NZ_QOIO01000010.1, read as the reverse complement.
ATGAAAAAAATGCTGGCTTCGCTCGCTCTCGGGGCGAACTTCGTTGCAGCGGCGCTTCTTCCGACGGCGGCCCATGCGTTCGATCTCGTGGTCATCGGATTCCAGATGTCGTCCGAGACCCACGCCCGCGTGGCGAATGCCGCTTCCGCTGCCGCGAAGCAAAAGGGGTGGAATGTCAGCGTCCTGAATTCGGAAGGCTCGCTGCCCAAGCACGCCGAGCAGCTCGACACGCTGGTTCAGCGCAAGCCCGATGCGATCCTGATCGCCATGGGCAAGCCCGTCGAGGCCGAGGCGCAGCTGAAGAGCGCCAAGGACGCGGGCATCCCCGTCCTGACCGTCATGGCCGGAACGAGCGCTCACACGCTCTTCGACATCCAGGTGAACGAGTACAAGGTGGGCGCCGAGGCGGCGCTATATCTGCTCGGCCAGATGAACTACCAGGGCAACATCCTGACTCAGCGTTTTGACGGCAATGTCGGCACACGCATCCGCGGCAAGGTCCTCGATGCCGTCCTGTCGGAGAATACCGGCGTGAAGGTGGCCGGCACGCACACCATGGCCCGCACCCAGAGCTGGCGGGACGACGTGCGCAACGGCATGCAGGCCCTGCTCCTGAAGAACCAGGGTCAAGTCCAAGGCATCTGGGCGTCCTTCGACGGACAAGCCTATGTGATCGACGACATGCTGAAGGCTCAGGGAGTGAAGAAAGGCGAGATCCCGCTTGTCTCCATCGACGGCGGCGTCGACACCTACCGGCGGATCGCCGATCCGGAATCCACCCTGACGGCGACGGTCGCAATCCCGTTCGAGGAAATGGGCAAGCAGGCCGTGGAGGCGCTCGACACAATCGTGGTCAAGAAGCAGCCGAAGGACTCTGTCACTGCGGGTCCGTATCTGTTCCTCGACGCCGTACTGGTGGATTCCAGGAACGTGAAGCAGTTCATGGGCAACTGATGCAGCCCGCATCTCGTATCATGGAGGGCGCCGATGAGGCGCCCTTGCTGTCTCTTCGCGCGATCACGAAAACCTATGGGGCGGTCGAAGCCCTCAAGGGCGTGGACATCGACGTTCATGCCGGCGAGGTGCTGGCCATCTGCGGCGACAACGGCGCGGGCAAGTCCAGCCTGATCCGGATCGTGTCGGGAGCGCAGGAGCCGACCGGTGGCACCATCGCCCTGAGGGGCGAGCCGATTCGGCTGCGTTCGCCGCAGGATGCCCTGCAACGCGGCGTCGCCACGATCTACCAAGATCTCGCGCTCGCGCCTCGGCTCTCCATCGCCCAGAACGTGTTCCTGGGATCGGAGCTGACGCGGCCCGTTTTAGGGCTCCCGTTCGCCCGCCTTCTGGACAAGCGGCGCATGGCCGAAGAGGCGCGAGGCTATCTGCAACGGCTCGCCATCGACGTAGCCGACATGACGACCCCGGTCGAGCGCCTGTCCGGCGGCCAGCGCCAGGCGGTAGCCATCGGCCGCGCCCTGCGCTGGGACGCGGAGCTGATCATCATGGATGAGCCGACAGCCGCGCTGGGTGTCAAGGAGACCGCGCAGGTTCTCGATCTCATCCGTCGCCTTCGAGCCGAAGGGCGCACGGTCATCCTGATCAGCCACAACATGGCCGACGTCGTGTCGGTGGCGACTCGGGTGGTCATCCTGAAAAGCGGCCGCAAGGTCACCGAGGAGCCGACGGTGGGGCTCGACGCCGACACGCTCGCCCACATGGTCATGACCGGCAAAAAACCGTAAGTCTCGGCCTAGGGCTTTTTCGGGAGCCGCTCACACGTGGGCGGCTTCGTCATCCAGTAACGTTCCGATCAAGCGCAACAGTTCCTGATGCTCGGGACCGCGCCCGGAGCTGAGGAAGTCGCCGATCTCGATGTGGGAGACGGCGCCGCCGGATTCCACATTCGCTTCATGCCTGACGAAAATCTCGCCCGATGCGTCCCGGAGCAGGTACCAGCGGTCGCCGTTCGGGCTGCTGTAGAGCTTTCTAGCCTTTGTCATGCGGCTAACTCCTGCGTGCATTTTCATTTGGGAGGGCCGTGAGCGGGTTTTGAGAAAACCGAACGCGTTTTCTACCTCGAATTAGCAACTTCTTAAAATGAGCCAGTTTAGCATCCCAATGGATTAGAAACCCCCAGGAGCGACCCAGGGTTGATTTCCTAAGCACGGCATGCTCCCTGCTCGAGGATGATCCCTCAAGTCTCGCTCCGGCAATAGTTCAAAGGGGAACGGTCCTTGCCCCGCTACTTTTTCGATGTTCGCAGCCGCTTCGGACGCGACGAGGATCTCGAGGGGTCCGAGTTGCCAAGCATGGATGCCGCCCTCGACGAGGCGCTGGCCATGGCCGGAAGACTGCACGACCTTTGGAGTGGGGTGCCGCCAGAATCCCAAAAGGACATCGCCATCGAGATCGTCGACGAAGCCGGTCTGACGGTGATGACGCTGCCATTCTGGCAGATCGAAAGGGCCGGACGCCTGGAGCGGTTCCATAAGACCCGCCTGGAGTGGCTCTACCACTCAAAGGAAAGTGGCGAGGCGGCAAGCGCCTAGGCAAAAAATCGACCACGGAACGTAGCTGCTGACAGAATTGTACAGCTGCTGTTCAGGTTCGATGTTGCAAAGCATCCGCGGTTCCCAAAATCCACCCACATTCTGAGGTGCGCGGTATGTTGATCTGGAGCGTGATCCCGGTCTTGGTACTCTCGACGCTCGCAAGTGGGCCATTTCGCGAAAGCTTCCCGCTGTTCGTCGAGAACATTGCTCAACTGGCTGCGGTGCTGAGCCTTTTCATTCTTGTCTGCTCGCTCGAAGCTAGCGGCGGCGGGGGCAAAGGCAACAATTCCGGCTCGGCGTGACCCCAGTTCGGGAGCGTATCCCCAGTGTCCGCAGCAGGCGTTATGAGGCGGCCTTGCACGAAAGACGCGAGGCCACATCCGTCTTCAAGTTAAACTCCTCGCAGAGGTGCGGTTCTCAGCTTTCGGAGCGAGGCCGGACGAGAGGCTGGGATGCACCCGTGAGCCATCTCGGCCGCATTGCGATGACCCAGTAGCGCGCTGAGGCCTTGGATCCGGACAAGCCGGTATCGCATTCGCCCGTGCGCCCGACTACGGACCGGTCGAAGTGGAAGAGATCGTCTTCGGCTCGATGACGCGCCGTCCCGGAATACTTGGGATTCTGATGGTTCATGAGAGCGTTTCCCTGTCCCTGGGCCCCTAGAACGCCGCAGCTTGGCCGGAGTTCCGCAAAACCATTCCAAATACCTAGCGTGGGGTGCGCGGCAGCTTGCCGCGGCGCTGGACGTGGTTTTGGACCATGATGTTAGGGACTCGTTTACCGATTGGGCGCAGGTTTCTCACGTGCCCTGCTTTGGCACGGACGTTCCTCCCTGGATGGCCGTAAAGCGCGGCCTACCTAGAGCGCCAGCCGGATCGGCGCTCTTTCTTTGCCGGTCCGTTGAAATGTTCTCGGAAACCCTGATGCTCTATGGTGACCGGACGTTGTCGATCCTCCTGGCCGCTCTTACGCTGAGCCTCCTGATCAAGGCCGCGTGGGCTTACTGGTAGCCGCCGGGCGATCATTCCCGATACATCCCGCAATCAGCCGCGGAAGTTCCCGCACGTCTCTCTTAGTTCCGGTTGAACGGGAAAACCCGGGAAGGCCTCTTCGCGTTATCGGTTCAGGAGTTCAGCGCGGAAAGGGACTTGCCCATGAATGTCTCGATCAGGCTGGAGAATGAGGCGAAGCAGACCTACTCCGTCTATGTGGACGATACCCGCATCGCGCGAGGACTGCCGAAAGCCGAGGCCCATCGCGTTCGCGTCCAGGCAATGAATGGAACCCTGAAGCTTCGCCTGGGGTAGGAACAACGCGAGGTGAGTACGTTTCGATCGCTGCAAAAGCGATGGATCACGGGTGACCTGTGCGCCGGTCCGTCAAGATATTCCCATCCAAATGCGTGAATGCCCAAGCTTCGGCGCTGCAAGTAGGCATCATTGCGGCTGAATATTGCCAGAATTGTCCGTTCTGTTCTGCTTTGTTGCTATGCCGCGTTTTGGATTTCGCTTGTAAGTACCTGAATGAAACAGCCGCTCCTCGCGCATATGCGCTGACGCCGCATTCTGACGATGCAGCCAAGGGGAACTTGTCATGGTCGAGCCGACAAATGAGTCCCGTCGTTTGGTGCTTCGGTGGGGGCATATCGCGAGGAAGCTTCCGCCGCGAAGCTGGCGTCGAATCGTGGTTATGGCCGCAGCCCTCCCGTGCATGGTGATGGAGCCCCTGCCTGGCATCGCCGGCGAAGCGGTCGTCGCGAAAAGCGGATCACAGCCCGAGATCGGCTCGGCAGCCCCGCAAGAGGACCAATCCGGAGCGCCCATGGGTGGATGGTCCAGGATGCTCCAAAGCCTAGCGACCTCCGGCGAGCGCAGAGAACTCATCGGGAAGCTCGAAGCCCTGATTCGACAGGGCGATGTGGCGGGGGCAAAGCAGCTGCTTTCCGCCGCCGTGGAGATGGGGTCGCTTGCCGTGATCATGATCGATCACATCGACGAGCCTGGTCTTCGCGCATCCTTGCAGACGCTGGTGACCGACGGGCAAAATGCGGCTTCGCCCGCATCTCCGGGTCGCGCTGGCGACGGCGTCGCCTCAAGCCAGACCGAGTTGGCGGAAGCGAAAAAGGCGCTCGAGCGGGAGAGGGATCGGGCCGACGCAGCAGTGCAGGAACTGAATGCCATTCAGGGTCAACTCGTGGCCGTGCGAACGAGTGAAGCCGAACTGAACCGGGCATTGGAGCAGGAAAAATCACGATCGACCGCAGTTGCCCGTGAGGTCGAAACGGTCCGATCGCAGCTTGCAACCCTGAAGGCCGCCGAGGTCAACGCTGCCGAACAAAAGGCAGCAGCGGCTCGCGAGAAAGAGCGGGCCGACACCGCGCAGTCGCAATTGGGCCATATGCGAGACCAACTCGCCTCCCTCGAAGCTAAAGCTGCCGCTGACGCATCCGAGTTGAAAGCGGTGCTACGCCAGGAGACGGAGCGATACGCATCGGTCGCTCAGGAGCTCGAAAGCGCGAAGAAGGAGCTCGCGTCCCTCAGGGCTGTTGAATCCAAAGCGTCCGACTTGAATGCCGTCCTGGAGCAGGAGAAGCAGCGGTCCGTCACCTTTGCTCGGGAGCTTGAGGCAGCCAGAGAACAGCTCGCGATCCTTAAAGCGAGCGAAGCCAGGGCAGCCAGCGCCGAGCGGGATCTGGGGACCCTGAGGGGACAACTGACCTCGCTCCGGTCGGGTGAACTCAAGACAACGGAGTTCAAGGAGTCGTGGGAGCGTGAGAAGGGAAGGGCGGATGCAGCGCTTCAGGAACTCGCCGCCACGCAGACTCAGCTTGCCGCTGCCCGGGCTGTTCTTCCGAAGGTCGCCCAGCTCAACGCTGCCCTGGAGCAGGAGAAGCAGCAGTTCGTTTCCGTCTCCCGGGCACTCGATGCGGCGAAGGGGGAGCTTGTCGTTCTGAAGGCGGGTGTAGCGAAAGCCGCCGAGACGGAGCGCACAGCTGCCCTCGAACGCGAGCGCGCCGATTCCGTGACGCAGCAGTTGAATGCCCTACAAAGACAGTTCGCCCGTGTGAAGGATGAGGCGTCGAGCGCGGCGCAACTGAGGGCGGCGTTGGAGCAGGAGAAGGCGCGGTCCGCCCAAGCCGCAGGTGATCTCGAAAAGACCAGGGGGCAGCTTGCGGGCGCAATGGCAGCCAACGCCAGAGCCGCCGAGTTCGAACAAGCCCTGGCGCGGGAAAAGACCCGCGCAGATGGCGCGCTGCGGGAACTGGATTCCGTGAAAGCACAGGCTTCCCAGGTGGCGTCGGACGAACCCGACAGCGCGGAGCTGAAGGCAGCGCTTGAGCGGGAGACGAACAAGGCCGCTTCTGCCGCCCGTGAGGCGGAGGCGTTGAAACGACTGCTTACGACTATGCGAACGGACGAAGCCACGACCGAGGAGCTGAAAGGGGCACTTTCGCGAGAAAAAGCCAGAACGGCTGCGGTCGCCCGCGAGCTTGAGGCGGCGAAACGCCAGCTCGCCGCGCTGGAATCCAGATCCGACATTGCGAACCCTCCCAAGCAGGATCCGCAACCTGCCCTGAAGGACGACAAGAAAAAGGCACGAACGTCTTCCAAACCGGCCGCTCGAACGAAGGTCGTGTTGCCGCGAAATCCGGCAGAACAGATTAAGCCTGATCGACCGAAGCCGATCTCCGCATTGGACAAGGAAGCGCCGGAACGCACCAGCCGGGTTTCGGCCAGGACAAACCCGCAGCGCCGCCCACCTGTTCGCGAGGTCGATCGCGCGCCTGAGGGTCGCCTGCTCCGGCTGCCAAGTGCATTGCAGCCGATCGGCGAATTCTGGGACGTATACTAAGCGTTCATCGCCCGAGCTCCTGCCCGTAGGACGCCTTGTCCAGCCCTGAAGTTGGATCGTGCGCGTCCTAGTGGGCAGTAGGGATTACTCCACAAGGCGATCAGGCCGAGTTCGGCTTGACGGTGGGCCAAGCCCGACCCAAGCTCGTGACCGAGAGAGAAGCCGATCACTTGTGGGTGTCGGCAGATACCGGATCGCGACTAAGTTCGCGATGGCTCGAGCGCTTCCGTGCCCGAACACAAGCCTGACCATTCCCGTGAGAATTCGGCTTAGCGTCACGTGCAGCGGGATCCGGCCAGAGCCAAGCTACCGAACTGAACCTTGTGCATACGCACGTTCTTGGGCAGTGACCACTTGGAGGCCCCATGCTTCGGACATCCCTCGTTTCCATCGTCGCCATCACCCTTCTGGCCGCTCAACCAGTCCTGTCAAAAGGCGGAAATGGCAACGGGAATGGTGGAAATGGCGGCAATGGTAACGGAGGCGGCAACTCTGGAGGATCCGCCGGCGGCGGTAAAGGAGATGGTGGGAGCAAAGGCGGCGGCAGTTCCGGCGACTCGGGCCGAGGCGGCTCAAGCCAGTCAAACGGCGGCCCCGGCGGTGGGAAAAGCGGCGGCGGGGCTGGAGGCGGCTTGGGTGGTGGGGGTGGCGTGAGTGGCGGATCGGGCGGACTTGGCGGAAGCGGAGCCAATGGTGGTTCAGGTGGCTCAGGGGGGCTTGGCGGGGGTGGCATTGGAGGCCGGTCCGGCGGTCTAGGCGGCTTGGGTGGCCTGGGTGGAGGCTCAGGGGGCGCTGGCGGACGGGCCGGGGCCGAGAGCGCCGGCCCGTCCGCCAGCGGAAACGGCGAAGCCCGAGGCGGCAGAAATGGCGCCAGTACCGGAGGCACCAGTGTCGGTGGACAAGGCCAGGCCAGTGGAAGCGGCAAAGGTGCGTCGAGTGGCGGCGCCATCGGCGGTTCTTTGGGAGGCGGCCTGGGCGGGTTAAGTGGTCTCGGTGGTGGCTTGGGCGGCAGGAACAGCAGCCCCGGCGTCAGCCCGGCAGCAGGCGCCGGCGGCGTGTCGGGCCGCGATGCGACCAGCAGTGGGGGCGTGTCGGGGCGGGGTGCGATCGGCAGCGGCGGTTTTTCGGGACGCGGTGCGGCTGGACCTGCACCAGGAACAGGCGCTCCTGCGGGGACAAGCAGCACGAGCAGCAGCCGACCGTCCCCTGGAGCGCCAGCCCAGTCATCCGCTCCGTCGTCACCGCCATCGAGTGCTCCGGCCGCAGCGAATGCGCCGGCAGCATCTGCTGCCACGAGCCCATCCCCGGCTGCCGCCGCAGCAAGCCCGTCTCCTGCGCCAGCAGCGACAGGCTCCTCGGCCCCGAGGAGCACTCAGCGTGCCGCACCTGCCCCGACTGCGCGGGTGACGCCAAACGTTTCCGCCGTGGCCGTGCCGACGCGGGTTCCCGTCGCTGTCGGAAGAGCTAGTGCCAGCCTCGAGCTGCCGTCCGCTCTTGTGCCCCTCCGTGACCGTTCAGGCTCTGCGACCGGCGTTCTCCCCTTTGGGACGCAACAGGCCTCGGTGAGCGTCGAGCAGCCTCTTGCTCAACGGGTCGGCACCCCGCTTCAGATCGTTCAGGCGTGCCGCACATCTGTCGTCCAGGCGGCAATTCCTTACGGAGCCGTGCGAGTGGACGCGGTCAGCGCCGGAAGACTGAACCGCATGCGCGACGGTGGGCTCGCGGCTCCCATCGCAGTCAGAGTGACCTATGCCCGAGCCGAGGCAAGCCAAGTCCGGCAATCGCAAATCGTCTGCCGGCTCGATGCCAGCGGGGCAGTGGTGGATCTGCAATCGTAACGGGACATCCGTACAGCACTAAACGGGCTTCCTGAATCCTTTGCAGCGCCAATAATGACAAGAGAACGGCGTATCGGAACTTTGTGGCTTCAGGGCAGGTTCAGCTGAGAGAGCTTAGGTTGATATCCGTCTCTCAGAGGAGCGTGTCTTGTTCAGAACATTTGCGTTGGCGTCGGTAATCGGTTTGGGACTTTGGCTTCCGGGCCAGTCGGCCTCGGCGGCATCTTTCGGCGCTTTGCCGGCAGTTGGCCTCGAAGACGGGGCGGCTGTCGCGAAAGTGCAGTTTTGGGACGATGAGCCGAGTTACGGCTACAGGCGTCCGTACTACGAGGACGATTACCGCCCGCGCAGGCGCTATGGTCCTCCGGCATATGGCCCTCCGGCGTACGGTCCTAGAGCATACGGTCGTCCCACTTACGATGAGCGGCCGAGGTACCAGCGTCCTCGGGGCCGAGACAACGTCGCACGCGGTCGCGCCGTCGCACCACGAACCGGATGCTACACCCCGCCGCCCATGCCATACCGCACCCCGCGCGTCGTCTGCCGGTACTGAGGCGAGCAGCCTTATCATCAATGGGGGCTTCCGTCCGACGAGAGGCCGGAAGCCGCATCGCCCTGACGAAACTGATGCCTTTCACCAGTTTATCCCGGACGGCGGATTTAGCCTGTGAGAGGGACGCGGCCGTTGCATCGGCGCTTCCGCCAGCCTACTCGACTCGCGTCAGATGCCCGCAACAGCGTAGACATGCAAAAGCCGCCCCATTTCTGAGGCGGCTTTTGCAATGGAAACAGACGTTTGGTGGAAAGCCGGTTACTTAATCTTGGCTTCCTTGAACTCCACGTGCTTCTTGGCGACCGGGTCGTACTTCTTCAGCGCGAGCTTGTCGGTCATGGTGCGGGAGTTCTTCTTCGTCACGTAGAAATAGCCCGTGTCGGCAGTCGAGACGAGCTTGACTTTGATGGTTGCGGCTTTGGCCATGGTCGGACCTCTTGGTTCGGCGCTCGGCGGGGCCGAAACGCAAAGGCCGGGCGAACCCGGCCGAGAAAATCGTGGCGATCCATTGCCCGATTATGCCCGTTCAGTCAAGGCGTTTCCCAGGGATATCGGGTCGCCGCAGGGGCGGAAGCGCACTGTTTCTAAAGAATTAGAGCAATTCCCGCACGAAGCGGCCGTTCTTGCGGTGGTAGAACGGAACCGGCAATTCGTGGGCGAAGCCGTTGGAGATTCGAGCTTCGAGATCGGACAGGATCGTGTCCGTGATGTGATGCAGGTCGAAGGTTCGGGCCTGGGCAAAGGTGACCCAGGCCACCTCTACCAGCTCGGAATCGGGCCCCACGATACCCTCGACCTCACCGGCGATAGCGGTCCGGTCGATGGCGAAGAAGCGAGTGTCGAAGCGCTTGACGCGGCCCGGCGGGGTAATGGCCCGGCCGACGACCTGCAGGCCCTCGAGGTCGGGGAACACGCCGTGCTGCTTGAATGCCTCCCAGGTGCCGGGGGGAGTGGTCTCGGGCGGGCCGTATTCCTTCGTACCAAGCAGGATGCCCGTCTCTTCAAAGGTCTCGCGGATCGCCGCCAGCGCCAGGGCGCGGCTGCGCTGGACGGACGGACGGGAGACCCGTGCCATCAGGGTCTGCTCAGCGCGCGGGTGGAGGGTGCCCATCACCGGCATGGAACGGTCCGGGGCCTCGATCCGGCCTCCCGGAAACACGAACTTCCCGGGCATGAACCGGTGGCCCTCATGGCGCTTGCCCATGAGCACCTTGGGGTTGCGCCCCCTTCGATCAATGACGATCAGGGTGGCTGCATCGGCCGGGCGGAGCTTGGGGGCTTTCGGATCACGCTCTTCCGAGGCGATGCGGTTCAGCTCTTCCAGAACCCCTGTCTCCGTCACCTTCGTTCTCCCCGGATATTTTTTGAGCGCGCGCTGCGCCGAATCCGTGCATCCCTAGCGCGTATTGCAGGCCAACGACAGCGCCTTTCGCGGGTTGAAGGAGCGCGAGACACAGGACCAGCGCCAAAGCCGGCCAGACTGCCAGATGCACCCACATGGGGATCTCCAGCTTCGTCTCGGTCATCAGGATGCCGTAGCCGATCAGGTGGCCGACAAGGAAGATCACCAGATAGGGAGGAAGGTCGTCCGCCCGGTGGTGGTGGAACTCGGTGCCGCAGGCTTCGCAGCGATCGACCACTTTAAGGAAGCGGCCGAAGAGCCGTCCCTTCGCACAAGCCGGGCAGCGGCAGAGGAAGCCGCGCCTCATGGCAGTCATGGCCGGAAGCCGGACGGGTGCATCCGCCGGGGCCGGCTGGTGTGTATCCGACATTGTCATTCCCTATCGCGCGCGACCGGCGCGCTTCACTTTCACGCGTGTTGCGGGACGACGGCTTTCCTTCGAGGCATTGGGCCCACCGCGGGCGGCCCTGGAGCCCTTGGCGGATTTCGGCTTGCCGCTGAAGCGGCCCTTGGTCATCAGCTCGAACCGAAGGGCACCGGCCACCGGCGCTGCTTCTACCATCTTTACCTCGACCTTGTCGCCGAGCCGATACGTCTCACCCGTGCGCTCGCCGCGCATGGAATGGGTCTTCTCGTCGAAGCGGTAATAGTCGGCCCCGATGGTGGCGGCAGGCACGAACCCGTCGGCTCCGGTCTCGTGAAGCTTGATGAAGAGGCCGGCCTTCGTCACTCCGGATATCTGACCATCGAACGTTGCGCCGATGCGATCGGCAAGGAAATGGGCGATGAGCCGGTCGATGGTATCACGCTCCGCCCCCATGGCGCGGCGCTCGGCGGCGGAGATGCGTGCGCTGATCTCGATCAGCTCCGCCCGGGTGGTGTCCGGTCGCAGCCCGTCCTTGCCAAGCTTGAGTCCGCTGATGAGCGCCCGGTGGACGATGAGGTCGGCATAGCGGCGGATCGGCGAGGTGAAATGGGCGTAGCGCCTGAGATTCAAGCCAAAATGGCCGTAGTTCTCGGCGGAGTATTCGGCCTGAGACTGGGACCGAAGCACCACCTCGTTGATGAAGAGCTGATGCTCCGAGTTCTCGACGCTGCGCAGGATGCGATTGAACAGTTCCGGCTTCAGCGCCCCTTGCGTCGGAAGCTTGAGGCCGATCGAGGCCAGCACCTCGCTGAGCGCCCGCATCTTTTCCAGCGATGGCTCGTCGTGGACCCGGTAGATCAGTTCGCTCTCGGCCTTTTCGAGGGTTTCAGCGGCGGCCACGTTGGCGAGGATCATGAACTCCTCGATGAGCTTGTGCGCCTCGAGCCGCTCGGGCACGAAGACCCGGTCCACGGTGCCGTCGGGCTTCAGCACGATCTTGCGCTCCGGCAGGTCCAGATAAAGCGGCTCGCGGATGTCACGGGCCTTGGTCACGGCCGCATAGGCGTCCCAGAGCGGGCGCAGGATGGAATCGAGGATCGGCCGGGCCACCTCGTCCGGGCGGCCGTCGATGGCGGCCTGGGCCTGCTGGTAGGACAGTTTGGCTGCCGAACGCATCATGATCCGGTGGAAGGTGTGGCTCTTCTTGCGCCCGTCCGGGCCAATCACCATCCGCACCGCCAGGGCAGGGCGGTCTTCCTGCGGTCGCAAGGAGCAGAGATCGTTGGAGATCCGCTCCGGCAGCATGGGAACAACGCGGTCAGGGAAATAGACAGAGTTACCGCGCTCCTGCGCCTCCCGATCCAGTGCCGTGCCCGGCCGCACGTAGGCCGCCACGTCGGCAATGGCCACGGTGACGATGAAGCCCCCCTCGTTCCCTTCGTCTTGGTCCGGCAGCGCATGGACCGCGTCGTCGTGGTCCTTGGCGTCCGCCGGGTCGATGGTGATGAGGGGGAGTTCGCGCCAGTCTTCGCGGCCTTCAAGGCGGGCATGCTGGGCCTGCTCGGCCTCGGCCAGCACGTCGTTGGGAAACACGTGAGGGATGCTATGGGCGTAGATTGCAATCAGGCTCACGGCCTTCTCGGACTTGATCGAGCCGAGGCGCTCCTTCACCTGCGCATGGGGAAGCCCGAACCGGCCGTGTTTGACGATAGCGGTTGCCACAATATCCCCGTCCTGGGCGCCATTCTCGTCGCCGGGGTTGATCTGGAGTTCCTGCTCGCGAGACTTCTTTTCCACCGGGATGAGCCGGCCGCCGCCTTCGGGCAGGGCCCGGAAGATGCCGAGAACCTGGGCCTGCTTCTTGGCGATAATCTTGGTGACCCGGCCCTCATACCGGTGGATGTCGTCCTCTTTGAGCGGACTGACCCTGACCAGTGCCCGGTCGCCGACGCCCGCCACCGGCATTCCTGGGCGCGGCTTGCGAGTAGGGGTGATGATGATGGTCGGAACCTGCCCGAACTCGTCCGCGTCCCATTCCGTCGGCTCAGCGATGAGCTCACCGTCCCTGTCGCGCTTCTTGATGTCCGCCAGCACCATGGGCGGGAGCTGGCCGGCCCGGTGGACGGTCTTGCCTCGGCGGTCGACAACGCCCTCGTCCTCAAGGCTCTTGAGCATCTGCTTAAGCCAGATGCGGTCGTCGCCCTTGATGTTGAAGGCCTGCGCGATTTCTCGCTTGCCGACTTTACTCGGCGCATCCGCGATAAAGGCGATGACATCTTCCCGGGAAGGGAGTGTGGAGGCAGAGGCTTTGGGTCGTTTCGCCAAGGGATCAACTCGTTATCTGGTCACATCTTGTCGCATGCAGGCGAAACCGCGACTAGTCCGGTGCGCCTACAAAGTAACGACGCGCGACAATCGTCTGCGGATCCATCCAAGCCAGCTCAAGGACGCCGAGAACAAAAAAAGGCCCCGATAACGGAGCCTTTGGAGGGACCGGCCCGTGGGGGCAGAATGAGCCGGTGATGCCAGTCAACGGGGAACCTGGACGAAGGTTCCAGCGCTTTCGAAAATTTTTTCAAATAATTTTGCCCGAGGGCCGGAGCTTGTCGAAAAGCGTCCTTTTGGGCAGTCTGCAGCACGCGTCGTTTTGCTGGCGATCCCGGATCGATCCGGGATCGCCGATTTGAAGATGGCCTCAAATATCCAGGTCCGCCTCATCCGCGAAGGCCGCCCGTTCCTGGATGAAGGTGAAGCGGGCTTCGGGCTTGTTGCCCATCAGGCGCTCCACCGTGTCGCCGGTCTCGGGGCGCTCCGCAGCGTCGATCACCACCTTCAGAAGCAGGCGCTTCTTCGGGTCCATGGTGGTTTCCTTCAACTGGGCCGGCAGCATCTCGCCTAGGCCCTTGAAGCGGCCGATCTCGACCTTGCCGTTGCCCTTGAAGGTGGTCTTCATGAGCCGCTCCCGATCTGCATCATCCCGGGCATAGGCGGACTTCGAGCCCTGTGTCATCCGGTAGAGAGGCGGAACTGCGAGATAAAGGTGCCCGGCGTCGATGAGGCGGGGCATCTGGCGGTAGAAGAACGTGATGAGCAGCGATGCGATATGAGCGCCGTCCACGTCCGCGTCGGTCATGATGATGACCTTCTCGTAACGCAGGTCCGCGTCCCGGTACTGGGAGCCCATGCCGCACCCGAGCGCTTGGACGAGGTCAGAGAGCTGCTGGTTCTGGTGCAGCTTGTCCCGTCCGGCCGAGGCCACGTTCAGGATCTTGCCGCGCAGGGGCAGGATCGCCTGGGTGGCGCGGTCGCGGGCTTGCTTGGCGGAGCCGCCGGCCGAGTCGCCCTCGACGATGAACAGTTCGGATCCGGTCATGCCGGCCCGGGTGCAATCGGCGAGCTTGCCGGGGAGCCGGAGCTTGCGGGTCGCGGTCTTGCGGGCGACCTCCTTCTCCTGGCGCCGGCGCAGACGTTCCTCGGCCCGGTCGATAACCCAGTCCAGGACCTTGTTGGCCTGCTGCGGGGAAGCGGCGAGCCAGTGATCGAAGGTGTCGCGGATCGCGGCCTCGACGATGCGGCCGGCCTCCAGGGTCGCCAGCTTGTCCTTGGTCTGGCCCTGGAACTCCGGCTCGCGGATGAAGACCGACAGCATGGACGCGCAGGTGGCCATCACGTCGTCGGTGGTGACCGCCGCCATGCGCTTCTGCTGGTTCACACGCTCTGCATGGTCGCGCAGGCCGCGCAGGAGTGCGATGCGCAGGCCGTTCTCGTGCGTACCGCCTTCCGGAGTCGGAATCGTGTTGCAGTAGGACGAGGAGAACCCGTCCTCGTTGGCCATCCAGGCGACCGCCCATTCCAGCGAGCCGTGCCCGCCGGGCTTGGTGATCTTACCTGCGAACACCTGATCGGTGACGAGCTCCTTGCCCTCGATGTCGCGGGCCAGATAGTCCTTCAAGCCGTTGGGGAAGCGGAACACCGCCTCGGCCGGAACGTTCTCGACGCCCTCGAGAAGGGACGGAGCGCACTTCCAGCGGATCTCGACGCCGCCGAACAGATAGGCCTTCGAGCGCGCCATCTTGAACAGGCGGCGGGGCTGGAAATGGGCGTCCTTGCCGAAGATCTGATGATCGGGCTTGAAGCGCACCTTGGTGCCGCGCCGGTTCAGCACCCGGCCGACCGTCTCAAGCTTGGTTTTCGGAACGCCGCGGGCAAAGATCTGGCGATAAAGGGTCTGGCCGCGCGCCACCTCGACTTCGAGGATCTCCGAGAGAGCGTTCACCACCGAGACGCCGACGCCGTGCAGGCCGCCCGACGTCTCGTAGACCTTAGAGTCGAATTTTCCGCCCGCGTGAAGCGTCGTCATGATCACTTCGAGCGCCGACTTCTTCGGGAATTTCGGATGCGGGTCGACCGGTATGCCGCGGCCGTTGTCCATGACGGAGAGCCAGCCGTTTTCCTCCAACTCCACCTCGATGAACGTGGCGTGGCCGGCCACGGCCTCGTCCATGGAGTTGTCGATCACCTCGGCGAAGAGATGGTGCAGGGCCTTCTCGTCCGTGCCGCCGATATACATGCCCGGACGCCGCCGGACGGGCTCGAGCCCCTCCAGCACCTCGATGGCCGAGGCGTCATAGCCGCTCTCGCCCGGCGTGCCTTGCGGCGGCGCGGATCGGGAAATTTTCGCGGCTGCATTTCTGGCCGAGGCCGGCACCGCGCGCTTGGCGGACGCAGCTCCGCTGCCCCCAAAGAGATCGTCGTTGTCGGTCATTGGGACCTTGTTTCGTGCTGATTCGCTTTTCTTTACAATATATCTCATTCACAAATTTATACGTGAACAAAACGGAAACATAAAGGGTGACGTCGGGTCACAAGCGACAAAAAACTGGGCCTAGAGACCCTGATGCAACGTTCCGGTATTAAGCCTAAAGAATGTCTTACAGGTGTCATCTGGAACTGTTTAGTTAACATTCACGTTGACTAGCTAAGCTGGAACAAGCTTAACGGAGATCGATCGTGACGACGCGGACGGCCCTGGGAACTGCGCAACAGCATCACCTCAACCGCGCGGCGCGCAATGCGGGCGAGGCTTTCGCCTTCGACGAGCCGGAAGCGGCCCGCGCCGCGCCTCGTTCGATTGGTATGAACGCCCTTTGGTTGGCCATGGCAGCAGTCGCCGTGGTGGCTCTCTGGCTCAGCTTCTGATTTTTCAAAGACTGCTTTGATCTGGTCGAGGCCGGCTGAGCGATGGCTCAACCGGCTTTCGTTGTCTTCGAGGCCGCCTTCTTGGCTGCAGGCTTCTTCGCTGGAGCCTTCTTCGCCGCTGTCTTCTTGGCGGCAGCCTTCGCGGGAGCTTTCTTGGACGCCGTGGCCTTTTTGGACGACGATTTCCGCGCAGTCTTTTTCGAGGGCCCCATGGCGCGCCGGGCGTTGAGAAGGCTCACGGCCTCGTCGAGGGTCACGGCTTCGGCGGTAACCGCCTTCGGAAGGGTCGCGTTGGTCTCTCCGTCAGTCACGTAAGGCCCGAAGCGGCCCGCCTTCACTACGATGGACTTTCCGGATTCCGGGTCTTCGCCGAGTGGGCGTCCGGGATCGGAAGCGCCCCGGCGGAAGCCGCCGGCTCCGCT
The DNA here is from genome assembly GCF_003332305.1 of Microvirga aerophila. Lineage (GTDB taxonomy): Bacteria > Pseudomonadota > Alphaproteobacteria > Rhizobiales > Beijerinckiaceae > Microvirga > Microvirga aerophila. The sequence goes on along the minus strand of NZ_QOIO01000010.1, from coordinate 35,375 downwards.
TTCCTTCGCAACGATCAGGTCGATGGCGCGATTGCCGCCGATCTCCAGCACGTCGTCATCCTTGCCCAGATTGGCGTAGGTCTTGCCGTGTTGAACATAGGGGCCGTAGCGTCCGATGCTGGCGAGGATTGGCTCGCCCGTCTCCGGATGCACCGCCACCTGACGGGGTAGGGCAAGGAGCTTCAGGGCCTTCTCCAGATCGACCAGAGCGGGGGACATCCCCTTCGGAAGGGACGAGCGCTTGGGCTTCTCGCCTTCGCCGAGCTGGACGAAGGGACCGAAGCGGCCGTCGCGGAGGGTGACCTGTTGTCCGGTCTCCGGATCGTCGCCTAGCACCTTCACGCCTGGCGTGCCGCCATTCTCGGATGAGCCTTCCCCGTCCCCCTCAACGCCCGATGCGGCAAGCTGGCGGGTATATTTGCACTCGGGATAGTTCGAGCAGCCGATGAAGGCCCCGAACTTGCCGAGCTTGAGAGAAAGCTGGCCGGTGCCGCAGGTCGGGCAGGTGCGTGGGTTCGAGCCGTCGCCCTTGTCCGGGAAGATGTGTGGGCCGAGAAGTTCGTTCAGGGCATCGAGCACTTCCGTCGTGCGCAGCTCCTTGGTCTCGCCGATGGCGGCCGAGAAGGCTTGCCAGAAGTCGCGCAGCACCTGCTTCCAATCGATCTCGGAATTGGAGATACGGTCGAGCTGCTCCTCTAGGTCCGCCGTGAAATCGTATTCCACGTAGCGGCGGAAGAAGCTTTCCAGGAACGCGATGACGATCCTGCCCTTGTCCTCGGGGACAAGGCGCTTCTTGTCGATGCGTACGTATTCGCGGTCCCGAAGCGTTTGAAGAACAGCCGCGTAGGTGGACGGGCGGCCGATGCCGAGTTCTTCCATGCGCTTCACAAGGCTCGCCTCGGAATAGCGCGGCGGCGGTTCGGTGAAGTGCTGGTTGGCCGCGATGCGGCGGCGCTCCAGCGGATCGCCGGCCTTCATGGGCGGCAGGCGGCCCTCGTCCTCGTCCGGATCGTCGTCCTTGCTCTCGTTGTAGAGGGTCAGGAAGCCGTCGAACTTGATGACCTGGCCGGTCGCACGCAGGTCGAGCTTGCGGGGGCCCACCACTGCGGCGATATCGGCCGTGGTGCGCTCGAGTTGCGCGGATTCCATCTGGCTCGCGACCGTGCGGATCCAGATAAGCTCATAAAGACGGGCCTGCTCGGGCTCCAGGTACTTCGCCACGTGCTTGGGCAGGCGGCTCATATCCGTTGGGCGGATCGCCTCGTGGGCCTCCTGCGCGTTCTTGGCCTTGGTGGTGTACTTGCGCGGCACGTCGGGAACGTAGCGGTCGCCGTATTCCTTGCCGATCACCCGGCGCGCGGCCTGAACCGCCTCCGGGGCCATGTCGACGCCGTCCGTACGCATATAAGTGATGAGACCCACGGTCTCGCCGCCAATGTCGACGCCCTCATAAAGACGCTGCGCGACGCGCATGGTCTGAGCCGGGGCAAGCCCCAGCTTGCGCGAGGCCTCCTGCTGCAGGGTCGAGGTGGTGAAGGGCGGGTAGGGGTGCCGCTTGGCAGGCTTGGCCTCGATGTTCGCCACCGAGAAGGTTGCCAGTTCCAGGTCCTTCTTGAAGGCTTCCGCCTCCTCGCCCTTTCCGATGTCGAGGCGGGTGATCTTCTTGCCGTCCGCGCCCACGAGCCGCGCGTCGAACACGCCGCCGTCCTTGGTGGCCAGCGTCGCGATCAGCGACCAGTATTCCTGGGTCTTGAAGGTCTCGATTTCGAGCTCACGGTCGCAAACCAGACGGAGCGCCACCGATTGCACACGGCCGGCCGAGCGGGCTCCGGGAAGCTTGCGCCAGAGCACCGGCGAGAGCGTGAAGCCGACTAGATAGTCCAGGGCGCGGCGGGCCATATAGGCGTCCACCAGCGCTTGATCGATCTGGCGTGGCTGGCGAAGGGCCGTCTGCACCGCGTCCTTGGTGATGGCGTTGAAGGTCACGCGCTCGATGGGCATGTCCTTCAGGACGCGCTTCTCCCGCAGGGCCTCGACCACATGCCAGGAAATCGCTTCGCCTTCCCGATCCGGGTCGGTGGCGAGGATAAGCTTTTCAGCCCCCTTGAGCGCCTTGGCGATCTCAGAGACACGCTTCGAGCCCCGGTCCTCGAGGGTCCAGATCATGCGAAAGTCGTTATCCGGGTCGACGGAGCCATCCTTGGCGGGCAGATCGCGGATATGCCCGAAGGAAGCCAGGACCTCATAGTCCCTGCCCAGATATTTGTTGATCGTCTTGGCCTTGGCAGGCGACTCGACGACAAGGACTTTCATAACGACTTCCTACAATGGCCGGGAACAGATGCCCGTGTGTTAGGCGCAATAAGCGGCGGTCGGCTCTGGACAGCCGTGGGGCGGGATAAGTGGTCAATGATTGAGGACAAGTCAAATCGGACCTGTCGCCTCATCCGCTATATGGGGACAAAAACCCTATCCAGCAAGGGTTTGGCAGCAAAGCCAAGGTCGTTGGCCCCAATCATGCGAGCCGGTGAATTCAAGCGGGTGAGGGCGTAGGCCTCGGCGATTTCGGGTGGCGCGAACCGGCGCAGGGCGGCGGTGGCGAAAAGGGTATAGAGCCTGTCCGCAATGAAGCGGGCGCGGGCTTCAGCCTCTCCCGACTGAAGCGAAAGGACGGTGTCCCGCGCGGCGTCGGTCGCTCCCGGCAGGCCCTCCACGTCCGCCATCAACGATTGAAGAACGGAGGCCGCAGCCTCCGGCTCGCGATTCTCCGCCCGCAGGACGTCAAGGGCGATCACATTTCCCGAGCCCTCCCAGATCGCATTGACCGGAGCCTCCCGGTAGAGGCGGGGCAGGGGGCTCTCCTCCACGTAGCCGTTGCCACCCATGCATTCCATAGCCTCGTAGAGCAGGCGGGGCGCAGCCTTGCAGATCCCGAATTTGGCGGCTGGCGTTACCAGGCGGGCAAAAGTCGCTTCCTGCTCGTCTGTTCCGGCCCTGTCGAAGCTTCGCGCAAGCCGCAAGGCCAGCGCTGTCATGGCCTCGGATTCGAGGGCGAGGTCTGCCAGCACCGTTCGCATGGCTGGCTGCTCGATGAGCCTGCGCTGAAAAGCGCTCCTGTGCTGGGCATGGTGGTAGGCGAGGGCAAGGCCCATGCGGACAAGGCCCGCCGATGAGACCGCACAGTCGAGGCGCGTAAGCTGCACCATGGTGATGATGGTGCGCACCCCACGCCCCTCCTCGCCAATGCGCCAGGCAAAGGCCCGTTCGAACTCCACCTCGGACGAGGCGTTCGAGCGGTTTCCGAGCTTGTCCTTGAGGCGTTGCAGGTGGAGCGCGTTCACGCGGCCGTCCGGCCGGAAGCGCGGAACCAGGAAGCATGTTAGGCCGCCGGGCGCCTGAGCCAGCACCAGAAACGCGTCACACATGGGCGCAGACATGAACCATTTGTGGCCCGTGAGGGCGTATTCGTCCCGGGCCAGGGGCTTGGCCTGGGTGGTGTTGGCGCGGACGTCGGACCCGCCTTGTTTTTCGGTCATGCCCATGCCGAGGGTGACGGACGACTTCTCCCAGAAGGGGATGAAGCGCGGGTCGTATTCACGGGAGAGGATTCTCGGCAGCCATTCATCGAGCCTGCCGGGCGACGCCGCCAGCGCCCCGACGGAGGCGTGCGTCATGGTCATGGGGCAGACATGCCCGCTCTCCACCTGAGAGGTCGTGTAGAGCCTGGCCGCCCGGGCCATGTGACCTCGTCGGCCAGGGTCGTTGGTTCCAGTATCGTCCCAAGTGGAGGCGTGAAGACCGTCCGCCATGCTGGCGCGCATGAGGGCGTGATAGGCCGGGTGAAACTCCACCGCGTCGATCCGATAACCCCGCGAATCGTGCGTGCGCAGCTTCGGTGGGTTCTCATTGGCGAGTCGCCCGTATTCCAGGCGCTCGCCCGAGCCCCAGGCCTGACCGAACGCGACGAGGGTTTTGTCCGCTGGGTCGCCATTCGCCTTCAGGGCATCCAGCAGGGGCCGGTTGCAGGCGATCAGGTTCACGTCGGCGAAGACCGGCGTCTGATTGAAGACGTCATGGGTTTCCGACAGAGACGGCACGGCGGCTGATCCCCGAAAGCATCAGGGTAATTCTAACTCAGATGCCGCCCAAGCGACCAGACTTGGCTTGCCGCCCTGCTCAAGTCCGCCTATAGCCCATCGCTGATGAGCGACGCGCCCCGATCCCTTTTTCCTCACCGGCATCTCCTCGGAATCGAGGGTTTGTCTCCTTTGGACATCCAGGCGCTGCTGGACCTTGCCGACGAGCAGGTCGAGGTCAGCCGCCAAGTCGAAAAGAAGAAGTCCACCTTACGCGGCCGGACTCAGATCAACCTGTTCTTCGAGCCCTCGACCCGGACGCAGTCCTCCTTCGAGATCGCCGGGAAACGGCTCGGCGCGGACGTGATGAACATGTCGGTCGCCTCCTCGTCCGTGAAGAAGGGCGAGACGCTGATCGACACCGCCGCGACCCTCAACGCCATGCGCCCGGACCTCATCATTGTCCGCCATCACGCGGCAGGGGCGGTGCATCTGCTGGCTCAGAAAGTCGATTGCTCGGTGGTGAACGCCGGCGACGGCGCGCACGAGCACCCGACCCAGGCGCTTCTCGACGCGCTCACGATCCGCCGCAACAAGGGCCGCATCGAGGGGCTGACGGTGGCGATCTGCGGCGACATCATCCATTCGCGGGTCGCCCGCTCCAACATGATCCTGCTTGCCGCCATGGGCGCCCGGGTGCGCCTTGTCGCCCCCTCGACCCTCCTGCCACCCGGCATTGCCCGTCTTGGCTTCGAGACGTTCACCGACATGCGCAAGGGCCTGGAGGGCGCGGATATCGTCATGATGCTGCGCTTGCAACGGGAGCGCATGAACGGCTCCTTCGTGCCGTCGGTGAAGGAGTACTTCCGGTTCTATGGGCTCGACCAGGAGAAGCTGTCCTACGCCAAGCCCGATGCGTTCGTGATGCATCCGGGACCCATGAACCGGGGCGTCGAGATCTCCTCCGATGTTGCGGACGGCGCGCAGTCGCTCATCCGCGAACAGGTCGAGATGGGCGTGGCCGTACGCATGGCGGTGCTGGAGGCACTGGCGAGCCATCTGCCGAACAGGTGAGGAAGAACCCTCGTCCGCGCTGCGGGAGAGGGAAAGGAGTTTCCGCATAATGACCGCCGAACGTCCTCTGCTGTTCACGAACGCGCGCCTCATCGATCCCGCCAGCGGGAAGGAGGAGCGCGGCGGCGTGCTGGTGCAAGACGGCCTGATCCAGGATGTTGGCCCGTATGTGGCCGTCGCGACAGACGCGGAAGTCGTCGATTGCGGCGGGCAGGTGCTGGCTCCCGGCCTCATCGACATGCGCGCCTTCATCGGCGAGCCGGGCGCGGCCCACCGGGAGACGCTGAAAAGCGCCGGCGAGGCGGCGGCGGCCGGTGGCGTGACGACCATCATGTCCATGCCGGACACGAATCCCGTCCTCGACGACCCGGCGATCATCGATTTCGTCATGCGCCGCGCCCGGGACACCTCAATAGTCAATGTCCGGCCGGCCGCGGCTCTCACAAAGGGGCTGAAGGGCGAGGAGATGGCGGAGATCGGCCTGTTGCGAGAGGCCGGGGCGGTTGCTTTTACCGACGGCGACCGGTCGGTCACCAACGCCCAGGTCATGCGTCGCGCCCTGACTTACGCCCGGGACTTCGATGCCCTCATCGTCCATCACGTGGAGGATCCTGACCTCGTCGGGACGGGGGTGATGAACGAGGGCGAGTTCGCCGCCAGACTCGGCCTGCCGGGAATCCCGCGCGAGGCCGAGACGGTGATGCTGGAGCGCGACATACGCCTCGTGCGCCTCACGGGCGGGCGCTACCACGCGGCAATGATCTCCTGCGCCGACTCGGCCGAGATCATGCGGGACGCGAAGAGCAGGGGACTCCCGGTCACCTGCGGGGTGTCCATCAACAATCTCGCGCTCAATGAGAACGACATCGGCGATTATCGCACCTTCCTGAAGCTTTCGCCGCCGCTCCGGCACGAAGATGACCGGCAGGCGATGATCGAGGCGCTGGTGGACGGAACGATCGACGTGATCGTCTCGGACCACAATCCACAGGATGTGGAGACCAAGCGGCTGCCGTTCTCCGAGGCCGAAAACGGGGCCGTGGGGCTGGAAACCCTGCTCTCGGCCGCCCTGCGGTTGGTCCATTCCAACGGCGTTCCCATCGCGAAACTCCTGCGGGCCATGTCGACGCGGCCTGCTGAAATCCTTGGTTTGCCAGGCGGACGGCTCCAGCGGGGCGCGCCGGCCGACCTCATCGTCTTCGATCCCGACGCTCCTTACGTCCTGGACAAGCGCCAGCTCCGCTCGCTGTCGAAGAACACGCCTTTCGACGAAGCCCGTCTGCAAGGACAGGTGACGGCGACGATGGTTGCGGGCAGGATCGTGTTCGACCGCCTTAACGTCTCAAGAGAAGCGAATGTCTGAAGAGGCTAACCTCCTGCTGCTGCTGGGCGCCCTTGTCGTGGGCTATCTGCTGGGCAGCATTCCTTTCGGAGTCATCTTCACCCGGATGGCCGGCCTCGGGGATATCCGCAACGTGGGGTCCGGCAATATCGGGGCCACGAATGTCCTCAGAACCGGCCGCAAGGGCCTAGCCGCCGCCACATTGGTCGGCGATGCCCTCAAGGGCACGGCAGCGGTCCTTCTGGCCCGGTACTGGAACCCGGATCTGATGACGATCGCGGCCCTCGGGGCGTTCATCGGGCATCTCTTTCCGGTCTGGCTCGGCTTCAAGGGCGGGAAGGGCGTCGCCACTTTCATCGGCATCCTGATCGGCCTGAAACCCATCGCGGCGCTCGCCTTCGTGGCGATTTGGCTCGTAGTCGCCTTTGCGAGCCGCTATTCCTCGCTATCGGCCCTGATCGCGAGCGCGGCGACCCCGGTGGTGCTCTGGCTGCTGGACGAGCCCAGAATGGCTGGGATCGCTATCCTTCTCGTGGCGCTTCTGTGGTGGAAGCACAGCGAGAACATCAAACGCCTTCTGGCCGGAACCGAAGGCAAAATCGGACAAAAGGGATGAGCGGGACGCGCCTCACGGACGAGTAGCGCCTAGATTGGCTCCGCCTGATCCGCTCCGAAAAAGTCGGGCCTCGCACGTTCCGGTCCCTGATCAACAAGTTCGGCGGCGCGTCCGCAGCCCTCGAGGCCCTTCCAGACCTCGCACGAAAGGGCGGACGCCTTCTCCTGAAGGTTGCGACCCGGGCGGAGGCCGAAAAGGAAATCGCCGCCGCCGCCCGCCTGGGGGTGCGCTTCATCGCCATGGGCGAGCCGGACTATCCCAAAACCCTCCAGGCCATCGATACGGCTCCGCCGCTGATCGCTGTGCGGGGCTCCGCCGAGGTTCTGTCACGGCCATGCGTGGCGATGGTCGGCTCCCGCAACGCCTCGGCGGCGGGCCTCACGTTCGCGGAGCGCCTGTCGCGCCAGCTGGGCGAGGCAGGCTACGTGGTCGCGTCCGGTCTCGCCCGGGGGATCGATACTCGCGCCCACCGGGCCACCCTCGAAACCGGCACCATCGTGGTGCTGGCCGGCGGCCACGACCGGATTTACCCGTCCGAGAACGAAAAGCTGCTGCTGTCCATCGTCGAGAAGGGCGGGGCCGTCGTGTCCGAGATGCCCTTTGGCTGGGAGCCGCGTGGGCGCGATTTCCCCCGCCGCAACCGGATCGTCTCCGGCTTGTCCTACGGGGTCGTCGTCGTCGAGGCGGCCCGTCGCTCCGGTTCCCTGATCACGGCACGATTTGCCCTGGAGCAGGGGCGGGAAGTCTTTGCCGTGCCGGGCTCGCCGCTCGATCCGCGCGCCGAGGGCACGAACGACCTAATCCGCGACGGCGCGACCCTTTGCGCCGGGCTTGACCATGTGACAAGCGTGCTGGAGCCTTTGGTTGCCGCCGGGCCGCTCGAGAGCGCCATGGAGGAGCCCCAGCAGCATGCCAGGATCGAGGAGCTCTGGGATGAGCTTGAGCTGCCGGATATTGCTCGACCGCCCGTTGCGCATGTGACGTTCGAGGGTGGATTTTATGAGGAAGGGGCTGCAGCTCCGCAGGCCGAAATCCGGGTGATTGACCTGCTCGGTCCCTCCCCGGTCGCCATCGACGATCTCGTCAGGCAGTCGGGCCTGTCGATCAGGTTGGTCCAGACTGCCTTGCTGGACCTTGAGATCGCAGGTCGGTTGGAGCGGCATGGCGGCAATGCCGTGTCGTTGGTGAGCGGGCGCGAGAACACTACCGGAAGCTGACGCTCGTCCGTACGCCTTCGTCTTCGATCACCGATTTTTGTGAATGGTTCGCAGCGCCTCCAGCCGCGCCATGTCCAGGAGGTAGGACAGAAGGTCGAGCCGCGTCTCGCGGGCGAGGAACGACAGCTCCGCTGCGAATTCCGCAATGTACTGCGCGGTTTCCAGCGGAGAAACCGCAGTCGTCTCCGTGGCGGCGGTTCCACCGTCCGCCGGATCTTTGGGAGCTTTAGTTTTGGACGGCGGCGGTGCTTTGTTCATAGGTAAATATTACTAATATCAGTGTTTTGTTACACCTCAATAGCAGCACAACCTTAAATGAAACAAGACCGAAAGTTTGACCTTTGGTTGCAATAAGGGGTTGTGTCAGCCCGCCACGAGGGAAATCAGGAGTGGCATCGACACGAGTGCGACCAAAGTCTGTAGCGTCAGGATCTCGGCCATCAGAGGGGCGTTGCCTCCCATTTGCCGCGCCAGCACATAGGCGGCGCTCGCGGACGGCACGGATGCGGCGATCACGGTTACGGCGATGTCGTTGCCGTCCAGGCCGATGAAACGTCCCAACGCGACGGCCAGCGCGGGCATGAGGAGAAGCTTAAGGCCGGTGGCGATGAGATGAAGCGGGCCGGGCTTCGCAAGGCTGCGGATATCGAGTCCCGCCCCGACAATGAGCAGTCCCGCCGCGAGCGCAGCTCGCCCCATCAGATCGATGTAAGCAGCAATCGGCTTCGGAAGGGGCGGCAGGATCTGGTTGAGCACGAGGCCCAGGGCGCATGACCAGATGAAAGGGTTCGTCAGGAACGACCGCAGGATCTGCCAGGGACTCTGCCGGGCGCGCCCCGCATACCGGATGAAGACATAGAAGGCCAGCAGGTTGAGCAGGGGCACCATGGCGGCGATCGCCACCGCGATTAGGGCGATTCCCCGCTGCCCGAAGAGACTGCCGGCGACCGCGAGAGCCACGAAGGTGTTCCAGCGGGTCGCTCCCTGGAAGATCGACGTGAAGCTGGGCCCATCAACGGCCAGATGGCGCTCCAGCAGGGGTCGGAGGCCCAGCACCGTGGCGGACATGAGCAGGATCGCCCCTATCAATGCGCCGCCCACGCCGAGGACGGGGACCGACGTGAGATCGGCCCGGGCCAGGGTGTCGATGATGAGCGCCGGAAAGAAGATCACGAAGGTGGCGCGCTCGAGCCCAGCCCATTGCTTGTCGTCCACGAAGCCGGTGATCCGGCAGAGCCAGCCGGTCGCGATGATTAGGAAGGTCGGGACGAGGGTGGCGAAGACAGCGGACATGAGGATTCACGGCGAGAGGATCCGATCCTCGCGAGCGATCCCTCGATCCTGGCGAAACTCGGCTGGAAAAGCCGCTTAGACGTTATCGTCGGGGTCGACAAGCAACCACGGGGCGCGCATTGGATGGATGCTTTGCCTGGGCGGAGAAGCGCGACCGAAGTCGGACCGGCGCGCCGATCGGCCCTGACGCAGACACGATGGGAGGCCGGAAATGAGAAAAGTCGTCGCCGCCGCTTTCGTGAGTCTGGACGGTGTCATGCAAGCGCCGGGCGGGCCGCCGGAGGATCCCACGGGAGGCTTCACCCATGGCGGGTGGACGGTCAACTATTGGGACGAGCCGATGGGGCAGTTCATGGGCGAGACCTTCTCAAGCCCCTTCGATCTCCTGCTCGGCCGCAAGACCTACGAAATCTTTGCAGCGCACTGGCCGTATGTCGACGGGGGTGATCCGATAGCAGAGACCTTCAATGCCGTGACCAAATACGTTGCCACATCCTCCAAGGAGCCACTAACCTGGGCGAATTCCGTGGCGCTGCACGGAGACGTCGCGGCCGAGATAGCCCAGCTGAAGCAGGGGAGCGGGCCGAACCTGCTGGTGCAGGGCAGCAGCGTCCTGTTGCAGACCTTGCTGGCGCACGATCTCGTCGATCAGTTTCGGCTTTTGACTTTTCCGCTCGTCCTCGGTCCTGGCAAGCGCCTCTTCGGGCAGGGCACAAAGCCGGGCGCCCTGACGCTTGCCAAGACAGCCGTCTCCACGACCGGGGTCATCATGAGCGTCTATGACCGCGCTGGAGCGATCAGCACGGGATCGTTCGAGCTTGAACATCCCTCCGAGGCCGAAATCGCCCGCCAGGAGCGTGTGAAGCGCGAGGGTTGAGGTGCGTCGGCGCGCCATGCAAAAGTCAAACCCTGCCGCGTCCCGATTATGGGTTCACGACGGTTGTCTTCGTTGTTGACCCGAGGCCCCATGATCCAGGTGACCCATTCCATCGCGCTCGACGAGGCGGAGCTTCAGGAGAGTTTCATCCGCGCGTCCGGGCCGGGAGGCCAGAACGTCAACAAGGTCGAGTCGGCCGTGCAGTTGCGCTTCGACGTGCGCCAGTCGCCTTCCTTGCCCGACGACGTGAAAGAGCGCCTGGAGCGGCTGGCCGGGCGACGGCTCACCAATGACGGGGTTCTGATCATCACGGCGCAGCGGTTTCGCACCCAGGAGCGGAACCGCGAGGATGCGCTGGAGCGCCTGATCGAGCTGATCCGGCAGGCGACCGAGCGGCCGAAGCCGCGGAGCCCGACACGCCCGACGCTTGCCTCCAAGCGCCGACGGCTGGAGGCGAAGGGACGTCGCTCGGAAATCAAGAAAGGCCGCAGCGGCAAACCCGGCTTCGATTAAGCGTAAAACCTGGGCAGCGATTCTTTCCGGTCGTCACTCTTTCGGGGCCGGCGGATAGGCGTGCTGCTGGCCATGGAAGTCGGACACCATGTAGCAACCGTCGCGGCCCTGCGTGATCGCGGCAGCCCCGATCGCGGCTTTTCCGTATCCGCCCGGAATGTCCAGAATGTAGGCCGGCTGGCACAGGCCTGAGATACGGCCGCGCAATCCCGCGACAAGCGCCTGTCCTTCCGCGACCGATAGGCGAAAATGGCTGGTGCCTGGGGCGAGGTCCGGATGGTGGAGATAGTAGGGCTTGATCCTGGTCTCCACGAACGCTCGCATGAGGGACGCGAGGGTGTCGGGATCGTCGTTCACCCCCTTGAGCAGCACGGACTGGCTGATCATGACGATGCCTGCATCGACGAGCCGCCCGCACGCCGCCCGCGCATCGTCGGTAAGTTCCCGCGGATGGTTCGCGTGGAGCGCCACATAGGTGGTCTTGCGGCTCGCCTTGAGTGCTCCGATGAGATCCTCACCGATCTTGTCCGGTTCCACGACGGGCACCCGGGTGTGGAAGCGAACGACCTTCACGTGATAGATGCGGGCAAGCCGCTCGGTGATCTCGGCGAGCCGACGGGGGGAGAGCACCAGCGGGTCGCCGCCCGTCAGGATCACCTCCCAGATTTCTGGATGCGATTCGATGTAGGCGAACGCCCTGTCCATAGCTTCCGGCGAAAGCGTGCCGAGCCCCTGCGGCCCCACCATTTCCCGGCGGAAGCAGAAGCGGCAATAAACCGGACAAACATGGACGGCCTTGAGCAGCACCCGGTCGGGATAGCGGTGCACGATGCCTTCCACGGGGCTGTGGGCGAGATCGCCGATAGGATCGCTGCGCTCCTCCGCCGTCACGACGAGCTCGGCCGGGTCCGGGACGAACTGGCGGGCGATCGGATCGTTGGGATTGCTCGGGTCGATCAAGTCCGCCATGGCTGGCGTGATGGCAACCGCATAGCGCTCCGCGACCCGTTCGACACTGCCGACCTGTTCAGGCGTCAGAAGGCCGGCCTCCGCCAGTTCCCTCGGGGTTCTAATTGGGCGTGGGGCATTCATGGCGCGGTCTCCGGAACTGGAGCCCACAGGACCTGCTCGATCCGGGAGGCGCCGGTGGCCAGCATAACGAGGCGGTCGAACCCGAGAGCGATGCCGCTGGCCTCCGGCATCAAGCCGAGGGCTGCCAGGAATTCCTCGTCCACCGGATAACTTTCACCATAAACCCGCATCTTCTCGGCCATTTCTCCCTCGAAGCGCCGCCGTTGCTCGGCTGCATCCGTCAGCTCGCCGAATGCATTGGCGAGCTCGACGCCGCAGGCATAGAGCTCGAAGCGTTCAGCGACCCGCGGATCGCCAGCGGTCGGTCGCGCGAGGGCTGCTTCGGCCACAGGGTACTCGTCCAGGATCGTGGCGCGCCCAAGGCCTAAATTCGGCTCGACCCGCTCCACGATGACGCGGCTGAACAGGTCCGACCAAGTGTCGTCAGGAGCAATCCGGAGCCCCGCCTCGGTAAGGCTGGCGGCAAGCCGGTCCCGGTCCGTCGCACCGGATCGGTCGATGGAGGCCAGGAGATCGATCCCGGCAAAGCGCCGGAAGGCCTCCGCCACGCTCAGGCGTTCCGGCGCCAGGAAGGGATCGACCTGGTGGTTGCGGAAGCTCCAGGCTTTCGTCTTGGCGGTTTCGGCCGCAAGGCCCAGAATCTCATGGCAGTCGGCCATGAGCGCTTCGTAAGGCTCCCCGGCCCGATACCATTCGAGCATGGTGAATTCGGGATGGTGCAACGGCCCGCGCTCGCGGTTGCGATAGACGTGGGAGAAGCACGCGATGCGTGTTTCGCCAGCCGCCAGGAGCTTCTTGCAGGCAAATTCCGGCGAGGTGTGTAGGTAAAGAGGAGCCTTGCGGCCGTCCGGGCCGATGGCTTGCGTCTTGAAAGCGTGGAGGTGGGCCTCATTGCCGGGTGAGACCTGAAGCGTGGCGGTGTCCACCTCAACGAATTCATGGGCTGCGAAGAAGCCACGCAGGGCGGCCTGAATCCTGTTCCGGCCTAAAAGGAAAGGGCGGCGGTCCGCATGGACATGCGGCGTCCACCAGGGGGAGGGGGCGGGCATGGCGGGTGTCAATTCCAGAGGCTTTCGTGAGGTCAGACTGGCGATTTGCGCAAAGATAGGCTAGTTGCGGCACCGAAAACGTTTTCTCGCGTTCTCGGGGCCGGGTTCTTCCCGACCCTTACGACGCGTCCACCTCTGTCACAAGGAAGACTTCTCGTGAAGGTCATCGCCTCTACGCTCCGCAAGGGCAATGTCGTCGATATGGACGGCCGGCTCTACGTCGTTCTCACGGCCCAGAACATCCATCCCGGCAAGGGCACGCCTGTCACTCAGCTCGACATGCGCCGCATCTCCGACGGGGTGAAGGTGTCGGAGCGCTACCGTACGACGGAGCAGGTCGAGCGCGCCTTCGTGGAGGACCGGGAATACACCTTCCTGTACGAGGACGGCGAAGGGTTCCACTTCATGAATCCGGAGACCTACGAGCAGGTGGCCGTGCCGCTGGACATCATCGGCGACCAGAAGGCCTATCTGCAGGAAGGCATGCCGGTGATGCTCAGCGTCCATAACGGCCTTCCGATCGCCATCGAGCTCCCGGCTCGAGTCACGCTCGAGATCACCGAGACGGAGCCGGTCGTGAAGGGCCAGACGGCCTCCTCGTCCTACAAGCCCGCCATGCTGTCCAACGGTCTGCGTACCCTGGTGCCGCCTCACATCCAGGCCGGCACCCGCGTCGTGATCATGACGGAAGACGGCTCGTACGTGGAGCGAGCCAAGGACTAAGCCGGTCCGGCCTGTCTCATTGGCGAGGGACCACTCTCCGTCATCGACCCTTGAAGGATAGGACGTTTGGCGACACCCTCGCCCGACCTCCTGTCCTTCTTCGTTTTTCCAGCACTCGGGAGCCTACATGGCGAGCGGCCTCTTGAATCCCATCAGTCCCCTCGTGGCGGATGTGGGAAGCCCTCCCATCCCGGAGGCGCAGAGCTGGACGAGGCGCTATGACGGGACCTTCGGGCCGCTGATCAACCTGTCCCAGGCGGTGCCCGGCAACCCGCCCCACCCCGGCATGCTCGAAAGGCTCGCGGCGAGCGCCGGATCGGCAGGCGGCGCGCAATATGGCCCGATCAGCGGCGATGGGCCCCTCAGGCAGGCCTATGCTGCCGATCTCGCGCGGATCTACGAGGGTCGAATCGAGCCCGACGACACGGCTGTGACAGCTGGGTGCAACATGGCGTTCTTCGCCACCATGATGGCGCTGGCCCGCCAGGGAGACGCGGTGCTGCTGCCCACGCCCTGGTACTTCAATCACCAAATGAGCCTCGACATGCTGGGAATCGAGCCGCGCCCGCTGCCGTGCCGGCCCGAGGCCGGGTTTGTGCCGCGATTCGAGGATGCCGAGGCTCTCATCGACAGCGGTGTGAAGGCTATTGTCCTCGTGACGCCTAATAACCCGACCGGGGCGGTCTATCCGGCCCATGTGGTCGAAGGCTTTGCCGAGCTATGCATGAGGCGGGGAATTTACCTCGTCGTGGACGAAACTTATCGCGACTTTCTACCAAGCGGAGTGAACAGGCCTCACGGGCTTTTCACCTCGCATGAATGGCGCAGCACCGTTGTCCAGCTCTATTCCTTCTCGAAATCGTATGCGATTCCCGGCCACCGCACGGGAGCCATTACGGCCGATGCGGCGCTGGTGGAGCAGATCGCCAAGATCCTCGACTGCATTCAGATCTGTGCGCCGCGAACGGCGCAGGCCGCGCTGCCCTGGGCCATCGAGTCCTTGAGGGACTGGCGGGACGAGAACCGGTCGGAGATCAACCACCGCGCGCAGGTCTTCCGGCAGGCGCTGGCGCCGCTGCCCGAATGGCGGATCGAGTCGGTGGGCGCCTATTTCGCGTATCTGCGGCACCCTTTCCCGGAGAAGACCGCCCAGGCTGTAGCCGAGAAGCTTGCGACCGAACGGGGCGTCCTTTGCCTGCCGGGCAGCTATTTCGGGCCGGGGCAGGAGGGGCATCTGCGGGTCGCTTTCGCCAATGTGGGGGCCGACGTGCTGGCCGGACTGACCGAGCGCTTGCGCGGTTTCAAGGCATGATGCCTAAAAGGCTATCCCTATAAACTTTGCGCCTGCCCTTGGCAGAAACGCCGGGCGGTTGTTACTCTCATGAACGAAAAGCATCCCGCCCTGGATGCTCAAGGATTCTGGTTTGACCGTGAAACACGACGCGACTGCCGAGACGGGAGAGCGCCGGGCGGACCCGCTTGCTGGGTCTGAGGCCAGGCCGACCTGGCTCGCGGATCGGCCGAACACGGCGAGCAGGAACCAGCCGCGGCGCAGCTCCTCCAGAAGCTATGCGGCGCTCGACCTCGGCACCAACAACTGCCGTCTTCTCATTGCAGAGCCTGCCCATTTCGGGTTCCGGGTCGTGGATGCGTTTTCACGGATCGTTCGGCTGGGCGAAGGACTCGGTCTCGGCAACCAGTTGAGCGAGGAGGCCATCGACAGAACCATCGAGGCTCTGCGCGTGTGCCGCGACAAGATGCAGGCCAAGGACGTGGCGCGGGCCCGCCTCGTCGCCACCGAGGCCTGCCGTCTCGCCGAGAACGGCCCGGCTTTCATTGAACGGGTCCGGGACGAACTCGATCTCGAACTCGAAGTGGTCGATCGCAAGACGGAAGCCTTCCTGGCCGTGACCGGATGCGCCGCCCTGGCGGACCCGAAAGCCGAATCGGTCATCGTGTTCGACATCGGCGGCGGCTCCACCGAGATCGCCTGGCTCGACGGCGCTCCGCCGCACGCTTTCGCGGATCCCTGCACGCGTGTGCGAGCCTGGGATTCGCTCCCTGTCGGAGTCGTGACCCTGGCCGAGCGCCACGGCGGCATCGACGTGACCCGCGAGAGCTTCGAGGGAATGGTCGAGGAGGTGACGGAGCTCCTTCTCGATTTCACCCTCGCGGCCTCAAAGGCCGGGCAGGCCACGAACTTTCATCTCTTGGGCACGTCGGGCACCGTCACGACCGTAGGTGGGATCCATCTTGGGCTCGCCCGCTACGACCGCAGACGGGTCGATGGCATGTGGATGCGCAACGGCGAGATCTCGACCGTTATCGACCGTCTCCTGTATTCCGATTTCGAACAGCGGGCCGCCAATCCTTGCATCGGAAGGGATCGCGCCGATCTGGTGCTGGCGGGCTGCGCCATTCTAGAAGCGATCCGGCGGGCTTTCCCGTCGGACCGGCTGCGCATCGCCGACCGTGGACTGCGCGAAGGAATTTTGATGAACATGATGAGAGAGGATTCTGTCTGGCGGAAGGGAAGCCAACGGTGAGCAGCAAACCTGGCTCGGGCACCCGCAATCTCAAGCAGCGGGTGAAGACGGCGAACAAGCGCTCCCTCTCGTCCCAGAAGTGGCTCGAGCGCCAGCTCAACGATCCTTACGTGGCCCGCGCCAAGCGCGAAGGCTATCGCTCCCGCGCGGCCTATAAGCTCCTTGAGATCGACGAGAAGTACCATCTGCTGAAAACCGGCCAGCGCGTGGTGGATCTTGGCGCCGCTCCGGGCGGCTGGTCCCAGATCGCCGCGCGCAAGGTCGGCCCCAAGGGCAAGGTGGTCGGCATCGACCTCCTGCCCATCGATCCCATGCCGGGGGTCGAGTTCATCGAGCTCGACTTCCTGGACGAATCCGCTCCCGGCAAGCTCATCGAGATGCTGGGCGGCCCGGCCGACGTAGTCATGTCGGACATGGCGGCCAACACCACCGGTCACAAGAAGACCGATCACCTGCGGATCATGGGATTGGCCGAAGCGGCCATCTATTTCGCCAGGGAAATCCTGGCTCCGGGCGGTGTCTTCATCGCCAAGGTGTTCCAGGGCGGGACGGAGAGCGAGCTTCTGGCCGATCTCAAGCGCGACTTCGCGGTGGTGCGCCACGTCAAGCCGGCGGCGAGCCGCGCGGACTCGGCGGAACTCTACGTGATGGCGACAGGTTTTCGCGGAGCGGCGGTTCAGTCGCTTTCGGACTGACGGGCGCTATCTCCGTCAGGTCGCAGCATGAGGGACCAGACGAATGGCGCACAAGATCGGAATCATCGGCTTCGGCAAGATTGCCCAGGACCAGCATCTCCCGAACATCAAGGCGAACCCTGACTTCGAGCTCGTGGCCGTCGCAAGCCAGCGCGGGTTGAAGCCCGACGAGGCCAAGCACGCCTTTCAGGACTACCGGGAGATGCTGAAGGAGGTCCCGGAAATCGAGGCGGTCGCCATCTGCACGCCGCCCCAGGTGCGCTACCAGATCGCCCGCGAGGCGCTTCTCGCGGGCAGGAGTGTGCTGCTGGAAAAGCCACCCGCGGCGACCCTGAGCGAGCTGTACGACTTGAAGCTGGTGGCCGACAAGGTCGGCAGGACAGTCTTCACCACGTGGCACGCCCAGTACAACAAGGCCGTCCACGAAGCCAAGAAGGCGCTCGCCGGCTGGGAGATCAAGCGGCTTCTGGTCACCTGGAAGGAGGACGTGCGCCATTGGCACCCCGGCCAGGAATGGATCTGGCAAGCAGGCGGCTTCGGCGTGTTCGACCCGGGCATCAACGCCCTTTCGATCGTGACCTGCATCATGCCCGAGCCGGTTTTCATCCAGAAGGCCGACCTCCAGTTCCCCGCCAATCGGGATGCACCCATCGCGGCCAACATCCAATTTTCGGCCGCCCACGGCGCCGCAGACCTCCAGGCTGTTTTCGACTGGCGCCAGACCGGACCGCAGACCTGGGATATCGAGGTCGAGACCGTGCAAGGGCTTGCCCTAGCGCTGCGGGAGGGCGGGACCAAACTAGAGATCGGCGGCAAGCTGATGGTCGATGAGCCCTCCGAGGAATATGCGGGCATCTATCAGAGCTTCGACACGCTCCTGAACGAGCGCCGCTCCGACGTGGACGACGCCCCGTTCCGCCTCGTGGCGGACGCGTTCATGATCGGGCGGCGGGTGCAGGTGGAGGCGTTCGAGGATTGATCCTCGCTGTCATCCCCGGACTAGTTCTGGGGATCCACGCCTTTGCGGCATCGCGGCTCCAAGGCGTGGATGGCCGCAACAAGTGCGGCCATGACGGAGCTCAGCCCAAATTCTTCTTCAGGAACGCCACCGTCCGTTGCCATGCTCGATCTGCCGCGTCCTTGTCGTAGCGGGCCGCGTTGGTGTCGTTGTTGAAGGCGTGGTTCGCACCCTCATAGAGGTGGATTTCGTAGGTCTTTCCGGCCTGCTTCAACGCCGCGTCGTAGGCTGGAATGCCGGCATTGATGCGCTCGTCGAGCCCCGCGTAGTGCAGCATGAGCGCAGCCTGGATCTTCGGCACGTCCTCGGCCTTCGGCTGGCCGCCGTAATAGGCGAGGCCCGCGGACAGGTTAGGTTCGTTCACCGCAAGGTTGTTGACCGCGCCGCCGCCCCAGCAGAAGCCGATCGCCCCGACCTTGCTGTTGCTGTCGGGACGGCCCTTCAGATAGGCCACCGCCGCCTTGCCGTATGAGATCACGTCGGGCTGCTTGAGCTGGCCGATCATTTCGCGGCCCTTCTCCTCGTCCGCCGGGGTGCCGCCCATGGGCGAAAGGTAATCGACGCCCAAGGCTATGAAGCCCTCGGTTGCCATGCGGCGCGTGACGTCCTTGATGTGCGGGTTGAGGCCCCGGTTCTCGTGGATGACGATCACCGTCGGCAGCTTGTCGCCACCGGCCTTCGGCTTCACGAGATAGCCCTTGAGGCCCTGCGCGCCGGGGATGTCGACCATCTCGGCCGTGATGCGGGCATCGCCTTCAGGCACGGTCTGGGCATGCGCATAATTATTCTGCAGGACCGGCATGAGCGCCGTTGCTCCCGCGACGCTTCCCACCATGGCGGCGAGACGGTCGAGGAAAGTGCGGCGGTTCATGCCGCCATGGGTATAATCGTCATAAAGGTCGATGATGCGTTGATCCATGAGGGCCTCCGTCTGGACGCGCCAACGATAGCGCGATCCTATCGGCCTTCCATCCCGTCCCCCATCCCGGTCGCGGGGAGTTTACTGGAGACTGTGCGGTGACCGGACATCTCGGCGCCGGCGCCCGGGTCCAGACGGAAGAATACGAAGGCCGAAAGGCTTGCGACAACCGCGACCGTCCAGAAGGCAGGGCCGAAATCCGCCGCCGTGATCTGCGTTGTGCCTCGCGCCGCGGCGGCTGTTTCGAGCGCGAAGGCTCCGAGGGCGACGCCGATGCTGAGAGCGAGCTGCTGCGCCACGCTCGAAAGACCTGTCGCATAGCTCATGTCCCGGTTGGAGACGTCCGCATAGGCGATGGCGTTGAGGCTTGTGAACTGGAGCGACCGGAAGCAGCCGCCCACGAACAGAAGCAGCATGATGAGCCAATAGGGTGTCGACGGCGTGAAAAGCCCATTCGCGGCGAGGAAGAGCGAGCCGATGATCGCGTTGACAGTCAGCAGCATGCGAAAGCCGGTCCGCTCCAGGATCCGCTTCGCCATGGTCTTCATGAACAGTGCGCCGACCGCCGCCACGAAGGTCAGCGAGCCCGAGGCGAGCGGATTCAGTCCGAATCCGATCTGGAGCATCAGGGGCAGCAGGAACGGGATTGCGCCGATCCCGATGCGGAAAAGGGTGCCCCCGAGAACGCTGGCCCGAAACGTCGGAATTTTCAACAGTCCGAGCTTCAGGACCGGGTAGGGCGTCCGGCGCGCGTGCCAGATGTAAAGCACAAGACAGACCGCACCCACGACGGTGCAGCCCACCGACACCGAGACCGGAATGAGATGCCGGCCGCCGGACGCAAGGCCTAACATTAGGAGGGCGAGCCCTATGCCCGAGAGCAGAAAGCCGATGAAATCGAGGGGCGGGGTGTCGGTTTCCTTGATGTTGGGAATGAACGCCGTCGACAGCGCCACCCCGAGGATGCCGATCGGGATGTTGATGAAGAAAATCCAGCGCCAGTCGAAATAGGTCGTGATGAAACCGCCCAGCGGCGGGCCAACGACGGGCCCCACGAGGGCGGGGATCGTGAGTGTCGCCAACGCCTGGACCAGTTCGCTTCGCGGAACGCTGCGCAGGATCACGAGGCGCCCGACCGGCACCATCATGGCCCCGCCCATGCCTTGCAGGAACCGGGCGATCACGAACCACTCAAGGGAGTTCGCGCCCGCGCAGGCGAGCGATCCGGCCATGAACACGACGAGGGCAGTGCGGAACACGGTCCGGGCCCCATACCTGTCGGCCATCCAGCCGGAGATCGGGATGAAGATGGCGAGGCTCACCAGATAGGATGTCAGCGCAAGTTTGAGCGCGATCGGGTCCTCGCCCAGATCCTGCGCGATCACCGGCAGGGACGTGGCGATCACGGTGGAATCCGTGTTCTCCATGAAAAGGGCGGTGGCGATGATCAGGGGGAGGAGGCGTGATTGACGCATGACCTGTGGGACTTAGCGCCCAGTCTTGCGAATGCAAAGGTCCTGAATGCACGGCAGATCTTCTGTGAACGCACCCTGGAACGCTTTGCGAAATCGAAAGCCCGTGCTACGGACCCTCGCCAACTCTCTTCGCTGCAAAGCTCATCCGTTCACGCATCTTTTCAAGGAGTTGGCCATGGCCTCCATTTTCGCCGATCGCCTCATCGAGGGACTGACCTTCGATGACGTGTTGCTTCGGCCCGGTCGCTCCGAGGTTCTGCCCGGTGATGTGAATGTCGCCACCCGACTGACCCAGACCATCAGCCTCAATCTTCCGATCATCGCCTCCGCCATGGACACGGTCACCGAAGCCCGCATGGCCATCGCCATGGCCCAGAACGGCGGCCTCGGGGTAATCCACCGCAATCTCGAGCCGGAAGCTCAGGCCGAGCAGGTTCGCCTCGTGAAGCGCTACGAGTCGGGCATGGTCATGAACCCGATTACCATCCACCCGGACGAGACCCTGGCCGATGCGCTCGCCATGATGAAGCACAACGGCATCTCGGGGATTCCTGTAGTCGAGCGCGGCCCCGGCGGCTCGAAGGGCAAGCTCGTGGGCATCCTGACGAACCGGGACGTGCGCTTCGCCAACAACCCGGCGCAGCCCGTCTCCGAGCTGATGACCAAGGACCGCCTCATCACGGTTCGCGAGGGCGTGAGCCAGGACGAGGCGCGCCGCCTCCTGCACCAGTTCCGCATCGAGAAGCTTCTGGTGGTGGACGACCATTTCCGCTGCATCGGCCTGATCACCGTCAAGGACATCGAGAAGCAGGTCGCCTACCCGAGCGCCGCCAAGGACGAGCAGGGGCGCCTGCGGGTAGCCGCCGCCACCACGACGGGCGAACAGGGCTTCGCGCGGTCCGAGATGCTCATCGACGCCGGCTGCGACGTCATCGTGGTCGACACGGCCCACGGCCATTCCGTCAAGGTGCTGGAGAGCGTGACCCGGGTGAAGAAACTGTCCAACGCTGTCCAGGTGATCGCCGGAAACGTGGCCACCCGGGAGGGCGCGAAGGCCCTCATCGATGCGGGCGCGGATGCCGTGAAGGTGGGCATCGGCCCCGGCTCCATCTGCACCACCCGGATCGTGGCGGGCGTGGGCGTGCCCCAGCTTACCGCTATCATGGAAGCGGTCGAGGCGGCGATGGATGCGGATATCCCGGTGATCGCCGACGGTGGCATCAAGGTTTCGGGCGACCTAGCCAAGGCGCTCGCAGCGGGCGCGTCCTGCGCCATGGTGGGGTCGCTGCTCGCCGGAACGGACGAGACCCCTGGCGAGGTGTTCCTCTACCAGGGCCGCTCCTATAAGTCCTACCGCGGCATGGGCTCAGTCGGGGCCATGGCCCGCGGCTCGGCGGACCGCTACTTCCAGGCCGAGGTGCGCGACACCCTCAAGCTCGTGCCGGAGGGCATCGAGGGTCAGGTGGGTTATAAGGGTCCTGTCTCCGCGGTGCTGCACCAGCTTGCCGGCGGCCTTCGCGCTTCCATGGGCTATGTGGGCGCACCGAACTTGCAGGAATTCCGGGAAAAGGCTCAGTTCATCCGCATCACCAATGCGGGCCTGCGGGAGAGCCACGTCCACGACGTGACGATCACGCGGGAGAGCCCGAACTATCCTACGCGTAGCTGAGTCGAGTCATGAGCGTCACTGCCGTCCTTCTGCCCGTCCTCGTCCAGATTGCCCTGACGTTTGTCCTGCTGGTCTCGATGGGCCGCTCGCGGCTTTCCCGGCTCAAGGCCGGCGAAGTCAAGGTGAAGGACGTCTCCCTGGGTGAGCGCAACTGGCCTACGCGGACGCAGCAGATCGCCAACAGCTATCACAACCAGTTCGAGTTGCCGGTGCTGTTCTACGTACTGGTGGCGTTGGCGTTGATCACCCGGAAGGCGGACCTCGTTTTCGTGGTGCTATCCTGGATGTTCGTGGTCACCCGGCTCGTGCATGCGTTCATCCACACGACTTCGAACCGGTTGTCCCACCGCTTCATGGCGTTCCTAATTGGCGCGCTGATCCTCATGCTCATGTGGATCATCTTCGCCCTGCGGATCTTCGCCGCCGAGGCAGGGATCTAAAGGGGCAGGGCGGGATCGTGTTCACCCCGCCCGCCTCGCGCACTACATGCGACGGCCGCTTTCCAGCTGCGTCTTGGCATCGTAAGCCTTGCGGGGCGGCGGAGTGAGGTCCACGGCGGGCGCGGTGGCGCATGCGGCAATGGCGAGGGTGAGGCCGACAGTGACGATGCGGGTCAGACTGATCAACATGGCGAAGAGCTCCAAATAGGCTTTCGTGCGGATTGCACGTGCATCCCTGCCCTCAGGCGGGATGAGAAACGACAGAGGGTTACATTGTGTCGAATATACGGCCAAGCTCGGGTGTGATAGTCCAATGACGCCGGCTGCGCGCATCTCCGCCGCCATCGAGGTTCTTGGCGATATCGAGACCCGCCGGCGTCCGGCCGCGGACGCTCTCAAGGATTGGGGCCTGTCCCACCGCTTCGCCGGTTCGAAGGACAGGGCCGCCATCGCGAGCCTCGTTTATGACGCGCTCAGGCGGAAGGCCTCGGCCGGCTGGATCATGCAGGATACCTCGCCCCGGAGCGTCGTGCTCGGCATGCTGCGGCTTCAGCGGGGCCTCGATCTCCAAGCCATCGCGGCGCTCTTTACCGGAGAGCGGTTTGCGCCCGAACCTCTGTCGGCGGCTGAGCGGGAGCGGCTGGAATCGGCGCGGCTCGATGATGCTCCTGCCCATGTGGCCGGGGATTTCCCGGACTGGATCGAACCCTCGCTCAAGCGCCTCTTCGGGGATGATACCGTGCCCGAACTTCAGGGGCTTGCGGCCCGCGCGCCCCTCGACCTGCGGGTGAACACCCTGAAAGTTGCCTCCCGGGAGGAGGCGCACGATGCCCTGCCGCATCTCGGCGCCATCGAGGCCCCGTTGTCGCCTCTAGGGTTGCGGATCGCCCCCAGCGAGGACGGGCGCGGCCCGGCCGTGCAGTCAGAGCCGGAATTCATAAAGGGTTGGATCGAGATCCAGGACGAAGGCTCTCAGCTTGCGGCCTTGCTGTCTGCCGTGAAGCCCGGCGAGCAGGTGGTGGACCTCTGCGCCGGAGGCGGGGGCAAGACCCTCGCTCTCGCGGCACTGATGGACAATCACGGCCAGATCTACGCC
The DNA here is from genome assembly GCF_003332305.1 of Microvirga aerophila. GTDB lineage: Bacteria > Pseudomonadota > Alphaproteobacteria > Rhizobiales > Beijerinckiaceae > Microvirga > Microvirga aerophila. Next base: position 11,645 of record NZ_QOIO01000010.1, on the reverse strand, counting down.
ACCGATTCGGATGCAAGGCGCCTCGCGCCCATCCATGACCGCCTGACCAGGGCAGGGGTTCGCAACGTCCAGGTCCGAACTCCGCGCGCCAAGGCGGATGCGGTGACCGACCTCAACGGCAAGATCGACTGTGTGCTGGTGGATGCGCCTTGCACGGGCGTCGGCACCTGGCGGCGCAACCCGGATGCAAAGTGGCGGCTGCGTCCCGGAAGCCTCGAGACCAGGCTGAAGGAACAGGCAACCGTTCTCGACCGGGCCGCCTCCCTCGTGAGGCCCGGCGGCCGCATCGTCTACATCACCTGCTCGATCCTGCCGGAAGAGAACGACGACGCGCTGATCGCTTTGATGGAGCGCAAGACCGGATTCTCGCCTGTTCTGGTTTCGGAAATCCTGCAAACCGCGGGCTTGAGCCATCTCGAACAATCGATCCGTCCCACCGCTCTCGGGCTGCAGATGACACCGCTCCGGACAGGCACAGACGGGTTTTACGTTGCCGTTCTGCGGAGAAATCCGTAATCGACCCTCACAACCGTTTCGAATTTAGCCCGAAGGCCTTGAAGCACCTCGCCATGACCCAGTCCCACGACAAGATCCTCATCGTTGATTTCGGATCCCAGGTAACCCAGCTCATCGCCCGCCGGGTGCGTGAGGACGGGGTCTATTCCGAGGTGGTGCCGTTTCAGAAGGCCGCCGAGGCCATCCGGGAGATGAAACCCAAGGGCGTCATCCTCTCGGGCGGACCGGAATCGGTCACAACGGATGCCTCGCCTCGGGCCCCGAAAGAACTCTTTGAGACGGGTCTGCCGGTCTTCGGCATCTGCTACGGACAACAAACCATGGCGGCGCAGCTCGGCGGCGAGGTCGAGGGCGGGCACCATTCCGAGTTCGGCCGCGCCGAGATCGAGGTGCTGACGGAAAGCCCGCTGTTCCAGGGCGTGTGGCAGGTGGGAAAGAAATACCCGGTGTGGATGAGCCATGGCGACCGAGTCACCAAGCTGCCCGAGGGTTTCGAAGTGCTTGCGGCCTCCGAAAACGCTCCCTTCGCGGTTGTGGCGGACGAGGGCCATAAATATTACGGCGTCCAGTTCCATCCTGAGGTGGTGCATACGCCCCAAGGCGCACAGCTGATCCGCAACTTCGTGCGCGATATCGCAGGCTGCAAGGGCGACTGGACCATGAAGGCCTTCCGGGAGGAGGCCATCGAACGCGTCCGCGCCCAAGTGGGCAAGGGCAGGGTGATCTGCGGCCTGTCGGGCGGCGTCGACTCGGCGGTGGCTGCCGTCCTCATCCATGAAGCCATCGGTGACCAGCTCACCTGCGTGTTCGTGGATCACGGACTCCTGCGGGCGGCGGAAGCCGAGCAGGTCGTCACCCTGTTCCGCGATTCCTACAACATCCCGCTGGTTCACGTGCAGGCGCAGGAGCTATTCATCGGCGCGCTCGAGGGCGTGTCCGACCCGGAGGTCAAGCGCAAGACCATCGGCAAGCTCTTCATCGACGTGTTCGACGAGGAAGCTAAGAAGATCGGCGGAGCCGAGTTCCTGGCGCAAGGCACGCTCTACCCGGACGTGATCGAGAGCGTGTCGTTCACGGGTGGACCTTCCGTAACGATCAAGAGCCACCACAATGTGGGCGGTTTGCCCGAGCGCATGAACATGAAGCTCGTGGAACCCCTGCGCGAGCTCTTCAAGGACGAGGTGAGGGTGCTGGGCCGTGAGCTCGGTCTCCCGGAGGCCTTCGTGGGCCGCCACCCCTTCCCTGGGCCTGGTCTGGCCATTCGCGTCCCCGGCGAGATCACCCGGGAAAAGCTCGACATCCTGCGCAAGGCCGACACGATCTATCTCGACGAGATCCGCAAGGCCGGCCTCTACGACAAGATCTGGCAGGCCTTTGCGGTGCTGCTGCCGGTCAAGACCGTGGGCGTCATGGGCGACGGGCGCACCTACGACCATGTCTGCGCGCTGCGCGCCGTGACCTCGGTGGACGGCATGACGGCGGATTTCTACCCGTTCGACATGGCTTTCCTGGGCCGCGTCGCCACCCGCATCATCAACGAGGTCAAGGGCATCAACCGGGTCACCTACGACATCACGTCGAAGCCGCCCGGCACCATCGAGTGGGAATAGGCGATGGCGTCCAAGCCGGCCGTTACACTCTACGGCATCAAGAACTGCGACACGATGAAGAAAGCCCGCGCTTGGCTCGATAGCAAAGGCGCGGCCTACACGTTCCACGACTATAAGGCTGAAGGGATCGACCGTGCTCGGCTTGAATCCTGGGCTGGTATTGTCGGTTGGGAGACCCTTCTGAACCGCGCCGGAACGACCTTCCGCAATCTCCCGGAGGCAGACAAGACCGGTCTCGATGAGAGCAAGGCCATCGCGCTGATGCTGGACCAGCCGTCCATGATCAAGCGCCCGGTGCTCGACCTCGACGGGCAGATCATTGTCGGCTTCAAGGCCGAGCAATATGAGGCGTCGGTTTTGTCGAGGGAGTAAGGCCTTGCGCTTAGCGCTTGCCGAAGTCTCGGGCCGGTATGTGCAACAGCGTAGATGTTGTAGCATCAGCGCTCGCGACCTGCCTGAGGTAGCTGAACGTGCAAGATGATGACGAGAAGCGGTTTCCCCGCATTTCACTCTGGCAGTTTTTGACCGGCCTCTTTCGATGGTCGAGGGACGCCGACAAGTTCTTCGACGGCAGGTGGGTTGCTGATCTTGCATCTGCAGACCAGTCCGACGAGACCCCAGAGGCCTCTCGACAAGAGAAAACACAGCTCAGAAAAGATTGAGCTTCAAGGCAAAAGGGCAGGTTCGCGAGAGCCTGCCCTTTTGGTTTAGGAGATCAGGGACGACCCGCTTACTGGATTTTCGGCGGCTCGTCGAAGTTGAGGCCGGGTAGACCGCCCGGATCGCCGGGGGCGCCGAGGCCGGGGACGAGGAGTTCGTCGAGCTTCTTCTGGACCGCCGCCGGATCGACTTCGGGGCCTGCCGCTTTGTAGTGCATCACGATGTTCGGGAAGAGCACCACGATCGCCACCATGATGAGCTGGATGATCACGAAGGGAATCGAGCCCCAGTAGATCTGGCCGGTGGTCACCGGTTCCATGCGCTTGCCGGTCAGGCGGTCCGTGTACGGCACCTTCGGGGCCACTGAGCGCAGGAAGAACAGGGCGAAGCCGAAGGGCGGGTGCATGAACGAGGTCTGCATGTTCACGCCCAGCATCACACCGAACCAGATCAGGTCGATCCCGAGCTTCTCCGCTGCCGGTCCTAGAAGCGGGACGACGATAAAGGCGAGTTCGAAGAAGTCCAGGAAGAACGCCAGGAAGAACACCAGGGCGTTGACGACGATCAGGAAGCCCACCTGGCCGCCCGGGAGCGACGTCAGAAGATGTTCCACCCACACGTGGCCGTTCACCCCGTAGAAGGTGAGGGAGAACACGCGGGCGCCGATGAGGATGAAGAGCACGAAGGCCGAGAGCTTCGCGGTCGCTTCCGTCGCCTGCCTGACGATGGTGAAGTTGAACCGGTTCGGGTTGTTGTCGAGCCGGCGCTTGATGGCAGCCAGGATCACCGAGCCAAGGGCGCCCATGGCGCCGCCTTCGGTCGGCGTCGCAAGTCCGATGAAGATGGTGCCGAGCACGAGGAAGATCAGCAGCAGCGGAGGCACCATCACGAACGTCACCTGTTCGGCCATCCGTGACATGAGCCGCAGACCCGTGAACCGCTCGACGGTGCTGACCACCAGTGCATAAACCACGCCTGCAATGACCATTTCCATAGTCAGGGCCCAGCCTTCATAACCCTGCTGGTGCAGGTAGGCATAAGCCCCCACAAGAGCGGCGGTAAGGATCATCGTGATGACGATGCGCTGAGCGCCGAGCATCTTGTTCATGAGGGCGCAGATGAGGGCGACGACGGTGGCCACGCAGATCGTCAGGATGACGAAATCCGCGCCGGCCCTCGTTTCCGTCTGCGACAGCACATAATAGCCTACGAGGCCCGAGAACACGACCAGGATGCCGAGTTGCCACACGCCGCGCGTGCCATTCGGCTCCCGGTAGCCGATCGCTTCCGGCGGCAGGCCGGGCGCGGATTTCGGGAAGAATACCGACATGAGCAGAACGTAGCCAGCGTAGAGTCCCGCGAGGATCAGGCCCGGCAGGAACGCGCCCTCATACATGTCGCCGACCGATCGGCCGAGCTGGTCCGCCATGACGATGAGAACGAGGGACGGCGGGATGATCTGGGCCAGGGTGCCGGAGGCCGCGATGACGCCTGAGGCCAGACGCCGGTCATAGCCATAGCGCAGCATGATCGGCAGGGAGATGAGGCCCATGGAGATCACCGAGGCCGCCACCACGCCTGTCGTTGCGGCAAGGAGCGCGCCCACGAAGATGACCGCATAGGCCAGACCGCCGCGGACGGGTCCGAAAAGCTGCCCGATCGTGTCGAGCAGGTCTTCCGCCATGCCCGATCGTTCGAGGATGTATCCCATGAAGGTGAAGAACGGGATGGCGAGCAGCACCTCGTTCGACATGGTGCCGAAGACCCGGTCCGGGAGCGCCTGAAGCAGGGGCCACGACAAGGTGATCGTTTGCGGCGCGTAGGGCGCGAGTTCGACCGCCAGGAAGAAGAACAGCAGGCCGTTGGCCGCGAGGGAGAAGGCAACCGGGTAGCCGAGGAGAAGGAACACGACGAGCGCCGCGAACATGATCGGCGCGAGGTTCTGGGCAAGAAGCACAGCCATGGAGGAAACTCCGAGAAACTAAAACAGGGCGCTCAGGGTCAGCGGATGCCGTCGCCCGGAGGTTCGCCGCCGGGGGCATTCACATCGACCAGTTCATGAATGAGGCGCTCCGCCTCGGCTTCAGCGCTGTGGCCGCCTTCCTCCTGCTCCTCGAGGTCACCGCGCATGATCGCGACGCGCTTGATGAGCTCGCTGAGCCACTGGAAGCCCAGGGAGATGAACCCGAGGAGAATGAGCCCCTTGGCGGGCCAGATCAGCAGGCCGCCCGCATTCGAGGAGACCTCGCCCGACTGGTAGGACTTCCAGAAATAGGGGAAGCACAGCCACAGCATCAGGGCCACGAAGGGGAACAGGAAGAGCAGATGCCCCATCAGGTCGATCCTGTCGCGCCCGCGCTTCGAGAGCCGGTTCGAGATGATGTCGATCCGGATATGCTCGTTCACCCGGAGCGTCCAGGCGGCGCAGAGCATGAACGTGGCGCCGAAAAGGTACCATTGCAGTTCGAGCCACGCATTGGACGAGACGCCGAAGATGCGTCGGATAAAGGCGTTGATGGCCGAGACCAGAACCGCGATCACGATGGCCCAGGCCGCCGTCTTGCCGACGCGCACATTGATCGAGTCGATAATGCGGGATAGCTGAAGGAGCGCTCTCACCGTATCTTCCCCCTGATTATTGATTGAAGTTGCAGCCTAGCTAGCGGACCCAGCGCCGGTGCGCTAGGGCCGCAATAGTCTAATATCAAGCGGTGCCGGGTCAGTAGCCGGGATATTTTTGTGCCGCAAGAGCCGTATCATTAAAAGTTATGGACGCCACAAGCTTTTGTGAAGCAATCAAAGCTCTTCCCGAGCCTCGATGCGCGGCGAGGCATCGGCCCGAACGGGTGGAATGGAGTCTCGCCTGAAGAGCGACTATTCTTTCCTATCACTCGAAGGGGTATGCCTGTGACACTGCTTATCATCGGCCTGTTCGTCTTTCTCGGTACCCATGCCTTCAGCATGGCGCGGCACCGAAGGGGCAAGTTGGTCGCGAAGATCGGGGAGGGACCCTACAAGGGGTTGTATTCTCTGGCTTCCCTAGCCGGTATCGTGCTGATCTCTATCGGCTACAGCCAATACCGGCAGGCCGGTTACATCCCCGTATGGGATCCGCCGACATGGACGCGCCATCTGGCGCTGCTGCTGGTGTGGTTCGCCTTCGTGTGCTTGGCCGCGGCCTATCTGCCGGGCCGGATCAAGCGCACCCTCAAGCATCCCATGCTGGCCGGTCTGAAGATTTGGGCCGTTGCCCACCTTCTGGCCAACGGCGACCTTGGATCCATTCTTCTGTTCGGGTCGTTCCTCGCCTGGGCGGTTGCGGCCCGTATCAGCGTAAAGCGCCGGGACGAGGCAGTTCCGCATGGGGCTCCCCTGGAGCCGCCGGCGGGCTTTCGCAACGATGCGCTTGCGATCGCCATTGGCACCGTGGCCTATATCGCCTTCGTGGTATGGCTGCACCCAGCCCTCATCGGCGTGCCCGTTCTGCCGGCCAGAGGCTGACAATTCGGCGATCCGGTAAGCGAATGTTACGTCCGGACCTGTGAAAAGGTCCGTTTCATCCCTATTCAAGTGGTAAAGAAGAAGCCTGCGACGTGAACAGCCTCTCGCCTTGGACGGGGGCGTATGCTAGGCGACCCACTTCGATAAAGGAGGCGGCTCTTCATGGGCCGCGGAATGAGTATGGCTCCGAACGACGAGTTCATCCGCGAGGTCGACGAGGAATATCGCCGCGACCAAGTGGCCAAGATCTGGCAGCGCTATAACGGCGTCATCATCGGTGCGGCCATCCTCCTGGTGGTGGCGGTCGGTGGCTGGCGCTATTGGGAGCATGTCCAGGAAACCCGTTCGCAGGCAGCAGCCGCCCGTTACGAGGACGCCCTGCGGCTTTCCCGTGAGGACAAGAGCAAGGACGCTGAGGCTGCGCTCGAGGCTCTGGCGAAGGACAACCCGTCCGGCTACGGCCTTCTCGCCCGCTTCCGCCTCGCGGGTGAACTCGGCCGCGAGAACGCGGACAATGGTGCGACGGCCTATGACGCCCTGGCGGCAGACGGCAACGTGGCCCCGCTTTGGCAGGACCTCGCCCGCCTGCGCGCCGCGTGGCTGCGCCTGGACACCGCCGATCCGTCGAAGATCCGTCCCGAACTCGAGCGCCTCGCCGTTCCGACCAATGCCTGGCGTCACACCGCCCGCGAGCTTCTGGGCCTTTCAGGCCTGAAAGCCGGCGACATGGACTTTGCCGGCCGCTGGTTCGACCAGATCGCCGCCGACCGCGAGACGCCGAACGCCCTCAAGCAGCGGCTGGCCGTCTATACCGCTCTCGTGGCGGGCGGCGCCGTTCAAGTCACCCAATAAGGAGAGGCAGACATGACGCCCACCGTCGCCATTGTCGGGCGGCCGAATGTCGGCAAATCGACCCTCTTCAACCGCCTCGTGGGCAAGAAGCTCGCTTTAGTGGACGATCGTCCAGGCGTCACCCGCGACCGCCGCGAAGGCGAAGCGCGCCTGGGCGACCTCGAATTCCGCATCGTCGACACGGCCGGGCTGGAAGAATCCACCGAAGAATCGCTTCTGGGACGCATGCGCGCCCAGACCGAAGCCGCCATCGGCGACGCCGACATCATCCTCTTCGTGGTCGATGCGCGCGTCGGCATCCTTCCGGCGGACCGGCCCTTCGCCGAGATGGTGCGCCGCTCGGGCAAGCCCGTGATCCTTATCGCCAACAAGGCTGAAGGCGGCGCCGGCATGGCGGGCGCCTACGAGGCCTTTTCGCTCGGCTTGGGCGATCCGATCCCATTCTCCGCCGAACACGGCGAAGGCTTGGCCGACCTCTTCGAGGCGCTGATGCCGTTCTTCCCGGAACCGGGCGACGAGGAGGAAGAGGACGATCCGAACAAGCCCCTTAAGGTCGCCATCGTCGGGCGGCCAAACGCCGGCAAGTCCACCCTGATCAACCGCATGGTGGGGGAAGAACGCCTGCTGACGGGGCCTGAAGCGGGCATCACCCGCGATTCCATCTCCCTCGACTGGGAATGGCGCGGACGGGCCATCAAGCTGTTCGACACCGCGGGCCTGCGCAAGCGCTCCCGTGTCGAGGACAAGCTGGAAAAGCTGTCAGTCGCCGATGCCCTGCGGGCCGTTCAGTTCGCCGAGGTCGTGGTGATCCTCCTCGACGCCACGATCCCGTTCGAGAAGCAGGATCTCTCCATCGTCGATCTGGTGGAGCAGGAGGGCCGCGCCCTTGTGATCGGTATCAACAAGTGGGATCTGGTCGCTGACCAGCCAGGCCTCTTGAAAGACCTCAAGGAAAAGGCCACCCGCCTACTGCCGCAGGTGCGGGGTGCGCCGGTCGTGCCCCTGTCGGGCCTGGCCGGAAGCGGCATCGACCCGCTCATGAAGGCCATCCTCCAGGTCTACGAGACCTGGAACACACGTATATCGACCGCCCGCCTCAACCAATGGCTGACGGAGGCCCAGGAGGCCAACCCGCCACCAGCCGTCTCCGGCCGCCGGATCAAGATCCGTTACATGACCCAGATCAAGGCGCGGCCCCCGCATTTCGCGATCTTCGGCAACCAGCTCGACGCCCTGCCGACGAGCTATACCCGCTATTTGGTCAACAGCATTCGCGAAGCCTTCAAGCTCCCGGGCGTTCCGATCCGCGTGTCGCTCAGAACAGGGCAGAACCCGTTCGACAAGGGACGGAAGTAAGGTAGCCATGCCGCTTGGATGCGGCACGGCTTTTTGTTGAACGACACGACGATCACAGGCGCGAGGCCGGTGATCGGATGTTTGAAGAGGCAGTAGCTTCCTTACACCACGAAGAGCTCTGACGCCGTCATCTTCAGGCCTTTGTCGATCTTAGCGAACTGAACAGCTGCCTTCGAGCCCGTACCGTCCTGATCGTAATACAGCGCGCCGGTCTTCTTGTTGTAGATGATCCGGTCGTCCGCATCATGCGCCTTGTCGCCGGTCCAGAAAGCTTTCCCGGCAAGCTTCTTCGGGTCTTCGCTGGTGCCCCTGCCCACCTTGGTGAACACATTGTTATCCAGCCAGATGGAATCGTCCGCGATCTTGTAGGACTTGATGGTGTCCACATTCGACTTGCTGGGCCTGGTGTCGAACACGAACATTTCCTTGCCAGCATCACCACGCAGGGTATCCTTGCCCGCGCCGCCGTAGATCGTATCGTTGCCCGCCCCGCCATAGATCACGTCGGCCTTTGCGCTGCCCTTGATCGTGTCGGCGTTTGCAGTGCCGTCGGTCTGTCCACCGGTGACAGGAGAGGTCATGTTGCCGGAGTGCGTAATCGTTACCGTGCTGGTGGCCGCCTTGTCGGCCCCGTCCCAGGCGGTAATGCTGACCTGCCGTGTGGTCTGCCCGCCCGTGCTGTCGTTGTAGTACACGAGGGACTGCACGAGCTTGTTGATTTTCGCCGCCGTCGCCTCGCCGTTGAAATAGATCTCAAATGACGAGTTCGTCACGTTGGCGAAGTTGGCGAAGACCTTCTCGTTGAAGGTCTCAAGTCCGCGAATCCGACCGCCATCCTTCACGCCGTCGGGGAGGTCGAAGGCGTTCCGTGAGAGAGTGACGAAGTCGTTGGCATTGCTGCCTACAACCGACACGGTGATCTTGCGAACGGCCTTGTCGTCGGAGATCGAAGCATTGGCGCCGATATCAAGCGCAACGACGCTCAGGCCGCTAGTTGCGACCTTGTCACCATGAAGGCCACTGATTACCGGAGCTGCGTTGCCAGCACCGTTGTCGTTATCGTCCCACGTGAAGTTGAAGCCTTTACGGAGAAGCAGTTGCTCCTCCGCGTCGGTAAACGTGCCGCCGACGAGACGGACGCGTGCGCCGGATTGCGTCGAGAAATTCAGGTGAGCGCCGTTGTCCGCCAGAAGCTGGCTCTTGTCGCTGATGATGATATCCGCGTAGCCGGATGTCGGGTTCATCAGCTTGTAATTGCCCGAAAACGCCTTGCCACGTAGGTCGAACGCATGGCCGGCATTGCCGGTGAAATAGATCCGGCCTTCAGCAAAACCCGATGGACCCGAGATCTGCGTGATGCTGGCCAAGTGCTGGGCCGAGAGGTAGAGATCCGCCCCATGGTCGCTGAACGAGATGATCTCGACCCCTGAGAATTCCGCGAATTTCCTGAGATCGTATGTGTCGCGATAGTTCAGGTTCAGCGTATCTGTTCCGCCGCCGCCGCGAAGAGCGAACCGGCTCCAGTCCGATTCGTAGAAATACGGGGAAGAAATCGGTGTGCTGAAGATATCGTCGCCTTCGGTCCCGATTGCGGAACCGTTCGCCGGGTTGAGAATATACAGTGTCATTAAGAGGCTCCAGCTAGGGAATGAGGATCTCTTGCTACGAACTATAACAAGATAACGTAGCGCAATAGAACGCAGTTTGTCGCAATTTCAACCCTGGGCCTGGCGTTGGTTGTTTGCTGTGTGCCGCACCGCACACGAGCCAGTACGTCGGTGCACCGACGCATCAGCAATTCGAGAGACGCGCGGGGTTAGCGGCACGTCTGATCGGCTCGTCCTCGGTCAGCCTCCGCAAGTTCCCTTGCTCATACGACGGCTATCGGTCGTCGGGGCCCTCATGGATACCGTAGACCAGCGGGCTTCTTGCCCGGCCTTGTGCTTTGCTTCGGGACACTCACCCCATAGCGCAGCAAATGCCTGGCCGCCACGGAAAGCTATGCGCCAACACCTTCCGGCCATGAGGTGAGGGGGCTTCGCGGCGGTCGAAGCCGAGCTAACAAGGTCAGTTTAGCCCGAATGAGCAGCCTGAATCTGGGAATTTTTCTTGGCTTCGAGCATCCAATGTCATGGGGCGGGCCTCATCCAGGAGAGTCCTATGAACGCATTGACGAAGCTATCTCGCCGGCAATCCCTTCAAGCTTTGGCTCTATTCGGTGCGGGAGCGGCCATTACACGGTTCCATCGGCCGAATACGGCATATGCTCAAGCCACCTCGTCATCCGAGATCAAGGACGAGGACATTTTCCAGTTCGCACTCAACCTCGAATACATGGAGGCCGAATACTACCTGCGAGCCACGACCGGGAAAGGCATCGAGGCAGCGGACGTGGGCCCGGATGCCGGTCCGGTCAAGGGCGGCAGCAAGGTGCCGTTCCAGAGCAAGGCAATCCGCGAGTTTGCTGACGAGCTTGCCGAGAATGAGCTTGCGCATGTCCGCTTCTATCGCAAGACCCTCGGGAGCCAAGCCGTCTCGCGGCCAACGATCGATTTCGACGCCGGCTTCAAGGCTGTCCGCGAAGCGCTTGGCATGCCGGACTTCGACCCGTTCGCCAACGACATGAACTTCCTGCTCGGCGGCATGCTATTCGAAGATGTCGGCGTGACGGCCTATGCGGGTGCGGCGCCCCTGCTCGAAAGCAAGGAATTCGTCGAAGCGGCAGCCGCCATCCTGGCGGTCGAGGCCTATCATATGGGCATGGCCCGCTCGCAGCTCTACCAGATGGGCGACAAGGCCCAGAAGGCTGCAAATGCTGTGTCCACTGCCCGGGACAAGATCGACGGCGCTGGCGACAAGGATCAGGGCATCGAGCGCAACGGCAAGGCGAACCTCGTCCCCGCGACGCCGGACGGCATGGTCTTCCGTCGAACCCCGCAAGAGGTGCTGCGCATCGTCTATCTTACCGACAAGTCGGGCACGGACAGCGGCGGCTTCTATCCCAAAGGCATGAACGGGATGCTCAAGAGTACGTAATACTAAGTCCCTGAAGGGCTGACTCGTTCGTGATTTTCTGCGTCGGGGTGGGTGTGATTCAACTTGGCGAGCCATGGAGGTTCGCCATGCCGATCCCACTCCGTTCTGACTTCG
>NZ_QOIO01000001.1 GCF_003332305.1 Microvirga aerophila | reverse complement strand
TTGGCCACCCGCCGGGGGGTGTCGCGGGTGTTGTGGTCGTTCTCGTGGTCGATGCGCAGGATGTCGAACAGCTCCTCTACCTTCTGGGCGGCGGCCATCATCATGGATTTGCACTCGGCCTCGGTCAGCGGCTGATCGAGAGCCTCATTGCACAGGCGTGCGAGGTTCAGATCACGCGAATGGAAGTTCATCATAGCCCCACGTTTTGTCTTGTGCATGCGTCAATACCTACGAACACCCTTTAGCATGAAGGGCTCAACGCACGTCGCAATATTTGAGCCGGATTGAGTCTGAGGGAGCCAGACCACGCAAAGGCTTGATTGCAGGCTGGGCTGCGCCTGCGAACTATGCTTCCAATCCTATAAGGGACCAACGACACTCCGATTGCTCGTGTGCTTTTGTGTTAAAGCATAGTATCACCTTTGCGCTGAAGCCGATGATCGGCTTGTTCTGAGGCAATTGCAGGCGTGCAGAAGTTCTCCCAAGACCAGTCGGAAAGCCGCTTCTGGCCATTTCGGGCAAGATCGTTGCGACCAGCAACGATGATAGGGCCCAGGTCAACCGCATAATGCTGGAAGCGAATGGAGTAGTAACTGTCGGTTTCACCGCGCTATATTAAGCGGCAAAGTGAAGTTTGAGGGCGTTTCCACTTGGCCAGTTGATGACGCAGCTCAGTGCCAACGGGCAGCGCGTGGTCGTCTTGCACTGGATCAATACAACGGTGAGGTTCTGATCGAGGACATCTCGAAGTATGATGTCATCTCGTATTGAACTGGGGCGGCGAATACATGCCCGTCAGTGACAGTTGGGCAACCTGCAGGAAGGGCTGCTGTCCGTGGGAGGATACGGAGGAGCGACCCGACGCCAGATCAGTTGCTGGCCGATGCTCCGGCATTGAGAAAATGACGATGCAGTCGGACGTCGGTCGAGACCAAGCCTGACGCAGCGACGCAGTGGTTTTGGCCAGGTGTGAGCCCTTCCACGGCTGCTCTCAGTGGGCTGGCGCAACCTATCAGATCGCGATTCGGATTGCCGCGAGAAGCAGCAAGGTCAAGGCGAATAGCATCCCGAACCATGCGCTCGCCCGTGCTAATGCATCTTGGGCCGGGTGCGAGCGCGGCTCCGGCATCTCATCGTCGAAATCGTCCATATTGCGCCTCCCCGGGCCGCGATCCGGAGATAACCAAATCGTGTTGCAGCCATCAAGAGAACCTGCGCCAGAATCCCTAAAATCTGCGTTGCTGCCAGACGTATGAGCAAAGCCGTCTCAAGCTTCACCTTTGACAAATCCTGAGGCCAGCCCCGAGGACTGGCGCGAGAAGTCTCTGCCGCAGCCAAGCAGGCATGCGACAGCGCTGCCCAACGCGGGCATGAGTCAACGATTTCTACCTGCAGGGGCTATAACAGTTGGGTCATGGGTGACGGCAGCACTTCCGCTCCTGATCGGTCGCATTTGCTCGCCTGACTTGCTGCACGCTGATGTTTTGCAAACACCCGGATGGTCGAGCCGAATGTGAGAGCGCAAAAGGCCATTCACATTGCATTACCTTTCTCGCGCATCTCGTACCCTTTGTTGAAGGGTGGCACTTGTCTATTGTTTGAACTGGCCGGCGGTGCCGGCCAGTTCCTCTGTTCGAGAGGGCAATACAGGCCGTTTGCCGTGCTCACGACCCTTTGCGCTTCGCATGGTGGACAGGGTTAGGCTTCTTTCCGGGAGGCGGGAACTTCTTCCCCGTCTTATCCTTTGAAGCTACCTTCTTCGCGTCGCGAGGCTCCGCCCGGTCGAATTCGGCCGGCTCGATCCGAATATCCTCGTCGTTGGTCTTACGCGCAGCCGAAGCGAACTTGCTGGCGTGAGATTTGACGATTCCGAATTTGGTCTCGCGGTCGAAGATGCGGATCGGCCCGATTTCCTTTTTGGTCACGTGACCAAGACGGCAGATGATGGGAAGGAGCCAGCGCGGGTCCGCGTTGTTGCGGCGTCCCACGCTCATGCGGAACCACACCATTTCCTCGGATCCGCCGCGCGCATCCTCCGTTTCGGCGCGCGGACCACGTTCGCGCCGTCCTCTGTCCTCCCTGGGCTCCCGCTTGTCGCGAGGTGGACGGGCTTCGCGAGATGAGCTGTCGTCGAACATCTCCTCAGGAGCAGGCAGGCGGGCGCGATGGGAGCGGACCAGGGCCACGGCGATCTCCTCGGCCGAGCGTTCGGCCAGAAGGGCACGGGCCATGCCGAGATCGTCCTCGGACGACTCCTCCGAGAACACCGGATCCTTCAGGAGGCGCTCCTGATCACGCTGCCGGATCTCATCGGCCGATGGCGGTCCACCCCAGGTCACGTCGATGCGCGCCTCGTCCACCAGCCTCTCGGCCTTGCGCCGGCGGGTATAGGGAACAAGCATGACGCAGACGCCCTTGCGCCCGGCTCGGCCTGTGCGGCCGCTGCGGTGTAGGAGCGTTTCGTGATCATTGGGCAGCTCGGCGTGAATCACCAGCCCCAGGTCGGGCAGGTCGATGCCGCGGGAGGCGACGTCGGTTGCGATGCAGACCCGGGCCCGGCCGTCCCGGAGGGACTGAAGAGCATGACTGCGCTCATTCTGGCTCAGTTCGCCCGACAGGGCGACAGCCGAGAAACCCCGCTCGACCAGACTCGCGTGCAGGTGCCGGACGGCTTCACGGGTATGGCAGAACACCATAGCGCCCCGGCTCTCGTAGAACCGAAGCACGTTGACGACGCCATGCTCGATTTCGTTCGGCGCAAGCCTGACCGCCCGGTACTCGATGTCGCCATGGGGCTGGTTCTGAACCAGGGTATCGATTCGGACTGCATCGCGCTGATAGCGCCGCGCCAACGTGGCGATGTTCTTCGGGATTGTCGCCGAGAACAGAAGGGTCCGCCGTTCCGTGGGCGTGGAGTCCAGAATGAATTCAAGATCCTCGCGAAACCCAAGATCCAGCATCTCGTCGGCTTCGTCGAGCACCGCGACGCGGAGCTTTGAGGTGTCCAGCCTACCGCGCTCCAGGTGGTCGCGCAGGCGGCCAGGGGTTCCAACGACGATGTGGCATCCGTCCGCTAGGGCGCGCTGCTCCCGGCGAATGTCCATTCCGCCAACGCAGGAGGCGACCCGGGCTCCGGCGGGGCCGTAGAGCCAGATCAATTCCCGGTTGACCTGAAGGGCCAGCTCGCGGGTCGGCGCGATGATCAAGGCCAGCGGCTCCTGGGGCGGCTCCAGCCGCTCCGCGTCGCCGAGAAGCGTCGACGCCATGGCCAAGCCATAGGCGACCGTTTTCCCGGAGCCTGTCTGGGCCGAGACCAGAAGATCCCTGTTCTCGGCATCGGGCTGAAGCACTGCGGCCTGAACAGGGGTCGGTTCTTGATAGCCGCGATCGGCGAGGGCGCGCTCGAGGCTCGGGTTTGTATTAGGGAAGGGCATGTTCTTGAGGCTGAACCATTTCTGTGGAGCGTCGAGGGGCTCCGGTAAAAGCATCAGCCTGAGGCGGCGTCATCGTCGATCTCGTCGATAGAGACCAGGAAGACGACATCGATATCAAGGTCGTCGTCTCCGTCATCTTCGTCGTCGTCTTCGTATTCGTCCTCATCCTCTTCTTCCAGGGCTTCATTGAAAGCGTCGACTTCGTCTTCCGATGAGGGTCTGGTCGTCAAGGCAGCCGAGCCATCCCAGAGGGGGCGGCCCTCGCTCTTAAACGACGTGAGGTCTTCTTTGAAGCTCTCACTGAGAAAGAGTTCCCGGGCCTGATCTTCATCCGCATTGGTGACGGCAACTGCTGTCCCGGCAATCTCGAGGGTAAACATAGCTTTTCCTTTGTCGAGGGGAGTGGATCCAACGGACTAACGCCGATCCCGATGATTCGATCAAATTTTCCCAGGCCTCCAAGTTGGCTCGGTTATCCACGGCCCCGGGTGGCGGCAGCCAAGCAGGCCTGCCCATAGGCTAGGGCATGCACGCGCTCGTTCCTAGGGTCTCCTGCATGGCCTTTCAGCCAATGCCAGGCAATGGAGCGCTCTTCCTGGAGCGCGGACAGGCGCTGCCATAGGTTCTTATTGGCCAGTTTCCCGCCTTTGATGATGCGCCAGCCCCGGGAGCGCCACCATGGCAGACGCTCGGTGACCCCGATGACCACATACTGGCTGTCGCTGTAAATCTCGGCTGGGGTGTGCGCCGGGAGGGCCTCCAGGGCGCTGATCACACCCATCAGCTCCATCGCAGAGCTGGTTGTGGCCAAGCTTTGGCCGATGATAATCTGTTCCCGACCATCGAGCAGAACCAGTGCCGCGTATCCGCCCGGACATCCTCCGCCGCTGCCGATGCAGGCCCCGTCGGTGTAGATGAGGGCGCTGCCCATAATCGCTGGCATTGAAGCGTCAGGCTGAGAGCAGCCGCCAAAATTCGCTCTCAGAGACAATCGAAATCGGGTGCCCTCCGGAGATGAGGCGTTCCGCGTCGCGCTCCTTGGCGCTCTTCCCGAGGCTGGGCCTCTCGCCGCCAACGCATAACAAGGTGGTCGCCGGAGAAACGGTCCCTCCAACGCTGAAGCCTTGCGCGGCCGCCCTGCGGGCCGCCTCCTTGCGGGCAATCTGCATTCGTCCGGTGAACACCACCGTCTTGCCCGAAAAGGGACCATCGCTCGCGCCTTGAACCAGGATCGACGGCTGACGGTGGGTCCGCTCAGCGATCGCCGACACCCAGGCGCTTGCGGAGCGGCCGCTTTCGGACAGGGCGCGGCGGAAGATGTGAGCCGTCGCAACGGCATCCTCAAGTGCGTCGTGATGCCGGAATTCGATTCCGAAATGCTGGGCCAGATTGCCCAGAGAATATCCCCTCCGGGCGAATTGCGGCCATGTGCGGCGCACCACGGTCTGGTTGTCGAGCCATAGGGCATCGAAAACCGGAAGGTCATATCTCTGGCATGCCTTGGTGATCGCAATCCGGTCAAACGAGCCGTGGGTCACGATGATCTTGCCGTCCAGGAGAGGGGCCAGTTTCGGCAGGATATCGCAGAAAGACGGGCAGCCGGCGACATGATCGGGCTCGATGCCATGGACCTTGATGTTCCAGTAGTCGAACCTGTCCTGAGGGTCGATCAGATGCGAAATCGTGTCGACGATCTCGCCGTTTTCGACCGTCACGATGCCGATCTGACAGATGGAAGCGCAATCGGGATTGGCAGTTTCGAGATCGAGGACGAGGTAGTTCATGAACAGGGCTTTAAATCTCTGGCGAATCGGCGCGGCAGTCTAGACTGCCGAGAGCGACATGTAGTTGTTCCAAAGGTCAAACACGATCGATGCATTGTCGCATAGGGCGTCAGTGTTCAGAACGTGTAGCGAAGAGCCTCGCTGGCCTCCCGCAAGGTGGGCAGAAAGCGTTCTTCCATCTCCTGGGCCGAGACCCGGGCTGCCTGAGCGCTGATATTCAGCGCAATCGTGATCTTGTCGTTTTTCTGGATGAGCGGCACCGCGATGGACTGCAGGCCGAATTCCAGCTCTTCGCTGACCATGGCGTAGCCCTGCTGGCGGGCAGCCTCGAGCGCGGCGCGCAGGTCCGATTTCTGAGTCAGGGTCTTCGGGGTCTTCGGCTCAAGCTTGACCCTTTCAAGATAGGCTTCGATCTCGGCTGGCGTCTGGTAGGCCAGGATGGCGCGGCCAAGCGACGTGCAATAGGCGGGGAGGCGGCTTCCGACGCCGAGTCCTATGGACATGATGCGCCGGGTCGCCGAGCGGGCGATGTAGACGATATCGTCGCCGTCCAGGACGGCCGCTGAACTCGATTCTCCTGTTTCCTGGGAGATCTTCTCAAGGAACGGCTGCAGGCGCAGCGAGAGCGAGGTGGAGGAAAGATAGGCATAGCCAAGCCTCAGGATACGAGGGCTCAGGCTGAAATAACGCCCATCGAAATCCGCATAGTTCAGCTTGGTGAGCGTGCGGAGATACCGCCTCGCAGCCGCGCGGGTGATGCCCGTCAGCTTGGCCACGTCCGTCAGCGTCAGCCGGGGGCGGCTTGCATCGAAGGCCTCGATCACCGCGAGGCCCTTCTCCAGGCTGGCGACGAAATCCCGATCACCTGTCGGCTCGTCCATATCCGTATTCGCCATGCATACTCCCAAGACCCGTGCTGTCATGGACTTTGGTAGCCTTGACACTCTGGCCCAAATTGTACTTCATGTTCGCTATGGTTATCAATGTTCGCAATGCGAACACACATGAGACCAAAGGCTAAGGAGACCGCAGGTCCTTCTGATAGAGGCCAAGCGGCTCCAGGGAGGAAATGAAGATGTCATCTGTGAAGAAGCTTCTCGGCGCGGCTGTCGGCGCGCTGCTCGCGGGCACCGCGTCCGTGGCGGCCGACACGATCAAGGTTGGAGTGATCGGGCCCTTCTCCGGCCCCTTTGCTCTCCAGGGCAAGAATTTCCAGGCCGGGGTCGAGGCCTATATGGCGCTCAACGGCAAGACCGTGAAAGGCCATACCGTAGAAGTCGTCTATCGGGACCTTCCGGCGGCCAACCCCGCCCAATCCCGCGCCTTGGCGCAGGAGCTCATTGTCAAGGATAAGGTGCAATATCTCGGGGGCGTCTATTTCACCCCCGACGCCCTGGCGATTACGCCCCTGCTCAAGCAGGCCAACGCACCACTGGTCATCTTCAACGCCGCGACATCGGCCATTATGACCCAGTCGCCCCTCGTCGTGCGCACGTCCTTCACCACGGCCCAGACCACGACGCCCCTGGGCAAGATCGCAGTTGACCGCGGGGTCAAGAAGATCATTTCGGCCGTCAGTGACTATGGTCCCGGCGTCGATGCGGAAGCGGCCTTCAAGAAGGCGTTCGAGGCAGCCGGCGGGCAGGTGGTCGAAGCCATCAGGATGCCGCTCAACACCAACGACTTCAGCCCTATCATGCAGCGGGTCCGCTCATCCGGCGCCGAAGGCGTTTTTGCTTTCCTGCCGTCCGGCCCGACCACGCTTGGATTCGTGAAGGCGTTCAACGATACGGGACTGAAGCAGGCCGGCATCAAGTTCTTCGCGCCGGGTGACTTGACGCAGGAATCGGACCTGCCGGCTTTGGGCGACGGAGCCTTGGGGCTGCTCACCACGTTCCACTATGCCGTCTCCCACGAATCTCCTGAGAACAAGCGCTTCGTCGAAGCAGCCACGAAGGCCATCGGTTCGCCCGAGCAACTCTCGTTTCCGTCGGTCGGCGCTTATGACGGCATGCATGTCATCTACAAGATGATCGAAGCCACCGATGGCAAGCAGGATGCCCAGAAGGCTGTCGACGCCGTCAAGGGGCTTGCCTGGACCAGCCCGCGCGGTCCCGTGAGCATCGACGCAGAGACCCGGCACATCACCGAGAACATCTACCTGCGCGAAGTCGTGAAGGGGCCGGACGGCAAGACCTTCAACAAGGAAATCGAGACCTTCCCGAACCAAAAGGATCCGGGACTCGCTTCTCAGTAGAGCCTGCGAGGTTCCATACTCGAGCGCGGCTTTCCAAGGCCGCGCTCTTCGCCCATCATCGGGATGGCCGCTGACCGAGACATTCACATGCAGACCATTCTCAGTATCGGACTCGATGCCTTCGCGTACGGCATGGCCCTGTTCATCATCTGCATTGGCCTGTCGCTCACGATGGGGCTGATGCGAGTGGTCAACCTGGCCCACGGGGCGTTCGCGATGATCGCCGGCTATATCGCATCCTATGCGGCGCGGGATCTGGGGATGGGCTACGCGATTGCGATCGCCCTCGCGATCCTGGGCACGATTGTCATCTCAATTCCTCTGGAGCGTTTGCTCTTTCGTCGGATTTACGGCAGTCCGGAGCTTACCCAGGTGCTGATGACAATCGGCATCACGTTCTGCGTCATCGGCATCACGAACTACTTCTTCGGCCCCACCCTGAAGACCATTCCACTTCCGGAAGCGCTGGCGCAGCCGGTCGATGTGGGCTTTCGCACCATCTCGGCGCACAGGCTTTTCGTGATCGCCTGCGGGGTCGTCGTTGCGACAGGCCTTTGGTTCCTGATCGAGAAGACAGCCTTCGGCATCAAACTCCGCGCCACCGTCGACAACGCCGCCATGGCCGATGCGCTCGGCGTGCGCACTCAGGTGGTCTATGCCGTCAGCTTCGCCATCGCCATTGGCTTGGCTGCGCTGGGCGGCGTGGTTGGAGCCGAGTTTCTGCCTATCGAACCCTATTACGCCCTTCGCTACATGGTGACCTTTCTTGTGGTCGTCTCTGTCGGCGGGGCGGGTTCTATCCCCGGGGCCGTGGTGGCCTGCATCGTGCTCGGCGCGATCGACACCACGGGACGATATCTCATGCCGGAGTTCGGCAACTTCTTCTTCTACGCAGCCGTAATCGGTATCGTTTGCGTGTTCCCGCGCGGCTTCTTTGGAAGGGCTCAGTAAAGTGCAGGTCATCGCTCCATCGGAAAAGCTTGTCGCGCCGTCGCACACCGGGGCTCAGATTGGCCGTGATGTGGCAGGAGTGCTCCTGATCATTGCGGCGGGCCTTGCAGGTTATTGGCTGTTTCCGGACAATCTGGCGCTGCTGACCCGTGTAATCGCAGTCGCGCTGATGGTTCTGTCCCTGGACCTTATCGTCGGCTATTGCGGAATCGCTACGCTCGGCCACGCGGCTCTGTTCGGAGCCGGCGCATACGCGGCGGGCATCGCTTGCGTGAACGGCGTCACCGAGCCATTGACGCTGATCGTTATCGGGGCGGTTGGCGGCGCGGCAGCGGGTCTCGTCATGGGCACGATCATGCTCAGGGCCCACGGGCTGCCGCAGCTCGTGCTTTCGATCGCCATCGTCCAGCTCTTCCATGAGGCTGCGAACAAGGCATCCGCCTACACGGGCGGCAGCGACGGCCTTTCCGGATTGATGCCGAGCCCGCTTTTCGGCGTCTTCGAGTTCGATCTCTGGGGGCAGACGGCCTATCTCTTCGGCCTGATTTTGCTGGTTTTCGTCTTCATCGTTCTCAAGTTCGTCGTCTCATCGCCGTTCGGCATGCTCTGCCGGGGCATTAAGGAAGACCAGGTGCGCATCCGCGCCATGGGGGCTTTCGTGTTCCCGGTCCTTCTGAAGATGTTCGTCATTTCAGGCGCGGTCGCCGGAATGGGCGGTGCATTGGCGGCGATTTCCACGCAGGTCGTCGGCCTCGACAGCGTCAGCTTCGAACTCTCCGCCAATGCTTTGGTCATGCTGGTGCTGGGCGGGTTGGGAACGCTTTACGGAGCGCTTGTTGGAACGGTAATCTTCATGGGGTTCGAGCACGTGGTATCCTCCATCAACCCCTTCCACTGGATGACCATGGTCGGAGCTCTGCTGATCGCCGTGGTGCTCGCGGCGCCCAAGGGACTTAGCGGGCTCACCGACAGGCTGTTCGCGTCCGGCCGCGCCAAGGGAGGCCGGTGATGAGCGAACTTTTTCGCGTCGAGGGCTTGACCAAGTCCTTCGGAGGGCTTGCGGTCAGCCGCAACATTTCACTTGCCATGCCGGCCGGAGAGAGGCTTGCCCTCATTGGTCCCAACGGGGCCGGTAAGACCACCTTCGTGAATCTCGTCACCGGCCAGATCAAGCCAAGCGCCGGCAGGGTCGTCCTGAACGGTGACGACGTCACGGATCTTGGAGCCGTACGGCGCGTGCGTAAGGGGCTCGTGCGCACCTTCCAGGTCACACGGCTTTTCTCGGACATGACGCCGGAAGAGCATGTCACCCTCACGGTGCTGCAGCGCGAGGGCAGGGCATCCCGCATTCTGAGCCGCTTCACGGGCGACTCCACGGTGGCCGATGAGGTCCATGGCCTGCTCGGCGCGTTGGGCCTCGTCGAGGTCGCTAGACGCAAGGTCGGAGAGATCGCCTATGGCCAGCAGCGTCTTCTCGAGATTGCCATCGCGCTCGCCTTGAAGCCCAAGGTGCTGCTTCTCGACGAACCGGCGGCCGGCGTGCCGTCGAGCGAGACGCCTCGAATCGAGCAGGCCCTGGAGCGCCTGCCGCCCAGCCTCGCGGTGCTGATGATCGAGCACGACATGGACCTCGTGTTCCGTTTCGCCAAGCGTGTGGTCGTACTGGCCGCGGGTGAGATTATTTTCGAAGGGCTGCCATTCGAGGTCGCCGCCAACGACAAGGTTCGCGAAGCCTATTTGGGGAATTATGCCAATGCCCGCAGCGTCGCTTGAAGTCCGCAGCCTGAGCGCCGGTTACGGCCCGACTGTGGTGCTGGAAGACGTCTCGTTCTCCGTGCCTGCCGGTTCGCGCCTCTCGATCCTGGGCCGCAACGGCATGGGCAAGACGACCCTCCTGTCCAGCCTCATGGGACTGACACGCCGATATGGAGGCGAGATCAGGGTCAACGGCAACGATGTGGCCGGTGACAAAAGTTCGGAACGCGCCCTAAAAGGGGTGGGCCTCGTGCCCCAGACGCGCGACATCTTCCGGTCCCTCACCGTTGAGGAGAACCTGCTCGTCGGCATCAAGGACCGCCCGCGCAGTGTGATCCAAGAGGCCTACGACATGTTTCCGAGGCTTCACGAGCGACGACGAAACCTGGGCTGGCAGCTATCCGGCGGCGAGCAGCAAATGCTCTCCACAGCCCGCACGATCCTCGGGCGCCCTTCGGTTCTGCTCCTCGATGAGCCCCTTGAGGGCCTGGCTCCGGTCATCTGCGATGAGCTCATGGCTGCGTTCACGCGCCTTGCGGCGAGCGGTGAAATGACCATCCTGCTCGTGGAGCAGCGCCTGGAGAGCGCTCTCGACTTCGCCGAATCCGTCCTCATCCTCGAGCGCGGGCAGATCGTCTGGCAGGGATCAAGCGAGGCGCTTCGGTCCGATCATTCCCTGGTCGAGCATTATATCGGCGTCGGCTCCTTGCACTGAGTTCAAACATGGCATTCGCACGCGCAAACGGCATCGTTCTTCACTATCAGGTTCTTGGAAATCCCGATGGCCCGGCTCTTGTCTTCGTGAATTCCCTTGGAAGCGATTTCCGCATCTGGCAGGACATCGTGCCGGCGTTCCTCGATCGTTTTCGTGTCGTTCTCTACGACGAGCGGGGGCATGGTTTGTCTGATGCGCCGCCCGCGCCCTACACGATCGATGATCATGTTGATGATCTTCTGGCGCTGCTCGATCTTCTAACGGTCGATCGCGCCGCTTTCGTGGGCCTGTCCGTCGGAGGCATGATCGGGCAACGCATTGCGGTGCGCGCGCCGGAGCGTGTCCTGGCCCTGACCCTCTGCTGTACGGCGGCAAAGATTGGCACCCCGGAAACCTGGGCCGAGCGGATTGCAGCGGTCGAGAACGGCGGCATCGAGGCTGTCGTCGAAGGCGTGCTGCAACGCTGGTTCACGCCCTCGTTTCGTCGTGACAAGGCCGAGGCCTGCGCCGGTTGGCGGAACATGTTGGTTCGCACCCCTGCTCATGGCTATACGGGAACCTGCGCGTCGATCCGTGATGCGGATCTGACCATGGATGCAGGGCGCATTGCCGCGCCGACCTTGTGCGTCGCGGGCGATCAGGATGGTTCGACGCCGCCGGATCTCGTGCGGCATACGGCAGGCCTGATCCCGAACGCGCACTTCGAGCTCATCGAGTCGGCAGGTCATATCCCCTGTGTCGAGCAACCGGCAGTGCTGTCGAAGCTCATCAACCGGCATCTTCAGGAGGTGGGACTTGTCTGAGAAGCACCAGAGCGAGCGCTACAAGGCAGGAATGGTGGTTCGCCGCCAGGTACTGGGCGACGCGCATGTAGACCGGGCAAGCGCCCAGATGACGGAATTTGATGCAGACTTCCAGACCTTCATCACAGAGGGGGCCTGGGGCTCCGTGTGGTCGCGTCCGGGCTTCACCAAGCGCGAGCGCTCCATCGTGACCATCGCGCTCCTGGCGGCCCTCGGGCAGGACGACGAGGTCGCCATGCATGTCCGTGCGACCCGCAACACCCGCGCGACCAAGGAAGATATCAAGGAGGCGTTGTTGCACGTGGCCGTCTATGCAGGCGTTCCCGCGGCCAACCACGCCATCAAGATCGTCAAGAAGACTTTGGCCGAAATGGAAGCCGATCCGGAGCCCGGACAGTAACCCGGACGAACGGAGCCTCCGCTATCTCGGGGTGGGGTTCCAGAGGAGGAAACATGGTGGATCAAGGAACTTTCTATCAGCGCGACCGGAGCTGGCATCCGCCTGCTTTCTCGGCACCCTATAAGACAACCGTGCTGCGCTCCCCGCAGCAGCCGCTCCTGTCGCTTGAGAACACGATCTCCGAATTGACCGGGCCGGTTTTCGGGCACGACAAGATCGGACCGCTGGATAACGATCTCATCCGCAACTACGCCAAGACCGGCGATCCGATCGGCCAGAGGATTGTCGTCTATGGTCGCGTGCTGGACGAGAATGCCCGTCCGGTTCCTGGAGCCTTGCTGGAGTTCTGGCAGGCCAATGCGGGCGGGCGCTATCGTCACAAGAAGGAAACCTATCTCGCCGCCATCGATCCGAACTTCGGCGGTTGCGGGCGAGCCATCACGGACGAGGACGGACGCTTCTGGTTCAGAACCATCAAGCCTGGCGCCTACCCTTGGCCTAATGGCGTCAACGATTGGCGGCCGGCCCATATCCACTTCTCGGTCTTCGGACACGCTTTCGCACAGCGCCTGATCACGCAGATGTATTTCGAGGGCGATCCGATGATCTGGCAGGATCCCATTGTAGCGACCATCCCTGACAAGACTGCCATCGAGCAGCTCGTTGCGGCGCTCGACCGTGAGAACACGCTGCCGATGGACTCGCTCGCGTATAAATTCGACATCGTCCTTCGCGGCCGCCGCTCGACGATGTTCGAGAATCGGATGGAGGGGAACTGATGACCCAGAAGCTGACCCGCCTCAAGGAATCGCCATCCCAGACCGCCGGCCCCTACGTGCATATCGGCACGAACCCGAACTGGGTCGAGATCACGGGTGTGTGGAACGAGGATCTGGGGCTCGTGCTTGTCGGTCCCGAGACGAAGGGCGAGCGCGTCGTCATCAAGGGGCATGTCTATGACGGCGTAGGCGACCCACTGAAGGATGCGCTGATCGAAATATGGCAAGCCGATGCGGATGGGCTCTACAACAGCCCGCAGGAGCGGCGCGGGCGGGCCGATCCGAACTTCGTCGGCTGGGGACGCCAGCCAGCGGATGGGGCGACCGGCGAATACCGCTTCGAGACGATCAAGCCGGGCCGTGTACCCTATAAGGACGGACGCCTGATGGCCCCGCACATCACCGTTTGGATCGTTGCACGAGGCATCAATGTCGGCCTCCACACGCGGATGTATTTTAGCGACGAAGAAGCTGCCAACGCAGAATGCCCGGTTCTTTCCAGGATCGCCCACAAGGCCCGAGTGCCAACCCTGATCGCCACGCGGACCGAGGAAAAGGGGCTGCCGACCTACACCTTCGACATCCATCTGCAGGGTGAGAAGGAAACTGTTTTCTTCGATATTTAATGGTTACCTGAAAGCGTATCATGGCCAAGTTTCAGAGCCTCCAAGAGGCTGTCGCAGAGAACCTCCGCGACGGCGATACCGTCGCCTTCGAAGGCTTCACCCACCTCATCCCTCATGCGGCCGCTCACGAAGTGATCCGCCAGGGACGTAAGGACCTGACGCTGATCCGCATGACGCCGGACATCATCTATGATCAGATGATCGGCATGGGCCTCGCCAGGAAGGTCATCTTCTCCTACGCGGGCAACCCTGGCGTGGGTCTTCTGCGCCGCATGCGTGACGCCATCGAGAACAGCTGGCCCCGTTCCATCGAAACCGTGGAGCACAGCCACGCCGCTATGGCGAACGCCTATGAGGCCGGGGCTGCGGGCCTGCCGTGCGCGGTCTTCCGCGGTTATCGCGGCGCGGGCCTCAAGGAGGTCAACCCCGCGATCAAGAGCGTGACTTGTCCGTTCACCGGCGAGGAACTCGCGGCTGTCCCGGCCCACCGCCCGGATGTCACATTCATTCATGCCCAGAAGGCCAGCAAGCGTGGCGAGGTTCTGGTCGAGGGCATCGTGGGCGTGCAGAAGGAGGCTGTGCTTTCGGCCAAGCGCGCCGTGGTGACGGTGGAGGAGATCGTGGACGATTTCGACGATCTGCATCCGAACCTGTGCATCCTCCCGCACTGGACCGTCACATCCATCGTTCATGTGCCGGGCGGCGCGCATCCGTCCTACACGCACGGCTACTACGATCGCGACAACGCCAATTATCTCGAGTGGGACAAGATTTCCGCTGACCGTGACCTCTTCGCCCAGTGGATGAAGGACAACGTGTTGAATGTCGGCCCGGAAGTCTTTGCTGCCCGCGTACAGGGATTGTGAGAAAAATAAATGTCCGGCTTTACTCCCACCGAGATGATGACCATTGCGGCCGCCCGCGCGCTCTCCAACGATGATGTGTGCTTCGTCGGGATCGGCGCGCCGTCAGCGGCCTGCAACGTGGCGCGGCTGACCCACGCACCCGACATCACCTTGATCTACGAGAGCGGCACCATTGGCACCGCGCCCGAGGTTCTTCCGCTGTCCATTGGCGACGGCGAGCTCTGCGAGACCGCCGTGTCCACTGTGCCGGTACCGGAAATGTTCCGCTACTGGCTGCAGGGCGGGCGCATCTCCATCGGGTTTCTAGGTGCAGCTCAGTTGGACCGCTTCGGCAATATCAACACCACGGTGATCGGCGATTACAACCACCCCAAGGTCCGCCTGCCCGGCGGCGGCGGGGCTCCTGAAATCGCCACCTCCTGCAAGGAGGTCTATATCACTATGAAGCAGTCGACCCGCGGCATGGTGGAGAAGATCGACTTCTACACCTCCTTCGGTCACGGGGACGGCGGCGATCACCGGCAACGACTTGGCATCGACACCAAGGGTCCAACCCTCCTGATTACGGATCTGGCGACTTGGAAGCCGGATCCAGACACAAAGGAATTCACCGTTGTGTCCATGCATCCGGGGGTGACAAGGGAACAGGTTCAGGAGACGTGCGGCTGGAAGGTGCGGTTTGCCGATAACGTCGAGGAAACCCCGCCTCCATCCGAACTTGAGCTGTCGACCTTGCGCGATCTCCAGGCGCGAACCGAGAGAGCCCACGGCGGCAAGAAGGGAGTCTAAGATGTCCGAGGCTTATATCTGCGCCTATGTCCGCACTCCCATCGGTCGCTACGGCGGCTCGCTCTCCGGTGTCCGCACCGATGATCTTGGAGCAGTCCCGCTGAAAGCTCTTATGGAACGCTTGCCGAATGTCGACTTCGAGGCCGTTGACGACTTGATCTACGGCTGCGCCAACCAGGCGGGTGAGGACAATCGCAACGTCGCCCGCATGTCCCTGCTGCTCGCCGGTCTTCCCGGCTCGATTCCCGGCACGACCATCAACCGGCTCTGCGGCTCCGGAATGGATGCGGTGATCGCGGCCGCTCGCGCGATCAAGGCAGGGGAGGCGGAGCTGATGATCGCCGGCGGTGTGGAGTCCATGTCGCGTGCGCCTTTCGTAATGCCGAAAGCGGAATCGGCCTTCTCACGCGCGGCCGAAATTTATGACACCACCATCGGCTGGCGCTTCATTAATCCGCTGATGAAGACTCAGTACGGCGTCGATTCCATGCCCGAAACCGGCGAGAACGTGGCCGAAGAGTTCCAGATCTCCCGGGCGGACCAGGATGCGTTTGCCGTTCGGTCCCAGAAGAAGGCAGGCGCGGCTCAAGCCAATGGCCGCTTCGCCAAGGAGATTGTCCCGGTCTCGATCCCGAAGCGAAAGGGCGACCCTGCCGTCATCGACAAAGACGAGCATCCCCGAGCCGACACGACACTGGAGGGGCTTGCTAAACTGTCGACACCATTCCGCAGGGATGGAACGGTGACAGCTGGCAACGCTTCCGGCGTCAACGATGGCTCGGCCGCTCTCATCATTGCATCGGAAGAGGCCGTGCGGAAGTACGGCCTCGAACCGATCGCAAGGGTCGTCGGCGGAGCTGCCGCCGGCGTCGAGCCGCGCATCATGGGAATCGGCCCGGCGCCGGCCACCAAGAAGCTCTGCGCCCGCCTCGGGTTGAAGCCAACGGATTTCGACGTCATCGAGCTGAACGAGGCGTTTGCCAGCCAAGGCATCGCGGTCCTGCGCGAACTCGGCGTGCCGGAGGACGCGGAGCACGTGAATCCCAATGGCGGCGCCATTGCGCTCGGACACCCGCTCGGCATGTCTGGTGCGCGGATCACCGGCACAGCGGCCTTGGAGCTCAAGCTTTCGAGGAAGAAGCGGGCATTGGCCACCATGTGCGTCGGGGTCGGGCAGGGCATTTCAATCGCCCTCGAGGCCGTCTAGAGGGCTCATCGGATGACGACTGAACCGCTATCCTCTCCGCTCCTGCAATCCCTCATCGGCGATGAGGAAGCGTCTGCATTTTTTTCGAATGAGGCCGAACTGCGCGCTATGCTGCAGGTCGAGGAGGCTCTTGCGGACGCCGAGGCGGAGGTTGGTCTCATCGAGAGCGCGGCTGCAAGCCGGATTTCGGAGGCGTGCCGGAACTTCCAGCCGGATTGGTCCCGGCTTGCCCAAGGGCTCGCACAGGACGGAGTGATCGTCCCGGAATTCGTGAAGCAGCTCCGCGCCGCTGTCGGCGAGACTCACGCCAAGTCTGTCCATGTCGGTGCAACGAGCCAGGACATCATCGACACGGGATTGATCCTGCGCCTGAAGGATCTGACGCAAATCTATCTCCACCGCTTGAACGCACTCGTCCACTCCCTCGGGGCATTGAAGGCCCGCGACGGTGAAATCCGCCTGATGGCCCATACGCGGATGCAGCAGGCGCTTCCGTTCACGGCCGCCGACAAGATCGACACATGGCTACAACCCATCGAGCGGCTCAGGGATTTATTGCAGCAACTCCAGCCGCGCCTGCTGGTGCTGCAACTGGGTGGTCCGGTCGGGACGCGCGGAGAACTGAAGCAACACGGTGATGCGATCGCGGATGGCATGGCCGAGCGGCTTGGGCTTGGCTTTGTGCCCTCATGGCATTCCCAGCGAGATCGCATCGGCGAGTTCGGGGCCTGGCTTTCCCTCGCGTCCGGGACCCTCGGCAAGATCGGTCAGGACGTCGCCTTGATGACGCAGAACGAAGTTGGCGAGGTACGCCTCGCCACGGGTGGCGGCTCATCGGCTATGCCTCACAAGTCCAATCCGGTTCCGGCCGAAGTTCTCGTGACGCTTGCGCGCTTCAATGCAGGCATGCTTGGTACTCTCCACCAGGCCCTTGTGCACGAGAACGAGCGGTCCGGTGCGGCATGGACCCTTGAGTGGATGGTCCTGCCCCAGATGGCAATCGCGACTGGCGCGGCATTGAGCAAGGCCAACGCCCTTCTGGAAGGCCTCACCTTCGTGGCGCATCAAGCGCAGCCGTGAGGATGGGTTGATGGCAAGCTTCAGGCATCGCCGACGATCACGGTAATCTTTCCGCTGCCTCCACAATCCGGACAGGGCTTTTGCTGCAGATTCCCGGAACCGTTGCAGGTGGGGCAGATATCGTCTCCCGTCTGAGACGTTCCGGGCACGTCTTCATCGCCCGGGTTCTTTCGCTCCGTCTCTGTCATGGTCGGTCTCCTTTGATGAGGGAACGTGAATCGTGCGGCAACGGTTCATCCGTTTGAGATGTCCCCGAATGAGCGATGGTGGCTTTCTGCAGGGCGCGGAACGTGAGCGGCGATAGACCGGTCTTATGCTTGAAGAAGCGCGTGAAATACGACGGATCGTCGAAGCTTAGGGAAAGCGCCACTTCCTTGGCGCTCATGGACGTGAAGGTCAGATAGCGCTTGGCTTCCAGAACAATGCGCTGATGAATGACTCCGAGAGCCGTGTCGCCCAGATGCTCCCGGCAGATCCTGTTGAGATGGGTCGGGGTGAGACCCAGCCTCTCCGCATAGAGTTCGAGGGGCTTGTGGGCGCGAAAATCCTGATCGACGAGTTGGCGGAAGCGCATGGCGTGATGGCGGCTTCTGTCGCCTTGGCCAGGTTGGGCCTGAAGAGTAAGTCGCTTCATGCGGTGCAGGCCGATAAGGACGAGCGTCAGCCGCGCCTTAATGATGCCGAGACGGCCTGGAGCCCGGTTTGCGAATTCGGCCGCAATCACGCTGATGTCAGCCTCCACGCCTCGGGCGACGTCAGGGTGCTCTCCTAGGGCAACGAGCTGCACCTGCTGAAACGTGTCTTCGATCCCGTCCTCTGCATCAAGAACATCGGCAAGGCTCCTGTCCAACAGGGTCAGCACCGTTCCGGCCACATTGGGCGAGAACCTGTAACCGTGGACCACTGCAGGGGGCAGGGTCAGGATGCAAGGCGCATGGACCGTGCTCCGCCTGCCATCGATGACGACATCCGCCTGCCCCTCGGTCAGGTGGAGGATCTGAAACAGGCTCTCGTGGCGATGGGGCTGGATCTCGTAATTGTGCAACCGGCTGCGCGACTGGATCGTTTCGCAATGGACCCAGTCAGCACTGAGATTGTCGTTGAGCTCTCCATAGAGAGCATAGGTCGGGATCATTGCCATGGCGAAGTTGGTCGGGTTTCGGCGAATGTTCGGATTGTCCTATCCTATGATGGCTTTGTCCATTGGCCGGCAGGCCGCCGGCGTCCATCTTCTCTAAACTGGCGAGTGCGGCCTGAGCCGCCGTGGGAGGATCCCGGGAATGCGAACCAAGGTCGTGATCATCGGCGCGGGGCCCGCGGGCTTGCTATTGGGGCGTCTGCTCGAGAACGAAGGCATCGAGACAATCGTCCTGGAGCGGCGGAGCCAGGATTACGTGCTCGGGCGGATCAGGGCAGGGGTGCTTGAGCAGAGCACCGTCGAGCTGCTGGAAAAGGCTGCCGTCAGCGAGAGACTGCATGAGGAAGGCCTCGTCCATGACGGGGTCGAACTCTGCTTCGATGGCGATCGCCATCGGTTCAATTTCCGCGAACTGATCGGCCGTACCGTAACCGTCTATGGGCAGACCGAGGTTACCCGCGACCTGATGCAGGCCCGTGACGCCTCTGGGGCGAAAACGATCTACGAAGCGCAGGACGTCTCCCTTCATGATTTCGACGGCGACAGCCCCAAGGTGCGCTTCAGGAAAGACGGCGTCGAGCACGAGATCGCTTGTGACTTTATCGCCGGCTGCGACGGCTATCATGGGGTTTCGCGCGCCAGCGTGCCCAATCACGCGTTGAGGACCTTCGAGCGGGTCTATCCCTTCGGCTGGCTTGGGATCCTGGTGGATTGCCCGCCGGTTTCGGACGAGCTGATCTATGCCCATCATGCCCGGGGCTTTGCGCTCTGCTCCATGCGATCTCCAACCCGCAGTCGCTATTATGTGCAGGTTCCGGCCGACGAGAAGGTGGCGGCGTGGTCGGATGAGCGCTTTTGGGATGAACTCCGCAGCCGCCTCGATGAGGAGACGGCAGACCACCTGGTTACCGGTCCATCCATCGAGAAGTCCATCGCGCCTCTTCGAAGCTTCGTGGCCGAGCCATTGCGGTTCGGGCGTCTGTTCCTGGCCGGGGACGCGGCCCACATCGTTCCGCCCACGGGCGCGAAGGGCCTGAACCTCGCAGCCAGCGACGTGCGCTACCTGTCTGAAGCCCTGATCGAATATTATGGCGAACGCTCGTCTGCCGGAATCGACAGCTATTCGTCCCTGGCCCTTGCGCGGGTCTGGAAGGCTGAACGCTTCTCCTGGTGGATGACGTCGATTCTCCACACCTTCCCGGATACGGATACCTTCGGCCGGCGGATCCAGCGGACCGAGTTCGAGTATCTGGTCGCGTCCGAGGCGGCAGCCCGGTCCATGGCTGAGAATTACACGGGGCTTCCTTATTGATCCGCCTGCCGTCTGTCCGCGAAGACAGGGTGTGAACAGGCACCAGGACCAATATGGACAGGACGCAACCAATATGAGACCAGTTAGGGCGTGACCCATACTGGCCTCGAATTCTGTTTCCAGCCTCTGTATCAGCAGTCCGTCCCCGGCTTCCGCATCAACGAGGACGGCTTTGGGCTGTCTGGACATTGTGCCTGGGTCATCGATGGCGCGACCGGGGTGTTGGACGAACGCTTGACGCCAGGGCCGACCGACGCCGCGTGGCTGGTTCAGGCCATGTCCCGCCAGCTCGAAAATTCCGCCACCTCTGTCCAGACGACCCGGGAAGCTTTCTCTGCCTTGGAGGCTGATCTTCAGGCCGCCTTCCGGGATGTGACGGCCCATGTACCGGCCGTGCAGGACGACCACGCGCCTTCGGCCTGCCTGGGCTTTATCAGGCTTTCAGGGCTGCCCGGAAATGGACGGACGTTCGTAGAAGGAGCCTTCCTGGGCGACGTGGTCGCGCTGGTCCCGTCGCAGGATGGCATCGTCCGATGGACGGACGAGCGGGCAAAGCCCTTCGAGCGGCGGACGCTGGCGGCTCTTGGAGCGGAGGGACACGAGCCCGGCCGCATCCCTCAGGCGGTGAGACGCCAGATCCTGGAAAACCGCTCCAAGCTGAACCAACCGGACGGCTACTGGGTCGTTAATCCGCGTCGTCCCTGGGCTGGGCGGGAGTTGACGTTCAGGGCTGCGGTCAGGCCTGAAGAGCCGATCGTGCTCGCCACTGCCGGATTCATGCGTCTTGTCGACGTGTTCGGGCGCTATTCCGACGGCACTCTCCATGCGCGTCTGGCAGCCGGGGAGGGTGAGAGCCTTATGAATGAGCTGAGAGACTTGGAACGAGCCGACCCCGTGGCGCGCGCCCATGTCCGTGTTAAAACCCACGATGACGCCACGGTCCTCGTGATCGCACCGGAGCCATACAGCTGAGAATTCCGAGAGGGCGCGTCCGTGCAAGCGCTCTCCGGTGGTTAGAAAGGATTACAACGATGAGGGAGCTCAAGATGAAGCTGACGAGACGAATGCTGATGGGAGCCGCGGTTGGCGGTTACCTTCTCTCCACCGCCGCCGCCATGGCCAAGACCGAGCTGACCTTCTGGAGCTGGCGTCAGGAAGACAAGGCGTTCTACAACGAGATCATCAAGAAGTTTCAGGAAAAGGAACCCGAGATCTCGGTCAAGTTCGAGACCTATGCGCCGGAGAATTACCAGACGATTCTTTCTACCGCGCTCGCCGCCGGCCGCGGCCCGGACGTGATTCAGGTTCGCGCCTACGGCAACCTGGAGACCATTGCGACCCCAGGCTATCTCCTTGCGCTCGACAAGCAGAGCGTGCCCGAACTCGCAAAATTCCCGGAGCCTGCTCTGGCGGCAGAAACCCTGCGCTCCGACGGCAAGGTCTATGCCGTGCCCTTCGCCATGCAGACCCAGCTCGTTGTCTACAACAAGAAGCTGTTCAAGGACGCGGGCGTGAACCCGCCCAAGACCTGGGATGAGCTGATGGCCTTGGCCTAGGCCCTGAAGGCCAAGAACATCAATCCCTTTGCGAACGGCACTGCGACCGCATGGCAGAATGAGACCATCGTGGGCGGCCTGCTCTCCTCCATGCTCGGCAAGCAGTTCGAGGAAGACATCATCTCAGGCAAGGCGAACTTCACCGACCCGCGCTTCGTCAATGCCTTGGCCAAGTTGAAGGACGTGAGCCAGTACTTCGCGCCGAACTTCACGGGCGTCGATTACCCGTCGTCGCAGCAGCTCTTCGTGGCCGGCCGCGCCGCCATGTTCGCGGGCGGGTCCTATGAGGTTGCTAACTTCACGAAGCAGAACCCGACGCTCGATCTCGGCGTGTTCCCGGCGCCTGTCCTCAAGGCCGGGGACCAGGCGCTCGTCGCCACCTACTACGACGGCGGTTATGCCGTGAACGCCAAGTCCGACAAGAAGGACGCGGCGCTCAAGTTCGTGCGCTACTTGGCGACACCCGAATATGGCACGGCCTTCACCAATACCCTCAAGAACCTGTCGCCGATCCAGGGCATCAAGATCGAGGACCCGATCACGCAGGAAGTGGCGAAGCTGGCCGAAAACTCCATGTCGTACCTGATGCTTGTCCGCTTCCGCTATCAGGAGCCGAGCGGCTCGGTGCTTCTGCAGTCGAACGTGCAGAAGATGCTCGCCGGCCAGCAGACGCCCGAGCAGGCTGCCGCCGAGATCAACAAGGGCATCGCGACCTACTACAAGCCGTTCCAAAAGTAAGGCTTTGAACACCGGAGCGGCGGGCCACGAGCCCGCCGCTCGTCTTTCGAAGGGTTAAGCCTATGCCCGTCTCGCCCATACAGGCCCACACACTCAAGCATCGCAGCTGGGTAGCGTTTCTCGTCATCCCGCCTGTCGTCTTCATGTCCCTGTTCGTAGTCTATCCCATCCTGTCGGCGTTCGCTTACGCCTTCTATGAGTGGCGGGGCTTGGCGCGCGGCGAGTTCGTGGGCTTGGCGAACTTCAAGGAAGTGCTGTTCGGGCCCACCATGGCGCCCGTTGTCTGGAACGCCTTCCTTCATAACGTCTATGCGCTCATCGCGCTGATGATCATCCAGAACGGCGGCGGTTTTCTTCTCGCGTGGCTCCTCTACAAGGAGCCTTTCGGCTACCGCTTCCACCGGCTCGCGGTCTTCGTTCCCGTGGTGCTGTCGACGATCATCGTGGGCTTTCTCTGGAAGCTTTTTCTCAATCCCAATTTCGGCCTCGTGAACCAAGCGCTAAATTCGGTGGGGCTCGACGCCCTGGCAAAGCCCTGGCTTGGCGATTCCTCGACCGCGCTCGGCGCGTTGATCCTCGCTAATGCCTGGCACTTCATCGGCTTTCCGACGCTGGTTTATCTTGCGGGCATGCAGCGTATCCCCTCCGAGATCATCGAGGCGGCGCGCCTCGATGGCACGAACGAGTGGCAGCTTCTCAAGAACATCGTGTGGCCGCTCGTTGCACCGAGCACCACGATCCTGTTCACGCTGCTCTTCATTGGCGCTTTCAACTGGTTCGAGATCCCTTACGTGATGGCCGGGCTCGACGGCTCGCCCTTCGGTTCCACTGACGTGCTGGGTCTCGTATTCTACCGCACGGCTTTCGGCAATCAGAGCGCCAGCATTCAGAATTTCGGCCAGGGTTCCGCTCTCGCCACGATGATCTTCCTGTTCATCGTGGTGTTCGCATCGGCGCTGACTCTGTGGCTGCGTCGCCGGGAGATCCAGTTTTGAACACCAAGGCCCTTGCCGATGACACGGCGTCCCAGCCTGCCTCCTTCGCGTTCCTGGCTCAGGTCATCCTGATCATGAACTCGTTCATCATGCTCTATCCGGTCGTGGTTATGGTCCTGTCGGCCTTCAAGACCACCGGCGAGATTTTCGAGCATCCCTTCGCTCTTCCCGACTTCACGCAGGTCCAGAACTTCACCCGCGTGCTCGGTGAAACCGCGATGCCGACTTACTTCCTCAACTCGATCGTCGTAACGGGTGCGTCAGTCATCCTGATCCTCGTGCTCGGCACAATGGCGGGCTACGCAGTGGCCCGCTACGAATCCCGCACCAACACCTTCATCCTGCTGTTCTTCCTGGCAGGCCTGATGCTGCCCTTGAAGCTTGCGGTGATCCCCCTCTTCATCCTGCTGCGTGACCTCAACCTGCTCGACAGCCGCTGGAGCCTGATCGTTACCTACACGGCCATCGGTTTGCCGTCCGCAGTCTTCATCATGGCGGGTTTCCTACGCTCGCTTCCATCGGAGCTCGAGGATGCGGCCCGCATCGACGGCGCCTCCGAGCCACGGATCATGTGGTCCGTCATGCTGCCCCTCGCGCGGCCACCCATGGCAATTGCGGCGATTCAGAACGCCGTGCCGATCTGGAACGATTTCTTCTTCCCGCTCGTGTTCATCCAGTCCGACCAGTACAAAACATTGCCGCAAGGCCTGACGACCTTCATGGGGGAGTATACGACCGATTGGGGAATGCTGTTTGCCGGGCTGACCATCGCGGCAGCGCCGATCACGCTTCTTTACCTTGCACTGTCCCGGCAGTTCATCCAGGGCATGACGGCAGGTGCGGTGAAATAGGCGCAGATGACTGTCCTGATCCCGAAGGGTGCTCTGATCGTCTCCTGCCAGGCCCGCGCTGACAACCCGCTTCACGGGCCAGTATATATGTCTGCGATGGCCTGCGCGGCGGAGGCAGGCGGCGCGATGGGCGTTCGGGCCAACGGCGTCGCGGACGTGAGAGCCGTACGGGCCGTTACATCCCTGCCGATCATCGGCATCTGCAAGGTCTGGGACGACCGCTTCCCGGTCTACATCACGCCGAGTTTCGAGAATGCATCCTGCATCGCGCAGGCTGGTGCGCACATCATCGGCCTCGATGCAACGCCGCGCCCACGGGACGGGGAACCGGTGGATCGGCTGATCTCCCGTATCAGAACCGAACTCGGCCGCGAGGTCTTCGCCGATATTTCCACCATCGAAGAGGGCAGGGCCGCACATGCATCTGGGGCAACCTATGTGGCGACCACCCTGTCAGGCTACACCGAATATACCGCTACCCAGAAGAACACGGGACCGGATCTCGACCTGATTGCGACTCTGGTGAGTGAGTTGCCACTGCCGGTCGTCGCCGAGGGGCGCTTCGATACTCCCGATCTCGTCGCAGCGGCGTTCGAGCGGGGTGCCCATGCGGTGGTAGTCGGTACGGCGATCACCAATCCGCGAGAGATCACCCGGAGGTTTGTCCGGGCGGCGCAGGCTCGAATGGGTAATAGGGGTTCGTGACACGCTGAGCATTGCGTGCGGGGCCAGCGTCCTGAGAACCCATGCCGCAGCGTCAGCGTTGGTTCGGCAGGGAAGACCAGCAGGTTATAACGCAAACGTGAAAGCGCGCGTAGGCCTGCCGGGTGTACGCATCTTCCGAATGGGTTCCAAAAAGGTGCCGCCATGCTGATCCGCCGCTCCGCCAATATCGTTCCGTCCGAGATCACTCCTCGGGACGTCTACTTCAACCGCCGGCAGCTCATGGCGGGAGCCGCAGGCCTCGTGGCCGCGGCGGCATGGCCCGATGCCCTGAGGGCCGCCCCTCTATCCGCAACCAAGAGCCCGCTTTCGGCGACGGACGAGAAGCTGACGAGCCGCAAGGACATCACAACCTACAACAACTATTATGAATTCGGCACCGACAAAGCGTCACCGGCCCAGAACGCCCATACGCTCAAGACCACGCCCTGGACGGTCAAGGTCGATGGCCTCGTGGCCAAGCCTGCGGCATACGCCGTGGAGGACCTGATCAAGGAGTCCTCCCTCGAGGAGCGGATCTACCGCATGCGCTGTGTGGAAGGCTGGTCCATGGTGATCCCTTGGGTCGGAATTCCTCTCGCTGATGTGATCAAGCGCGTGGAGCCGCAGGGGAGCGCAAAGTACGTGGCCTTTGAGACGGCCTATCGTCCGGATGAAATGTCCGGGGTCGATACCCTCATCCCGATTCTCGATTGGCCCTATGTGGAGGGCCTGCGGATGGACGAGGCCATGCACCCCCTCACCATCTTGGCCGTCGGGCTTTATGGCGAAACCCTGCCGAACCAGAACGGCGCGCCAATCCGCCTCGTGGTGCCGTGGAAGTACGGCTTCAAGGGCATCAAGTCGATCACGCGCATCAGCTTCGTCGAGAAGCAGCCGGAAACTTCCTGGAACAAGCAGGCTTCGAACGAATACGGCTTCTACGCCAACGTGAATCCGGCGGTGGATCACCCTCGTTGGAGCCAGGCGACTGAGCGGCGGATCGGCGAAGGCGGTCTTTTCGTGAAGCGCCGGCCGACCTTGATGTTCAACGGATATGCAGACCAAGTTGCTCAGCTCTACATGGGCATGGACCTGAAGAAGTTCTACTGATGGCCGGACAAGCATCGACCGGAGGGGCCAAGCGCGGCTTTAGCGTGCCTCAGATCCCTAAGATCGCCGTGTACATCGTGGGGTTCGTCCCAGCCGTGTGGCTGTTCTACGAGGGCGTCAACGACCGTCTCGGCGCAGACCCCATGCGCTATCTGGAACAGGCGCTCGGCCTATGGGCCTTGCGCTTCCTGATCGCCAGCCTCACGGTCACGCCGCTTCGACAGCTCTTCAGCGTCAACCTCCTGCGCTACCGCCGAGCGCTCGGATTGCTCGCCTTCTATTATGCGGCCCTGCACCTGCTGATCTATCTCGTGCTCGATCAGGGGCTCGACCTGGCGGCGATTGGAGCGGACATCATTAAGCGTCCCTACATCACCATCGGAATGGCGACCTTCATCATCCTGACTCCGCTGGCCCTCACGTCGAACAATGCCGCCATCAAGCGTCTCGGCGGCCAGGCATGGGCGCGGTTGCATCGCCTCGTCTACGCGGCAGCCATCGGGGCCGTGCTGCATTTCGTGCTGGTGGTGAAGTCCTGGCCCTTGGAGCCTCTGGTCTATGCAGCCATCGTGATGGCGCTTCTGGGCTATCGGCTCGCGCGTTCGTTCACGAAGAAGCCCTCTCCCAGAAGACGCCCTGCTTGAAGGCTTTGCCGGGTTCATTAGGATGCTCCCATGGGGGCGGCCCCCATGGGAGGAGAATATGAGGCGGGCGCGTCGCAGCTGGACCAATCCATTTCGGGCCTCGGCCTTCGCGCTTGCTCTTGGCCTCTGGGCTGTTGCGTCTGGGGCGTCGGCCCAGTCCGGCGGCGTGGTAATCTTCGCGGCGGCAAGTCTCAAGAACGCCCTGGATGATATCAACGCGGCCTGGTCCCGCGGGTCGGAACGAAAGGCCGTGATATCCTATGCGGCGACCAATGCCCTCGCTAAGCAGATCGAGGCAGGCGCGCCGGCCGATATCTTCTTTTCAGCCGATCTCGAATGGATGGATTACGCGGCTTCCAAGAAACTCATCAGGCCCGAGACCCGTGTGCACCTGCTCGGCAACACGCTGGTTCTGGTTGCACCCAAGGATTCGGCCGTACAAGTTTCGGTTCAGCCCGGCCTCGATCTCGCCGGCGTCTTGGGCTCTGGGCGTCTCGCGATGGCCAATGTGGAGGCTGTCCCGGCCGGCAAGTACGGCAAGGCGGCTCTGGAGAAGCTCGGAGCTTGGAACGCCGTGAAGGACAGGGTCGCGCAGGCCGAGAGTGTTCGTGCCGCCTTGCTCCTCGTGTCGCGCGCGGAAGCCCCCCTGGGCATCGTCTATCGGACCGACGCCGTCTCGGACCCGAATGTCAAAATCCTCGGAACCTTTCCGGACGGGAGTCATGAACCTATCGTGTATCCGGTGGCGCTGATGGTGGATTCAAACAAGCCGGACGCGCAGGCATTTCTCGATTATCTGCGCTCGGGTAAAGCGCGGAGCTTGTTCGAGGCTCAAGGTTTCACCGTCATCAACAAGCCGGCAACCGGTTCGTGAGCGACTGGCTTTCCCCCGAGGAGTGGATTGCGGTCTGGCTCAGCCTCAAAGTGGCCCTGACCGCCATGGCCGCAAGCCTCATCCCCGGCATCGCCGTTGCGTTGCTGCTGGAACGGGGACGCTTCTGGGGCCGGCAGGCGCTCGACGTCCTTGTCCACCTGCCCCTGGTCCTGCCGCCGGTCGTCGTGGGCTACGCGCTGCTGCTGAGCTTCGGGCGGCGCGGCCCTGTCGGATCCTTTCTGTCCGAGGAGTTCGGAATCGTCTTCTCGTTCCGATGGACGGGCGCCGCTCTGGCCTGCGCCATCATGGGGTTTCCCCTGCTCGTGCGGGCGATCCGCCTGTCTGTCGAGGCGGTGGATCACAAGCTTGAGGATGCAGCCGGTACGCTGGGGGCCGGTCCCGTCTGGGTCTTCTTCGTGGTGACCTTGCCGCTGATCCTGCCGGGGATCGTCGTCGGCATGATCCTGTGTTTCGCCAAGGCCATGGGTGAGTTCGGGGCGACCATCACGTTCGTGTCCAACATCCCGGGCGAGACGCAGACCATTCCGTCTGCCATCTACACCCTGACCCAAGTGCCAGGAGGCGAGGGAGGAGCCCTACGCTTGACCCTGGTGTCGGTGATCATTTCGATCGGCGCGCTCTGGATTTCAGAGTGGCTGGCGCGGCGGGTGCGGCGGAGGCTTTTGGCCTGATGAGCATCGAGGTCGACATCCGCCACAAGCAGGGTTCGTTCGCCCTCGATGCCCGGTTTCGCTCCGAGGAGCGCCTGACGGCGTTGTTTGGCTCATCGGGCTCGGGCAAGACCACCCTCGTCAACCTGATCGGCGGGCTGATCCATCCAACCAAGGGGCGGATCGTGGCAAACGGCCGAACCCTCGTCGACACCGATCAGGGCATCCTGATCCCACCGCATCGCCGGCGCGTCGGCTATGTCTTCCAGGAGGGGCGCCTCTTTCCCCATCTGAATGTGCGGCAGAACCTCCTGTTCGGCCGCTGGTTCACGCCCAGGCGTGAGCGCATTGCAAGCTTTGAAGCCGTCGTTGGGCTTCTCGGCATCGAACACCTGCTGACCAGGCGACCCTCGACCCTCTCAGGCGGGGAAAAGCAGCGGGTCGCCATCGGGCGGGCTCTCCTTGCCGATCCTCAGCTCCTGTTGATGGACGAGCCCCTTGCGTCTCTGGACGACGCGAGAAAGGCCGAGATCTACCCCTATATCGAGCGGCTGCGGGACGAGGGCGGGATTCCGATCATCCTCGTCAGCCACTCGGTGGCCGAGATCGCTCGTCTGGCAACCGCCGTCGTGGTCCTCTCCGACGGGCGGGTCACCGCATCGGGACGTGCCGGAGACGTTCTGCGCCATACCAGCCTCTTGCCCCAAACCGGCCCGACCGAGGCCGGGGCTTTGCTCGACACGCGGGTGTTGCGGCACGAGGACGAGTACGGATTGACGGTTCTGGAGGTGAGGGCAGGTCCATTGTCGGTTCCGCGTCTCGATCTTCCTATTGGCGCCCCTTTGCGTGTGCGCCTTCGGGCACGGGACATCATCCTGTCCTTGAACCCGCCGGAGACGATCAGCGCCCTGAATGTGCTGCGCGGAACGGTTTCCTCGATCGACGAACCGGATGCGTCGAGCGTGGATGTCACGGTCGATTGCGCCGGGGACATCATAGTCGCCCGCGTGACGCGAAAATCCGTCGAGGGATTGGGGCTGACGCCCGGATCGGAGGTTCATGCCATCATCAAGAGCGTGGCCTTCGATCAGCAGACCTTCGGCGGCACCTGCTAGAGCATCGTGCGGAAAGGCGGCCCGGGCTTTCGGCTCCGCCGATGCGCCAGGAGTGCCAGGAGTGAATGGGCGAAAAACCTCTTGCGAGGGTTGCACCCCGAGACCGGGTGTGTAGCTTTGCGCTCAATCCCATGAATGATTTTTCGAGAGATGCGAACATGAACGAGCAATTCCGGAATCCCTCCGAGGCTACGTCCCACGCCGTGCTTCTCGACCGTCTGGCCGAGGTAGCGGTGCGTGTCGGACTGGGGCTGAAGCCGGGCCAGGAGGTCGTCATGACCGCTCCGCTCGAGGCGGTGGCCCTGGTGCGCCGGATCACCGAGCATGCCTACAAGGCGGGCGCTTCCCTGGTATCGACCTTCTTCTCCGACGAGGAGGCGACGCTGATGCGCTTCCGCCATGGGCGGGAGGAGAGCTTCGATGCGGCCTCGGCTTGGCTGTACGAGGGAATGGCCACGGCCTATAAGAACGGCGCAGCTCGGCTGGCCATCGTAGGCGAGGATCCCTCGCTGCTTGCCGGTCAAGATCCCGAAAAGGTCTCGCGTGCCAATCGTGCCCGGTCCAAGGCCTATATGCCGGCCCTGAACCTGATTGCCGGTTTCGACACCAACTGGACCATCGTGTCCGCCGCGACGCCCGCATGGGCGAAGGCGGTCTTCCCCAACGACCCGGAGGAGGTCGCCGTGGCCAAGCTGTGGCGGGCGATCTTTGCAGCGTCCCGGGCGGACACGCCGGACCCGCTGGCGAGCTGGGAGGAGCATAACGCGAGCCTGCAGACCCGCACCCGCATGCTGAACGAGAAGAACTACGCGGCGCTCCACTTCCGTGGGCCGGGCACGGATTTGCGCGTGGGCCTCGCCGATGACCACGAATGGAATGGCGGATCGACGAAGGC
The DNA here is from genome assembly GCF_003332305.1 of Microvirga aerophila. Taxonomy (GTDB): domain Bacteria; phylum Pseudomonadota; class Alphaproteobacteria; order Rhizobiales; family Beijerinckiaceae; genus Microvirga; species Microvirga aerophila. The sequence continues at coordinate 244,698 of NZ_QOIO01000001.1, read as the reverse complement.
CAAGAACGGCGTTGTCTGTAACGCTAATATTCCCACCGAGGAGGTCTTCACCACGCCGCACAAGGACAGGGTCGACGGCTATGTGACCAGCACGAAGCCGTTGTCCTATCAGGGAACCTTGATCCAGGACATTCAGGTTAGGTTCGAGGGCGGCAAGATCGTCGATGGCAAGGCGCGGACCGGTGAGGCCGTGCTCAACAAGGTCCTGGAGACCGACGAGGGAGCCCGCCGTCTCGGCGAGGTGGCGCTCGTGCCCTATTCGTCGCCCATCTCCCAGAGCGGCCTTCTGTTCTACAACACCCTCTTCGATGAGAATGCCTCCAGTCACATCGCCCTGGGCCAAGCCTACAGCAAGTGCATCAGGAACGGCGGGACCATGAGCGAAGACGAGCTCGCCGCGCGTGGCTCGAACCGCAGCCTGATTCACATTGACTGGATGATCGGCTCTGATCAGATCGATGTGGACGGGGTCACCGCAAGCGGGCAGGCGGAGCCCCTTATGCGCGGAGGCGAGTGGGTGACGCCGTGACAGGAAGCTGGCAGAATTCCCATGGCGGCATCTGTTGCACCTTTATAGTGCCAAACGTTGAGCCAACAGGCTTGACGTAAGCCCTGCCTCGCTGTGTTTTGGGACAGGTATCAAAAAGGTACCGTTTCGATATTCCCTTGGGCGGTACCCTATTGATGAGTTCTTGATTGATGTCGGATATCGCCGTCAGGTCCACACCCGAATCTCTTTTGTCCGTCCGCTCGCTCTCGGTCGAGTTCGGCCCCCGGCATGGGGCGTTCCGGGCGGTCAAGAATGTCAGCTTCGACGTGCTGCCGGGGCAGACGGTGGCGGTCGTGGGGGAATCCGGGTCCGGCAAATCGGTTACGTCCCTGGCAATCATGCGGCTGACTGACTACACGGGCGGCCGCATCGCCAGTGGCGAGGTCCTGTTCCGGACCTCTGCCGGCGAGACAGTCGACCTCGTGAAGGCCTCCGACAGCAAGCTCAGGGAAGTCCGCGGCAACGACATCGCGATGATCTTCCAGGAGCCGATGACCTCGCTCAATCCGGTCTTCACCATCGGCAACCAGATCACCGAGACCCTGACGCTGCATGAGGGGCTTAACACCCGCGACGCACGGCTGCGGGCGAAGGAGCTGTTGCAGAAGGTGCGCCTGCCGGACACCGACAAGCTCCTCGACCGTTATCCCCATCAGCTCTCCGGCGGCATGCGTCAGCGTGTCATGATCGCCATGGCGCTGGCCTGCAACCCGAGGCTCCTCATCGCCGACGAGCCGACGACTGCGCTCGACGTCACGATCCAAGCGCAGATCCTGAACATCATCCGCGATCTTCAAGCCGAGATGGGCACTGCCGTCATCTTCATCACCCACGACATGGGCGTGGTGGCCGAGATGGCCGACGATGTGGTGGTGATGTGGAAGGGCGACAAGGTGGAGCAGGGCCCCGTGCGGGAGATTTACGTCACACCCAGGCATGCCTATACCCGCACGCTTCTCTCGGCCGTTCCGCGCTTGGGCAGCCTGCAGGGCCAGCCGCTGCCCAAGCGGACACCTGTCATGGTGATGGACGGCGAAGTGCCGAAGCAGATTGGCGAGACCCACGTTCAGGACACGGCCGACTACACGAAGCCGATTCTCCAAGTCGACAAGCTGACCACCCGTTTCGACGCGGGAAAAACCTTCTTCGGACGCGTGACGCACCGGGTTCATGCGGTCGAGGAGGTGAGCTTCGACATCTATCCCGGCGAGACGCTGGCGCTTGTGGGCGAATCCGGCAGCGGAAAATCCACCATCGGGCGCACCCTCCAGCAACTCGTGGAGCCGACAGGGGGTATTGTGCGCTTCGATGGTCGCGACATGGCGGCCATGAGCCAGGCTGAGCGGCGTCGTTTGCGACAGGACATCCAGTACGTTTTCCAGGACCCTTTCGCGTCGCTCGACCCGCGCCATACGGTCGGCTACAGCATCGCCGAGCCGATCGTCGTGCACAACCTCATCAAGGACCGCAGAGCCATAGAGCGCCGGGTGCACGAACTACTCGATCAGGTCGGATTGCCGCCGCAGCACGCCAAACGCTATCCGCATGAATTCTCCGGAGGGCAGCGCCAGCGTGTCTGCATCGCCCGCGCACTTGCGAGCAATCCGAAACTCGTCATTGCGGACGAATCCGTCTCCGCACTCGACGTCTCGATCCAGGCGCAGATCGTGAACCTGCTCATGGAACTGCAGGAACGCAGGCAACTGTCTTATCTCTTCATCACCCACGACATGGCGGTGGCGGAAAAGATCAGTCATCGGGTTGCTGTCATGTATCTTGGGCAGATCGTCGAGATCGGCACGCGACAGGCGGTGTTCGAGAACCCGCAGCATTCCTACACCAGAAAGCTGCTCTCAGCGGTTCCCATCGCCGCTCCGGGGCATGAACGCGCCCGCGCACGGATCGAGGGTGAAATCCCAAGCCCCGTGCGGCCGGTCGGACAGGAGCCTGCCATTCATCGCATGCGCGAGGTCGAGCCGGGTCACTGGGCGGCCATCGAAGTCAACCAGCTCCGCGGGGCGGCCTGAACCCTGTGCACGGGAAGCAGCAGATGAAGTTCTCACGAACCTTGAATGCCCTGAGCTGATATGCTGCCGCGGCAATGCATTATGGTGGTGACGCCCAAGGACTTGCGCGATCTTCCGGACACCACATGTCAAATACTGAAATGACCGCTCTTCTCGACGAGCGCATCCCTCGGACCATCGATACCCTTGTGCATGCCTGGGCCACCGGGGAACATCAGGGAGCGCAGCTGGAGGCCTGGCTTTTCGAGGATGAGGCCGCAAGGCGCAGTGCCGAGCAGGTGCTGTCCCAGGGCGGCGTCAAGGCGCGGCTGCGGAGCGCTTACAAGCCGTTGGTTCATGCGTTCCTGGAAGAGATCGATACTGCCGGATTGAAGCGCGCAACGATCCGTTATCCGGTGCATGTGGAAGCGGATCCGAAGCGATTTCTGTCAGAGGCCTATCCGCTGGCAGCGCTGCTCGACGGCGTCGCAATTCATTTCGAGCCTGGCGAAGCAAACCTGATTTATCAGGTGGTCGTCGAATACCAGGATGGCCGCTTGGAAAAACATGAGGTCGTCGCGCCGAACCGCCTCCGTGTCGGCCATCTGGAACAGGTCGATCTGACGCCGACCGGTTGGCTGAAGGTATCCAACCGGCCCCATGGCGCGCCTGATATCGACGAGGGGCTCGAGACCGAAGCCGAAGCCGTCTTCCATACGGTCATGCATGCGGTAGCGGCCCATGAATGGCCGTCCGAAGAGCCCTACGCGGAAACGCTCGCCATCAATGTCCAGATTCCCGGCATCGAGCGCCCTCTCGCGTATGACGACGAGGTCATGAGCACGCGGGAGGCGCTGCACGAGGATTTCTATTTCTCGCTCCTGGAATTCTTCAAGCATAAGTCCGGCCGCTCGCCCGAGGATCGTAGCCTGCAGCCGGGCCAGATCGCGCCCGACATCCGGGCACACGAAGGCGATGCGCACGTGCGTGTCGAACTGCGTCCTTTCGGAACTCCGATCGATCCGGCCCGCGCGGAGCAGGATCTCGAAGCCGCCGATGCAGCTCCTGGATTGGCGCAGATCCATCGTGAACTGGCGGCCCTTCCTGGTGAGCCTTTTGAGGGAGTTTCCCGGGAAGGACGCCCCGTGCGCGGGATCTATCGTCCCGGTTCCCGTCCGGCGGTTCTCGTGAGCGGAGGCCAGCACGCCAACGAGACGTCGGGCCCGGTGGGAGCCCTGCGGGCAGTCCGCCGTTTGCTTGCCGATCCTGAGACGAACATCGCTGTCATTCCCGTCGAGAATCCGGACGGATATGCCCTGCATGGACGTCTCTGCGAAGGCAATCCCCGTCACATGCACCATGCGGCCCGCTACACCTCGCTCGGGAACGACCTGGAATACGACCGGGGGAGTTCAACCTACGAGAAGGGCGCGCGGATCAGCGCGATCGAGATGTCGGGCGCAAAGCTGCACGTGAACCTGCATGGCTATCCGGCCCATGAATGGACGAGGCCTTTCACTGGGTACCTCCCGCATGGATTCGAGCTGTGGTCGATCCCTAAGGGATTCTTCCTGGTGATGCGGCACAATTCTGCCTGGGCTCATCAAGCCAGAGCACTTGTCGAAGCCGTGACGGCGCGTCTCGCAGAGCTGCCCGGTCTCGCCGAGTTCAACCGGCGGCAGGTGGAGATCTGCTCGATTCATTCGGGCGGCACTCCCTACGAGATCATCAATCACGTGCCGTGTCTCCTGAGCCCGGACGAGCGTTACTCGACGCCGCTCACCCTCATCACCGAATTTCCCGACGAAACGATCTACGGCGACGCCTATCGTTTTGCCCATACGGTGCAGATGACGACGGTGCTGGCGGCCGAGGAGGCTTATGCCGAGATGATGATGGCGGTGGCCTGAGCACGGGACTTGATGTCCGGTCCGAACTATGGCCCCTTCGCCAAGCCAGAGAGAGAAGGTCCCATGAATCCCGTCGCTATCGTCACCGCAGCCAGCAAAGGCATGGGCGCAGCCATCGCCAGGGAATTGCACGCCCGCGGGTACCAGCTTGCGCTCCTTGCCCGGTCCGACAACTTGCAGGAGATCGCGGGTGAAACCCAGGCCCTTGCAGTGCAGGGCTCCGTCACCGCACTGTCCGATCTGGAGCGGCTCGTAAGCCAGACCCTCGACCGGTATGGCCGCATCGACGCGGTCGTGAATCATACGGGCCATCCGCCCAAAGGGGATCTTCTGGCCATTCCGGATGCTGATTGGCACGCAGGTCTCGACGTCGTCCTGATGAACGTGGTGCGCATGGCCCGCCTCGTGACGCCTGTGATGGAGAAGGCTAGCCGAGGAGCCATCGTCAATATCTCGACCTTCGCGGCTTTCGAGCCTGATGCGGATTTTCCCGTCTCGGCCAGCCTCCGGGCGGCGCTGGGATCGTTCACGAAACTGTACGCCGACCGTTACGCCCAAGTCGGCATTCGTATGAACAACATCCTGCCGGGCTTCATCGACAGCCTGCCGGAAAAGGCGGACCGCAAAGCTCGCATTCCCATGGGGCGCTACGGCACCGTCGATGAGGTGGCGAAAACAACTGCGTTCCTCCTGTCGGACGATGCGGCCTATATCACTGGTCAGAACATTCTCGTCGATGGTGGACTCGTCCGCGGCCTATAGGGCCGGAACAAGGGGAATCAGCCTGCCGTTAGAGAGGCGAGGCCCAGGCAGTCCCTGGCTTCAGCTTCAAGAGGTGCAGCCATGGCCAGATTGTCCTGGAAGCAGGGCGAGAGCGACGCCACGATCAGGGAAGCCGTTCAGATCGTCCGCGATCAGGGCGAGGAGCTGCCGCCGATCTCTGAGGGACAGGCCTTTGGGGCGTTGTTCGATCGCTTCGCGGACGCCAAGGTGGTGCTTCTCGGTGAGGCGACCCATGGGACCTCCGAGTTCTACCGGGCCCGGGCCGCTATCACACAGCGTCTGATCATGGAACATGGCTTCAACATCGTGGCTGTGGAAGCTGACTGGCCGGACGCGGCTCGTATCGACGCCTATGTGCGGCACAGGCCCGTTCCGGACGGGGATGACGTGGCCTTCGAGCGCTTTCCCATCTGGATGTGGCGCAACGAGGAGGTGGCCGATTTCGTCAACTGGATACGCGACCGCAACAGGGACCTGAAGGAGGATCAGCGCGTCGAGTTCCGAGGGCTGGACGTCTACAGTCTCAATTCCTCCATCCGGGCGGTCCTCGAATATCTCGATAAGGTTGACCCGGACGCTGCCGGGGACGCGAGGGGGCGCTATGGCTGCCTCAGCCCCTGGCAGTCCGATCCGGCCCAATATGGCCGCGCCGTCATGACCGGCCGGAAGCGGCCCTGCGACGAGGCCCTGCTGACCCAGCTTCAGGAAATCCTCGATCGGAGGATTGAATACCTGCAGGCGGACGGGGGCGAAGCCTTTTTCGACGCCGTCCAGAATGCCAAGATCGTGCACTCGGCGGCGCATTACTACCGGATCATGTACGAGGGCTCGACTGAGTCCTGGAACCTGCGCGACCGGCACATGTTCGACACCCTTCAGAGTCTCCTGGCCAGACGAGACAACGCCAAGGCCGTGGTCTGGGCGCACAACTCCCATATCGGCAATGCCGCTGCCACGGCCATGGGCTGGCAGGGCGAGTGGAACATCGGGGAGCTCTGCCGCAAAGCCTACCAGGACGATGCGGTCCTCATCGGGTTCGGCACGGATCGGGGCACGGTGGCGGCCGCCACCGACTGGGACGGGCATATGGAGGTCAAGACGGTTCTCCCGGCCCGGCCCGACAGCCATGAGCGCATCTTCCGCGACACGGGCCTGGGCTGCTTCCTGACGGATTGGCGGCAAACCGGCCAGCACGGGTTGAAGGACGCCCTCGCGCGGCCGCGGCTGGAGCGGGCCATCGGGGTCATCTACCGGCCGGACACCGAGCTCTACAGCCACTACTTCGAGGCTGTCATGGCCGACCAGTTCGACGCCTTCGTGTGGTTCGAGGAAACCAAGGCGGTGACGCCGCTGACAAGGGCGCACGGACAGGGAATGCCGGAAACCTACCCCTTTGGCCTCTAGACGTGAGACCTCCAAGCGCCTTGCCGGTCTGGGCCGCCCCTGCTAACTGACGCGCAATCCATTCATCGCGTTCAGCATTCAGCAGGGTTTTTGCCGTGTCCCGTCAGTTCATCTACCACATGCGTGGTCTGTCCAAGTCCTACCCCAATGGCAAGAAGGTCCTGGATAACGTTCACCTGTCCTTCTATCCGGACGCCAAGATCGGTGTGCTGGGCGTCAACGGCGCCGGTAAGTCGACCCTGCTGCGCATCATGGCGGGAATCGACAAGGATTGGAACGGCGAAGCTTGGGTCGCCGAGGGGGCGCGGGTCGGTTACCTGCCGCAGGAGCCTCAGCTCGACCCGACGAAGAACGTGCGCGAAAACGTCATGGAGGGCGTTGCCGCCAAGAAGGCGATCCTCGACCGCTACAACGAACTCGCCATGAACTACTCGGACGAGACGATGGACGAGATGACTCGACTCCAGGACGAGATCGAGGCGAAGGGACTCTGGGACCTGGACTCTCAGGTTGATCAGGCCATGGATGCCCTGCGCTGCCCGCCTGACGATTGGTCGGTGGACAAGCTCTCGGGCGGCGAGCGCCGCCGCGTGGCGCTCTGCAAGCTGCTCCTCGAACAGCCGGAACTTCTCCTCCTCGACGAGCCGACCAACCACCTGGACGCCGAGACCACCGCTTGGCTCGAAGGCCATCTGCGCAGCTACCCGGGCGCCATCCTGATCGTCACCCACGACCGCTACTTCCTCGACAACGTGACCGGCTGGATTCTCGAGCTCGACCGTGGCCGGGGTATTCCGTACGAGGGCAACTACTCCTCCTGGCTCGAGCAGAAGCAGAAGCGCCTCGAGCAGGAGGGACGAGAGGACGAAGCCCACAAGCGTACGATCGAACGGGAGCGCGAGTGGGTGTCGGCCTCTCCCAAGGCCCGCCAAGCCAAGTCGAAGGCCCGTATCCAGCGCTACGAGGAGCTCGTCGCCAAGGCCAACGAGAAGGGCCCCACCACGGCTCAGATCATCATCCCCATCGCCGAGCGGCTGGGCAACAACGTCATCGAGTTCGACGGCCTCAAGAAGGCCTTCGGCGACAAGCTGCTCATCGACGGCCTGTCCTTCAAGCTGCCGCCGGGCGGCATCGTCGGCATCATCGGCCCGAACGGCGCCGGTAAGACCACTCTGTTCCGCATGATCACCGGGCAGGACCAGCCGGACGAAGGCAAAATCGAGATCGGAGAAAGCGTGAAGCTGGGCTACGTGGACCAGAGCCGCGACTCGCTGGACGCCAACAAGACGCTCTACGAGGAAATCTCGGGCGGCAACGAAGTGCTCTACCTCGGCAAGCGGGAAATCAATGCCCGCGCCTATTGCGGTGCGTTCAACTTCAAGGGGGGCGACCAGCAGAAGAAGGTCGGCGTGCTCTCGGGCGGCGAGCGCAACCGCGTGCACCTCGCCAAGATCCTGAAATCCGGCTCGAACGTCCTTCTTCTCGACGAACCGACCAACGATCTCGACGTCGACACCTTGAGGGCTCTCGAAGAGGCCTTGGAGGATTATGCGGGCTGCGCCGTGATCATCAGCCACGATCGCTGGTTCCTCGACCGCATCGCCACCCACATCCTCGCTTTCGAGGGCGACAGCCATGTGGAATGGTTCGAGGGCAACTTCGCAGATTACGAGGAGGACAAGAAGCGCCGCCTCGGGACGGATTCCACCATTCCGCACCGGATCAAGTACAAGAAGTTCGCGCGATAACGGCTAAATTACTATTCTGTAGCGACTTGGATGGCCGCCCGTACGGGCGGCCATTTGCATTGAAGGCAGTCGGATAGCAAGGAAAGAGGCGATAATTTTGCTTCACGCGACTGAGCGGGTTTTAGAAAAGCCTCTAGTTGTGCGGGCATGAAAATTCATCGCGAGTTCAGTTAGAAAGCGTTATTATTTGTTCGTAACTTTTAGGAGCAAAGTTCTGAAAGGTCGCTCCTTTGGAGGGTTGGATGTTCCGCGGGAAATTAGTTTTGACTGCCGGCTTCGCTACTATGGTTCTGGGCGGAGCTCTTCTGACGTCAGTGCCGGCGGAAGCCGGCGCCAGAACGGGAACGTGGCGCAACGGTATGGTGGCCGGCCCTCGTGGGGTGGTTTATAATGGCGGTTACGCTTACCGGCCTGCCCGATACGGTTACAGGGGCGGCGGGTATTACAGGCGCAACAATGGCGGCGCCATTGCGGCAGGCCTGATTGGCGGACTGGCGCTGGGCGCTCTGGCGTCGGCCCCAGCCTATTCGTATCCGAACTATCCTTATTCGGCCTACCCTGCGTCCTATCCGGGCTATTATGGCAACGGCTATTACGCAGCTCCTGCGTGCTACACCGTACCTCGTCGGTTCGTTGACGCATGGGGTCGGGTGTTTGTGCGCCAGACGCAGGTCTGCCAATAAGACTCGAGAGTTTAGCCCCTCGACTACTACCTCTCCAAGAGGCGGAACCGTCCGGTTTCCGCCTCTTGCTTGCGCGGCTTCTTGCGGGCTCCTCAATCCGGTTGGGTTCGTGGGTAAAACCGTGTATGACCCTTGAGGCACGGGACCAGAGATGAGTTGTCGACGTGCCTGCTGATCAGATTACATCCTTCCAAACCGTTGCTAACCCTGGAGAAGCTGTCGAACGGCTCATCCACCTCTATGACTCGGCCATCGAGGCGCAACGGGATGCGTTGGAGCGCTTCTTTTCCAAGGGCACAGCCCCGACCTCCGGCGAAAGGTCCCGGTTTCGTTATCCGGAGCTTCGCGTCGTCTACCGGGCGACCTCAGTGCCGCCGATCAAGCAGCGCGCCTATGCGAAGTTCCAAGGCCCCGGCGTCTACGCCACCACCATCACGCAGCCGGCTTATTTCAAGAACTACCTCCTCGAGCAGCTGAACCATCTGGTGAGCGATTATGGCGCGACCCTCGAGGTTGGGGTGAGCGATCAGGAAATCCCTTATCCCTACGTGTTCGAGCGCGGCGACGAGCTTGGCCGGGGAGCGCTCAGCGCCTCCGAGCTCGCACAGCATTTTCCAACGCCGCTTCTGGCCAAGGTGGGCGACGAGATTGCCGACGGCACCTGGAATTTCGACGAGAACGAGCCGAGGCCGCTGGCGCTTTTCGATGCGGCACGCGTGGACTATTCGCTCCGGCGTCTCGTTCACTATACTGGCAGCGATTGGCGCTCGGTTCAGCCCTGGATTCTGCTGACGAACTATCACCGCTACGTGGATCAGTTCGTCCGCTGGGCTGTGGAGGTCCTCTCCAATGACGAGAGCCCTTTCATCAAACTTCTTTTGCCGGGTGGAATTACCATCGAGCGCGGGCTCGATGAATCTACAATTGCAGAGCTTGTCGGCTCGTCGCCGTGGCACCGGTTCCAGATGCCGGCCTATCACCTGATCCACCGCGACGGTCATGGGGTGACCCTGGTGAATATCGGGGTCGGTCCATCGAACGCGAAGAATATCACGGATCATCTGGCAGTCATCCGACCCCATTGCTGGCTCATGGTGGGCCATTGTGGCGGCTTGCGTCAGTCCCAGGTGATTGGCGACTACGTGCTCGCCCACGGCTACCTGCGACGCGACAGTATTCTTGATGGCGCCGTGCCGCCGGAAATTCCGATCCCGGCCTTGGCTGAAGTCCAGGTGGCCCTTCAGGAGGCCGCCGCCCAGGTGACCCATGCCCGGGGCGACGAGCTGAAACGGCGGTTGCGCACCGGAACGGTCGTGACCTATGACGATCGCAACTGGGAACTCCGCTGGAGCCAGGAGCGACGTCAGATCAACCTGTCCAGGGCTATCGCGGTCGATATGGAAAGCGGCACCATCGCGGCACAGGGCTACCGCCTGCGCGTGCCGTACGGTACGCTGCTCTGCGTGTCCGACAAGCCGCTCCACGGCGAGATCAAGCTCCCGGGCGCCGCCAATGCGTTCTATGAGAGAGCCGTCAGCGAACACCTTATGATCGGTCTTGCGGCTCTCGACATCCTGCGGGATCAGCGTTCCTCCCTCCACTCGCGAAAGCTGCGCAGCTTCGACGAACCTCCATTCCGCTAGGTTGCTGATGCAGCGTGAAACCCTCGGCTTGCTCCTCGGCTTCGTGGGCGTGTTCATTTTCGCCGGGACGCTGCCCTTCACCCATCTGGCCGTCGAGCATCTAAGCCCGGTCTTCGTCACCGCAGGGCGGGCGGCACTGGCGGGGCTTTTGGCCGGGTCGACCTTGCTGATCCTGCGCAAGCCATGGCCAGCGCGGAAGCACCTTTCCACCATTGCACTCGCGGCGGTGTGCCTCGTGGCCAGCTTTCCGGGCTTTTCGGCCCTTGCCATGACAAGCGTGCCTGCGTCCCATGGCGGCGTGGTGCTCGCAATCCAGCCGCTCGCCACGTCTGCCATAAGTGCGTTGATCGCGGGCGAGCGCCCAAGCGCAGCCTTTTGGATGGCCTCCCTGGCAGGTGCGGCCCTCGTGATCGGCTTCACGCTGCATGAAGGGGGAGGGGCCCTGGAAGTCGGGGACATCTTCCTACTCGCCGCTGCTGCTTCCTCCGCCCTGGGATACGTGCTGTCGGGCAAGCTTGTCCGCAGCGGCTATTCCGGCTGGGAGGTCATTTCATGGGTTCTCGTAGTAGCGCTGCCCGTGACAGTTCCTGTTGCTCTTTTGGCGAGCCCGGACGATCCTGCCATGATCCCGGTCTGGAGCTGGCTCGGCTTCGCCTATGTGACCCTGATGAGCCAATATCTCGGCTTCTTTGCCTGGAACGCCGGCTTGGCAATGGGCGGGATTGCTCATGTGAGCCAAGTTCAACTCCTTCAAACCTTCATCACGCTCCTGTTCGCCTAGGCTCTCAACCGAGAGCCGATCAGCCTGTCGTCCTGGTTCGTGGCGGCTGCGGTGGTGCTTCTCGTCCTGGCGGCCCAGCGCGCGAGGGTTCGAAAGACGAGCTAACTTGATCTTGCCGTCAGCTCCCAAAGAAGATATAAACATATCTTTATATGTACGAGCGAGATTTGACTGTGCCCGGTGCAGCGCCCCCATCCCTGGATTTGACCTTAAGCATCCTACGGGCAGCCGCAGAGGAGACGCGCATGCGGATCCTGGCCTTGCTGACCGAGGGCGAGCTTTCCGTCTCTGACCTCACGGACATCCTCGGCCAGTCTCAACCGCGAATCTCCCGCCATCTCAAGCTGCTGGCGGAAGCCGGCCTCGTCGAGCGGCACCGGGAGGGCGCTTGGGCGTTCTTTCGTCTGACGGACCAGAGCAGTGCTCTCGCCATTCTCCGTCCCATGCTGGACAATCTCGATCGGTCCGACCCCCAACTGCTGGAGGATCGCACCCGGCTTGAGACGGTCCGCGCTCAGCGCTCCCAATCCGCACAGGCATTCTTCTCGCGCCTCGCCCCCGACTGGGACCGGATTCGTTCTCTTCATGCGCCTGAAACCGTGGTCGAAGCCGCTGTGCTGGATGTTCTGGGGTCCCGGCCCATCCGCAACCTAGTCGATCTCGGCACCGGCACCGGCCGAATGCTACAGCTTCTCGCGCCGCAGGCCCTGCGGACCATCGGGCTCGATGCCAGCCACGCGATGCTCTCAGTCGCCCGTGCAAACCTGGAGAAAGCCGGGCTGATGCGGATCGAGCTCCGGCAGGGCGACATCTACGCTCCACCGTTCCCGCGGGACACGTTTGACCTCGTCGTCATTCACCAGGTGCTGCACTACCTCGACGATCCCGCGCGGGCGATCCGGGAGGCGGCCCGACTCGTGGCTCCGGGTGGTCGCATTCTTGTGGTCGATTTCGCCCCCCATAACCTCGAGTTCCTGCGCGAAGCCCAGGCCCATCGTCGCCTCGGCTTTGCGCCGGAGCAGGTAGCCAGCTGGCTCGATGAGGCCGGGCTCGGCTGCACGCTCACGCGAGAACTCGCCCCGCCCAAGAAGGGTGATGAGCAATTGACCGTTTCCCTTTGGCTGGGTCAGGACCGTCGCGTGGTGACGGACTGGCCGATGCTCGAACCCGACAGAGAGGTTGCCTGATGTCTCCGCTTACCCTTCGCCCCAGCCGTCAGGACACTTGCTCCATTCGCGTCTCGTTCGAGTTTTTCCCGCCGAAGACGCCCGAAATGGAAACGACCCTCTGGTCATCCATCGAGCGTCTGGCTCCGCTCGACCCGCAATTCGTCTCCGTGACCTATGGAGCAGGCGGATCGACCCGGGAACGAACCCATGCCACCGTCTCGCGCTTGGTGCGCGAAACGAACCTCCGGCCTGCCGCGCACCTGACCTGCGTGGCGGCCACGAAGGAGGAGGTGAATGACGTCATCCGTTCCTACTGGGATGCCGGCGTTCGTCATGTGGTGGCCCTGCGTGGCGATCCGGTCGGGGGGGCTCGGCACCGCTTACGTGCCCCATCCTGGTGGATATCAGCAGGCCTGCGATTTGGTCGCCGCCATCAAGGGCGTTGGTGATTTTGAGGTGTCGGTCTCAGCCTATCCGGAGAAGCACCCGGAAGCCGCGTCCCTCGATGCGGATATCGATGCCCTCAAGGCAAAGGTCGATTGTGGGGCGGATCGCGCCATTACCCAGTTCTTCTTCGATAACGATCATTACTTCCGCTATCTCGACCGCGTTCGCGCGAAGGGCATCAACATCTCGATCGTGCCGGGCATCGTCCCTGTTCAGAACTTCAAGCAGACGTCGAATTTCGCCGCGAAGACTGGCGCCAGCATTCCGGCATGGCTCGCCGCGCGCTTCGACGGCCTGGATAATGATGTCGATACGCGCAAACTGATCGCCGCCGCCGTTGCGGCCGAGCAGGTGATCGACCTCGTCGATCACGGCGTCAATGAATTCCACTTCTACACCATGAACCGCGCCGATCTGGTCTACGCGATCTGTCATCTCCTTGGATTGCGCGACCACACTGTGAAAGCTGCGGCCTAACTTAGCGTGTCATGCTCACGTCATGACGAAAGAAAAGAAAATGACCAGCTTTACTCCTTCGCCGGCCAATGGCGCCGATATTTTCAGAGCGCTTCGCGAGGCCGCATCCAAGTGCATCCTCGTGCTCGACGGCGCAATGGGAACCGAGCTGCAAAGGTCCCGGTTCTCTGAAGAGGACTTCCGCGGCCCGCGTTTCAAAGACTGGAAACAGGACGTCAAGGGCAACAACGACCTCCTGATCCTGACGCAGCCGGATGCAGTGCGGGAGGTCCATCTCAACTATTTCCTCGCCGGTGCAGACATCGTTGAGACGAACACATTCTCCGGCACCTCGATCGCCCAAGCCGATTACGGCATGGAGGAGATCGTCTACGAGCTCAACTTCGAGGGCTCGCGCCTAGCACGTGAAGCCGCGCTTCTTGCCGAGAAATCAGACGGCCGTCGCCGTTTCGTCGCGGGCGCCATCGGCCCGACGAACCGCACCCTCTCGATCTCGCCAGACGTGAACAATCCCGGCTACCGCGCTGTCACCTTCGACGAGGTGCGCGCGGCTTACGCCGAGCAGGTGAGAGGGCTCATCGACGGTGGGTCCGAGATCATCCTCATTGAGACGATCTTCGACACGCTCAACGCCAAGGCGGCCATCGTTGCGACGCATCAGGTCTTCGCCGAGCGCGGCGTGAAGCTGCCGATCATGATCTCGGGCACGATCACGGACCTGTCCGGCCGTACCCTTTCGGGTCAAACGCCTACGGCGTTCTGGCACTCCGTCCGCCACGCGGATCCTTTCTCCATCGGCCTCAATTGCGCCCTGGGCGCGCGCGAGATGCGGGCGCATATTCAGGAAATTGGCAAGGTGGCGGACACGCTGGTCTGCGCCTATCCCAATGCTGGCCTGCCCAACGAGTTCGGCCTCTATGACGAGCGCCCGGAAGCGACCGCTTCCATGCTGGCGGAGTTCGCCGATTCGGGCTTGGTCAACGTGGTCGGCGGCTGTTGCGGCACCACGCCTGACCACATCCGCGCCATTGCCGAAGCGGTCGCCGGAAAAGCCCCGCGTCAGGTGCCGGTCGTTCAGCCGATGATGCGGTTGTCCGGGCTCGAGCCCTTCGTGCTCACCCCCGACATTCCCTTCGTGAACGTGGGGGAGCGCACGAACGTCACAGGCTCGGCCAAGTTCCGTAAGCTCGTCACCAACGGCGATTATGCAGCGGCCCTTGACGTGGCGCGCGACCAAGTCGCGAACGGCGCAACCGTCATCGATATCAATATGGACGAAGGCCTGCTCGATTCCGAGAAGGCCATGGTGGAGTTCCTGAACCTGATCGCAGGCGAGCCTGACATTGCTCGCGTGCCGATCATGGTGGATTCGTCGAAGTTTCACGTAATCGAGGCCGGGCTCAAGTGTATCCAGGGCAAGGCCATCGTCAATTCGATCTCCATGAAGGAGGGCATCGAGTCCTTCATTGAGCATGCGAAAATCTGCCGGTCCTACGGCGCTGCGGTCGTCGTCATGGCGTTCGACGAGCAGGGTCAGGCCGACACCTTGGAGCGAAAGGTCGAGATCTGCACGCGCGCCTACAAAATTCTGACGGAGGAGGTCGGCTTCCCGCCGGAGGACATCATCTTCGACCCCAACGTCTTCGCGGTTGCGACCGGCATCGAGGAGCACAATGATTATGGCGTAGCCTTCATCGAGGCGACACGGATCATTCGCGAGACGCTGCCGCACGCGCATATCTCGGGCGGCGTGTCGAACCTATCCTTCTCGTTCCGCGGCAACGAGCCGGTGCGGGAAGCGATGCACTCCGTGTTCCTTTTCCATGCCATCAAGGTCGGCATGGATATGGGCATCGTGAATGCCGGCCAGCTTGCCGTTTATGACGAGATCGACCCGGAACTGCGCGAGCTGTGCGAGAACGTGGTTCTCAACCGCCGCCCCGATGCGACGGAACGCCTGCTCGAGGCAGCGTCGCGGTTCAAGGGAGACGGTTCGGGCGCCGTCAAGGCTGCCGATCTGGAATGGCGTTCCTGGCCGGTCGCGAAGCGCCTGGAACATGCGCTCGTCAACGGCATCACCGAGTTCATCGAACAGGACACGGAAGAGGCCCGTTTGTTCGTCGAGCGTCCCCTTCACGTGATCGAAGGTCCGCTCATGGCGGGCATGAGCGTGGTCGGCGACCTCTTCGGGGCAGGCAAGATGTTCCTGCCGCAGGTGGTGAAGTCCGCGCGCGTGATGAAGCAGGCCGTAGCCTACCTTATGCCGTTCATGGAAGCCGAGAAGGAGGCGTCCGGGGCAACCGGGCGTTCCACCGCCGGCAAGGTCCTGATGGCCACCGTGAAGGGCGACGTGCACGATATCGGCAAGAATATCGTCGGCGTGGTTCTCGCCTGCAACAATTACGAGGTCATCGACCTGGGCGTCATGGTGCCGGCTCAGAAGATTCTCGATACGGCCCGCAAGGAGAACGTCGATATCATCGGCCTTTCCGGTCTCATCACGCCATCCCTGGACGAGATGGTCAATGTGGCCAGCGAGATGGAGCGTGAGGGTTTCGAGATCCCGCTCCTCATCGGTGGCGCGACCACGAGCCGGGTCCACACGGCGGTGAAGATCCACCCGAACTACAACAACGGCCAGGCGGTCTACGTAACCGACGCGAGCCGTGCCGTGGGTGTCGTGTCGTCGCTTCTGTCGCCGGACATGAAGGACGGCTACGTGGAAACCATTCAGGCCGAGTACCGCAAGGTGGCGGACGCCCATGCCCGGTCCGAGGCGGACAAGCAGCGTCTCCCGCTCGAGAAGGCGCGGGCCAATAAGCCGAAGATCGATTGGTCGTCCTACCAGCCGCCGAAACCCACCTTCACAGGTGCCCGCGTGTTCCGCAGCTACGACGTGGCGGAGCTGGTGCCTTATATCGACTGGACGCCGTTCTTCCAGACCTGGGAGCTGAAAGGTCGTTATCCGGCGATCCTGGAGGATGCGGAGCAGGGCGCTGCCGCCCGTCAGCTTTTCGAGGACGCGCAGATGATGCTGAAGCGCCTCGCGGACGAACGCTGGTTCAACCCGAAGGCCGTGATCGGCTTCTGGCCCGCCAATGCGGTTGGGGATGACATCCGCCTCTTCACCGGCGAAAGCCGCTCCGAGGAGCTTGCGACCCTGCACGGCTTGCGCCAGCAGCTCTCCAAGCGGGACGGCAAGCCGAACCTCTGCCTCTCCGATTTCGTCGCGCCGGTCGAGAGCGCCCAGGCCGATTATGTCGGCGCGTTCGTCGTGACCTCGGGCATCGAGGAGGTTCGCATTGCGGAGAAGTTCGAGCGCGCGAACGACGACTACCAGTCGATCCTCGTGAAGGCTCTCGCCGACCGCCTCGCCGAAGCCTTTGCGGAGCGCATGCACCAGCGCGTGCGCAAGGAGTTCTGGGCCTATGCGCCGGATGAAGCCCTCACCTACGAGGATCTGATCCGCGAGGAGTACCAGGGCATCCGTCCAGCGCCGGGCTATCCGGCCCAGCCTGACCATACGGAGAAGGCGACCCTGTTCAGCCTCCTGAACGCCCAGCGCAGCATCGGCGTAACGCTGACCGAATCCTATGCCATGTGGCCTGGCTCCTCAGTGTCGGGTCTCTACCTGTCGCACCCGGATGCTTACTATTTCGGCGTCGCCAAGGTCGAGCGGGACCAGGTGGAGGATTACGCCAGCCGCAAAGGCATGAGCATCCCGGAAGTGGAGCGCTGGTTGTCGCCGATCCTCAACTATGATCCGGCAAGCTACAGGGCGATGGCGGCGGAGTGACGCTCCGGGTGGCGGAATAACCCGGGGATCACCACGTCAGGCGCACGAAGAAACATTCAACGTGTGCACGCCATGGATCTCTCGACACCCGCCGTACCTCCATCCAACGCGCTACTCGTCATTCAGCCCTACCTCTCGCACGGGACCTGGGTCTTCGATGACCCGGCTGCCGGCCTCGTGCGGGAGCCTTTCGTCTCCGGCATTCCGCAGATGATCGACGATGCGGTGAGAAATATCCCGAATGCACGGAACGGCTTTCGGCTGATCTTCTCCACCACGCCTTTCCCAGGCTATCAGGTCGAGCTGACCCTGGTCCGCGAGGAGTTTGGCGGAAACTGGTACAGGGAGGAGGGGAAGAACCGCGAAGGCTGGCTTTGCCCCGCGCTCTTCAAGTATTTCCCGAAAGCGCCCCAGAAGATCTACGCCAAGGGTGAGCCGATCTAGAACTGCTTCCACTGAGCGTGGAAGCAGTTGACCGAGCAGCTACTCCCGCCTGAGCGCCTCGATAGGGTCGAGCTTGGCCGCTCGGCTTGCCGGGTAGAACCCGAAGAAGATGCCGACGAGGGCCGAGAACCCGACCGCTATCACGATGGCGTTCGTGGATACCAGCGAGGGCCAGCCTGCCATCTGCGCCACCAGATAGGCGGCCCCTGCGCCAAGGGCTACGCCGAGGCCTCCGCCGATCGTGGACAAGGTCGTCGCTTCGATCAGGAACTGGCTCAGAATATCGCGGGGGCGGGCTCCGACGGCGAGACGCAGGCCGATTTCCCGCGTCCGCTCGGTCACGGAGACCAGCATGATGTTCATGATGCCGATTCCGCCGACCAGGAGCGACACGGCCGCCACCGCTGCGAGCAGGATCGAGAGCGTGTTGGCCGAGGCCGAGGCCGTGTTGGCGATCTCGGTCAGGTTGCGGATTGCGAAATCGTCTTCCTGCTCACCGACTACGCGGTGACGTTGGCGTAGAAGGTGAGTGATGCTCTCGATGCCGGGCTCGATATCCTGTTCGTTGGCGAACTTCACGAAGATCGAGCCGACCGAACCGTCCTTCGCATAGTTGCGGCCGATCACCCGGCGGCGGCCTGCATCGAGCGGTACGAAGATCACGTCGTCCTGATCCTGGCCGAAGGCAGACTGACCTTTTGGAGCCATGACGCCAATGACGCGGAACGGGACGTTGCGCACCCGCACGGTCTTGTCGAGCGGATCCTCTTCGCCGAACAGGTTGCGGGCCACCGTCTGCCCGAGAATGATGACGATGTCGCCTCGGCGAAGCTCTTCCGGATCGAAGCTTCGCCCATCCGCGACCTCCCATTCGCGAGCCTCGAACCAGTCGAGATCGATGCCGTAGATGCGGGTTCCCCAGTTGCTGCCGCCCGCCACCACCTGGGCCGCGCCCTGCACGAAGGGAGCAGCGGCCACGACGCCGTCGACCTCGCGCCGGATCGCTTGCGCGTCCTCGTCTGTCAGGGTGGAGGCGGCGCCTGCACCGAGGCGTGCGCCGCCCTGCGTGACGTTGCCGGGCGTCACGATGGCGAGGTTTGCCCCTAGGGAGCGGATCTGCCAATCGACGAGGTTGCGCGCACCGGAGCCGATCGCCACCATGGTGATCACCGCCGCAACCCCGATGACGATCCCGAGCATGGTAAGCAGGCTGCGCAGCGCATTTGCCAGGATGGCCGAAAAAGCGGAGCGGATGGCTTCTAGCAACCTCACGCTGCGCTCTCCGCACCCAAGTGGTCACGGGCGTCGAGGGGTGTCTGCCGATGATCTTCGATGACCTTGCCGTCCTTGAAGCGGATCAGGCGGCGCGCGTGACGGCCTACATCCGCATCGTGGGTCACGAGAACGATGGTCACGCCTTCCCGGTTCAGCTCCTGGAACAAGCCTAAGATCTCGTTGGCGGTTCGGCTGTCGAGGGCGCCGGTAGGCTCGTCGGCGAGCAGCAGGCTTGGGCTGTTCACCAATGCCCGCGCGATGGCGACGCGCTGCTGTTGCCCGCCCGACAGCTGCATGGGGCGATGATGGTGCCGATCCGCAAGGCCCACCCGTCCGAGGGCCTTGAGGGCTCTGTCCTGGCGGGCTTTGCGGTCGACGCCTGCATAGATCATCGGCAGGGCCACGTTGCCAAGGGCATCGGTGCGCGGCAGCAGATTGAACTGCTGGAACACGAAGCCGATCTCGCGGTTTCGCAGCCGGGCGAGACCGTTCGCGTCCAGCGTCTCGACTGCCGTTCCCGCGAGCCGGTATTGGCCGCTTGATGGCTTGTCCAGACATCCGATCAAGTTCATGAAGGTGGACTTGCCGGAACCGGACGGACCCATCACGGCGACGAAATCACCCTCGTCGATGTCGAGGGACACGTGATCCAGGGCCACAACGCGTCCAGCATCCAAGTCATAGACCCGTCCTAGTGCGCGCGTTTCGATCAAAGCCATCGCGAACCCTTAGAACATGCGCGGGGGGCGTGGGCGGGGACTCCGCTCGGACCCATTGGGGTCCGCCGTGGAACCCGTGCGTGCGCCGCCGATGATGATGGCTGCGCCCTCCTGCACGTCTCCTCGCAGGATCTCGGTATAATTGCCGTCCGTCACCCCGAGTCGAACCGCCACCGCTTGCGGGTTGTTGTCAGGACCAGGCTGGTAGATTCGCCCATCGGTTCCGTCGTCCGGGGCATCCATTGTGGCGCTTTTGCGCTTTGCTGTTCGGGCCACGCCCTGAGCTTCCGACGCAGGACCCCGCACGGATGCGGGTGCGGACGTTCCGGCGGGGCGGAAGCGCAGCGCCGCGTTGGGAATGCGCAGCACATCCTCCCGCTCATCCGTGACGATCTGAAGGTTGGCCGTCATGCCAGGCAGGAGCGCCTGATCAGGGTTCGTAACGCCGATCACCGCCGTATAGGTCACGACATTCTGAACCGTCTGGGCTCCAAGGCGCACCATTCGCACCGTGCCGCCGAAGGTGCGGTTCGGATAGGCATTGACCGTGAAGCTGACGCTCTGTCTAGCCTTCAGGCGGCCTACATCCGCCTCGTCAATATTGGCGTAGATGTCGATCTCCCGCAGGTCCTGCGCGATGGTGAAAAGAGTCGGGGCCGATAGAGAGGCAGCAACGGTCTGGCCCAGTTCGATGTCGCGTTTGACCACAACACCGTCGACAGGGGAGCGAACGTCCGTGCGCGCAAGATCGATCTCGATATCCCTCAGCTTTGCCTGACGCTGGAGAATGACCGCCTCGGCCGATTTAACCCCTGCTTCCGCCAGCGCGATATCGGCTTTGAGACCAGCAGCTTCGGCATGGTTCGAGGCGATCTGCGCGTCGGCCGAGGCGAGAGTTGCCTTCTGAATGTCGAGTTGGGTTTCCGACTGGTCCAGAGCGTTTTGTGTTGCGGCGGCGCGTTTCACGAGTTCCGCTTGCCGATCGAAATTGCGCTGCGCCTCCGCGAGCTGCGCTTGAGCGCGGTCGCGTTGCGCCGCGAGGTCGTCCGCCAGGGCTTCGGAGCGGGCGAGTGCTGACTTCGCCTTATCGATTTGCGCGCTCTTGGTGTCCCGGTCGGCCCTGGCTTGGGCGAGATCCGCCTGGGCGGCGTCGCGGCGGGACTTGATCTGTTCGGAATACAGGCGAGCCACCACCTGGCCCTGTTTGACCGGTGTGTTGTAGTCGGCGAGAATTTCCACCACCTGGCCGGAAAGCTGCGATCCGACTAGAACGGTTGTCACCGGGCTCAGCGTTCCGGTCGCCCGGACGCTTGCCGTGATGGGGCCCCGGTCGATCGATGCGAGCCGGTATGCCGCGTCCGAAGCGTTGCCGCCCGTCGGCTGCCATAAGAAAAACCCCGCGATGCCGGCCACCGCCAGCATCATCAACAGATAGACCCAAACCCGACGCACCGGAAAACCCCCTTGGGACCTGCCGTCCAACTTTGGGATTGTGACCGAAATCTCACCTGGATTCGAGTTAACTCTTTGTCATGCGGCAGTTGTTGTCATGCGGCGCTTGGGCGCTTGGCGATCAGGTCCCTCAGAGTGGTGATGGTCGAGGCATCGGCGACCCCATCGACGCGCTCCGGCCGGAAATGGCGCTGGAAGGCTGCCACGACCTTCTCGGTGTCTTCGTCGAAGACGCCGTTGATCCTCAAACCGTAGCCATACATGACCAGCATGGCCTGAAGGGCCTCAATGGGCATGCCTTGGTCCCCACGGGAGAAGAAGCGCCCATCCCGGACGGGGGCCGGCGGGACCCAATGGCCCACGCCTTCCCGATGCAGGCGCTCCCACGGGAA
The DNA here is from genome assembly GCF_003332305.1 of Microvirga aerophila. GTDB lineage: Bacteria > Pseudomonadota > Alphaproteobacteria > Rhizobiales > Beijerinckiaceae > Microvirga > Microvirga aerophila. The sequence goes on along the minus strand of NZ_QOIO01000001.1, from coordinate 223,019 downwards.
GGCCTCACCCGGATCGAGCTTGCGGCCAGGCGCAATGTCGGAGTGGCCGAGGACTCGGACGGCAGGGATCCGCCACCGGGTCGCTATATCCTTGGTCAGGGCCGCAACGCTGTCGATCTGCGCGTCAGGAAAAGGGGGCAGGCCACCTGGATGGCCGGGATTGGCGATCTCGATCCCGACCGAGTGGGAGTTGATGTCGACCTCGCCATCCCAGGAGGAGATGCCGGCATGCCAGGCCCGACGCGTCTCCGGCACCATCTGCAGAACACGCCCATCGGAGAAGACGAAATAGTGGGCCGATACCTGCGACACGGGATTGCTCAGCCATTGCAGAGCTTCGCCTTCGTCAGGCATGCCCGTATAGTGCAGGATGATCATGCTGGGACGGGCATTATCCTTGCGCTCTCCGTGGTTGGGCGAAGGAAAGACTTTCGCCGCAACAGGACTTTCAGGGGCAAGCGGACCGTTCATCAGGTCACCTGATATTCCGCTCGGCTGCGATCTGCTCCCACGCGGCATTGATGGTGGCCAGGCGCTCGGTTGCGATCTTCACGGCCTCCGGAGGCAATCCTCGGGCGATCTCGCGATCCGGATGGTTCTCCGCCACGAGCCTGCGGTAGTGGCGTTTGAGGTCCTCGTCGCTCATGTCCCTGTCGGCCTTGATGATCAGATAGGGATCATCCGCCCGGCGCACGTGCCGCGCGGCGATGCGCTCGAAATCGGCCGGCGTGAAACCAAAGATCGTCGCCACGTCGCGCACATAGGCGAATTCGGCTTCGTGCACGGCCTCGTCGGCCTTGGCGATGTGGAACAGCCCGTCGACCACATCCTCCAACAACGCGGGCTCGTCCTTGAACGCGTCCCCGATCTGGCGAGCATAAGCCTCGAACCCTTCCGTCGTTTCCATGGCGAGGCGAAACAGCCGGCTCACCCTTTCATGTTCCTCGTCGGGCACTTCGACCACCTGTTCGAAGGCCTTGATCTCCCGGTCCACCACGATGCCGTCGGCTTTCGCCATCTTGGCCGCGAGGGCAACCAAGCCCATGGTGAACATGACATCGCGGGGAGGGCGTCCGAAAATGGCGCCCTCGCGGTCGACGAGCACATGGCCGGCGACGCCGCCCAGCAGTGCGCCAATCGGCCCTCCAAGCGCCAGGCCGATGCCGGCGCCGCTCAACTTGCCCCAAATCGTCTGTATCATCGTGAGTGATTGGTACGCTCAAGACCCGTCAAAAGGAAAGGGGCCGAGATCAGATCCCGGCCCCTCGAACTGAAATTCAGGTGCGATTAGCGGCAATAGATGTTGCCGTAAGCGTCCTGATAGGTGCCATAGGGGCAGGCCGGGCCGCGCGGGGCGGTGGACGCACCGACGATCGCGCCGCCGGCAGCACCGATCGCCGCGCCCGCGAGAGCGCCGCTGCCACGGCCCGTCGCCGCGCCGCCGATGGCGGCACCCGCCAGGCCACCGATCGCGGCGCCGCCAACGGCCCGCTCGCCAGGGGTGTTGCAGGCAGCCATCGAGAGGGTGAGGGCGCCGGCGGCAATCGCTGTGATGATCTTTTTCATGGAAGCTTCCCTTGTCTTGCGGGCTGTAGGCGGCCCAGCCCTACTTAGCTTGGCCTTACGCTCTCGCCAACTCGCCACAATTAAAACAGTTCCCAGTAAACAGTTTTTCCGTAGAAAATTTTCCGGCTTGGACGTGGGCGGGGTACCCCCAGCAAAGTGGCCTAAAACAAACAATAGTATGGTTAAGCTCCAGTCTATCTCCGCCACATTTGCCAATAGGCGTGCCACATCTTCGCCTTAATTGGCCTCCACCGAACGCTGTACCTGCCTATCAACCTGCTGGAGCTTGTGGATGACATTGCCCCCTTTGCTGAGAACGTCGATAATTGCGGCAATGGGAGCAATTGCACTTGTGATTACGACCCCGGTCAATGCCGAAGGGGGCGAGGGGTCCAGCGTCATTCTTCCCGAAGCAGTCGTCATCGAGGCTTCCCAAGCTGCGGAGGCGCAGCCAGAAGCGGCTGCAATCGAGGCGACCGAAGCCTCACCCCCGTCCAAGAAAACCGCCAAGGCCGACAAGGATCCAGCTAGAAAGACCGCGAAAGCGTCTGCTTCGTCGCCGGCACAGGGCGATGAGGCTCAAGCCGCAGCGGCAGGCGCCGTCGCAAAGGCCAAGGAGCAGGATGCGGAACAGACCTCGGCTCTGGAACTGATCAAGCCGGATGCCCGCATGAGGCCCCGGCAGGCGGACGCTGTTCGGGCGAATGCCCTTAAGCCGCTGATAGCCCAATATGCCTCGGAGAACGACGTACCGTTCGGACTGGCCGATGCTGTGGTGCGTATCGAGAGCCGCTACAACGCCAATGCCCGCAACGGGGTCAATCTTGGCCTTACCCAGGTCAACTTCCGTACCGCCCAGTCCCTCGGCTACAAGGGCGACGCCTCCGGGCTGCTCGATGCGGAAACCAACCTGCGGTACGGCCTGAAATATTTGGCCATGGCCCACCGCCTTGCAGGCGGCGATACCTGCGGAACAATCCTGCGGTATCAATTCGGCCTGAGGACGCAGACGATGACCAGTGCATCACGCGCCTATTGCAGCAAGGTGAAGACGATCATCGCGACCGCGGAGTAAATCGATACTAAGACCACCGGTTCATTGAGGTTTGTGGTCGAACGACAAGGCCAGGCCATGCAGAGCCCGGCCTTTTGCATAGATTGTGATAATCGATCCCTCGCTCCCGGAAGACAGGTGGTCGAACGAACGTATGGCCTTGACGCGCACCTGCTTTGTGCACCACATCGCACCTGTCAGCTGGCCGGGTGGCCGCTCCGAGTTCGCTCGGGGAGGAAAGTCCGGGCTCCATGGAAGCACGGTGCCGGATAACGTCCGGCGGGGGCGACCCCAGGGAAAGTGCCACAGAAAGTAAACCGCCCCACACAGGCCCTCGGGCCTTGGGGTAAGGGTGAAAGGGTGCGGTAAGAGCGCACCGCGGACGCAGTAATGCGGACGGCACGGTAAACCCCACCAGGAGCAAAACCGAATAGGGACGACAGGCGTTCGCGCCAGGCCGGTTTCCAGGCTCGTCGTCCGGGTTGGTTGCTTGAGGCGGTCAGCGATGGCCGTCCCAGAGGAATGGCCGCCACGTCCAAGGCGCGAGCCTTGGGCCCTACAAAACCCGGCTTACAGGCCAGCTGACACCCCGCTCTTTGCCTAGGTTTTTTGCAAAAGCACGCCCAAACCGTTGCCATGCTTACGATTCATTAACCCTAAAGGACTCTGATGTGGGAGGCCTCCCAGGAGGCTTCGCCATACAGCCCCGCTCCGTTGACGACCATATCATCCCATGTTATCCCAAATCATCCCGCCGACGGTGTCTTCCGAAGGGGTCGTCAAGCGCTCAAAAAGCGACGAGGTCCTCGATCGGAATGAAGCGTTCTCACTGGCTGCGGGCGGCGGCAGGTCCGGTCGATCTGTCGGGGGGCTGACTATCAGGAGCGCGCAAGCTGCGGCCGATGAACCGCTTCGTTTCCAATTTCACCAACAAGTTGGACTCGAAGGGTCGCGTCTCGATTCCAGCATCCTTCCGGGCGGTGCTCGCCAGGGACGGTTTCGAGGGGCTCTACGTGCATCCGGCGCTCGACGCGCCGGCGCTGGACGCGGGCGGCAATGTGCTTCTGAACGAGATCGACACGTTCTTGTCGACGATGTCGCCCTATTCGGACGAGCGGGATCAGCTGTCGACGGCGTTGTTCGGAACCAGCGAAATCCTCAAAGTCGATCCGGAGGGGCGTGTCATCCTGACGGACTCAGTGAAAGTACATGCCGGGATTGCGGATGCAGTGACGTTCGTGGGCCTTGGTCACAAGTTCCAGATTTGGGAACCGGAGCATTTCCGTGCGCACTTGGAGGAGGCGCGCACGAAGGTCAGAGACCTGAAGAAATCTTTGGGCGCCCGAGGAACGGAGCCACGTATGGTGCAGGGAACCTCACCAGGAGTACAGGAACGATGATGGGACGCGGCGACGGCCCAGGAGCCGGAGCCGCTGGCGGACCGACCCGTCACGTTCCTGTGCTTCTGGCGGAGGTCTGCACGGCGCTTGATGTCAAGCGCGGCGGCATGTTCATAGACGGCACGTTCGGCGCTGGCGGATACACGCGCGCCATTATCGATGCTCATTCCCACAACACGGTCATCGGCATCGACAGGGATCCTGATGCCATCGCGGGCGGCACCGCGCTCGTGGCGAAATTGAAGAAGCGCCTCGTTCTCGTTCCCGGACGCTTCGGGGATCTCGATACCATCGCCACATCGCAGGGCCACGAGAGCGTCGATGGCGTAGTGCTCGACATCGGCGTGTCGTCCATGCAGCTCGACGAAGCGGAGCGAGGCTTCTCGTTTCGCAACGACGGCCCTCTCGACATGCGCATGGAGCAGGAAGGGCCAAGCGCCGCGGATCTGGTGAACGAGTCGTCCGAGGCCGAGCTTGCGGACATCTTCTACCATTACGGCGAGGAGCGTCGCGCCCGTGCGGTAGCGCGCGCCGTTATCGAGACTCGCCGTCGGCAACCTTTCGAGACCACGAGGCAGCTTGCGGATCTCATCGCCTCGCTGATCCGGCAGGAGCCCAACGGCATTCATCCCGCCACCCGGGTGTTCCAGGGACTGCGCATCGCGGTGAACGACGAGCTCGGCGAACTGGTTCGGGCGCTGCATGCGGCCGAACGCATCCTGAAGCCGGGCGGGCGTCTCGTGGTCGTCACGTTTCATTCCCTCGAAGATCGGATCGTGAAGCAGTTCTTCTCGGTCCGCACGGGGCGCGCCCCTTCCGGATCGCGGCACCTGCCGACGACTGCCGCCGCGCAGCCGACCTTCGATGCGATCACCAGAGGTCCGATCGGGCCGAGTGACCAGGAGATCGCGCGCAATCCACGCGCGCGGTCCGCCAAGCTCCGGGCCGGAGCGCGCACGGACGCGCCCGCGCAGGAGCCGCTGAGCGCCATCACCATGCTGGCCGAACTGCCGCAAACAGCCGAAAGACGGGGAGGGCGCCGGTGATCCGATTGCTTCATATCATTGCGATCACGGCGCTGTTTGCGTCGGCGATCTATGCCTATTCGGTCAAGTACGAGACGCTCTACTACGTGGAGCAGGTGGCGAAGCTCAAATCCAAGGTGCAGCGCGAACGCGACATCATCGCGGTGCTGCAGGCCGAATGGCAATATCTGGACAGGCCCGATCGCCTGCAGGATGCGGTCGGCCAGCACCTCGACCTGCAGCCCCTGAAGATACAGCAATTGGCGCGCCTGTCCGATCTTCCGAACCGGCCTGAGCGGGAGGACGGGATCGGCCGCAAGCTCGAGGCGCTCGGGCTCCTTGAGCCGACTGCGACGCCGAAGGACAAGAAGAGCGAATCTCGCACTCCGACGACGCAAACCCCGAAACGGTGACGCCTGTGCTGCAACATCCCGATTCCGATCTGCAGGGTCAAAGCGCTCCTTCCAAGGGGAGCATCATGACTCATGCCCGCGAGCTGTTTCGCCTGCGCGTCGACAAGAGCACTGCGCGCGTCCGTCTCGCGTCGCTTTGCTTCGTGGGACTGTTCGGCCTGATCGGCGGCAGGCTCGTCTATCTTGCGGTGACGAGCGACAATTCGAGCGGGGTGCGCCGTGCGGCCTCGTCGGAAATCTCCGCCGCGCGTCCCGACATCGTCGACCGCAACGGCGTCGTTCTGGCCACCGACGTAAAGATGGTGTCCGTCTTCGCCGAGCCGCGCAACATCGTCGACAAGGACGAGGCGGTCGAGCTTCTCACGGCTGTCCTGCCGGACCTCGACGCTACCGACCTGCGCAACAAGCTCGGCACCAAGAAGGGCTTCGTCTGGGTCAAGCGCGAGATCACGCCGCGCCAGCAGGCCGAGGTGCACAGGCTCGGCATCCCGGGCGTCGGGTTCCTGCCCGAGAACAAGCGCGTTTATCCGAATGCCGAGGCCGCCGCGCACGTGCTGGGCTTTGCCAACGTGGATAATGTGGGCATTGCCGGGATCGAAAAATATATCGACAGCATGGGCCTGCAGGATCTGAATGGCGCCGGGTTCGCCATTTCGGCCGCGGACCTCAAGCCCGTTCAGCTTTCCCTCGATCTGCGCGTGCAGCATGCGCTGCGCGACGAGCTCCAGAAGGGCATGGCCAAGTTCAAGGCCAAGGCCACCGCCGGCGCGGTGCTGGACGTGAACACGGGTGAAATCGTCGCCCTGGTGTCGCTGCCCGATTACGATCCGAACAATCCGGTTGACGCACTCACCGACGATCGCATCAACCGCATCAATGTCGGCGTCTTCGAGATGGGCTCGACCTTCAAGGCCCTGACTGTCGCCATGGCGCTCGATTCCGGCAAGTACAACATCAACTCGTCCTTCGATGCCCGGTCGGGCCTGCGCTACGGCAAGTTCACCATCGGTGATTATCACGCGACCCACCGCGTTCTGACCACGCCGGAAGTCTTCGTGCACTCGTCCAACATTGGCACGGCCAAGATGGCGCTGGGCATCGGCGTGGAAGGCCACAAGGCCTTCCTGCGCAAGATGGGCCAGTTGTCCCGCCTGGAGACCGAGCTTCCGGAGAACGCAGCCCCGATCATTCCGCCGCGCTGGGGCGAGCTCAACACCATGACCATCGCGTTCGGCCACGGTCTCGCGGTTGCGCCGTTGCAGGCGCTCATGGCCGTTGGATCACTCGTGAATGGTGGCACGCTCATCAAGCCCACCTTCCTGAAACGCGATGAGGCGGCGGCCCGTCAGAACGCCGTGCAGGTTCTCAAGCCCGAGACCAGCGAAGCCATGCGCTACGTGCTTCGCCTCAATGCTTCCGTCCCGCAGGGGTCCGCATCCTCGGCCGCGATCGCGGGCTTCTTCGTGGGCGGCAAGACCGGCACCGCCGAGAAGGTGATCAACGGGCGCTACTCCAAGAACAAGAACTTCACGACCTTCACGGCGGTGGTGCCCGCGGACAAGCCGAAATATGTGTTTCTGACCATCATGGACGAGCCGCAGGCCGTTGAGGGCACTTACGGCTTCTCGACCGCCGGCTGGAACGCCGGCCCGGTCACCGGCAACGTCATCGAACGTGTCGCGCCGCTTCTGGGTGTGGTACCGCGTTTCGAGCCGCCGGCGCAGCCCTTCCCGCTGATGTCGCGTCTCGGCGCATGGGGATCGAAGTAATGACGATGCAAGCCCTCCGTCTCGGGGATCTGCTTCCCGAGGCCAAGGATGGCCAGGAGGCCTCGCTTCCGGTGGCGAAGATCGCGTCCGACAGCCGCAAGGTTGAGCCGGGCACGGTGTTTTTTGCCGTACCCGGCACGAAGGCGGACGGTCTGAGCTTTGCGCCGCAGGCCGTTGCGGCGGGTGCCGTGGCGATTGTCGGCGAAGCCGAGCGCCCAACGGATTTTTCCGGAGATGCCGCCTATATCCGCGTCGATGACGTGCGCCGCGCCCTGGCGCTGGCGGCCAAACGGCTCTACCCGCGCCAGCCCGAAAAGGTCGTGGCGGTCACAGGGACGAGCGGAAAGAGTTCCGTTGCCGATTTCACGCGCCAGCTTTTCGCCATGCTGGGCCACAAGGCGGCAAGCGTCGGCACCCTCGGGGTCATCACGTCGGATGGGGCCGCCTACGGCTCCTTGACCACGCCCGATCCCATCTCGCTCCATCAAACCCTCGATCGCCTGGCGGGTGACGGCGTAACCCGTCTTGCCATGGAGGCGTCCTCCCACGGCATCGACCAGCGCCGGCTCGACGGGGTTGATCTGCGTGCGGCGGGCTTTACCAACCTCGGGCGCGACCATCTCGACTATCATGGCACGACGGAGGCCTATGCGGCCGCGAAGCTTCGTCTCTTCGATACGCTTCTGCCAGGCGATGCTCCCGCGGTCATCAATGCGGACGGCCCCTTTGCAGACGTCTTCGTGCGCGGCGTGAAGCAGCGCGGACTCCGGCTCCTGACCTCTGGCGGCGCGGGCGAGACCATCCGCCTCGTCCAGGCGCGCCCCCAGGGCTTCAAGCAGGCGCTGACGATTGAGGCTTTTGGGCGGACCATCGAGACAACCCTGCCGTTGCTGGGTGCCTTCCAGGTTGAGAATGCGCTCCTGGCCGCCGGTCTCGTTCTGGCGGTTGAAGGAGAGGAGAGGGTGGCCGAGGTCCTGGAAGGGTTCGCTGGTCTCAAGGGCGTCTCGGGCCGTCTGGAGCAGGTGGGCGAGATCAACGGCGCCCTGTGTATCGTAGATTATGCCCATAAGCCGGATGCCCTCTCGCATGTGCTCGACGCCTTGCGCCCGTTCACGAGCGGCCGCCTGATCTGCATCGTTGGATGCGGCGGCGACCGGGACCGGGGCAAGCGCCCGCTCATGGGCCGCATCGCCGTCGAGAGGTCCGATGTGGTGATCGTAACCGACGACAATCCCCGCTCCGAGGACCCGGCGGCAATCCGGGCCGAGGTCTTGAAAGGCGCTCAGGGCGCGCGCGAGATCGGCGATCGCGCCCTGGCAATCCGCACGGCCGTGAAGGAGCTCCAGCCCGGCGATGTGCTGGTTGTGGCCGGCAAAGGCCATGAAACGGGCCAAATCATCGGCGACCGGACCCTGCCGTTCTCGGACCATGACGAGGTCCGGGCGGCTATTGCGGAGAGGCAGGGATGAGTACGCTCCTATGGACTTTGGATGAGATCGTCACGGCAACCGGCGCTCGCGTCGGCAGCGGCTTCTCGCACGCCTCCGGCGCATCCATCGACACGCGCACGCTGAACCGGGGCGATCTTTACTTCGCCATCAAGGGCGACGTTCATGACGGGCACGATTTCGTCCCAGCTGCTCTGGAAAAAGGCGCGTCGGCGGCTGTCGTGTCCGAGGACAAAGCTCAGGAATTCGAGGGCTCTGACAGGTTGATCGTGGTTCCCGACGTTCTCGAGGCCATGCGTCAACTCGGGATTGCGGCCCGCAAGCGGAGTCAGGCCAGGATCGTCGCCATTACGGGGTCCGTCGGCAAGACAGGCACGAAGGAAGCCATGCGCCTCGCGCTCTCCCGGCAGGGGGAGACCCATGCATCGGTGGCTTCCTATAACAATCATTGGGGCGTTCCGCTCACGCTTGCCCGCTTCCCGCGGGACAGCCGGTTCGGCATCTTCGAGATCGGCATGAATCATGCCCACGAGATCCTGCCCCTGACCGGCATGGTGCGCCCACATGTGGCGGTGATCACCACCATCGAGCCGGTTCACATTGAATTCTTCCCCTCCATGTGGGGCATCGCCGATGCGAAGGGCGAGATTTTCTCAGGGCTGGAGCCCGGCGGCACGGCGGTGATCAACCGGGACAGCCCTTATTTCGAGCGCATGCGCGCGCATGCGCTCGCGTCCAACGCCGGACGGGTTTTGACCTTCGGCGAGCACGAAGCGGCTGATTTTCGGGCCGAGCGCATTCTTGTGAAGCCCGACCTCTCGATGGTCGAGGCTCGAGTTTTCGGTCAGCCTTTGACCTACCGGATCGGTACGCCTGGACGGCACATCGCCCTGAACTCCTTGAGCGTCCTGGCGGCAGCTCATGCGCTCGGGGCCCATGTGGCGCCGGTGGCCCTCGCGCTTTCGGACCTGAAGCCCCCTGTCGGGCGCGGCGAAAGGACCATGCTGTCCGTGGACGAAGGCGAGGCGCTTCTGATCGACGAGAGCTATAATGCCAACCCGGCTTCCGTGAAGGCAGCGCTCGCAAATCTCGGGGCCGTGGAACTCGATGGCCAGGGACGCCGCATTGCGGTGCTGGGCGACATGAAAGAGCTGGGCGACGAGGGTCCAAGCCTCCATCGCGGGTTGGCGGAAGCCGTGGAGGCAAACGGGATCGATCTGATCTTCGCTGCTGGCCCGCTCATGGAAAACCTCGTGGGGCGGCTGCCCAAGGAGCGGGTGGCGCTTCATGCGCAGACCTCGGCAGAGCTGGTCGATGCGGTCTGTGCGGCGGTTCGTCCCGGCGACGCGGTTACGGTCAAGGGCTCGCTCAGCATGAAGATGGCTTTGGTTGTCAAAGCCCTGAAAGACCGTTACGGCGCGAGCCAGATGGCGCACGCGCTGAAAGGATAATCGATGTTGACCTGGTTGGCTGAGCTCAGCCTCTATTTCAGCCCCCTCAATATTTTCCGCTACATCACGTTCCGCACGGGCGGCGCCACGGCGACCGGGTTGCTCATCGTGTTCCTGTTCGGACCCTGGATGATTTCACTCCTGCGCCTGCGGCAGGGGAAGGGGCAGCCGATCCGCGAGGATGGTCCTCAATCCCACCTGCTGACCAAGCGCGGCACCCCCACCATGGGTGGCCTCATGATCCTGGCGGGCGTCCTCATCTCGACCCTTCTCTGGGCGAATCTCGAGAACCATTATGTCTGGATCGTGCTCTTCGTCACGATCGGCTTCGGCGCCATCGGCTTCTATGACGATTATCTCAAGGTCACGAAGCAGTCTCACAAGGGGTTTTCCGGCCGTTCGCGCTTGGCCATCGAGGCGTTGATCGCGGCGATCGCGTGCATTGCGATTTCCTACATGGCGACGCCGGGGCTCGCCAACAAAGTGGCGCTGCCCTTCTCGAAGGAGCTGATCTTCAATCTCGGCTGGTTCTTCGTCGTGTTCGGCGGCTTCGTGATTGTGGGAGCCGGCAACGCGGTCAACATCACGGACGGCCTCGACGGCCTGGCCATTGTGCCGGTCATGATCGCGGCGGGCACCTTCGGGTTCATCGCCTATCTGGCCGGCAACGCGGTTTTCTCCAATTACCTGCAGATCCATTTCGTACCCGGAACAGGCGAACTCGCCGTCATATGCGGCGCGTTGATCGGCGCAGGGCTAGGCTTTCTCTGGTTCAACGCGCCTCCGGCGCAGATCTTCATGGGTGATACGGGCTCGCTGGCGCTCGGCGGTCTTCTCGGAACCGTCGCGGTCGCCGCCAAGCACGAGGTGGTGCTCGCCATCGTGGGCGGCCTGTTCGTGCTGGAAATCTTTTCCGTCATCATCCAGGTCACGTCGTTCAAGCTTACGGGCAAGCGCGTCTTCAAGATGGCGCCGATCCACCACCATTTCGAGCAACTCGGCTGGACCGAGCCGCAGGTGGTGATCCGGTTCTGGATCGTCTCGGTGGTGCTGGCGCTGGTCGGCCTCGCGACCCTGAAGCTGCGGTGAGCCCATGACGCCCGTCACCACCTTCGCAGGCAGAACGGTCGCGCTCTTCGGCCTTGGCGGCTCGGGGCTGGTGACGGCGCTCGCGCTCAAAGCCGGCGGCGCGCATGTGGTCGCCTGCGACGACAACCCGGCCAAGATGGCGGAAGCCGCCGCCAAAGGAATCGAAACCGCCGATCTGCGCCAGGCGGACTGGTCGCGTTTTTCGTCCTTCATCCTGTCGCCCGGCGTCCCATTGACCCATCCCGAGCCGCACTGGTCTGCGAAGCTTGCAAAGGCTGCAGGCGTCGAGATCATCGGCGATATCGAGCTGTTCTGCCGCGAGTGGGCGAAGATCGCCCCGAACGCGCCATTTGTTGCGATCACCGGCACCAACGGTAAATCGACTACGACGGCGCTCGTGTCGCATATTCTGCGAGAAGCAGGCCGCGACGTGCAGATGGGCGGCAATATCGGCACGGCGATTCTATCCCTCGAACCGCCATCGGATCGGCGCATCCACGTCATCGAATGCTCGTCCTTCCAGATCGATCTCGCGCCGTCGCTCGCGCCCTCGATCGGTGTTCTCCTCAACATCTCGCCGGATCATCTCGACCGGCATGGAACGATTGAGAACTACGCCGCCATCAAGGAGCGCCTAGTCGCGAAGGCGGAGAAGGCTGTCATCGGAGTGGATGACGACATCAGTCGCGCGAGCATCGGAAGGTTGCCGGGCGGAAAGCCGGAGGTCGTCCGTGTCGGTCTGACGGATCATGACCCAGGAAGCGTTTACGCACAGGGAGATGTGATTGTGTCCCGTCTCGGCGACGCTCCGGTCGAAGTGGCGCGCCTAGCAGGGATCGGCTCCCTGCGCGGTGACCATAATGCCCAGAATGCCACGGCTGCGGTCGCGGTGGCGCTTCTTAGTGGCGTCGATGCCGAGACGATTCAGGGAGCCGTGCGCACCTTTCCCGGCTTGCCTCACCGAATGGAAGAGGTCGCTCGGCGCGGTGAGACGCTGTTCATCAACGACTCCAAGGCCACGAACGCGGATTCCACCGAGAAGGCTCTCAAGTCCTTCGACGACATCCTCTGGATCCTCGGTGGGAAATCGAAGGAAGGCGGCATCAAGGATCTGCAGCCGTACTTCCCGAAGATCCGCAAGGCCTACCTGATCGGTGCGGCGTCGGACGAGTTCGCCGCGACTCTCGGCGATACGGTTCCTTATGAGATGTGCGGTACGCTGGATCGTGCGGTCGAACAGGCTGCGCGGGATGCCGCCGCACGGGATGACGAAACCGTCGTGCTCCTGTCGCCGGCCTGCGCGTCCTACGACCAATATCCGAATTTTGAGATACGCGGAAATCACTTCCGCGATCTCGTGAAAGCCTTGCCCGGGATCAATCCCACGATGGGAGCTTGAAATCATGGTGTCACGCGCGGAACGCTCGGCCCTCGGCGATTGGTGGTGGACTGTCGACCGGCTCCTGCTGGCAGGGCTTGTGGCCTTGGTTCTGGCAGGCCTCGTGTTCCTGATGGCAGGTGGTCCTCCGGTGGCCGAACGCCTTGGTCTCTCGACGTTCCATTTCGTGAACCGGCAGGCCCTGTTCCTTCTTCCGGCGACGGCCCTTCTGCTGTGCGTTTCGTTCCTGTCCTTACGCCATGTGCGACGGCTCGCGCTGCTGATCTATGCGGTCGGCATGGTGCTCATCTTCCTGGCCTTCAAGTTCGGCCCCGAGATCAAGGGCGCACACCGCTGGATCATGATCGGCCCGCTCGGCATCCAGCCGTCCGAGTTCGTGAAGCCCGCCTTCGTGGTGCTGGCCGCCTGGGCCTTCTCCGAAGGCTCGCGGCGCAAGGACATGCCTGGTGCGTTGCTTGCTTTCCTGATCCTGCCCGCCACGATCATTCCGCTGATCATGCAGCCGGATTTCGGCCAGACCATGCTCATCACCATCGTGTGGTGCGGCCTCTTCTTCGTCGCCGGTCTGCACTGGTTCTGGGTCATGGGCCTTGGCGGCGCGGGCCTCGTCGGCATCGTGGCAGCCTATGAATTCCTGCCGCACGTTCGCGAGCGTATCGAACGCTTCCTGGACAAATCCTCGGGCGACACGTTCCAGGTCGATACCGCGATGGAATCCTTCTCCCGCGGCGGCTGGCTCGGCCGCGGCCCGGGCGAGGGCTCCGTGAAGCGCATCCTGCCGGACGCGCATACGGACTTCATCTTCGCCGTCACGGCCGAGGAATTTGGCATCGTGGTCTGCATCGGCCTGCTTCTGCTCTTCGCCTTCATCGTGCTGCGCGGCCTTTCCCTGGCGCGGCGCAGCGAGGACACGTTCTGCCGTCTCGCGGGCACCGGTCTCGTGCTCCTGTTCGGCCTGCAGGCCTGCATCAACATGATGGTCAACGTGCATCTGATGCCCGCCAAGGGCATGACGCTGCCCTTTATCTCGTATGGCGGCTCCTCGCTCCTGTCGCTCGCCCTCGGAATGGGCTTTCTCATCGCAATCACCCGCCGCCGTCCCCGCGCCGAGATGATGGATCACTTCGGCCAGGACAGGCTGCGCGGATGACCGCCCCACTGATCCTGCTCACCGCCGGCGGGACCGGCGGCCACCTCTTTCCGGCTGAGGCTTTGGCCAACGCCTTGAAGGCCTTGGGTGCGCGCGTGGTGCTGGCCACCGACAAGCGCGCCAATGCCTATGCGGGTTCGTTTCCCGCGGACGAGATCATCGAGATTCCCTCCGCGACACCCTCCGGCCGCTCGATCCCCCAGATGGCGAAGGCAGCGCTTCTCCTCGGCGCCGGCACCCTCAAGGCAGTACCAGAGATCCGGAGGCTGAAGCCGGCGGTCGTCGTGGGCTTCGGCGGCTATCCCACCGTGCCTCCGGTCGTTGCCGCGTCCCTTCTGCGGGTGCCGACCGTCATCCACGAGGCAAACGGAGTCATGGGTCGGGCGAACCGGCTTCTGGCCCGCTGGGCCTCCGTGATCGCGACCGGGTTCGAGGCCACCAAGGGCATCCCGGCGGATGTTCCGGGCAAGGTCGTCCGCACCGGCAACCCGATCCGGCCTTCAGTGCTCGAAGCCTCCCGGCAGCCTTATCCGTCCCTGCCCGAGGGTGGAAAACTTCGAATCCTCGTGGTCGGGGGCAGCCAGGGCGCCCGGGTCATGAGCGACGTGGTTCCTCCGGCCATCGAGTTGCTTGCCCCTGAGATCCGCTCCCGCATCGTCATCACCCAGCAGGCGAGGGGAGAGGATCTGGAGCGGGTGCAATCCCATTACGCACGCCTCGGCGTGGATTTCGAAGCGCAGCCCTTTTTCAAGGACCTGCCGCAGCGGCTGGCCCAGGCCCATCTGGTGGTGTCCCGCTCGGGCGCATCCACGGTGGCGGAGCTCGCCGTCATCGGCCGGCCCTCGATCCTTGTGCCCCTCCCGGGCTCCCTAGATCAGGATCAGGCCGCCAACGCCAAGACCTTGGGCGATATCGGCGCCGCCATCGTGTTGCCGCAGGCGGAGTTCACCCCGGAGCGCCTCGCGGGAGAGATCCGTTCGTTCCTCGAGCGACCCGAAAGCTTGACCCAGGCCGCTGCTGCTGCACATAGCGCCAGCATAACAGACGCCGCGGAGCGCTTGGCTCAGGCGGTCCTCCAACTCGTTCCTTTGAAGAATAACGGAAAAATCTCATGAAGTTGCCGCCGAAGCTTGGTCCCATTCATTTCATCGGCATCGGGGGCATCGGCATGTCGGGCATCGCCGAGGTCATGCACAACCTTGGCTATACGGTGCAGGGCTCGGACGCCTCCGACAATTACAACGTGAAGCGCCTCAACGAGAAGGGCATCAAGACCTTCATCGGCCACAAGGCCGAGAACGTGGACGGGGCCGAGATCGTTGTGGTGTCGACCGCCATCAAGCGGGACAACCCGGAGCTGACCACCGCCCGCGAGAAGCGCCTGCCGGTGGTTCGCCGCGCCGAGATGCTAGCCGAGCTGATGCGGTTCAAGTCCTGCGTGGCCGTCGCCGGCACCCACGGCAAGACCACCACCACGTCCCTGGTGGCGACGCTCCTCGATGCGGGCGGGCTCGACCCGACCGTCATCAACGGGGGCATCATCAACGCCTACGGCACCAACGCCCGCATGGGCGACGGGCAGTGGATGGTGGTGGAGGCGGACGAGTCCGACGGCACCTTCCTCAAGCTGCCGGCCGATGTTGCCATCGTGACCAACATCGACGCGGAGCACCTCGATCATTTCGGCACCTATGACGCGATCAAGGACGCGTTCCGGTCCTTCATCGACTCGATCCCGTTCTACGGCTTCGCGGTGATGTGCATCGACCACCCGACTGTGCAGGACCTCGTGGGCCGCATCGAGGACCGGCGCATCATCACCTACGGGGAAAACCCGCAGGCCGACGTGCGGCTGATGGACGTGGATTCCCGCGGCGGACAGAACCGCTTCCGGGTCATGATCCGCGATCGCCGTCCAGGCTTCCGCCTGGAGCTCAGCGATCTCGTACTGCCGATGCCGGGCGCGCACAATGCCCTCAACGCCACGGCCGCCATTGCGGTGGCTCACGAGCTCGGCGTGTCGCCGGACGCCATCCGCAAGGCGCTTGCAGGCTTTGGCGGCGTGAAGCGCCGCTTCACCCGCACGGGCGACTGGAACGGCGTGACGATCTTCGACGATTACGGTCACCATCCCATCGAGATTGCCGCAGTGCTCAAGGCCGCGCGCGCATCGACGGACGGGCAGGTGATCGCCGTGGTGCAGCCCCACCGCTATTCGCGCCTGTCGTCCCTGTTCGACCAGTTCTGCACCTGCTTCAACGACGCGGATGCGGTGATCGTCGCGCCGGTCTATGCGGCAGGCGAGCAGCCCATTCCGGGAGCCGATCGTGACGGCTTGGTAGACGGTCTCAAGGCGCGCGGTCACCGCAACGCCATGGCGCTCGACAAGTCAGAGGATCTCGCCGGTCTCATCAAGGGCATCGCGAAGCCTGGCGACTATGTCCTCTGCCTAGGCGCCGGAAACATCACCCAATGGGCCTATGCCCTGCCCGGCGAACTCGAAGCGTTGAACGAGAAGGCGGCTTGATGTTTCCCGATATCGTCCCCGACCTCCTCGCAGCGATGCCGGAGCTGCGGGGCAAGCTGGAAGCGAATGCGCCGACCGCATCCCTGTCGTGGTTTCGAACCGGAGGCCCGGCCCAGACCCTCTTCAGTCCGGCGGATACAGGCGATCTGGCTTACTTTCTGGCCCGCCTGGACCCAAAAGTGCCGGTTCTCGTGGTTGGCCTTGGATCGAACCTGCTCATCCGCGACGGTGGGTGGGAAGGCGTGGTGATTCGCCTCGGCAAGGGCTTTGCTGAAATCTCCGTCGAACCGAATCATCGGGTCCGCGCCGGAGCAGGGGCGGCCGACGTGAAGGTCGCCCGCGCGGCGGCGGAAGCCGGAATTGCCGGGCTGTCCTTCCTGCGCGGCATTCCCGGCACCATCGGCGGGGCCCTTCGCATGAACGGCGGTGCCTATGGGGGCGAGACCAAGGATGTGCTGGTCGAAGCCAAGGGCGTGACCCGCTCGGGCGAGACGGTGTCCTACACGAATCAGCAGATGGGCTTCACCTACCGGCACTCCGGCGTGCCGGACGACGTGATCTTCACCGAGGCGCTCTTTGAGGGCCGGCCAGGCAACCCGGAAGAGATCCTGGCGGAGATGAACGCCATTACGGAAGCACGGTCCTCTACCCAGCCGGTCAACACCCGCACGGGCGGCTCCACGTTCAAGAATCCGCCCGGCCGTAAGGCCTGGGAGCTGGTGGACGCCGCTGGATGCCGTGGCCTTCGAATCGGCGACGCCCAGGTGTCGGAGATGCACTGCAACTTCCTGATCAACCACGGCTCGGCCTCGGCGGCCGAGATCGAAGGGTTGGGCGAGGAGGTGCGGCGCCGGGTCCGCGAGGCGTCGGGCGTGGAGCTCGACTGGGAAATCAAGCGCGTCGGCCTATCTGGGGCCTGAAGGCGAATCAACATCAGTCCCCAGTCCGATGCGACGGGGCGCGCAGGGGAGCACATCATGGCCAAGCACGTTGCCGTCCTTTTGGGCGGGTGGTCGGCGGAGCGGGAAGTCAGCCTGGCCTCGGGCAAGGCCTGCTGCAGGGCCCTGGAGGAGAGAGGCTACAAGGTCACCCCCATCGACGTGCAGCCCGATATCGCCACGGTGATCCAGGCCGTGAACCCGGACGTGGCGTTCAACGCGCTCCATGGCCGCGTGGGCGAGGACGGCACGATCCAGGGCTTGCTCGAAATCCTGAAGATTCCGTATACCCATTCGGGCGTTCTGGCCTCGGCGCTCGCCATGCAGAAGGACCGGGCCAAGACGGTCATGGCGGCGGCCGGCGTTCCCGTACCGCAGGGTGTGGTCGTTAACCGTTCCGAGGCGGCAAAGAGCCACGTTCTTCCCGCCCCATACGTGATCAAACCCGTGAGCGAAGGCTCCTCCGTGGGCGTCATCATCGTACGCGAGGACCGGTCGCATCCGCCCCAGGAACTGCTCCGCGAGGACTGGGCCTTCGGCGAGAAAGTCCTTGTCGAATCATATGTTGCGGGCCGGGAACTGACCTGCGCCGTGATGGGCGACAAGGCTCTGGACGTGATCGACATCCGCCCCGCCACGGGGGTCTTCTACGATTATGACGCAAAGTACGTGAAGGGAGGGTCCATTCACGTGCTGCCGGCAGAAATTAAACCGAATATTTACCAAAAGGTCCAAGAGTTGGCGTTAACGGCGCATCAAGCGCTCGGCTGTCGGGGAATCAGCCGCGCCGACTTTAGGTACGACGACACACCCGGAGGAACCGGGGAACTCGTGGTTCTCGAGGTCAACACGCAACCCGGCATGACCGAGACGAGCTTGGTGCCAGAACTGGCAGCCCATGCGGGCTATACGTTTGGCGAGCTTGTGCAATGGATGGTGGAGGATGCTACCTGCAACCGATGACGGCCTACCCGGCCGACGCTGCGGTTGCGCGTGCTGGCGCCTTCCAGCCCAGGAGGCACAGCTCCTCCCGTTTCAAGTTTCTCAAGATCTTCGGCTCCTCCGGGAGCACCCGCCGGCGCTCCGCCCGCATTCCGCTGGAGCGCCGCATCCCTCGCTATCTCGGAACCGGCCTCGCGCTCGGCTTCTTCGGCACGGTCACCTTCGTAGGCCTGTTGCAGGGCGGGCATCTCGATGGGTTCGTCAATCAGTACGGCGAGCCTCATCACGCGCTGGCAAGCGCGGTGGGCCTCGGTCTGGAGCAGGTGACGATTTCCGGCATCGCCCAGGTGCGCGAGAACGAAGTGCTGGCGGCCGCCGGCCTCGATCACAGGGTTTCCCTTGCGTTCCTTGATGTGAACGATGTGCGCGAGCGTCTCGAGCGCGTGCCGATGATCAAGTCCGCTGCGGTTCGCAAGCTTTACCCGAACGAATTGGTGATCACGCTGACCGAGCGTGAGCCTCATGCGCTCTGGCAGCTCAAGGGCGAGCTCTTCGTCATCGCGGCCGACGGCACCGTCATCGACCTCATGCAGGACGAGCGATTCGTCGATCTGCCTCTGGTGGTCGGCGATCAGGCCAACACCCGAAACAAGGATTATCTGGCGCTCCTCGAGGCTGCCGGACCGCTCAAGAGCCGCATTCGCGCCGGAACACTCGTGTCGGGACGGCGCTGGACGCTCAAGATGGACAACGGCATGGACGTGCGTCTGCCGGAGCTCGGAGCCGCCGACGCGGTGGCCCGGCTCGTGAAGCTCGAACGGGAACAGAAGATCCTGGAAAAGGACGTGCTGGCGATCGACCTGCGCATGCCTGATCGGATCGTCGTTCGCCTGACGGAAGAAGCAGCATCGGCACGGGCCGATGCGCTCAAGAAAAAACCAATGCGCGGCAAGGGGGTTGATACATGAGTGTCTCAGGTCATGGTTTGACGCCACGCCTGAAGCCGCTATCCGCGCGCAAGGGCGCCATCCTGTCAGTTCTCGATATCGGGACGAGCAAGGTGGTCTGCATCGTCGCCGAGCTGAAGCCGGTCGACGAAATCGAGTCCTTACGTGGACGCACGCATCTGGCCCGGATCCTCGGCATCGGCCATCAGCGCTCCGTCGGGCTGAAGGGCGGCGTCGTGGTCGATCTGGAAGCGGCCGAAGCGTCGATCCGCCAGGCGGTTCACGCAGCGGAGCGGATGGCGAAGGTCGAGATTCAGTCGGTGATCGTGAATCTCACCGGCGGACGCGTCAGCTCCGAGCATTTCGACGCTCATGTGGCGGTGCGCGGCGCTGTCGGCGAAAGCGACATTCACCGGGTTCTCGACACGGCGAGCAGCCACGACCTGCGTCGCGGCCGGGCTGTCCTGCACGCCCTCCCGACCGGCTACTCGCTGGATGCGCAGAATCACATTGTCGATCCCACCGGCATGATCGGCGAGCGGCTCGGCGTGGATCTTCACGTGGTCACGTCGGAGGCCGCGGCCGCCCGCAACCTGATGCTCGCCGTCGAGCGCTGCCATCTCGGCGTC
The DNA here is from genome assembly GCF_003332305.1 of Microvirga aerophila. Classification (GTDB taxonomy): domain Bacteria; phylum Pseudomonadota; class Alphaproteobacteria; order Rhizobiales; family Beijerinckiaceae; genus Microvirga; species Microvirga aerophila. The sequence continues at coordinate 203,272 of NZ_QOIO01000001.1, read as the reverse complement.
GAGGCCGTGATCGCCACGCCTTACGCCTCTGGCCTTTCGGCCCTCGTGGACGATGAGGCGGAAATGGGTTGCGCCGTGGTCGATATGGGCGGCGGCACCACGAGCGTCGGCATCTTCTCGAACGGGCATCTCGTGCACACGGATGCGATCGCGGTCGGCGGACATCACGTCACCATGGACATCGCCCGCGGTCTGACGACCCGAGTCTCGGCGGCTGAGCGGCTCAAGACGCTGTACGGCTCCGCCATCGCGTCGAGCTCGGACGATCGCGACATGATCGCTGTGCCGCAGGTGGACGAGGACGAGCGGGACGTTCCGAATCATCTGCCGAAGTCGCACCTCGTGCGCATCATCAAGCCGCGGGTCGAGGAAGTTCTCGAACTCGTGCGCGATCGGTTGCGGGGCGCGGGCTTCGCGGCGCAGGCCGGACGGCGCGTGGTGCTGACCGGCGGCGCGAGCCAGCTCGTCGGTCTGCCCGAAACGGCGCGGCGAATTCTCCAGGGACAGGTTCGTGTCGGGCGTCCGCTCGGCATCAAGGGCCTTCCCGAAGCGGCCAAGGGCCCTGCCTTCTCGGCGGTGGTCGGCCTCCTTGTTTATCCGCAGGTGGCGCATATCGAGTACTTCGAGCCTCGATCCAGCGGCGTGTGGGAGCGTACGGGAACCGGTGGCTACATTCATCGTGTGGGCCAGTGGATTCGCGACAGTTTTTAAAGAGTAAAGCGGTGACGCGGCGGTCACCGCTCTGAGTAAAAGTGAACCAAGGTAAGCGTCCGCCAAGCGCTGTCGACACAAGGCCAAAGAGGCAAACAGGTCATGGCAATCAATCTGCAAGCTCCGGACATCCGGGAACTCAAGCCGCATATCACGGTCTTCGGCGTCGGCGGCGCCGGCGGCAACGCCGTGAACAACATGATCGAGTCCGGTCTGGAGGGCGTCGAGTTCGTGGTGTCGAACACCGACGCGCAGGCTCTGGCCTCGTCCAAGTCCCAGCGCGTCATCCAGATGGGCGTTCAGGTGACCGAGGGTCTCGGCGCCGGTTCGCAGCCGGAAGTCGGGCGCGCCGCGGCCGAAGAGGTGATCGACGAAATTCGCGATCAGCTCGCAGGCTCGCACATGGTGTTCATCACGGCCGGCATGGGTGGCGGCACGGGCACGGGCGCTGCTCCCGTGGTGGCCCGCGCGGCCCGTGAGCTCGGCATCCTCACGGTCGGCGTCGTCACCAAGCCGTTCCAGTTCGAGGGCGTCCGCCGCATGCGCTTGGCGGAAGCCGGCATCACCGAACTGCAGCAGTCGGTCGATACGCTCATCGTCATCCCGAACCAGAACCTGTTCCGCGTCGCCACCGAGAAGACCACCTTCTCGGACGCCTTCGCTATGGCCGACCAGGTGCTCTATTCGGGCGTCGCCTGCATCACCGACCTGATGGTGAAGGAAGGCCTCATCAACCTCGACTTCGCCGACGTGCGCTCCGTCATGCGCGGCATGGGCAAGGCTATGATGGGCACCGGCGAGGCATCGGGCGAAAAGCGCGCGATCCGCGCCGCCGAAGCCGCCATCGCCAACCCGCTCCTGGACGAAGTGTCCATGAAGGGCGCCCGCGGCCTGCTCATCTCCATCACGGGCGGCAACGACCTCACCCTCTACGAACTCGACGAGGCTGCGACCCGCATCCGCGAGGAAGTCGACCAGGACGCCAACATCATCCTCGGCGCAACCTTCGACGAGAGCCTGGAAGGCATCATCCGCGTCTCCGTCGTGGCGACCGGCATCGATCAGGTCGTTGCGGCCAATGCCGGCGACCTGACCTCGACCGAGCAGCGCATCTCGGAGGTGGCCGAGCGTCTGCGGGCTGAAGCACGCGCCCGCGCCACGCAGGCGCAGGCCGTCCCCACGTTCCGCGCTACGACGCAGGCCGAGCCCGCCAAATCGGCCGACGTCGTCTCGCATGCCGCGCCTGCTCCAATGGCGGCTCCTGCTCAGGCCTATGTGTCGATGGCCACTCCGGTCGAACCGGCTCCGCAGCCGCTCGTCCGCGACGACGTCGTCCTCACCCCGGCTCAACCGAAGCCGGCCATGGCCTACGAGACCGCCGTCATGCCTCAGCAGGCCTACGAGGAGCCCGTCGATCAGGGAGCTTTCATCCCCCCGCAGGCGGAAAGGGCGGTCCGTCCGGCCCGCATGCCGCGAATCGATGAACTGCCGATGCCGGCCCAGAACCAGATCCGGGCCAGCCGTGGCGAGACCGATCCGTCCCAGGAGCCTAAGCGCATGTCGCTGATGCAGCGGCTCGCAACCGTCGGCTTCGGCCGCAAGGAAGACGGGCATTCAGAGCCGGTCGCCCAGGGTCCGGCCCCGGAGGCTCCGCGCCAGCAGATGTCGCCGGTCCATGCGGAATACGCCAAGCGCCCGGCCGCGCCCCCACAGGGATATCGCCCGGCCCAGGGGCAGATGGCTCCCGCTCCCAGGGCGAGCGAAGACGACCAACTGGAGATTCCGGCCTTCCTGCGCCGCCAGGCGACCTGATCGAACCGACCGGTCAACGGAATTGTAACCTACCAGCCCCCGGCCGCCTGCGACCGGGGGCTTCACTTTATTAAAAATCAGTAAATTCAACGGGTTGCGAATAGTTCAGTTTGTTACAGACGGTAAGAAAGCGTGATTTGGCCTAGCCTGATCCTAGGACTATGGTGCCTTAAATTCAAAAGGGTGGGTCAACCCAGGCCCGCGGGGAATTAGGACAGAGTCACAGTGGATGTCAGTCTTCCAGACGGACCATCGCTGTTGTGGCCGACGCGTTCGAGGTTTGAAAGATAATGAAGCAAAGCCAACAAACCACTCTTCGCGCGGCCGTCACCCTCCTGGGTGTCGGCGTCCATTCTGGGGATGAGGTGAAGATGATCCTTCACCCGGCGGAAGTGAACCATGGCATTGCTTTCCTGCGCACCGGCCTCCCAGGCGGCCTCGATCGCCTGATCGACGCACGCCATCTGGCCGTTACGGCAACCGAGCTTTGCACCGTCATCGGCGACCGCGACAGCGGGGCCGTGGCGACGATCGAACACCTGATGGCCGCTCTTGCGGGCCTTGGGGTCGATAACGTCCTGGTCGAGATCGACGGCCCGGAAGTGCCGATTCTCGACGGCAGCTCCGCTCCTTTCATCGAGGCGATCGACGAGGTCGGAGTGACGGCGCAGAATGCCGTTCGCCGCTACCTGAAGGTCCTCAAGCCCGTCCGTGTGACCCAGGGTAAGGCATTTGCCGAGCTCCTCCCCAACGAGCGGGCTTTCCGCCTGGATGTGGAGATCGATTTCCCCACTCCAGTCATCGGCCGGCAGCGCAAGGCGATCGATCTCTCCCCGTCGGTTTTCCGCCGCGACATTTCCCGGGCCCGCACCTTCGGGTTCATGCGCGACGTGGAAAAGCTCTGGAGCGCAGGTTTCGCTCTCGGCGCTTCCCTCGAGAACACCGTCGCCATCGGCGAGAACGGGATCATGAATCCCGAAGGCCTGCGTTATGCCGACGAGTTCGTGCGGCACAAGATCCTCGACGCGGTCGGCGATCTTTCCCTCGCCGGTCTGCCCCTTCTGGGCACCTACCGCTCCTATTGCGGTGGGCATCGCCTGAACTTCTCCGTGCTTGAAGCTCTGTTCTCCAGTCGCTCGAACTATGCCATCGTCGATGCGGGCGCCCGTCGCGAGACCGGCTATGCGGAGATCGGCAACAACATCGCGATGCCGGCTTTCGCTCCTGAGGTTCACTAAGGGCTGCACCGCTTCCGCGGTTCCGACAAGCGCCCTTTGGCCGCATCGTTTATCCTAATTCTCACCAACTCCCTTGGGCAAAGCCTGTAGGATAGGGTTGGCTCTTTGCGCGGGCATGGGTTAAAGAACCTTCAGTGCATCGTGAGAAAATCGCGCACGTTTATCGGAGGACCGCGAAACATGTCTTTCGCGAAGGCATATTTGGGCTCGAGGGGTGTTGCTGGCCGCGCCCTCGCTGTGGGCGCTTGCGCGCTGCTGCTCGCCGGCTGCGATACCCTGTCGTCGTTCAACCCGTTCGACAAGAGCGAGGTCTACAAGCCGGAGATCGTCGCCAACGCTCCGGCCGAGGAGATCTACAACGACGGTCTCGCACGGGTTCAGAAGAGGGACTTCGAAGGCGCCGCCAAGAAGTTCTCGAGCCTGGACAAGCAATATCCTTATTCCGAGTGGTCCCGGAAGGGGCTGATCATGGAAGCCTATGCCAATTACGAGGGCGGGCTCTATGAAGAGGCCATCACGGCCTCGCGGCGCTACCTCCAGCAATATCCCAACACGTCGGATGCGGCCTATGCGCAGTATCTGATGGCGTCCTCCTATTACGACCAAATCCCGGACATCACCCGTGACCAGGAGAAGTCGGAGCGGGCGATCCTGACTCTTCAGGAGCTGGTCCAACGCTATCCCACGTCGGAATATTCGGCGGACGCCAAGAAGAAGATCCAGGTTGCCAGCGACCAACTCGCCGGCAAGGAGCTCGAGGTCGGGCGCTTCTATCTTCAAAAGCGCAACTACTCGGGCGCCATCAATCGGTTCCGCACCGTCGTGTCCCGCTATCAGACGACCCGCCATGTAGAAGAGGCGCTGGAGCGTCTCACGGAAGCCTACATGGCCATGGGCATCGTCGGCGAAGCACAGACGGCAGCCGCCGTTCTCGGTCATAACTTCCCTGACAGTCCTTGGTACAAGGACGCCCACGCACTGCTGACCAAGGGCGGCGTCGAGCCGCGCGAAAACTCCGAATCCTGGATCAGCAAGGCGTTCCGTGGTGTCCCGCAGGTCGGTCAGAGGACGGGGTAAGCCTCACCTTCCATGCTGATCCAGCTGGCGATTCGCGACATCGTCCTCATCGACAAGCTCGAGCTCCATTTCGATCAGGGCTTGAGCGTTCTTACCGGTGAGACCGGTGCCGGCAAATCCATTCTGCTTGACGCCTTTGCGCTGGCGCTGGGCGGGCGGGGCGACGGCGGCCTCGTTCGACATGGCGAGTCGCAGGGACAGATCACGGCTGTCTTCGATTGTCCCATGGACCATCCGGCCCGCCGGATCGCGTCCGATGCGGATATCGACGTGGACGGCGATCTCATCCTGCGCCGGGTCCAGGTCGCGGACGGGCGCACCCGCGCGTTCGTGAACGACCAGCCGGTCAGCGTCCAGGTTCTCAAAGCCATCGGCGGGACTTTGGTCGAAATTCACGGCCAGCATGACGACCGCGCCCTGGTGGATCCGGTGACGCACCGGGCGATCCTCGATGCCTTCGGCGGCCTCTCCCGTGAGGTTCAGGCGGTGGTTGAGGCAGCCCGCCAGGTCCGGGATGCGCGTCATGCCCTGCACGAACATCGCAAGCGCATCGAGAAGGCTCGCAAGGAATCCGATTTCCTGCGCCATGCGGTCGAGGAGCTGGACAAGCTCGCGCCGCAACCCGGCGAAGAGGAGAGCCTGGCCGAGCGCCGCATCGTCATGATGCAGTCGGAGAAGGTCGCCCAAGACCTGAACGAGGCTTACGACGCGGTTGCGGGTAATTCCTCTCCGGTTCCGGAGCTTTCCGCCGCCGTGCGCAAGTTGGAGCGCCGGGGCGCCCAGGCGCCCACCCTCGTGGAGCCGAGCGTCAAGGCGCTTGATGCCGCTCTCGTAGCGATCGATGAAGCCCGGGCGGCCCTGGAAGAGGCGATTCGGGCGTCCGAGTACGATCCGAAGGAGCTGGAGCAGACCGAGGAGCGCCTGTTTGCCCTGCGCGCCGCCGCCCGTAAATACGATGTACCGGCCGATGAGCTTGCGGCCCTTCGGCAGCGCTTCGTGGAGGATGTAGCGGCCATCGATGCGGGCGAGGAGAAGCTCGCCGGGCTCGAAGCGGCCTTGAAGGACGCCGACAAGACCTATCTGGCTGCCGCCCAGGCGCTCTCCGCCGGCCGGAAGAAGGCCGCTCAGGCGCTCGATGCCGCCGTCCAGGCTGAGCTGCCGCCCCTGAAACTGGAGCGCGCCCGCTTCATCACCGACATCCAGACCGACGAGACCAGCCGCGATCCCGGTGGATTCGAGCGGGTCGAGTTCTGGGCGCAGACCAATCCCGGCACCCGGGCCGGACCTCTCATGAAGGTGGCGTCCGGCGGTGAGCTGTCCCGGTTCATGCTGGCCTTGAAGGTGGTGCTCGCCGACAAGGGATCCGCACCCACACTCGTGTTCGACGAGATCGACACGGGCGTCGGCGGCGCGGTCGCGGATGCCATCGGCCAGCGCCTCGCGCGGCTCGCCCAGCGGGTGCAGGTCATGGCCGTCACCCACGCGCCGCAGGTGGCTGCCCGGGCCGAGAGCCATTTCCTCATTGCCAAGGAAGGGGTTCGCGGCTCCGACCGGGTCGCAACCCGTGTCATCCCGCTTGAGGCCGCCCCCCGGCGCGAGGAGATCGCCCGGATGCTGGCTGGTGCAACCATCACCGAGGAAGCCCGGGCCGCAGCCGCGCGCCTGTTGGAAGCCGCGGCTCACTAGCGGGCTTTTACTGGTGAGTCGCTTTTGGGGCGCTATGTTCAATCCTCCTCAAACCCGATTCGATTATGCCCACGCAAAAAGCCATCCTCGATAAGCCTGTCGACCAGCTGACCCTCCAAGAAGCGCAGGCCGAGCACGACCGGCTCGGCCAGGAGATTGCCGAGCACGACCGGCGCTACTACGAAGAGGATGCGCCGACTGTCTCGGACGCGGAATACGATGCCCTGCGCCAGCGCTACGAGGCCATCGAGGAGCGCTTTCCGGAGTTCGCCACGACGGAGAGCCGAACGCAGAAGGTTGGCTCCAAGGCATCCGAGAAGTTCGCCAAAGTCCGGCATCGAGTGCCGATGCTGTCGCTCGCCAACGGCTTTGCGGACGAGGAGGTGGAGGAGTTCGTCGAGCGCATTCGACGCTTCCTGCAGCTTAAAAGCGATGCGCCCCTGGTCTTCACGGCGGAGCCCAAGATCGACGGGCTTTCCCTCAGCCTTCGCTACGAGAATGGAAAGCTCGTCACGGCGGCTACCCGCGGCGATGGAGCGGTGGGCGAGGACGTGACGGCCAATGCCAGAACGGTCGGCGACATTCCCCAGACGCTGAAAGGCAAGAACGTCCCGGACGTCTTCGAGGTCAGGGGCGAAGTCTATCTCTCGCACGAGGATTTCGCTGCCATCAACGAGCGCCAGGCCGCTGCCGGCAAGCAGCTCTTCGCCAATCCGCGCAATGCGGCGGCGGGCAGCCTTCGCCAGCTCGACCCGGCGATCACCGCATCGCGCCCCTTGCGGTTCTTCGCCTATGCCTGGGGCGAGGTGAGCGCCATGCCGGCCACGACCCAGCACGGCATGGTGGAGTGCTTCAAGGCCTTCGGTTTCACGGTGAACTCCCTGACCCGTCGCGTGTCGAGCATCGCGGAGATGCTGGAGCACTACCACGCCATCGAGACTGATCGCGCCAATCTGGGCTACGACATCGACGGCGTCGTCTACAAGGTGGACGATCTTGGCCTCCAGCAAAGGCTCGGCTTCGTTTCCCGGTCGCCGCGCTGGGCGCTCGCGCACAAGTTTCCGGCCCAGCAGGCCGTGACGGTGCTGGAGGATATCGAGATCAATGTGGGGCGCACCGGCTCCCTCAACCCCATCGCCCGGCTCAAGCCCGTGACCGTGGGCGGCGTCGTGGTGTCGAACGCGACCCTGCACAACGAGGATTACATCAAGGGCATCGGCGGCAACGGGGAGAAGATCCGCAACGGCGTCGGCATTCGCATCGGCGACACGGTGGTGATCCTGCGCGCCGGCGACGTGATCCCCAAGGTGCTCGACGTGATGATCGAGAAGCGTCCGCCGGACGCCAAACCCTATGAGTTTCCCACCAACTGTCCCGCCTGCGGCAGCCACGCGGTGCGCGAGGTCAATCCCCGCACGGGCAAGGAAGATTCCGTGCGCCGCTGCACCGGCGGCCTCATCTGCCCGGCGCAGGCCCGCGAACGGCTGAAGCATTTCGTCTCGCGCAATGCCTTCGACATCGAGGGCCTGGGCGAGCAGCGGATCGAGGAATTCTATGCCGAGGGCATCATCCAGCGCCCTCAGGACATCTTCACACTGGAGAAGCGCAACGAGCGCAGCCTGAAGCGGCTGGAGAACCGGGAAGGGTGGGGCGCAACCAGCGCCCGAAACCTCTTCGCGGCCATCGAGGCACGGCGCAACATCCCCCTCAATCGGTTGATCTTTGGGCTGGGCATCCCCCATATCGGCGAGACCTCGGCGCGATTGCTGGCGCGCCATTTCGGCACCTTCGAGGCCTTACGCGAAACCGCCCAGGCGGCGGCCGATCCGGCCTCGGAAGCCCATGCGGAATTGACCTCCATCGGCGGTATCGGGCCGGTGGTGGCCGAGACGGTGATCGAGTTCTTCAAGGAGGCTCACAACGAGGAAATGCTCGACGCGCTTCTGGCCCAAGTGACCGTCGAGCCGGTGGAGGTTCCGGCCACGTCCAACTCCCCCGTCGCCGGCAAGACCGTGGTCTTCACGGGCTCCCTGGAGCAGATGACACGGGAGGAGGCGAAGGCCATGGCGGAGCGGCTCGGAGCGAAGGTGGCCGGTTCGGTTTCGAAGAAAACCGATATCGTGGTGGCGGGCCCCGGCGCGGGATCGAAGCTCAACAAGGCCAAGGAATTCGACGTTCAGGTGATGGACGAGGATGGCTGGTTCGCCCTTGTGGGCAGGGGATGAGACTCCTGTGCAAGACGCCACGCCCCTGATGTGCCATGATGTTCCCCATGACGGTGATGACACCCGAGGCTTCGCTCGATCCTGAACTGAGGGCTGCGGGCGACGTGACGCATTTCTGGCGGGTGCCGCGGCACCATGGCCTCGATTGCCTGCGGGCAACGTTCCGCCGTCACGCCTATGTCCGCCATACCCATGAAACCTACGCCATTGCGGCCATCGTCTCGGGCTGCGAGACCTTCTTTCATCGCGGCGCGCAGCATTATGCGGTGGCAGGCAGCATCGGCATCATCTGCCCGGACGAAATCCACGATGGCGAGCCCTTTGGCGGCAGCTTCGAGTACCGTACCTTCTATCCGTCCCCAGAACTGATGCAGGAGATCGCCGAGGAGGTGGCGGGGCGTCCCTTCTCCGGTCCACCCTGGTTCCGGCATTCCGTGATCCATGATCCGGAGCTTTTCCTGGCGCATTCGCAGCTCCACGCCTGCCTGTGCCTGGACGATACCTGGACCTCCGAGATGGAGCAGGATACCCGCCTTATCGACTTCCTCGGACGGCTGATCGCCCGCTGGGCCGATCTCGACGGATTGCCGCCGGTCCACCGCGCCTCGAAATCCGTCAACCGGGTGCGGGATTTTCTCGACGCCCATCTGGGCGAAGAGGCGGAGCTTGCGGAACTCGCCAAGATCGCCGGGCTGTCCCGGAGCCACTTCATCCGAGCCTTCCGCAAGGAAACGGGCCTGACGCCACACGCCTACCTGCTCGATCGCCGTTTCCGTGCCGCGAGCAGGCTTCTCGGACAGGGCGAAGCGCCGGGTGATGTTGCGCTGGCCTGCGGGTTCTTCGACCAGAGCCATCTGAACCGGGTCTTCAAGGCCCGCATGGGGGTCACTCCCGGCATCTACCGTGCCGCCTAGAGCATTCTCGGCAAAGTGGAGCCGCATGCTTAAGGGGGCGGTGGGTCGACAGAAGAGAGGCTGTTTTACGGGAGTGGAAACAGCCCTCGGGCAGCACTTTCATCCAAGACGCTTGCTCGCTCCTCCGGCATAAGACCGGAGAAAGAGCATGATGATGGACCAAGCAAATCCCCACTTGAAAGACTATCGGCGCGAGGCGCGGGCCAGCCTGCGCGACATCGCGCCTGCCGCCATCGCGGCCATCCCCATCGGCCTCCTGTTCGGCGCTGTCGCGGCCGCCAAGGGCATGTCCCCGGCGGAGGTCGCGCTCATGTCCGGTCTGGTTTTCGCCGGCGGGGCGCAGTTCGCCGCCATCGAGGCCTGGGTCAATCCGGCTCCCGTGGCTGCACTCGCCTTCGCGACGTTCCTGATCAACGTCCGTCATGTGCTGATGGGTGCGTCCCTGTCGCCCAAGACCACCATGACGCGCCCCCAGGAATTCCTGTCGTATTTCTTCATGACGGATGAAACCTGGGCGCTGTCGGAACGGCGCGCCCTCGATCGGCCCGTGACGGGAGCCTACTGGATGGCCATGGGCGTCGTGCTGTGGGCGAACTGGCTGGTGAGCACCACGCTCGGAGCCATTCTCGGCTCGTTCCTGGGCGACCCTGAGAAACTCGGAGCGGATTTCGCCTTCACGGCGCTTTTCATCGGCCTGATCGCAGGGTTCGGGCGCAGCCGGGTGACGCTGGTCACGGTGGCGGTCAGCGCAGCGGTGGCGGCATTGGTCCATCACTTCGTTGGCGCTCCCTGGCACGTGGCCTCGGGAGCCATTGCGGGCATCGCCGCCGCCTACCTGTCCGCACCCCGGGAGGCGCACGCATGAGTGTCGACACGACTACCCTGCTGGCGATCCTCGCCATGGCGGCGGTGACCTACGTCACCCGGATCGCCGGCCTGTTCGTAGCCGACCGCTTGGTGTTGACCGGCCGCGCCAAGGCGGCGTTCGACGCCATTCCGCCGGCGGTGCTGGTGGCGGTTATTGCACCAACCGCGCTGACGACCGGTTGGGCGGAAGCGATCGCCGCCACCATCACGGCCATTGCGGCGTTCCGGCTGCCGCTGCTCGCGACAGTGGCCGTCGGCGTGGTGTCGGTGGTGGTGCTGCGCCATCTGATCTGATGTTCCGCTGACGCGGCCCCGGAATGACAGCTGGCGCTAACCGACTGGCCGCGTCGCTTCCTCGAGCCACGCCTTTGTCTCAGCATCGAGCTTCGACGCAAGCTTGTCGCGAACCTGCGCGTGATAGGCGTTGAGCCAAGCAATCTCGTCCTGCGTCATGATGGACGTGTCCACGAGGCGCAGGTCGATGGGCGAGAAGGTCAGGGTCTCGAAGCCGAACATCTCCCGGTCGCCGCCGAGGATCTGGCGAGGCTCGACCAGAACCAGGTTTTCGATGCGGATGCCGTAAGCGCCCGGCTTATAGAAGCCCGGCTCGTTGGAGAGCATCATGCCGATCTCAAGCGGTGTTGTTCCGGTCTTGGCGATACGCTGCGGTCCCTCGTGCACGGACAGGTAGCTGCCGATCCCGTGGCCGGTGCCATGATCGAAATCGAGGCCGGCCTCCCAAAGGGGCTTGCGGGCGAAGCTGTCGATCTGTGCCCCGGTCGTGCCCTTCGGGAAAACCACCTGGGCGATGGCGATATGACCCTTGAGGACGCGGGTGAATCGGTCCTTCATCTCCGCACTGGGCTCGCCCACCACGACGGTGCGGGTGATGTCGGTGGTGCCGTCCTCGTATTGCGCACCGGAATCGATCAGGAAGATCTGGTTGCGCTTGATAGGCCGGTTGCTGGAGCTCGTGACCCGGTAATGGGGCAGGGCGGCGTTGGGCCCCGCGCCCGAGATGCTCGGGAACGAAATATTCTTGAGCGCCCCTGTCTCGATCCGGAAGGCCTCCAGGGCCTCGACGGCGTCGATTTCGGTCAGGGCGCCCTTCGGCGCCTCTCGGTCGAGCCAGGCGAGGAAGCGCGCAACCGCCACGCCGTCGCGCCGGTGGGCCGTGCGCGATCCGGCGATCTCGGCCTCGTTCTTGACCGCCTTCATGAGAGAAATCGGGTCGGCTCCCACATCTACCGCGCCGCCCGCCGCCTCGACGCGCCTGATCAGCGCGACCGCTCCGGTGGCGGAGTCGACCCGGACCTTGCCGCCCCTCTGTCCAAGATCGTCGAGGGCCCCTTGAAAGCCGTTGATGGGAACGAACTCCGCAAGATCGCCTACCGCTGCTCCGGCCTCGTTGGTGATCTTGGCCGGATCGAAGAACAGCTTCGCGCGGCCCTCGCGGGGAATGATCGCATAGCCCAGGGGCAGGGGGGTGTGCCCGACATCGCCGCCGCGGAGGTTGAACGCCCAGGCGAAGTTGTGCGGATCGGACACCACGAGGGCGTCCACCTTCGCGTCGGCCATCTTCTTGCGGATCCGCTCCAGCTTTGAGACCGCGGACTCGCCCGCATAATCGAGGGGGTGAGGTCGAACCGGGGCCTGAGGCGGGAGGGGGCGGTCGATCCAGATCACGTCCACAAGATTGATATCGACCGGCGTAAGGGCTCCGCCCGCGCGGGAAACTGCCTGCTCGAGACGCTTCACGCTGTCGGCGGTGTGGAGCCAGGGATCGTAGGCGAGCACGCCGCCGCTCGGCAGATGGGTGGAAATCCAGTCCTCAGCGGATGTTTCGGCCATCTGAACCGGCGAGATGACCGAGGTATCCACCTGTTCGGCGGCCTGCACCGTGTAGCGCCCATCGACCACGAGGGCAGCTTCGTTCCGGAAGATGACAGCTGTGCCGGCGGATCCCGTGAAGCCCGTCAGCCACGCAAGGCGCTCCGCGCATTTCGGCACGTACTCCCCCTGGTGCTCGTCGGCGCGGGGAACAATAAAGCCGTCATAGCCGCGGCGCGCGAGTTCGTCGCGCAGCTTGGCAATGCGTTGGGGGCCTTGGGACGGAGAAGTGGAATCGTCGAAGCTCTGGAAACGGGCCATTTGGATTAAGAACCGGATCAGTGATGGGCGCGCCACGCTAGGGCCGCGCGACCTAAGCCGCAACTGCAACGGACAGGATTTTTGATCTGCCGCGCCAGGAGGCGGACTGCCTGCGCCCTATGCAGCGGATGCCTAGGGTTTGGCGTTCATTCTCGGTGCCATGCATAGCGGGCATGGATCGCATGCTTGCGCACCTCTGACACAACAGGTCAGGAGCACTTATCTTGCATGTAACAAGATTAAATAGGGACGTGGGGCGTCGCGTGGCCGACAGGCTAACAGATGTTCCTCGGTACTGGTTCTAACTTAAGGAAAATACCATGATCATCGTCACCATCCTCAAGGCCGTCCGCGACATCTATCGTGACGCCGTCGAGCTCCGCGAGACCCTGGCCAAGCGCTACCCGCAGGCCCGCTTCGAGTAAGAAACGACTAGTAGAACCACCGGCGGGGCCGCCGATGCGCGCCGCCTCGCTTCAGCACCAGCGCGACCCATCCTTCCAGGTCGTAACGCCGCTGGAGCTGCCAGCCCTGCGCCGCATAGGCGGAGAGCACGCCTGCCACATCCTTGATCAGAAGCCCTGACAGGATCAGCGTCCCGTCGCGGGTTGCGACCCGGGACAGGGACGGCGCCAGGATCCGCAGGGGCTTGGCCAGAATATTGGCGAAGACCAGGTCGAAATGCTCGGGTCGGTCCGCCAGCTCGTGCCGGACGCCGGGCCCGACATAGAGCTTCATGAACGACCCGATCCCGTTGAGCCTCGCGTTCTCCCGGGCCACGCGCACCGCTTCCGGATCGATATCGCCCGCCACGATGGGCCGCTTCAGAATCTTCGCCGCGGCAAAAGCCAGAATGCCCGTTCCCGTGCCGACATCGAGCACGTGACGGGGCGTGCGCATCTTCAACTCGTCCACGAAGGCCAGAAGGCAGCCCTTGGTAGTGCCGTGATGGCCTGTTCCGAAAGCCAGCGCGGCCTCGATCTCAATGGCCACGTCGTTGGGCCGTACCTGATCCCGGTCGTGGGAGCCATGGACGAGCACTCGTCCGGCTCGGACTGGGTTCAGTCCCTCAAGGGAAGCCTTCACCCAATCCTGCTGCTCCAGGGGGAGAAACACTCCCTTGTCGGCCTCCTGGCCGACGACGGGCCTCACGAGGTTCCGGATGGCGGCTTCGTCCGGCTCGCGGGCGAAATAGGCCTCCAGCAGCCAGGGCCCGTCCTCCTCCGTCTCGAAAGCAGCCACAGCCGTCTCTGCGGGATCGAAGATCTCGCCGATCAGCTCGGTCATGGCGCGCGCGGACCGTTCATCGGTGGTGATGCGGAACACGTGGGTCGGGCGGTTGGGGTGCAGTCCTTCAAGCATGGCCTCCGCTTACCATTCATCGTGCTGCCGGTCACCTGTCGCGTGCGCCGTTCGTAAAGCCAATCAGGGCATGGAACTGCGCCATTGCAGGCTCCGTTGTGAACCTATCCCCCAAGCGCCGCCCCATCCCAGGGACGAAACCGGGAGGAAGTTCACATGCCTGGCCGTCTCTTCGACAAAGTCGCCATCGTGACCGGGGCTGGTACCGGCATCGGCGAAGCCATCGCGCTAAAATTCGCCAAGGAGGGCGCGCGCCTTCTCCTCGTGGGCCTGCCGGACGATCCGGTGGAGGATGTGGCTCGGCTCATCAACGGAGCCGGCGGCTTTGCCGAGGTTTATCTCGGCGACATCGCCGAGGAGCGCCACGCCGAGTCCGCCGTGGAGGCCTGCGTCAGCGCCTATGGGCGGATCGACGTTCTGATCAACAATGCGGGGGTGTTCCTGGCTGTAGCCGAAACCCAGGACTATCCCATCGACAAGTTCGACGAGACCCTGCGGGCCAACGTCCGCTCCGTTTTTCTCATGACCAAGTTCGCCTTGCCGTACTTGCAAAAGACCCATGGCAACATCGTCGCCACGGGCTCGGAGGCCGGCATCATCGGCCACCCGAAGAACGCCATGTATGGCGGCACCAAAGCTTTCATCCACTCGTTTATCCGAGGAATCGCAGGAGAGCAGGCGGCCTACGGCGTTCGCGCCAACTGCGTGTGTCCCGGCCCGATCGACACCGCCTGGACCCACAAGTCAACCGGCCCGATGGATAGCGAACTGGCCTCGATGATCACGCAGGCCACGCCCATGGGACGGCGCGGCACCCCAGAGGAAGTCGCGAACGTGTTCTGCTTCCTGGCCTCGGACGAGGCGAGCTTCGTGACCGGCGCGCTTTACGCGGTGGATGGCGGCATCACGATCTCGAAGGGCCCTATGGGCGCCAAGGCGGATTCGTTCTTCAAGAAGCAGCCAGAAGGCACGCTTCCGGTGCGCCACTCCCATGATGGCCTGAAGAACAAGGATTATGAGACCGTGACCTGACGGGGAGCTGCATCGTTCCTCGCGTGTTAATGCCACAGGCGAGGAACGATGTACCAGCCGTCCTGTTGACGGGGATATAAGCCCATTCCGGGAACGAGAGCCGACCAACAACTATGGAGGCGGCGATGACGGATCGTCCCACGACCCCGCGCAATCTTGGAGACCGGGATGCCCCGCACATGTCTCCGGTGACTCCGGCCGAGGATGCGCGGACTATCATGCTGAACCGTATCGCCTGGGGTGCCGTGCTGGCTGGCGTGGTTACCGCTTTGGTCACCCAGCTGATCCTGAACATGCTGGGCATCGGCGTTGGCGTGGCAACCCTCGATCCGGTCACCGGTGACAATCCTCAGGCTTCGACATTCTCGATCGCGGCCGGGATCTGGTGGACCGTCTCGGGCATCATCGCGTCCTTTGCCGGAGGCTATGTGGCCGGACGGCTTTCGGGGCGCCCGAAGGAATCGACCGCAAGCTTCCATGGCTTAATCGCATGGGCGGCCACGACCCTCGTGATCTTTTATCTGCTGACCTCCACTCTCGGGAGTCTGCTCGGCGGCGTTTACAGTACCATCTCCAGCACAGTCGGCGGCTTGGGCCGAACGGCAGTGCAGACAGCTGCGCCGGCTCTCGCGCAAAACCCGGATGCGTTCAGCTCCATTGAGCAGCAAGTGCGCGCAAGCACCGGCGGCACCGATCCGGCTCAGCTTCGGGACACGGCAATCTCAAGCCTGCGGGCAGCCCTCACCGGCGATCAGGCCCAAGCTCAACAGGCCCGAGACCGCGCGGTCGATGCACTTGCGCGCGCGCAGAATATTCCGCCGGAGGAGGCGCGCAATCGAGTCGCCCAATACGAGCAGCAATACCGGCAAGGCGTCGAACAGGCCAAGCAGGCGGCGGATGCGGCCGCCAAGGGCATCTCGACGGCGGCGCTTCTAGGCGCGGTCAGCCTGATCCTCGGCGCCATCGCAGGCTGGTTCGGCGGACGTTCCGGCGCAGTCGACCCGACAATCACGTCGCGAACATTGGCCGGCGAGCGCCGTCTCTAAGACGCTCGGGTTTCCAGTTTGTGAGTGAGGCCACCTCACTCACAAAGGCTCCTACGCGGGCGCCAGCTCGGCGCCCTTCAGCACCTTCAACCGCTCGGCTTCCTTCTCCTTGTACTCACGCTGAACGTCCGTGATGTAATCGCGGACGATCGGCGCATTGTCGCGCTTGCGGGCAAGCTGCATGTGGAACACGAGCTGGCTGCCGGTCCGGAACATGGTTTCAGCGCTGATCAGGTAGAACTCGAACATCCGGCAGAAGCGCTCGTCGTACATCTCTGCGATCTTTGCGCGGTTCGCCTCGAAGCGCTGGTGCCAATGGTTCAGGGTCTTGGCGTAGTGCAGGCGCAGGAACTCGAGATCCGTAACCCATAGCTGCGCCTGTTCGACGACCGGAAACACCTCGGACAGAGCAGGGGAGTATGCGCCGGGGAAGATGTATTTGCGCAGCCACGGACTTGCGGTGCCGGGCGGGCTCATCTTGCCGATGGAGTGGAGAAGCATCACACCGTCATCGTCGAGCAGCGCGTTGATCTTGGCGAAGAACTCGCCGTAATGGTGCACACCCACATGCTCGAACATGCCGACTGACACGATGCGGTCGAAGCGCGTGTCGACCTCGCGATAGTCGCGCAATTCGAAGCGCACGCGGTGCGACAACCCTGCACGACGGGCCTTTTCGTTGGAGAGCGCATGCTGCTCCTTCGACAGGGTCACGCCGGTCACGTCCACATCTTCCATGGCCGCGAGGTAGAGCGCGAGATCGCCCCAGCCGCTGCCGATGTCGAGCACCTTCAAGCCAGGCTTGAGCCGCAGCTTCGATGCGATGAGACGAAGCTTGTTCTGCTGCGCCTCTTCCAGTGTCTCGTCGTCGTTGAGGAAATAAGCGCAGGAATACTGCATGCCCTTGTCGAGGAAGAGCTTGTAGAAATCATTCCCGAGATCGTAGTGATGCGCCACGTTCGCTTGGGCCTTGCCGACAGGGTTGGCCTGCTGGAATCGCTTTACGCCGCGCGAGATGCGCTTGAGCACGCTCTGCAACGGATAGTTGGCGAGCGATGAGCGATTGAGGGAAAACAGCGTCAGGAAATCGCGAACGGTCGAGCCGTCCTCAAAGTTGATGCGCCCGTCCATGTAGGCTTCGCCCGCGTGAAGCTCCGGATTGAGGACAAGCTTGTGATAGAGCGAACGATCCGTGAGCCGCATGGTGACTGTCGGGCCAGGCGCGCCGGCGAAGACATGCACCCTGCCTTCCGCATCGATGACCTTCAACGTGCCCGTGCGCACGAATGATTTCAGCATATGGGACAGGGGGAACATGGGGGCCTCTCAGGTTGTGAACGGGGGGCGGGATCGTTCCACAGTTGCGCACAGGTGACTAGAGGCATCTGCAGGTCAGAACAAGTCTAAAGTGCCGGAATCCGGACCCAAATTGGGAACAACGGCGGCATGCCTTGGTTGGAAGCCTGACTCTGGCGGGGCTGAGTCTTCACATCCGAAATCACAGGAGTAGCCGATGTTCTTCCGTCAACGGCAGATGGCTTATCACGCCAAGCCCGAGAAGCCAGACCCGATCTTCGCCAAGATGCTGCAGGAACCCCTCGGCGGCCAGTGGGGCGAGATCAGCGTGATGATGACCTACCTGTTCCAAGGCTGGAGCTGTCGGGGTCCGCAGAAATACCGCGACATGCTTCTCGACATCGGCACCGAGGAAATCGGTCACGTGGAGATGCTGGCGACCATGATCGCGCGCCTCCTCGAAACCTCGCCAGTGGAGACCCAGGAGGACGCGGCCCAGAACTCGCTCGTGGGAGCCATCATGGGTGGCGCTCGCATCGAGGATGCCATCATGTCCGGCATGAACCCGCAGCACGTCATCGTGGCAGGGTCCGGTCCCCGTCCGGTCGACAGCTCGGGCAACCTGTGGAATGCAGGCTTCATGACCGCCAGCGGCAACCTTCTGGCCGACTTCCGGTTCAACCTGACGGCCGAGAGCCAGGGGCGCCTCCAGGTCTGCCGCCTCTACAACATGACGAACGATACAGGCGTGCGGGACATGCTCGCCTTCCTGATCGCCCGCGATACCATGCACCAGAACCAGTGGCTCGCCGCCATCCGGGAACTCGAGGAGGATGGGCTCGAGATGTCCCCGTGCCCGTCGAACTTCCCGCAGAACCTCGAGAAATCCGAAGTCGCCTACCAGTTCCTCAACCATTCCGAAGGCACCGAAAGCGCCCAGGGACGCTGGTCGCAAGGACCGTCTCCGGATGGAAAGGGCACGTTCACCTATGTGGACCGTCCCCCGGCCTACACGGAGGACGAAGGCCTGCTGAAGCCGGTCGATCCACGGATGTACGGCACCCCGCCGATGCCGGTGCCGCCTGCGGCTGCGGAGTAATGTGACAGACTTGTCTTCGCGCATCGCTCTCAAGGCAAACCTCGAGAGTGATGCGCTGCATCTGACCGCCCGAAGCGTCCACCAAGCCGCTGAGCCAAGCACGGGACACGGAACGAAGCCAAGCTGTTCGCTCAGGGAGATCCCAGTTGCCGAAAGGTATTTCAGGGTAGGATCGTCGAACCTGTATCTAATCCAGGAACCTGATCTTCTTGAAGGCTGTCATCCTTCCCATTTCGGTGCCTTCAGCGTCACGTTGGATCCCCGTTCCCAGAGTCACGGATACGCGCTTGCCCCGATAGCGCGAAGGCATTGAGACCTCTTCATTCCATGGTCTGCATTCTGGCGCAGTACACAGCCCGGTATGCTCTTTGTTCCGGGAGTCGACGATGGTCAGATAGCAGTTATCCCCGCATTCGAAAGCGCGTATGCGGCCTTCCATCGATGTACTTTGAGCGAGCGCCGGTATTGAAGATCCAGCGAGAGCTACAGCGAAAACACACATCAGATGCGATCTTAAACCGTGCGGATACCAAGTCATTCGGTCACTTGATTGAGCTGTCACTGACAGATGTATGATCTAAAATTTGTTATCGACTGTAAGGACTTGGGGCTACCCCATCGCATCGACGAAGCTGTCGAGCACCATCTTGCGACCGGCCTTGTCGAACTCGACCGTGAGCTTGTTGCCGTCCACCGCCTCGATCGTCCCAGGGCCGAATTTGGAGTGAAGCACGCGGCCGCCGGCCTTGAAGCTTGAGGCCGCGCCGGTGGATTTCGCCACAAGCTCTCCCTCGATCATCATCGGCCCGCGGCGGTCGCCGGAGCGGCGGGCGGAATAGCCTCCGTCGTCGGTTGTCGAGCGGTGGGCTTGGGCGCGCTGCCAGCCTGGAGTCTGATAGGACGATCCGCTGAAGGGAGCCATGCGGTCGAAGCGGGACGTGCCGCCATAGGAGAAGTTCGCCGGAGCCTCGACGACTTCCACATCGGCCTCGGGCAGATCATCGACGAAGCGGCTTGGGATTGTCGAGTTCCACAGGCCATGGATGCGCCGGTTGGAGGCGAAAAAGATCTTTGCCCGACGTCTGGCGCGGGTCAGGCCCACATGGGCGAGGCGGCGTTCCTCTTCGAGGCCTGCGCGGCCGCTCTCGTCCAGGGCGCGTTGGTTCGGGAACAGGCCTTCCTCCCAGCCGGGCAGGAAGACCGTGTCGAATTCCAGCCCCTTGGCGGCGTGGAGCGTCATCAGGCTCACCCGCTCGGTGGTGTCGCTCTCGTTGGCCTCCATGACCAATGAGACGTGCTCGAGGAAGCTTTGCAGGTCCGGGAATTCCTCCATAGAGCGCACGAGCTCCTTGAGGTTTTCGAGGCGTCCCGCCGCGTCCGCCGATTTGTCCTTCTGCCACATGTCGGTGTAGCCGGATTCCTCCAGCACCGTTTGCGCGACCTCCGACTGCGTCATGGTCTCCGACAGCTTGGACCAGCGCCCGAACGAGGTGAGAAGATCACGCAGGGTCGAACGCGGCTTCGGCTTCAGCTCGTCGGTCTCGACGATGAAGCGGGCGGCCTCCACCAGGGGCACGCGAGCGGCGCGGGCATGGTTGTGCAGCACCTGGATCGTGGCATCGCCGAGACCGCGCTTGGGCACATTGACGATGCGCTCGAAGGCGAGATCGTCGGCCGGCTGATTCACGACGCGAAGATACGCCAGCGCATCGCGAATTTCCGCTCGCTCGTAGAAGCGCGGACCGCCGATGACGCGGTAGGGCACGCCCAGGGTCACGAGCCGGTCTTCGATCTCGCGCATCTGGGCCGAGATGCGCACCAGAATGGCGATTTCGGCCAGGGAGTGCTTCTTGGCGTGAAGAGCCTCGATCTCCTCACCGATCAGGCGCGCCTCGTCCTCCGAATCCCAGGCGCCGGTGATCGTCACCTTCTCGCCCGGCTCGTCTTCCGTGCGCAGGGTCTTGCCGAGACGGCTCTGGTTCTTGGAAATGAGAACGGAGGCAGCCGACAGGATGTGAGCGGTGGAGCGGTAGTTGCGCTCCAGCCGGATCACGACCGCGCCCGAGAAGTCGTGCTCGAAGCGCAGGATGTTGTCCACCTCCGCGCCGCGCCAGCCATAGATGGATTGGTCGTCGTCGCCCACGCAGCAGAGGTTCTTGCGTGCCTGGGCCAGGAGGCGCAGCCAGAGATACTGGGCCACGTTGGTGTCCTGGTACTCGTCCACCAGCATGTAGCGGAAGCGGTTCTGGTATTGCTCCAGGATGTCCGGATGCTCGCGCCAGAGGCGCAGGCATTCGAGCAGCAGATCGCCGAAATCCACCGCATTCAGAGTCTTCAGCCGGTCCTGATAGGCCGTATAGAGCTTGCCGCCCCGGCCGCTGGCGAAGGCGCCGGCTTCCCCGGCCGGGATCTGGTTGGGGCCAAGGCCCCGGTTCTTCCAGCCGTCGATCAGGGAGGCGAGCTGCCGGGCTGGCCAGCGCTTCTCGTCGATGCCCTCCGCCTCGATCACCTGCTTCATCAGCCGAAGCTGGTCGTCGGTGCCCAGGATGGTGAAATCCGACCGCAGCCCCACCAGCTCCGCATGACGGCGGAGGATCTTGGTGCCGATGGAGTGGAAGGTGCCGAGCCATTGCATGCCCTCGGCTACCGGGCCGATGACGGAGGTCACGCGCTCGCGCATTTCCCGCGCGGCCTTGTTGGTGAAGGTCACGGCCAGGATCTGGTGGGGCTGGGCCCGCCCCGTGGCAATCAGGTGTGCGATGCGCGTGGTCAGCACCCGGGTCTTTCCGGTGCCAGCGCCTGCAAGCACCAGAACGGGGCCTTCCGTGGCTTCCACGGCGGCGCGCTGCTCCGGGTTCAGGCCCGACAGGTACGGCAATTGCGGCGCAACCGCCGCACGGGCGCGGGCGCTCAAGGAGCCGGAGGCTGGTTCGTGGGCGAGATCGTCCGGCTTTTCGGGTCTGGTGTCAGGCTGATTCATCGGCGCGACCATGGATCAAAAGGCGAACGGCGTCGAGACCGGATTCATGACGATCCTGCCGCAGGCGGAACTTCGTTGAATGCTCCGGTTTCCCATTCCATATGAGAATGGGTTGCTCCTGAAAGGATTTTTACGATGCGTGCCATGGTGGTGGCTGCCATTCTGCTGGGCTTTGCCGCATCTGCCGAGGCGCAGACCCGTCTGCCTCGAACGAGCCCCTCCGAGCGTCAGGTGAGGGAGCTCAACCGGTCCATGCTGCGGGAACAGCGTCAGCTCAAGAGCGATGAGCAGTACCAGATCAACCGGAACCAGATCAGGCAGGACATCGACCGGCAGAGGGTTTTCTCCAATCCGAGCCCCCCGGCCCGGATCGGAACCTGCCCGCGCGGGTCGATCGGCTGCTGAGGCTTTGACCTGCGCCGCCCGTTGAGCGATCATCGATATGATGTTGCGTTCATGGGAGGCGGGCGATGGTTTGGGGAAACTTGGCGCTCCTCGCCGCCGCGGTGTTCGCGGGAGCTGCGATTTATATCAACTTCGTCGAGCAGCCGGCGAGGCTCGGGCTCGACGACAGATCTCTGCTGGTCCAGTGGAAGACGGCTTATCGGCGCGGCACGCTCATGCAGGCGCCGCTCGCGGTGATCGGGTTTCTCCTCGGTCTCGCGGCCTGGTGGCAGGTGGACCGCTCATCGTTCCTCCTCGGGGCTTGTCTGATGATCGCGAACTGGCCGGTCACGCTGTTTGCGATCATGCCCACCAACAAGCGCCTGATGACGATCGATCCTGCGAATGCGGGTCCGGACGTAAGGGCGCTCGTGAAGAAGTGGAACCGGCTCCATGGGCTGAGGACGGCGCTCGGATCGGCGGCCGCCCTCGTATTCCTTTGGGGCCTTCAGGCCTAGTGGCAGGTGCCGGTGGCGCGCAGGGCTTCCGCCTGCGCTATTCTGGACGGAATTCCAATCACGCGCCCGAGCGCCTGGGGTTTCGCGAGCCGCGCATGGGCTGCCTTCATGACCGCGAGATTGGCCGCGATATCGTCCGGAAACGGCGCAACCTTGCGGGTTTCCATGTCCATGTGAAGGGATAGTCCCTCCATGGTGGCGGCGACCCAACCTTCCGTCGCATGCCGGATTTCCAGATAGTAGTGGATGCGCTTCTCGTCGAAGTCGACAAGCTGAAGCGTGACGCGGACCTCGTCGCGAACTTTCAGTTCACGCTTGTAGGTCGTGTGGATTTCGGCCGCGAAGAACGAGGCGTTCCGCTCCTCCACATAGTCATGTCCCAGCCCGGCAAGGCCGAAGCCTTCATCGACGGCCCGGTCGAAGAGCACATGGTAATAGGCCATGTTCATGTGGCCGTTATGGTCAATCCAAGCCGGAACCACC
Source organism: Microvirga aerophila (assembly GCF_003332305.1). Taxonomy (GTDB): domain Bacteria; phylum Pseudomonadota; class Alphaproteobacteria; order Rhizobiales; family Beijerinckiaceae; genus Microvirga; species Microvirga aerophila. The sequence continues at coordinate 180,391 of NZ_QOIO01000001.1, read as the reverse complement.
CGCATCGTTGACGATACGAAGGGGGCAAAAAAGAAGACCGGAACCCTCTTCTCCATGATCAGCGCTCGCTCCTCACCCCGATCATGTGATCAACGGAGTTCGGCGTCAAATGAAACGTTAGTAAGATACGGAAGAAATTGCTCGATTGATTAATCGAACTCTTCATGCGGGATGCACCTTCCGGATGGTTCTGGTAGGTATGGGATAAACAAGATCTGGATCAGAACCTGAAACATCCATGAACGCCCTTCCTTCATCCAGCCGTCCCAATCCGACCGAAGCTGTCATCGCGGCTTTGTCGGCTGAACTCGTGAACCGCTACGGCGAGCGCGCCGTCACCTCCATGGCCGTGCGCGAGCAACACGGCCATTCCCTGACCTGGGCGAAGAACCAGCCGCCCGACGTGGTGGTCTATGCCCGCACGACCGAGGAGGTGTCGGCCATCGTCAAGCTGTGCGCTGCGCACGATGTACCGGTGGTTCCCTTCGGGACTGGAACCTCGCTCGAAGGGCACATCAATGCCCCGTTCGGCGGCGTATCGGTGGACGTGAGCCTGATGAACCGCATCATCGCGGTTCATGATGAAGATCTGGACTGCGTGGTCGAGCCGGGCGTGACCCGCAAGGCGCTGAACGAGTTCTTGCGGGACAAGGGCCTGTTCTTCCCCATCGATCCCGGCGCGGACGCCTCCATCGGCGGCATGGTGGCCACGCGGGCGTCCGGCACGAATGCGGTCCGCTATGGCACGATGAAGGATGCGGTTCTGTCCCTAACGGCGGTTCTGGCCGATGGCCAGATCGTTAAGACCGCGAGCCGGGCGCGCAAGAGCTCAGCCGGATATGACCTGACGCGGCTCTTCGTGGGATCGGAGGGAACCCTCGGGATCATCACGGAGATCACCCTCAAGCTTCAGGGCATCCCCGAGGCGATCTCGGCCGGGATCTGCCCGTTCCCATCCGTAAAGGCTGCCTGCGACGCGGTCATCATGACCATCCAGTCCGGCATTCCCATGGCGCGGATCGAGCTTCTCGATGAAGTGCAGGTGAGGGCTGTCAACCTCCACTCCAAACTCACCTTGCCGGAGAGCCCCCTCCTGCTGGTGGAATTCCACGGCACCGAGGCCGGCGTCGAGGAGCAGGCTGAGCGCTTCGGCGAGATCGCGGCGGAATTCGGCGGAGGTCCATTCGAGTGGGCCACGAAGCCGGAGGAGCGCTCGAAGCTCTGGCAGGCACGCCACGATTCCTACTGGGCCGCCCGGGGCCTGCGCCCCGGAGCGCAGTCGGTCGCAACAGACGTGTGCGTTCCGATCTCCCGCTTGGCCGAATGCGTGGAGGAAACGAAGCGCGACATCGCGGAAATCGGCCTGATCGCCCCCATCGTCGGCCATGTGGGGGACGGCAATTTCCACGTCCAGCCGCTCGTGGATATGGACAACCCGGCGGAAATTGCCGCCTGCGAGGCCTTCGTGGACAGGCTCGTGAGGCGGGCGCTCGCCATGGAAGGCACCTGCACCGGAGAGCACGGGGTCGGCCAGAAAAAGATGAAGTACCTTGAGATCGAGCACGGTCCCGCCGCCCTTGACCTTATGCGCGTCTTGAAACGGGCGCTCGATCCACACAACATCATGAATCCGGGCAAGATCGTAGCGCTTTGACAGTGGACACCGAACCCTTTGCGCTGACGTTTCCCTTGTCCATGAGTTAATAACCTGCGGCAAAACGGAGAAAAGGCGGACTCTTGCGCGATATTCTGACGATCATCGCATCGATCGTGATCCTTATTCTGGCGGTTGCCGTCGCCGCGCCGCCCTTCATCGATTGGGAAGCGCACCGCGACACGATCGACCAGATGATTTCGCGCGCGTCCGGCACCGAGGCCCAGACGGAAGGGGGCATCAGCATCCGTCTCCTGCCGTCTCCCAAGGTTCGCCTCGACCGGCTGCGCCTGGGCGGCAAGACGCCGGATTCCCCTAGCCTCACGGCCGATCAGATCCTGGCCGAAATGGACTTGATGCCGCTGCTGCGAGGAGAGGTCCGGGTCACCGAGACCCAGATCGCCCGCGCCGATATCCGCTTTCCCGTCTCGCCCAGCGGGGGCTGGCGCGTCCCGCCCGATCTGTTGACGGGAAGCGGGCGGGCTCGGGAGTGGGGCGTCGACAGCCTCTTCGTTGCCCAGCTTCTGGTGACAACCCAGATGCCGACCACCGGTCGGACCGACCAGGCCTACGCGGAGAACGTTCAGATCGAGGGGCAGAAGCTCATTGGCCCCTGGCGGGTCGAGGGCACGACCGCCGGAGTTCCGTTCCGGCTCGTCACCGGCGAGCTGGCCCAGGACAAGACCGTCCAGCTCAAGCTCTCGGGCGGAGGGGACATCTATCCCCGGTTCGACGTGGACGCGAAACTGGCGCTTGATGGCGGAGCCGGGCTGAATCTATCGGGCAAGGCCAAGGTGCTGTTCGGACCCCCGGCTCAAGTGGCCGCCGCGGGCATTCCCATCCCGATCACTGTCGAGACGGAATTCAAGACCACCCCGGAAACGGTCGTGCTCGATCCGGTCAGCCTCGAGGCCGGCGAGGGAGGCGCGAGCCTGCGCATGACCGGGCAGGGCAGCGTTCGGATCAACGACCCCCGGATCTCGCTGAAGCTCGAAGGACGGCGGCTCGATGCGGACAGCTTCATCCTGTCCTCCAACGGGCAGGACTTCAAAACCCGCCTGGCGCAATGGTCGATCCCGCCCGCGATGGTGCCCGTCGATCTCGATCTCAAGCTCGACAGCATCGGGCTCGGCCAGGAAGATTTATCGAACGCGAATTTGCGCCTGTCCCTGGACAAGGGCCGGGCCCGGCTGGACCGGATCGAGTTCATGGCCCCGGGCGACACCCGGGTGGCCCTCGAGGGCCAGCTGGGCCTGACCACCCAGGGCGGCGTCAACGGCAAGTTCGCCGTAGCGTCCAACGCGTCCGACCGCTTCGCGCGCTATCTCGACCGTCTTGGGATCCGCTCACCCCTCCTGGCCATTCTAGACGGGAGGCCGCTGGAGGCCTCATCGGACATCGCTTTCTCCAACCCGGTCCTGTCCTTCAATCGCTTGCGCCTGAAGACGGGCGAGGCGGTCATGACCGGAAACCTGCGCTACACCGCGCCGGAAGCCAGCGTCCGGGGCAAGCTGGAAGCGCAGCTCGGCATCCAGAACCTCAACCTCGACCAGCTCCCCCAGGTCTCCAGCGTTTTCGACGCGACCGAGAACCTCGACGTCGGCTTCATCCTCGATGCCCGCAACGTGAGCGCCGGCAATCGTCCCGGCTCGGGCCGGATCTCGGCCCGCATCCTGTCGGACGGCCCGGCTCTCCTGGTCGAAACCCTCGATATCGTCGATCTTGCGGGGGCCAATGCCCGGGTCAGCGGCCGCATCGCCCCCGATGGTTCCGGCCGGATCGCCGGCAAGGTGACGGCGCAGCGCGCCGCTCCGCTGGTCGATCTTCTGGGCAGCGTGTGGGTCGGAGGGCTTTCCAAGCTCGTGCCGTACTTCGTGCGCGAGGGCGCCCTTGATCTGGACGTGGCGACCGAGCGCGTCGCTCCTGTTCCGGGATCGAACCAGCTGCGCCTGCGGACCACTGCGCGGGGGTCCGCCGCCGGTGGCTCCTTCGACGGCATCGTCGAGTCCGTGGACGGGCGGACGGAAAACCTCGACCTGAACCTTGCAACCGAAAATACGGGGCGTTGGGTGAACCGGGCCAATCTCAGCGGTTTGAACCGCACCTCCAGGATCGGCCTTCGGGGGACACGGGTCGGCTCCGGCCTGTTCAACGTCACCGTTACGGGCGATGTGGGCGGGGTTGTGATCACAACCAACCGACCCTTGTCCTTGAGCCAGGACGACGATGTGGTGGATAGCGGCGAGGTGGAGGTCGCAACCCTCGACATCACGCCTTTCCTGCTGCTTCTCGGCGATGGCGCCGGCGTCAGCTCTCCCGTGCCGGTGAGGGCGCGGGTGACCCTTGGGCGCGAGCGGGACGCGACTCTCCTCGACATGACCGGCCAGATCGCCAGCAATCCCGTTCAGGCAAAGCTCGCCGTGCGCTCGCGTTCGGATATCACCGGCGAGGTCTCGGTTCAAAGGCTGTCCTTGCCCTGGCTCGTGACGAGCCTCGCGCTCAACGCACCGCCCGGAGATCCGGCCGCAACGGCGATCTGGTCCACCGCGCGCTTCGGCCAATCCGGACGGCTCGTGACGGGCGGGCAGGTGCTCTTCAGGGCCGCAAGCTTGGATCTCGGCCGTGGCCTGCAGGGAAGCCGCACGAGCTTTACCGTCGAGGCCGTGCAGGATGGTATTTCGATCCGCAATCTCGACACCCTTATCGGTAACGGACAGCTGACTGGCTCCACGACTATCACCCGCCAGGGCCCTCTGGCGACGATTGTCGGGGAGGGGGCATTGCGCGATGTGCCTCTCTCGGCGCTGATAGGGTCGACCCCTTTCGCCGCGACGCTGTCCGGCTCCCTGAAGTTCGGAACATCAGGCGAGAGCCTGTCCGGATTGGTGGGGAATTTCGGCGGGGCGGGCGATTGGCGCGTTGCGAACCTGCGCGCCCCGGCGGCGGACCCATCAGCTTTCGAAAGGGCCCTGAAGGCCGCATTGGCCGACACCGATCCGCTGGCCGAGGGCAAGGTCGAGGCCATCTTCGGAACGGAGCTGGGACGCGGGCCTCTGACGGCGGCATCGGTCACGACCAATGCCGCCATCGTCGGCGGGGCCCTACGTCTCTCGCCCTTCGTGGTCGAGGCTGGGCCCGCCACCTGGCAGGGCTCCATCGGCTATGACCTCAAGACCCTGAGCCTGGATACCCGTGGCATGCTGTCGTCCAAAACAGCGCCGCCCGATTGGACCGGGGCACTTCCGTCGGTCGGGTTGAACTGGCGCGGGTCCTTGGCGGCTCCTGTCCGGGAAATCGACGCGGGCCCGTTCCGCAACGGATTGGCGGCGATCGTGCTCAGGCGCGAGCTTGAAAAGATCGAAGCCTTTGAACGAGCGGCCGCGGAGCGTCAGCGGCAGATCCAGGCCCAGCAGGAAGCGGAGCGCCGCAAGGCGAGGGCCGTGGCCGAGGAGGCCGCGCGGCAGGCGCGGCAGCGGGAGGAGGCCGAAAAGGCCCGGATTGACGCGGAGCGCCTCCAGTCGCAGCAGCGGAACGATCCAAACGGCAGTGAGGCAACGCCGTTCACGATGCCGCCCCTGACGCCCCCGATCGACATCAGGCCGCCTCCTCAGGTTCAGGGGAGTCCCGGGGGCTAGGGCATCGCGTCCTGAGAGGCTGGCTCATCAAAGGCGGATCACTCCACAGCCCTCATACTGAGGAGGTGCGCGAGCACCGTCTCGAAGCACGAGGGCGTCTCCAGACAGTACTGGAACCTCCTTCGAGACGCGGCTTCGCCGCTCCTCAGGATGAGGCCGGTGTGGTGAGCTGAACCCTTAAGATGTTGGGCTATCAACCTCGCCCGACGACGGACCAGCTTGCTGCAGGCGCTTCAGGACGAAGACCCGAATGGCTGAGGACAGGTTTTGCTCGCCGCGCGCGGCGTCGATGCGCCCGATCAGGGCCTGAATCGACACCGCGTCCTGTTCGGCGATGTCCCGCAGAGCCTCCCAGAACGGTTCTTCCAGGGAGATACTGGTCCGGTGGCCGGCAATGGCCACGGAGCGCTTGACGATGCCAAAGCCCATTCAGGACGTCTCGTCGTCGCGTTTATGCGAGTCGAGCTGGCGGTTTGCCAGCTCGCGCTCGGCCTTCGTCTGATCGCGCTCGGCCTTGGTGCGGCCGAAGGCGACGCGGTTCTCGGCGGCGCGGGCCTCCTTGTCGGTCCGCGCCTTCCGTTTGCGCGCCTGGCGCAGATTGATGATCTCGGCCATGGGCCTCGATAGATCCTAGCCTGGAGCCAGCATGGTCTCAGGACGAACGACGGAGTAGAAATCCTCCTCCGACACGCCTGCTTTCAGGGCTTCGTCCTTCAAGGTGGTGCCGTTCTTGTGCGCGGATTTGGCGATGGCTGCCGCTTTGTCGTAGCCGATCATCGGGGCCAAGGCCGTCACGAGCATGAGCGAGCGCTGCATGAGCTCGCTGATGCGCTCGTGGTTGGGCTCGATCCCGACCACCGCGTTGTCCGCGAAGCTGACGGCTCCATCCGCCAAGAGACGGATCGATTGCAGCACGGCGTTGACGATCACCGGCTTGAACACGTTGAGCTCGAAATGGCCCTGGCTGCCCGCGAAGGTGACGGTGGTCTGGTTGCCGGCCACCTGAGCGCACAGCATGGTCATGGCCTCTGCCTGGGTCGGATTGACCTTGCCGGGCATGATCGACGAACCGGGCTCGTTCTCCGGCAGGGAGATTTCGCCGAGGCCGGAGCGCGGGCCCGAGCCCATGAGGCGGATGTCGTTGGCGATCTTGAACAGGCCCGCCGAAAGGCTCGCCAGCGCCCCATGGGTGAACACGAGCGCGTCGTTGGACGCCAGGGCCTCGAACTTGTTGGCCGCCGACGTGAACGGAAGGGCGGTCAGCTCCATGACCTTCTGGGCGAAGCGAGCGGCGAATTCCGGATGGGCGTTGAGGCCCGTGCCGACGGCGGTGCCGCCCTGGGCGAGCGCGTAGAGGCCCGGCAGGGTCGCCTCGATCCGGGCGATGCCGAGCTGAATCTGCATGGCATAGCCGGAGAATTCCTGGCCCAGGGTGACCGGGGTCGCGTCCTGAAGGTGCGTGCGGCCGATCTTCACGATGTCCTTGAAGGCTACCGCCTTGTCGTCCAGGGCCTTGTGCAGGTGCCGAAGGGCCGGGAGGAGCCGGTCATGGATGTCGCGGGCCACCGCGATGTGCATGGCGGTCGGGAAGCAGTCGTTCGACGACTGGCCCATGTTGACGTGGTCGTTGGGATGAACGGGCTTCTTGCTGCCGCGCTCGCCGCCGAGGCGCTCGATGGCAAGGTTCGACAGAACCTCGTTCATGTTCATGTTGGACTGGGTGCCCGAGCCCGTCTGGTAAACCACGAGGGGAAATTCATCGTCGTGCTTGCCCTGCACCACGTCCGCCGCCGCGCTCGCGATGGCGTCGGCCAGCTTGGCGTCGAGCTTGCCCAGGTCCTTGTTCACCAGGGCGGACGCCTGCTTCACGATGGCGAGCGCATGGACCAGGGGAAGGGGCATCCGGTCCGTGCCGATGCGGAAATTCTGGATCGAGCGCTGCGTCTGGGCGCCCCAGAGCTTGTCGGCGGGAACTTCGATGGGACCGAAGGTGTCTGTCTCGGTACGGGTTGCGGGCGACATCGTGACCTCTTTCGATGGTGTTGCGTGTTCTTATCTCAAAGTGGAGCGCTCGCAACAGTGAACGCGCAGGAGGCTTTGTAAAAACTCATGGTCGAGACCCTCGAAGCGCCCCGTTTCCATCCGCCCGCGCCGAAGCCGCGCACAGAACCGCTCGGAACGCTCGCCTTTCTGATGGAGGTGCGCCGCAATCCCCTGGCGACCTGGATGGAGGAGCATTTCGAGGAGCTGGTGATCACGGGCGAGGGGGCGCTGGGACGCCTGACCGTGGTGAACGATCCCGCCGTCATCCGCCACGTCCTCCTCGACAACGCCTCCAATTATCGCAAGGACGACCTTCAGATTCGCATCCTGGCTCCCGGTCTCGGGCGAGGACTTGTCACCGCGGAGGGCGAGGAGTGGAAGCTCCAGAGGCGCACGATCGCGCCGCTCTTCACCCCGCGCCACGTTGCGGGCTTCTTCCCGCCCATGGTCGAAGCTGCGGAGCGTCTTGTCAGGCGCTGGCAGAGGCGTCCCGATGGCCGTGTGGTGGATGCCGCCCTCGAAATGACCCGGATCACCCTGGACGTCCTGGAGCGCACGATCTTCACCACCGGGGTCGCGCGGGATCCGGACGCGCTCGGCCGCGCCATCACGCGCTTTTTCGAAGGGCAGGGGCGGGTCGATCCACTCGATATCTTCGGGTTCCCCGACTGGGTTCCGCGGATCGGGCGCCTGCGCACCAGACCGGCCATTCGCTTTTTCGACGAGATGGTCGGTGATCTCATCGGCGCCAGGAAGGCGCTGATCGCTCGCGGCGAGGCTGCGCCCCGGGACCTCCTGACGCTTCTCCTGGAGGCGTCCGATCCGGAGACCGGCAAGGGGCTCAGCGACATCGAGGTGCGGGCCAATATCGTCACCTTCATCGGAGCCGGGCATGAGACGACGGCCAACGCCTTGTCCTGGTCGCTCTACCTCCTGTCCCAGGACGAGACGGCGCGCGCCAGGATCGAGCGGGAGGTGGACGAGGTTCTGGGAAAAGGGACCGTCGAGCCGCACCATCTCGAGCAGCTCGTCTACACCCGCGCGGTGATCGACGAAGCCATCAGGCTCTATCCGCCCGCCCCCTACATGAGCCGCGCGGCCATCAACGACGACAGGATCGGCGACCTGGAGATCCCGGCCGGCTCGATCGTGGCAATCGCCCCTTACGTTCTTCATCGGCACAAGAAGCTGTGGGACCAGCCCGATGTCTTCCGGCCCGAGCGCTTCCTGCCCGAGGAACGCGGTCGCATCGATCGATTTGCCTATCTGCCCTTCGGGGCCGGCCCGAGAGTCTGCATCGGGGCAAGCTTCTCGCTGCAGGAGGCCGTCATCGTGCTGGCGACCATTGTCAGGAGCGTCAGGCTCGACCTTGTGCCGGGGCACGAGGTGATGCCGTTGCAGCGGATCACCTTGAGGCCTCGCGGTGGGTTGCCGATGCGTCTGACGCGGCGTACTTGACGTTGCGGCTCTTCGCCTGCGTCAGTTCTTCTTGCGGAATGCATCCAGGCTGACGACCTCGGCGCTTCCGGCCGCGCCGGGCTCGGGGGAACCGGGGGCCTGCTCCGTTGCGGCTTTCGCCGGGGCAGCCTTTGGAGACGCCGATGCGGGAATTTTCTGAGGTTCCGATTTCTTCTCGGCGGGAGGCGTGGAGGGCTTCTTCAATTCCACAGGGGCGGAATCGGTCGTGCGCACGGGAACGGGCGGCGGCGCGGTCTCGACGATTTCATCCTCATCCTCGTCCTGGGACTCGAACTTGAGGCCGAACTGGACGGAAGGATCGAAGAACCCGGTCAAGGCGTCGAAAGGAATGAGCAGACGCTCGGGAACGCCCGAGAAGGACAATCCGATTTCGAACGCGTGTTCGGTGACGCCCAGATCCCAGAACTGGTGCTGGAGCACGATGGTCATTTCCTGCGGATACTTTTCCCGCAGGCGGTTCGACAGGCGCACGCCCGGAAAGTCGGTGCGAAATGAAATGTAGAAATGATGTTCGCCCGGAAGGCCGTCTTTCCCGGCATCGATCAACACCCTGCGCACGACGCCCTTCAGGGCGTCCTGAACCAGGAGATCGTAGCGGATCAGGTCTTTACCGGCCATATGGGAGCCCTTGAGAAAAGAAAGCGGGACTTCGTTGCCAGATGCATCCGATCCCGCCTGACGGTCAACCACAAAGGCGTCGAGTCGGTTGCAGAGGCGGAATCCGCATCTCGGCAATTCTTCCGCAACGACGATGTGATCTTCTGCCGACCTTGCAGCCGACGGAGTTAATATACGAAGAACGAACCGTATTTGAAAGACCGGGGACAAGCCCGCCTAGATGGCGAGAATCGACTCCCGGAAGGCGGTGCCCTGACATATGGTGAGCCGAGGAGCGTTTCATGCAAGCCTATCACGATCTCTTGCGCCGCATCATGGACGAGGGCGTCCGCAAGGACGACCGGACCGGAACGGGGACCTTCTCAGTGTTCGGCCATCAGATGCGTTTCGATCTGAGCCACGGCTTTCCAGTGGTCACCACGAAGAAGCTGCACCTGCGCTCGATCATCCACGAGCTTTTGTGGTTCCTGAAGGGCGACACCAACATACGCTACCTCAAGGAGAACGGCGTCTCCATCTGGGACGAGTGGGCCGACCAGAACGGCGATCTCGGCCCCGTCTACGGCAAGCAGTGGCGCTCATGGGCGAAGCCGGATGGCGGCACGGTCGACCAGATCCGCTGGGTCGTCGACGAGGTCCGCCGCAATCCCGATTCCCGCCGGCTCATCGTCTCCGCCTGGAACCCGGCCGATCTTGACAAGATGGCGCTTGCGCCGTGTCATTGCCTTTTCCAGTTCTACGTGGCTGACGGCCGTCTCTCGTGCCAGCTCTACCAGCGCTCGGCCGACGTGTTCCTGGGCGTTCCGTTCAACATCGCATCCTATGCGCTTCTCACGCACATGATGGCGCAGGCCACCGGTCTCCAGCCGGGGGATTTCGTGCATTCGTTCGGCGACGCCCATCTCTACCTCAACCATCTCGAGCAGTCGCGCCTGCAGCTAACGCGGGAGCCCAGGCCCCTGCCGAAGCTCAGGCTCAATCCTACGATCCGGTCCCTGTTCGACTTTACGTTCGACGATATCGCCATCGAGGATTACGACCCGCACCCGGCCATCAAGGCACCCGTGGCGGTTTAGGCGCACATGAACAGGCAGGAGGCGATCGAGAGCGCCGTCCGCATCCTCGCGCCGCGCATCCCGCGGCATGAGTTCGAAGCGGTGAGGGACCACGCTCTTGGGAGCCGCGGCCTGCATACGGCCTCGCCCGAAACAGCCGCGTGGCTGTCACTTACGGCCTATATCCGACACAGGCTGACCGATTACGACAGCCTTCTCGACGAGGGCTATGACGTGGAGAGCGCACGGTTTTTCGTTCTCGACGATATGAACGCCATTCTCGACACATGGGGGTCGCCCCGGCGGGTCCAGGCGGAGGATGAGGCCGAGTGACCTCGACAGCGCCGCCAACCTTAGGCACAACGGGCGCATGAGTCTCACCATCCGCAAGGCGGAAGCACGGGATGCTTCCCTCATCTTCGCGTTCATCCGCGAGCTCGCCGAATATGAGCGTCTGGCCCATGAGGTGGACGCCACGGAGGCGGATATCGCCGAGGCCTTGTTCGGGCCGCAGCCGCGCGTCTTTGCCGATATCGCCGAGTGGGACGGGGAGCCAGCGGGGTTCGCCCTCTGGTTCTACAATTTTTCTACCTTCAGGGGCCGTCATGGCCTCTATCTGGAAGACCTCTTCGTCAGGCCGGACTTTCGCTCCAAAGGCATCGGCAAGGCCCTGCTGCGGCATCTTGCCCGCCGCTGCCTCGCCGAGGATTTGGCGCGGCTCGAGTGGTGGGTGCTCGACTGGAACGAGCCAGCCTTGGGCGTCTACCAATCCATCGGGGCCATGCCCATGAACGAGTGGACGGTGCAGCGCTTGACCGGTGAAAATCTTGCAAAACTCGCCGAGGCGTCATGACCCTTCCCATCATCCTCGTCGTTGCGGTCGCCGAGAACGGCGTCATCGGGCGTGACAACCAGCTCCTGTGGCGGATCAGGACCGATCTCCGGCGATTCCGGGACCTGACCTGGGGCAAGCCGATGATCATGGGACGCAAGACCTTCCAGTCCATCGGAAAACCTCTCCCCGGGCGGGAAACCATCGTCCTCACGCGGGATCCGGATTTCTCCGCGGAGGGGATCCATGTGGCTCATAGCTGGGACGAGGCGGCCGCTCTCGGGTCCCTCCTTGGGCAGGACATGGGGGCCGATGCGGTCGCGGTGGTGGGCGGAGCCGAGATCTACGATCTTGCCATGCCGCATGTGCAGAAGCTCTACCTCACCGAGGTTCGGGCCGCGCCGGAGGGTGATGCGGTCTTCCCGTCCTATGACCGTTCCGCCTTCCGGGAGGCCCGGCGAACGGAGCACTCGAAGGGGCCGGATGACGAGCATCCGTTTACCTTCATCGACCTTGAAAGGCGCTCTTAAGCCCTGAGCCGGTTGACTAAAGCCGTCGCAATACCCAATTCGCAGCCTTGACAGGCGGCAGAAACAACACCCACAACCGCCTAGCATCTTATCGGCCGATACCGGCCGGTCTTTCTGAGTGAGGAATGGCGACCTATGCCTTGGAGTAACCAAAGCGGCGGCGGCGGCCCCTGGGGGCAGCGTGGCGGATCGGGAGGAGGCGGCAAGAGCCCTTGGGGTTCTGGTCCGCAGGGCAACGGAACGCCCCCCGATCTCGAGGATATCCTGCGCCGCAGCCAGGATCGCCTTAAGAATTTCATTCCGGGCGGCGGCATGGGCGGCAAGGGCCTTATCCTCATCGTCCTGGGCGTGATCGCCGTTTGGCTGCTGACCGGGTTCTACACGGTGCGACCCAACGAGGTCGGCATCAACATGATCTTCGGCCGCTACACCGGCACCACCGGCGAAGGCCTGCGCTACAACCTTCCCTATCCGGTCGGCCGCGTGTTGAAGCCCAACGTGACCGAACAGCAGCGGATCGAAGTCGGATACCGCTCCACCGGCGGGCAGGCCCGTTCCCGTGACATCCTCGAAGAAAGCCTGATGCTGACCGGCGATGAGAACATCATCGATATCGATTTCGATGCGGTCTGGCAGGTCAACGCCGCCAGGGCGCAGGATTTCGTGTTCAACCTGCAAAACCCGCAAGGCACGATCAAGTCCGTGGCCGAAAGCGCCATGCGCGAGGTTGTCGGCCGCCGCAACATCCAGGCGATCTTGACCACCGAGCAGGCCAGCGTGGCTCAGGAGGTGCGTCAGATCATGCAGGAAGCCCTCGATGCCTACGGGGCAGGCGTGCTGATCAACGTGGTGCAGCTCCAGGCGGCTCAACCCCCCTCGGAAGTGCGCCAAGCCTTTTTCGACGTGAATGCCGCCCAGCAGGACGCCGTGCGCGTTCAGAACGAGGCGGAAACCTTCGCCAGCCGCGTGGTTCCGGAATCCCGAGGCGAGGCGGCCCGCACGGTGCAGCAGGCCGAAGCCTATCGCGAGCAGTCTGTTGCCGATGCAAGCGGTCAGGCCGCGCGCTTCCGCCAGGTCTACGAGGCTTACCGTCAGGCTCCTGACGTGAGCCGTGAGCGCATCTTCCTCGAGACCATGGAGCGGGTGCTCGGCGGTGTCGACAAGGTCATCATCGAGCCGAACGGGCAGGGGGTCGTACCCTATCTTCCGCTCAACGAAATGCAGCGCTCGCAGCCTCAGGCCAGCGCTACCCAGCAGGGAGCCACGCGATGAATAACTCGACCTTTCGCACCGGTTTCCTGATCGCGCTCGGCCTTCTGGCGATCGTTCTCTACAGCTCGATCTTCATCGTGCAGCAGACCCAGTACGCCCTCGTGCTGCGGTTCGGCGCCGTGCAGTCGGAGATCCGGGAGCCGGGCTTGAAGTTCAAGCTGCCGCTCATCGACAATGTCACGTATTTCGACAAGCGGGTGCTGGACCTCGACCTCCCGGTCCAGACCCTTCTGTCCGCCGACCGGCAAAACCTGGAGGTGGATGCGTTCACCCGTTACCGCATCATCGATCCGCTCAAGTTCTACCAGGCGGTCGGCAACATTGCCTTGGCCAATCAGCGGCTCGCGAGCTTCACCAACTCGGTAATGCGTAACGTGCTGGCGAACGCCTCGCGCGATGCGATCGTCCGTACGGAACGCGGCAGCCTGATGAATCGCATTCAAGAAGACGTGAACACGCAGGCCGGAAGCCTCGGCATCGAGATGATCGACGTCCGCCTGACCCGCGTGGACCTGCCGGCTGCCAACAGCCAGGCCGTCTATCAGCGCATGCGGACCGAGCGTGAGCGCGAGGCCGCCGATCTTCGGGCGAACGGACAGCAGCGGGCTCAGACGATCCGCGCGCGCGCCGAACGCGAGGCCACGATCATCCGGGCCGAAGCGAACCGTCAGGCGGAAGAACTCCGCGGTCAAGGCGATGCAGACCGGAACCGGATTCTGGCCGAAGCCTTCAGCCAGGACCCCGACTTCTTCTCCTTCTACCGGTCCATGCAGGCCTATGAAGTGGGCCTGAAGGCGGGAGACACACGCTTCGTGTTGAGCCCCACCTCCGACTTCTTCCGTTTTTTCAATGACGCGACAGGTCAGCGGAACGGCGGGGGCGCAGGTGCGCCGGCGCAGCCCGCTCCAGCTCAGCCCGCTCCGGCTCAGCCGGCCCCTGCTCAATAAGCACTCCGATGCTGGACCTTATCGCAGCCCTCGGCCTCGCTCTGATGGTCGAGGGCATTTTGTTTGCGGCCTTTCCGGACGGAATGCGCAAGGCCATGTATGAGGCCGCCCATAGCCCGAGCGACCGCATGCGGATCGTCGGGATCGTGTCTGCGATCATCGGTCTCGGGATCATCTGGCTGGTTCGCCAGTTCGGCTAGGGCCATGTTCGCCGTGACGGCTCCGGCCTTCCGGCGGGAGGCCGCCCGATGCGGCGGCGCTGGACCTCCAGCCCCGCTTCTGCCCTAATCAGCGCTTGAATGACGGACCAGACTGACAATCTATAACTGGTATTCCCAAGAGAGGATCCTCGATGACCCACGCCATGAACCCGCCGGCGCCTTTCGGGACAGCGCTGGCCCAGCGCCCCTTGCGCCGGCTGGCCGCGTCCTGCTTCGCGGTGCTGGCGCTCGTTGCAACGGCCATGCCGCTCCCCGCCCAGGCCCGTTCGGCGCCTGAGTCCTTCGCCGACCTTGCGGCCGAGGTGACAGGAGCGGTGGTCAACATCTCGGCCTCGACCACCGTCGAGACCCGCAATCGGACCTTGCCGCAGCTGCCGCCCGGCACGCCGTTCGAGGACCTTTTTGAAGAGTTCTTCAACCGTCGGGGCCAGGGTAATAACGGCAATGGCGACAGCGCACCGTCGCGTCCGCGCCGATCGAACTCCCTCGGATCCGGCTTCGTCATCGATCCGTCGGGAATCGTCGTCACCAACAACCACGTGATCGGCGACGCCAACGACATCAGCGTGATCTTCTCCGACGGCACCCGCCTCAAGGCGGAAATCGTCGGCAAGGATTCCAAGATCGATCTCGCGGTCCTCAAGGTGAAGTCCGACAAGCCCCTCAAGGCGGTGAAGTTCGGCGATTCGGATGCCTTGCGTCCGGGCGACTGGGTGATGGCGATCGGCAATCCGTTCGGCCTCGGCGGCTCCGTGACCGCCGGCATCGTGTCGGCCCGGGGCCGCAATATCGAGTCCGGTCCCTACGACAACTACATCCAGACCGACGCGTCCATCAACAAGGGCAATTCGGGCGGCCCGCTCTTCAACATGAACGGCGAGGTCATCGGCATCAACACGGCCATCCTGTCGCCCACGGGCGGCTCTGTCGGCATCGGTTTCGCGGTTCCGGCCGCGTCGGCCGTACCGGTCATCGATCAGCTGCGTGAGTTTGGTGAAACCCGCCGCGGCTGGCTTGGCGTCCGCATTCAGAACGTGGACGACGCCACTGCCGAGGCCCTGAACCTGGGCTCGGCCCGCGGCGCACTCATCGCAGGCATCGACGAGAAGGGTCCGGCCAAGCCGGCTGGGCTCGAGGTCGGCGACGTCATCGTTCGCTTCGACAACAAGGAGGTCAAGGATTCCCGCGACCTGCCCCGGATCGTCGCCTCGACCTCTGTGGGCAAGGCCGTGGACGTGACCATTGTCCGCAAGGGCACTGAGATGAAGAAGCAGGTGACCCTCGGCCGCCTGGAGGATGGCGAAAAGCAGGCGAGCCTGCAGCAGCCCTCCACCGAGACTCCGACCGCCACCCGCCAGGCACTTGGTCTCAACATGTCCGGGATCACGGATGAGTTGCGCCGCCGGTATAGCCTGAAAGACGACGCCAAGGGCGTGGTCATCACTCGCGTCGATCCCAACTCGGCGGCCTCCGACAAGCGGATTCAGGCCGGTGAGGTGATCGTGGAGGTCAACCAGGAGCCGGTTTCCAACCCGTCCGACGTGACGTCGAAGATCGACGCCTTGAAGAGCCAGGGCCGCAAATCCGCACTCCTGCTGGTGTCTAACGCCCAGGGCGAGGTGCGCTTCGTGGCCTTGTCGATCGAGTAAGGGTTACGCAGACAGAACGACAAAAGGCGGCCTCCGGGCCGCCTTTTTGTTTCAGCCCTTGCCGCAACGTCAGCCTCGAACGATCTCGCTCTCCTCATATCCCTGCGCATAAAGCAGCGCCGAGAGGTCCGCATGGTCAATCCGGGCGTGGGCTGCTGCCGCAACGGCAGGTTTGGCCCGGAAGGCCACGCCCAGGCCGGCTTCGCCCAGCATTGCGAGATCGTTCGCGCCGTCGCCGACCGCCATTGTGTGGTGGTGGCCGAGGCCGAGGCGGTCGCGCAGTTCGATAAGAGTGGCGAGCTTTGCCTCCCGGCCGAGGATCGGCTCCTCGACCTTTCCGGCGAGCTTCTCGCCATCCACGATCAGCAGGTTCGAGCGGTGCTCGTGAAAGCCGATCTTGGCGCCTATAGGGCCGGTGAACAAGGTGAAGCCGCCTGAGACGAGGCATGTATAAGCGCCATTGGCCCGCATGGTCTGGACCAGTGCCCGTCCACCCGGGGTAAGGGTGATACGGCTTGCGATGATCTCGTCGACGACATTCACCGGGAGATCCTTGAGAAGCGATACCCGCTCGCGAAGCGCCGGCTCGAAGGCGATCTCGCCACGCATGGCGCGCTCGGTGATCTCGGACACTTCCGCTTTCAGTCCGACGAAATCCGCAAGTTCGTCGATGCATTCCTGCCCGATCATGGTCGAGTCCATGTCCGCGAGGAACAGGCGCTTGCGCCGCCCGCTTAAGGGCTGGACCACGATGTCAATGGGCTGCTCCGCGAGGGTGGAGCGCAAGGTGGCTTCGATCATCTTGGCATCGGCCGCATTCGAAAGAACGAGGTCGGCCGCAACGCCTCTTGCCAGGACGGTCCGTTCCGTCTCTTGTCCCAGCACCTGCGCGGCCAGGGCGATGACCTCATCCGTGACGGCAGGCTTGAGCGGGTTGGCGACAAGAGTCGCGACGAGAGAGTTTTGAGGAGACGCCATCGTGGGGACCGGACGGTGAGTGAGGCTGGGATCGGTGCGGTTCTCATTGCAGGGCCGACCGCGTCAGGCAAGTCCGCATTGGGCATCAAACTGGCGCAGGCCCTCGACGGAATCGTGATCAATGCCGATTCCATGCAGGTCTACCGGGACCTTCGGGTCCTCACGGCCCGCCCGACCGCGGAGGAGGAGACGCAAGCGCCGCATTGGCTCTATGGATACGTGGATGCAGCCATCAATTTCTCGGTTGGGCGCTATGTGGCCGATGCCGCCGAGGTGCTGCGGGGCTTGGACGGCAGGATGCCGATCTTCGTGGGCGGCACGGGTCTCTACTTCAAGGCTTTGACAGAGGGCCTTTCCGATATTCCGGCTGTGCCGGACGAGGTGCGCGAGGCAGTCCGCCGTGAGAGCGAAGGGTTGGAAACGCCTGAGCTCCACCGCCTTCTCGCGGAGCGCGACCCTGAGTCTGCGCGGACCTTGCGCCCCTCCGACCGCCTAAGGGTCCAGCGCGCCCTGGAGGTTTTTGCCGCCACCGGCCAGCCGCTCGTGTCGTTCCACGGCGCGCGTCAGCCGGGGCTGTTGAATGACCGGCCGGTCATCAAGCTCTTCCTGGCCCCCGAGCGGGAGGAGCTTCGCCGGCGCATCGACGGGCGCTTCCTCGCCATGATGGAGCAGGGTGCCCTCGACGAGGTGAGGGCCCTGGGCGAGCGCAACCTGGACCCGATGCTGCCTGCCATGCGGGCCCATGGGGTGCCGGGGCTCTTGGCTTACCTGCGGGGCGAGATCGATTGGGACGAGGCCGTCGTGAAGGGGCAGGGCGACACGAGACGCTACGCCAAGCGCCAGTTCACCTGGTTCCGGCACCAGCTTCCAGACTGGACTTGGGTGGAGCCGGAGAGGGGCTTCGAGGCCGTCATGTCCCGCCTCAATGCCCTGGCCCGCCTATGAACATCTGGTAGAACGTGATGAAGATCTCGAACACGATCAGCAGCACGATGATCAGTTCGAGCCTGAGCGAGCGCTCCGTGTTGATGAGGTCGGTCAGCGCCTGGGCCGTATCTCCCACGACCTCGAGCTTCCGGTGGAGCGAGGCGGCACGTTCTTTTAACTCGTATTCGTCCTCCAGACGGGCATAGAGACGCTCCAGGTCGGGGCGGTCCCAGAGGACGTCGGGTTTTTCCTCCACGGCGACGCGCCCCGAGATGCGCTGCCGGACCAGGAGGGCGTGGCCCACATGCTTGAGGATCTCGCGGCGGCTGCCCGGGTGGCGTCCCTTCTCGGCAAGGTGCCGGGAGAAGGGCTCGACGATGTCGAAGAAGGCAGCCGCGTCTCTTTCATCCCGGGCGAGCGACACGCTTTTGGCCAAGGCGTCCGCGATCACGATCAGGCGCTCGGTCGACACCTCCTTGAGGTAGATCGGCCCGCCTGGAGGGATCTGGTCCTCTCGTTCGGTGGAGATTTCGATGATGGCCGTTTCTTCCTCATGGCGGGCGAATTCGCCTGAGATGCGCTGGCGCAAGCCGCGGATGACTTCGTCCTCCTCCAGGGGGGTCAGCCCCACGAGCACGACGGCGCCGAAACGGAAGAGGGCCACGAACCCATCCTGCCCGACCCGAAATGCGATGGGAGCGGCGGACAGGAGATCGCTGCGCTCGAGCCCGGCCACGTCGAGGCGATCGCCCAAGAGGAGGGCCCTTGCCGTAATGCGCCGGCTGTTCATGGCTATGCCTGTGGACGAGAGTGTATTTGGCGTCATGATCCTGATCGAAATAGGCCCCGCCAACATAGAAGCTAGACTGTTTCGTGCCAAATACGTTCCCGCTTGACCGGATGAAACCCATCGGTTAGCGTCTGCGCAACTTTTGAAACGAAGAGCTGCATTCATGCGCAAGCTTATTCTCGTAGTACGAGCGCCATCGACGGAGCGGGGTTGACCCCGCAGGTCCGGCGATGGCGCACAGGCCCCCACAGGGGCCTTTTTTATTGCCTAGAATTCCTCCAGCACCCGAAAACAGACCCGCGCAAACAGACCTGACGGAGCGAGTGACATGAGCGAGACGATGACCGGAGCCGAAATGGTGATCCGCGCCCTGCAGGACCAGGGAGTCGAGCATATCTTCGGATATCCCGGGGGTGCGGTGCTGCCGATCTATGACGCCCTGTTCCACCAGGACAAGGTTAAGCATATCCTCGTCCGGCACGAGCAAGGCGCGGTTCACGCGGCCGAGGGCTATGCCCGCTCCTCGGGCAAGGTCGGCGTGGTGCTGGTGACCTCAGGTCCCGGGGCGACGAACGCCGTGACAGGTCTTGCCGACGCCATGATGGATTCGATCCCGCTGGTCTGCATCACCGGGCAGGTTCCGACCCATCTCATCGGCTCCGACGCGTTCCAGGAATGCGACACGGTCGGCATCACGCGCCACTGCACGAAGCACAACTATCTGGTCAAATCCATCGAAGACCTGCCGCGCATCCTGCACGAGGCCTTCTATGTGGCCTCGAACGGCCGGCCTGGCCCGGTGGTGGTCGATCTGCCGAAGGACATCCAGTTCACGCCGGGCTCCTATTCTCGCCCGGTCAACAACCAGCACAAGACATATCGCCCGGCCGTCAAGGGCGATATGGACAAGATCCGCGCCGCTATCGAACTCATGGCGAACGCCAAGCGTCCCGTCTTCTATACGGGCGGCGGCGTCATCAATTCAGGTCCGCATGCGGCGTCGCTGCTGCGCGAACTCGTGCGCCTCACGGGCTTCCCGATCACCTCGACCCTGATGGGGCTCGGGGCCTATCCGGCGTCCGATCCGCAATTCCTCGGAATGCTCGGCATGCATGGCACCTACGAGGCCAACCTCGCGATGCATGAATGCGACGTGATGATCAATATCGGGGCGCGGTTCGACGATCGCATCACCGGGCGGCTCGATGCCTTCTCGCCCTATTCGAAGCGCATCCACGTGGACATCGACCCGTCCTCCATCAACAAGAACGTGAAGGTCGATCTTCCGATCATCGGCGATTGCGCGCACGTTCTGGAGGACATGGTGCGCCTGTGGCGCCAGACCGCGCCGCAGATCGACAAGGTCGCCTTGAAGGACTGGACGAACAAGATCGAAGGCTGGCGCGCTCGCAACTGCCTAGCCTACCGGCCTTCGAACGAGACCATCAAGCCGCAATATGCGATCCAGCGCCTCTATGAACTCACGAAGGGTCGCGAGACCTATGTGACGACGGAGGTCGGCCAGCATCAGATGTGGGCGGCCCAGTACTTCAAGTTCGAGGATCCGAACCGCTGGATGACTTCGGGCGGCCTCGGCACCATGGGTTACGGTCTTCCCGCCGCCATCGGCGCGCAACTCGCCAACCCGAAGGCGCTCGTCGTCGACATCGCCGGCGAGGCCTCCATCCTCATGAACATGCAGGAGATGTCGACGGCGGTGCAGTATCGCCTGCCGGTCAAGATCTTCATCCTGAACAATGAGTACATGGGCATGGTGCGCCAGTGGCAGGAACTGCTGCACGGCGGCCGCTACTCGCAGAGCTATTCGGAATCCCTGCCTGATTTCGTGAAGCTCGCCGAAGCCTATGGCGGCGTCGGCATGCGCTGCGACAAGCCCGCCGATCTCGACGCGGCGATCCTGGAGATGATCCACGTGAACCGCCCCGTGATCTTCGACTGCATCGTCGACAAGACGGAAAATTGTTTCCCGATGATCCCGTCGGGCAAGGCTCATAACGAGATGCTGCTTAACGACTATCTCGGCGAGACCGGAACCGATATCGGCTCCGTCATCGACGAGAAGGGCAAGATGCTGGTCTAAGGCATGCATGCCATGCCAACCCTTGTGATCGGCAACAAACTCTACTCGTCTTGGTCGATGCGGCCCTGGCTGCTCATGCGGCAGCTTGGGATCGCGTTCGACGAGATCCTGATCCCGCTTGATCGACCTGACACCAAGGCGCGGGTTCTCGAACACTCGCCCGCCGGCAAGGTGCCGATCCTGATCGACAGCGACGTGACCGTGTGGGAAACCCTCGCCATCATGGAATATGTGGGCGACGCCTATGATGCTCAGGTCTGGCCGGTCGATCTCAAGGCTCGCGCCATGGCGCGCTCCGTCGCGGCGGAAATGCATGCGGGCTTCCAGGGATTGCGGTCCACGTGCCCTATGAATTTGGGCAAGAAATACGCCCGGAGGGATCGTGGCGACGCGGTTGCGAAGGACGTTGCGCGCTTTAGCGACATCGTGCGCCAAGCCCGTGAGCGCTTCGGCCAAGGTGGGCCGTTTCTATTCGGCGAGTTCTCGGCGGCCGATGCCATGTACGCGCCGCTGGTGACGCGCCTCGACACCTATTCGATTGCGCTCGATACGACGACGCAAGCCTACGTGGATGCGGTGCTTGCACTCCCGGCTTTCCAGGAGTGGAGGAATGCCGCTCTGACGGAGGCATGGATCGTCGACGCAGACGAAGTCGACGAAGAGCCGATCGAAGTTTACCGACAAGCTGCCTTGAGACAAGGTCCTGGAACCCACGAGTCATGAGCCAGATGAGCACCCACTATCCTGATGCCACCCGCATCGAAACCGTCAACCGGCACACGCTCGCCATCGTGGTCGACAACGAACCGGGCGTGCTGGCCCGGATCGCTGGACTGTTCTCCGGCCGCGGCTACAACATTGAAAGCCTGACCGTCACCGAGACCGAGCACGAGGCGCATATTTCGCGCATCACCATCGTGACGACCGGTACGGACAGCATCATCGAGCAGATCAAGAGTCAGCTCGGTCGTCTCGTGCCCGTGCACCGGGTGGTAGACCTCACGCTCACCGGCGACGCGGTGGAGCGGGAGCTCTGCCTGGTGAAGGTCGTGGGCAAGGGCGACCACCGGGTCGAGGCCATGCGCCTTGCCTCCGCGTTCGGCGCCCGCACCCTGGACGCAACTCTGACCTCCTTCGTGTACGAGCTCACGGGCTCCACCGAGGAGGTCGAGCGCTTCATCAAGCTGATGACGGCGGTAGGACTTGTGGAGGTCTCGCGCACCGGCGTCGCCGCAATGGCGCGCGGTGCGGAGGGGATGTGAGAATTCAACCCCTGAAGTCGCTTTCCTTCAGAAATGCATCCTCGTCCGGGGTGGTCTCGCGCCCGAGGATGTGGTTGCGGTGGGGGAAACGGCCGAAGCGGGCGACGATGTCGCGATGGTGGCGCGCCCACTTGATCGAGTCCTCGTCGCCGAGGGCTTCGTTCAGGGTCACCGAACGCTCCTGATGCCTCAGGGATTCCGAGTGCATGAAGGGCAGGTAGAAGAAACGGCGAAACAGGGGATCAACCTTTGTGTTGAACTCCCTCTCGATGGCCCGGTCCGCCACCATCACGGCGACGGGATCGGCTTTGTAGGTTTCACGCTTCCCGCGAAACATGTTTCGCGGAAACTGGTCGAGAAGGAGAATGACCGCAAGCGCTCCGTCAGGGGTAAGCTCCCACTCGTTCAGGTCGCCTCGCGCGGCGGCCTCGTAGGTGTGAAGGAAGCGATCCCGGCAGGTCTGATCGAAGGCTTCGTCCTTGGCGAACCACTTTTCAGGTCCGGCGGCGCGCCAGAAACTGAGAACTTCGTCGGGAGTGGCGATGCGCTGCATGGGACAAGCCTTTTAAGAGGGGCGAAGCCTGAACGGGGCTGATCGGGCATTTCCTTCAATCTAGAGCGCCGGAGGACGATTTTGAACCTTCGCCGCTGCAATCGTTCGTAGCTAAGTTTGGTCGGTCCATTGCGCTCCCTGGAGGGCGGGCCCGCATTTTTCCTACAAACGACGACTTGCCAGAGCAGCTTTGTTCGCTAAAAGCGGCGCTGGGAAAAACGAATGTTGCGCGGGTTCACCCGTTCACGCGCAGCGCCAACCAAGGGCCGGGGGCGAGGGCCCCCCTTGTTAAAAGGACTAGAGGACCATGCGCGTCTATTACGATCGCGATGCTGACATCAACCTGATCAAGGGCAAGAAGGTCGCCATCGTCGGCTACGGCAGCCAGGGGCATGCCCATACGCTGAACCTGCGCGATTCCGGCGTGAAGGACATCGTGGTGGCGCTCCGCAAGGGCTCGCCCTCCGCCGCCAAGGCCGAGAAGGAAGGCATCAAGGTCATGGAAGTGGCCGAGGCCGCCAAGTGGGCCGACGTGGTCATGATGCTGACCCCCGACGAGCTGCAGGCGGACATCTATCGCGATGAACTGCATGCCAACATGAAGGAGGGCTCGGCGCTCCTCTTCGCCCATGGCCTCAACGTCCACTTCAACCTCATCGAGCCCCGTAAGGATCTCGACGTGCTCATGGTCGCCCCGAAGGGCCCGGGCCATACGGTGCGCTCGGAGTACCAGCGCGGCGGCGGCGTGCCGACCCTGATCGCGATCCACCAGGACGCCACAGGCAACGCCCATGATCTCGGCCTGTCCTATGCGTCCGCCAACGGCGGCGGCCGCGCGGGCATCATCGAGACGACCTTCAAGGAAGAGTGCGAGACCGACCTGTTCGGCGAGCAGGTGGTTCTCTGCGGCGGCCTCGTCGAACTCATCAAGGCCGGATTCGAAACCCTGGTTGAGGCGGGCTATGCCCCCGAGATGGCCTATTTCGAGTGCTTGCACGAAGTGAAGCTGATCGTCGACCTCATCTACGAGGGCGGCATCGCCAACATGAACTACTCGATCTCGAACACGGCCGAATACGGCGAGTACGTCACCGGCCCCCGCATCATCACGCCGGAGACCAAGGCCGAGATGAAGCGCGTCCTGACCGACATCCAGTCGGGCAAGTTCACCCGCGACTGGATGCTCGAGAACAAGGTCAACCAGACCTCGTTCAAGGCCACCCGCGCCCGCTATGCCGCCCATCCGATCGAGGAAGTCGGCGGCCGCCTTCGCGACATGATGCCGTGGATCAAGGCGAAGGCCCTGGTCGACAAGAGCCGGAACTGATTCCCGAAATCAGGCAAAACAAAGGGGCGGTTCATCCGCCCCTTTTCTTTTCGGTGTCGCGGATGTGTTAGAGGGCGTGCCAGATGAGGACGCCAGCCGCGGTCAGAAGGCAAAGCATCTGCGCCAGGCACGCCGAATAGGGGCAGCACAGGCGGTAAACCGCAAAGCAGAGGGCGAGCGTCATAGCGAGGCTGGCTGATGCTCCCATCATTGCGAGGAGGCTGTCGTTGACCATCCAGCTGTCGACGATCCAGATGGCCGAATAGGCAAGGCCCGCCAGCCACCAGTCGTAGGAATGCCATGAAACTGGAAGGCCCGCCAAGGTGATATCGCCCGGCGAGAGTGATGCCTCAAGGGCATCGTCGTCTTGCCAACCGTGGTTGGTGTAGGATCTCTGCGGCATGGAACGGCTTTTCGCAATGTTACATCATTGTGTAACACGCCGAGAAGCCGCTGCCACCTGTGGGAACGTAGGGGAAGCTCGCGAAAACCGCTGAAAATTAAAGCTTACTGACGGTTGCTCTTCGTGTTCTGAGCCTTGTTGTTGTCCTGCTTGCCGGGGTCGTTGCGGTTCTTCATCGTGCCGCCGGAGCCGCTCGGGGTTTCGCCTGGACGGTGTTTGCTATCGGCCGAGTTGTCGCCGTTCATCTTGCCTTTGCCCATGGGGTTCCTCCTTGGTTGACGGAGGTTAATGACCCCTGGAGCCCCGGGTTCCCTTGGGTCTTACCACAAGAGGAAATGGGCCAAGCCTGCGCCTGGGGCCAGGATCACGAAGGCCCACACGGATGCGGACGCGAAATTGGCCGCCTGGAACAGGATGCCCGGCATCATGAAGACGCCGGCGATAAGGGCGATGACCGCCCGGATGGGCCCGAAAAAGCGCCCCAGGAAAACCGCCCATGGGCCGAAGCGCTGGAAGAACCATTCGCCACGGGCGGCGATCTGCGGGCTTCGCGACAAGGGCCAGACGTCATAAGCGGCCTTCTTGTAGCGGCGGCCGATCTCATAGGACAGCCAATTGCCCATAACGGCGCCTGCGGCCGCCCCTGCCCAGGCCTGCCAGAACGGGATGTCGGCCGCTGCCAGCACGAAGCCCACGGCCACGAGAATCGTCATCGTCGGCAGGAGGAGCGACACGAAGGCGAGGGATTCGGCAAATGTCATGAGCCCGAGGGCGAACGGCGCAAGTTCCTGGTTCGCCCGCACGAATTCCAAAACGGTGGTTTTGATGGCGTCGAGATCCATGGAGATGCTCCGGTTGCCTTGCTCATGGCCGATCGAACGGACTGCCTCGCGCTCCGGTGATGAATGAGATCACACCACGAGATTTGAAGCCGGGCGGTCAATGCGCTAACCGAAAAGACACAGGGGGTCCAGACCATGAATGTTCTCTCGATCCAGTCCCACGTAGCCTATGGCCATGTGGGCAACGCTTCTGCGGTCTTTCCGATGCAGCGCCTCGGCGTGGAGGTGTGGCCCATCCATACCGTCCAGTTTTCGAACCATACCGGCTATGGGTCCTGGAAGGGCCGGGTCTTCGACGGTCCCGCCATCGAGGAACTGGTGGACGGCATTGCCGAGCGCGGCGTGCTCGACCGGTGCGACGGGGTGCTCTCGGGCTATATGGGTTCCGCCGACATCGGCAACGCGGTCCTGTCGGCCGTAAATCGCGTTCGTGGCCTCAATCCGCAGGCCCTGTATTGCTGTGATCCTGTGATCGGCGATGTAGGGCGTGGCGTCTTTGTTCGCCTCGGCATTCCGGAATTCATGCGCGAACAGGCGGTTCCAGCCGCCGATATCGTGACGCCGAACCAGTTCGAGCTCGATTACCTGTCCGGACTGACCACGGAGACGTTGAGCGACGTGAAGCAGGCCATCGGGGCCGTGCAGGCGATGGGTCCAAAGGCCGTTCTCGTCACCTCGGTGGTGACGAAGGAGACCCCGTCCGACGCGGTGGATCTGGTCGCCGGGGAGCGCGGGCGCTTCTGGCGCGTGCGCACGCCCAAGCTCTCGCTTGCCGTCAACGGCGCGGGCGACGCCATCGCGGCTCTGTTCTTCGTCCACTACGCCCGCTCACGCTCGGCCGCCACGGCCCTTGCGGCGGCCGCGGCCTCCGTCTACGGCCTCTTGAAGCGAACGGAGGAGGCCGGCTCCCGCGAGATCGTAACCATCGCGGCGCAGGACGAATTCGTCTCTCCGACCTACCGCTTTCCCGCCGAAGAGGTTTGACCCCATGCCGCGCCCGTTCGTAACCCTTGACGTGTTCACCGCAGAGGCCTTTGCCGGAAACCCCCTCGCTGTGGTGCTGGAGGCGGAGGACCTCGATACGGACGGAATGCAGGCGATCGCCCGCGAGTTCAATCTTTCCGAGACGGTCTTCGTGCTCACGCCGAACGATCCGCGCCAGCGCGCCGACATTCGAATCTTTACGCCGGCTCGCGAGCTGCCCTTCGCCGGACACCCTACAGTCGGGACAGCGGTGCTTCTCGCGCTTCTCGACCAGAAGGGGCTTCCTGGAGCCGTCGCGTTCGGACTCAAGGAGCAGGTGGGCATCGTTCCCTGCGCGGTCGAAGTGGAGGGCGCCACGGGGGGCTCGGCGCGGTTCCGGCTGCCCAGTCTTCCGATCACCTGGGGCGACGGCAAGGAGTCCAGCGACTGCGCCTGGGCCCTGGGCCTCGACCCCACGGAGATCGGCTTCGAGCGCCACGTGCCGAGCCGCCATTCGGCAGGCGTCGCTTACGATCTCGTTCCCGTTGCGTCGCTCGAGGCGCTCGCGCGCTCGAAGCTGCAGGGAGAGCCCTTCGACAATACCTTCGGCGACAGCGAGCATCCGGCGGCCTATGTCTACGCCCGCGTTCCGGACGCGGAGGCCTTGCGCTTCCGGGCGCGCATGTTCGGCCCCGGCATGGGGATTGCGGAGGACCCGGCCACCGGATCGGCGGCCGCAGCGTTCGCCGGCGCCTTGATGCAGTGCGAGCCTCTTGGGGACGGGGCTCATGACATCGTCATCGAGCAGGGCGTCGAGATGGGACGTCCGAGCGTGATTTCCCTGCAAATGACGATCAAAGGCGGCGAGTTGATCTCGGCCGAGATCGGCGGTCATGCGGTCATGGTAAGCCGGGGCGAGCTTCTGCGATGAATCGCGACCTGCTGATCACCCGCGTGCCCCAGATCGAGGCGCGATGCGAGCCGATGGAATGGTCTTGGGCGAAGCAGAACCAAGAGCGGATCCAGGCCAACTGGCAGCGTCGGCTCGCACAGACGCCCGCGATGTTCAACGGGCGCGTCCTGGCTATCCGCGACATGGAGCTAACCCGCGAGGTGTGCCGGAACGTGTATTTCCAGGTAGATTATGCCGACTTTGTCGGCTGGATCGACATGGGCCATCCCGATGACACCATCGCCAACGGCTTCGCCATGGGGGCGCTGCGCGGGGCGGACGGCGCTTTCATCTGCGGCGTCATGCATGGGCATACGGCCAATGCGGGCCGGGTGTATTTTCCGGCCGGCACTCCGGATCTTTCCGATCTCCGGCCGGATGGCTCCGTGGATCTGGCGACCAGCCTCACCCGCGAGCTGTTGGAGGAAACCGGCCTGGGCGAAGACGACTATCACGTCGAGGACGAGTGGATCATCGTTCAGCGCTGGCCGTCGGTGGCGCTGATGCGCCTCGTGACCCTGCCGGTCTCGGCTGCAGAGGGCGCTCAGAGGATCCGCGCCACCATCGCCAGGCAGGATCCGCCCGAACTATCCGATGTGCGGATCATCCGCAGTGCGGACGACATCGACCCGAAGGCGATGCCCCTCTTCCTGCAGTCGTTCTTCCGCTGGACCTTCGATCAGGCGTAGCCGTACCGGGACTTGGCGGCGTTGATCATGCGCACCGCCTCGGCATCGCGTCCAGCCGCGCAGGCGGAGGCGGCCTGGTCGATGTCCCTGACCACGCGGGAGTACACGGACTGGTTCACGTGGCCCATGGCCAAGTCGTTGTCCATAACGGCCCGGTAGCGGTCGACCTCGCCCTTGCAGCCGGAGCCTTCCGGCATGCGGAAGCTGGAAGGCGTCACGGTTGCGCTTGAAGGGGCAGGGGAGGTTGTCTGGTTGCAGCCTGCGAGGGACAGGCCAATCAAGCCTGCCAACCCAACCAAGCGGATCATGGTCTTCATCTCAAGAAACTCCGATTTTAGCCTTTTGAGTAACGGCCTAGCTTGAGCGGATCAAGACGGATTCAGGACGGGCGCTCCAGCTTGTCTTTTCATTTGTTTCGTTCCCTTGCCATCGCAGGGAAGCGCCGTTACAAACGATGATGGTGTTCGCGGCGTTGGCCGTGATGTCGGGAGGAATTGGGACGCGATGGCAATCGGCTC
This sequence comes from Microvirga aerophila, assembly GCF_003332305.1. Classification (GTDB taxonomy): domain Bacteria; phylum Pseudomonadota; class Alphaproteobacteria; order Rhizobiales; family Beijerinckiaceae; genus Microvirga; species Microvirga aerophila. The sequence goes on along the minus strand of NZ_QOIO01000001.1, from coordinate 152,151 downwards.
CCCCAGCGCTTTGAAGATCGGGTCCGCCTCCGCGGCTGATCGCGCGCGCCTCCTTGGCCTCCTTCTCCTTAGTCGCCCCTGAGGGTCGGCTGGGCTTCACGCCTGGGCTCTCAGGGGGTTCTGGACAACAGGAACAACCTTGAGCGCATGAACCGCTCGCCCCGAGAAGGACTAGATGATGACCGTATCTTCCGCAGGCTCCTCCAAGGACCGCGTTCTGATCTTCGACACGACACTGCGCGACGGCGAGCAATGCCCCGGCGCGACCATGACGTTGGAGGAAAAGCTCGCGGTCGCTGAACTGCTCGACACGATGGGCGTCGACATCATCGAGGCTGGCTTCCCGATCGCCTCCAACGGCGACTTCGAGGCAGTTTCCCTCATCGCCAAGCAGGTGAAGAACGCAACCGTCGCAGGTCTTGCCCGCGCCATCTCGGCTGACATCGCCCGCGCCGGCGATGCCGTACGCGAAGCGGCCCGGCCCCGCATCCACACATTCGTGTCCACGTCTCCGATCCATCTGGCGCACCAGATGCGCAAGACGGAAGAAGAGGTGCTGGAGATCATCACTGGAACCGTCACCCAGGCCCGCAACCTGGTTGACGATATCGAGTGGTCGGCCATGGATGCGACGCGCACGTCCATCGAGTATCTGTGCCGCTGCGTCGAGGCCGCTATCAAGGCCGGCGCCACCACGATCAACCTGCCCGACACGGTGGGCTATGCCACGCCGGATGAGTACCGCGCCATGTTCAGGGCCGTGCGAGAGCGCGTGCCGAACGCCGACAAGGCGGTCTTCTCGGCTCATTGCCACAACGACCTGGGTCTGGCGGTCGCCAATTCGCTGGCGGCGCTGGAAGGTGGCGCGCGCCAGATCGAATGCACCCTCAACGGCATCGGAGAGCGCGCCGGTAATGCGGCCTTGGAAGAGGTCGTGATGGCAATCCGCACCCGGGGCGATGTGCTGCCCTACGAGACCCGGATTGAAACCACCATGCTGACCCGCGCCTCCAAGCTGGCGGCGGCCGCTACCTCGTTCCCGGTGCAGTACAACAAGGCCATCGTTGGCCGGAACGCCTTTGCGCACGAGAGTGGCATCCACCAGGACGGCATGCTCAAGCACGCCCAGACCTACGAGATCATGACGCCTGAAAGCGTCGGCGTCTCCAAGACAAATCTCGTCATGGGCAAGCATTCCGGGCGGGCTGCGTTCCGCAACAAGCTGGACGAACTGGGCTACAAACTCTCCGACAACCAGTTCCAGGACGCATTCGAGCGCTTCAAGGACCTGGCGGATCGCAAGAAGCACGTCTACGACGAGGATATCGAGGCGCTGGTCGATCAGAACATCGCCACGGCGCACGACCGCATCAAGCTGGTCTCCCTCTCGGTCGTGGCCGGAACCCGCGGACCGCAGCGGGCCACCATGAAGCTCCAGATCGACGACAGGATCGTCACCGAGGAGCAGGAGGGCAACGGCCCGGTGGATGCCACCTTCAACGCCATCAAGGCCCTGGTGCCCCACGAGGCGGTGCTGGAGCTCTACCAAGTCCACGCGGTCACGGAGGGCACGGACGCTCAGGCCGAAGTTTCGGTGCGTCTCTCGGCCGACGGTCGCAGCGTAACGTCCCGGGCGGCTGACCCTGACACGCTCGTTGCATCGGCGCAGGCCTATCTCGGCGCGCTCAACAAACTCATGAGCCGTGGAGCACGCCTCCACGCCCAGTACGCGGCAGAGTAAAAAAAGCCTATGGACTCGCTGCCATGGCAGGAATTGTCCTGGCCATGGCAGCGACACCTATCATGAACCAAAATCGGCAGCCCGAGACGAAAAACCTCCCTAAATGGGGTAGACAGGGTCCAAACGGTTTGTTACACGCACGGCCTCTTCAGCGGGTTCCAGCCCACTGAATTCGCTTCGGCGACGGGTGATTAGCTCAGTTGGTAGAGCAGCTGACTCTTAATCAGCGGGTCGTAGGTTCGAGCCCTACATCACCCACCAATCTTTTCAATAACTTAAACGTTGTTTGCTCTGGAGTCGCTTTGCTCTAGGTAGCACATAAGTAGCCAAACAACTCCACCACGATGCGCCCGAAAAGGATCACATCGTGGTGGCTTGTGGCCAGATGCTCGGCTAGTCGGGCGCAGCCGCCGAGGCTCTACCGCCCGGCGCGACGCCGACGCTTGAAGGATCTGTCCTCCGAAGGCCTACATCCTGATTTGCGGCTCCTGAGAAGGAATGTCGGCAATGAGGCGGAGTCTGTGTGGAAACGCGCTGATCTGGTAGACTTTTCACCAGATCCAGGAGGCCCGATGGCTCGCTTCATCGAAGGCAAAGACCGCCGGCAGACGCTGCTCCTCCCCGAGTGCCTGGACGACTACGTGACGCAAGACAATCCGGTCCGGGTGATTGATGCCTTCATCGATGAACTCGATCTCCAAGCTCTCGGCTTCACCCGGGCCCAGCCTGCCGCCACAGGACGCCCCGCTTACCATCCAGCCATTCTCCTTAAGATCTACGTTTACGGCTATCTGCACCGGGTGCCCTCCAGCCGTCGCCTCGAGCGTGAGGCCGGTCGCAATCTTGAGCTGATCTGGCTCACCGGCCAGCTCGTGCCCGACTTCAAGACCATCGCCGACTTTCGACGCGACAACGCCGCGGCGATCCGCGCCACCTGTCGCCAGTTCGTGGTTCTGTGTCGAGATCTTGGTCTGCTGGCGGGAAGCGAGGTGGCGCTGGATGGTTCGAAGTTCAAAGCGGTTAACAACCCGGATCGCAACTTCACCCGCGCGAAGCTCGCCCGACAGATGGCGAAGGTCGAGGCGAGCATCGCGCATTATCTGGAGGCTCTTGATCAGACGGATCAAGCCGAGGACGAGAGTACTCCCACCCGGGTGGACAGGCTGCACGAGAAGATCGCTGCGTTGCGTCAGCGCATGCAGGGGCTCCAGGCTATAGGCGAGCAGCTCGAAGCCAGTCCCGATCAGCAGGTTTCCCTCACCGATCCTGACGCCCGCGCCATGCCGACCCGCACCGATCCACGCGGGGTCGTGGGCTACAACGTCCAAGCCGCCCTCGACACCCAGTACCATCTCATTGTGGCGCACGAGGTGACCAACCGGGGCTCGGATCGGCACCACTTCGCCACGATAGCCAGGCCAAGACCGCCATGGGCGCCGAGGCGTTCACCGTGCTGGCAGATCGCGGCTATTATGCTGGCGAGAAGATCCTCGACTGTGAACGGGCAGGCGTCACCCCGTTGGTGCCCAAGCCCTTGACCTCGCCAGCCAAGGCCGACGGCGCTTTGGCAAACAGGACTTCACCTACGAGCCGGAGGACGACACGTATCGCTGCCCAGCAGGCGAGAAGTTGACCCGGCGCTTTGCCTCCGTCGAGAAGGGCATGACGATCCATGTCTACTGGACCACCCGGTGCGCGAGCTGTGCCCTCAAGGCGCAGTGTACGACGGGCCGGGAGCGGCGGATCCGGCGCTGGGAGCATGAGACGGTGCTAGACGCCATGGAGGAGCGGCTTCGGGCACGACCGGATGCCATGCAGGTGCGCAAAAGTACGGTTGAGCATGCCTTCGGCACGCTCAAGGGCTGGATGGGTGCGACCCACTTCCTCACGAAAGGCCTGAAGAGCACGGCGGCTGAGATGAGCCTTGACGTGTTGGCCTACAACATGAAGCGGGTGATCGGCATTCTGGGCGTACAGCCGCTCCTGGCCGGGATTAGGGTGTGAGGGACACATCGCTGTCCGTCTGTGCAAGACCGGCACGAGCCATCAGCATGAGCTCATCCGCGCGTTTCCACCCAGCCTCCGCTCGAAAGCGGACCTCAACACGGCCACGCTTACTAGACCGATTTTGACCCAGCTTGTGTAAAAACGTGAACAGGTCTGGTCTTAACGAACAATTTGTACAATTTTCAGCCCCATATAACGCGGTATCTCCTCGATTCAGCCTCGCAAGACATAAAATTGCGCCGCCGAGCGACACGTCAGCGTTTTGACACGACCAAGACCCAAGGCGGACCTTCGAGCCGTTTCCGGGCTCCTTGAATGCTTGGGCCAAATTCTCGGGAATGATCCTCCTCAAGCGCCAATCGGCGCAACCTGACGCACGATCCGTGTGCGGCTAAGGCGAGTGCCACGCTTCTGCATGTCTTGGAGCTGAACGTACATCATGGCCGTCATAACCGTATCATTGAACGCGTCATGCTGCTCAAGGCTTGGGATACCAAGATCCGCAAGAATGGAGGCGAACCGCAGGTCGAGCACCGTCCCGGGTGGAGCGCCACTGTATTTCAGGGCGTAATACATGGAGGACACCTCGATGCGACGGTTCGGAAGCTTCGCCTCGATAAAGCGGAGGATATATTTGTCCAGCATGCGGATGTCGAAGTCGACATAGTAGCCGACGATCGGCCGTCCACCGATAAACCGGAGAAGCTCGGGAAGCACCTCGTGCATGGCCCGTCCCACCGCCACATCCTGGGCTCGGAGCTGATGCACCTTGATCGACGTGGAAGTCGGATCCTTGTCGGGCCGTATGACGGCCCTGAAGGGTGTGCTCATCATGATGCGACGGTCGCGGACGATCAGCGCCGCGATGGCGATCACCTCATCGGTTCTTGGATTGAGCCCTGTGGTCTCGCAATCGAGAACGACGATCTCGTCAGGAGGGCCAGGCTCGAACAGAAATCGATAGGAGTGATCTCCCAGGGAGACGCGATAGAACATATTCCGCAACCAGCGCATCATTCAGAATGCCCCGAGAGTGTAATGGATGCGGACCAGTTCGCGGAACTGGCGGACGACCCGGAGGGCATCCCGGAGCATATCCCGGTCCACTGTGGTGATCTCGTCGAGCCGCACGACGGACTCGGCTCCGATGGTTCCCCTGTGCAAGGCGCGCAATTGCGACCTAAGACGGAATTCCATGAAGGCATGAAGCGCACTGGTCAATTCAAGGCCGAACTTGGTGTCTAGTGACCCCGTCCGGACCAGAGCATCGATGCGCGCGGCTGTCGGATTGACAAGGATGCCCTTGTCGATTGCCAGCGTCCGGACACCATGCACGATAGGGAATGTGCCGGCTCTCTTGAGATCGATCTCGCCGGAGCCGACACCCACCGATGCCATGATCGTGCTGAGGACACCAAGGTTCGGGGTCGTGAAGGTCTCGATCAAGTGTGCGAAATGCGCCAAGAGGGCAGCCTCGCCGCGCATGAGATCGATGAGCGCTTCCTTTGCTCGGACGACAAGGTCCGGGTTCCCAGCGACCGCCACCGCGTCGAAGAAGATGGCGATGTTCATGGCGGCTGCCGCATCGCGGCTGAACACCCAGGCCTTGAGCTGGCGGATAAAGCCCTCGACGGTCTGCGACCAGACCGGGTTGCGAACCATGACATTCCCGGGGCAGGGCGGGAAACCAAACCTGTCTAACGCGCCGGAAAAGGCCTCGCGGAACTGCACGAGGTCACCATCTGGAACCCCCTCGGCAAGAAGAAGGGCGTTGTCCTGGTCAGTCCGCACGGTTTGCTCGCCACGCCCTTCCGAACCCATCAGCAGCAGGCAGCCATTCTGTCGGATGGCCGGTGGGGCCACCATCTCAAAGAGCTTTCTGAACAACCGTCGGTTCAAGTCTGAGGTGATTTCGGCGATCAGGTCAACCTTCAACCCCTGCCGATGGAGCAGCTCGACTTGGCCCTGGATGTCACAAGCTGCGCCCGCCAGGTCGTCGAGGTTGCGGGCGCGATCAATTCTTCCAGGGATGAGTTGGGAGTTGCCGGCCAATAGCCCCAGGATGTCGATGTCCTCGAGGAAGCCGACATAATCGCCGTCCGACCGGATTGCGAGACGCCGCTTGTTGTGCTTCGTCATCAAAAGCAGCGCGTCAAAAATGAAGTCGCTCCCGTCGACCGAGACAACATCGAAATGGCAGACCTCCCGGACCGGCGTGTCGAGCGCAAGTCGACGCAGGACGACTGCTTTCGACAGGTTCATGCCCGTGACCACGCCAACCCGCTGTCCATCCCGCACGAAAAGGGCATTGATGTCATTGTCCTTCATGCAGTGCCCGGCCTGCTCGATGGTGGTCGCACCATCGACAAAGACGGCGCCCCCTTGCCGCGCCTCGCGGATGCGGGCCCGCAGCACGCTCTCGACTCCCTCTGTTTTCCTCTGCTGGGCAAAAGCATCGAGCTTGCGGGATACATCCGCATAGAAAAAGGCCGCGAAGGCTGCGTTGTGACGGATGAGATCAAGAACAACGTTGCGGGGGATCAGGTAGCAGAGCGTCTCCTCCACCGCGACGAAGTCTTCACCTGCCGCTCCGTGCACAACGGCACGCGAGTCAAAACTGTCTTTGGGGCCGAGCACGGCCAGGAGTGTGTTTCCGTCCCGAACCTCGACGGCTCCCTTGATGACGATGTGCAGCAGGTCCGACGCATGTCCCTGCCGGACGATCATCTCATCGGGGCTGAAATACCCGATGTCGAGCACCGCCCTGAGCTCCTCGACCTCCTGATGTGCGAGCCGGTCGAACGGCGGATTGGCGGTGTCGAAGCCCTGCATGGATTGACCTGGCATGGATCGCGAGCCCTCCGCCGTTGATCAACCGGAAGGTGGAGATCTCCTAATCGCTAGTGCACGTGGGCAGCAGTGGCGCCGATGCCGGTCTCGGATCGAACATATTGGGCATCAAACGCCTCGATCTCCGCCTTCGCCCGTTCGCTGGCGTCAAGCTTGGAAAAAGCCCAAATTCCGAGGAACGCGATCGGCATCGAGAAAATCGCGGGGTTGTCATACGGGAAGATTTCCTTTGGAAAGCCGAAGGTTTGCACCCAGACGGCCTTGCTCAGCACCACCATCACGACGGCGCTGACAAGTCCAAGGAGCCCGCCGGCCAAAGCACCCCGGGTTGTCGTTCCTTTCCAGAGAATGGACATGAGCAGAACCGGGAAGTTGCAGCTCGCGGCTACCGCAAAGGCGAGGCCCACCATGAACGCCACGTTCTGGTTCTCGAAGATGTAGCCCAGGATAATGGCGACGATCCCGATCGCGATCGCCGAAATCTTCGAGATCCTGACCTCCTTCTGTTCGGAAACACGGCCGCGTGCGATGATCTCCGCATAGAGGTCGTGGCTGACGGCAGAAGCGCCCGCAAGGGTGAGCCCAGCGACAACGGCAAGGATGGTCGCGAAGGAAACGGCGGAGATGAAACCGAGGAAGAGCGAGCCGCCGGTGGCCGCGGAGAGATGGACCGCGGCCATGTTCGTTCCGCCGATCAGGTCCTTGACCTTGTCGTAAACTCCGTTCGGGCCGACTTTGAAGTAACTCGGGTCGTTCATCAGGAACGTGATCGCGCCGAAGCCGATGATGAAGGTGAGAACATAGAAATAGGCGATCAGGCCAGTGGCGTAGAATACCGATTTCCGAGCCGCGCGGGCATCGGACACGGTGAAGAACCGCATCAGGATATGCGGCAACCCGGCCGTCCCGAACATAAGTGCAAGGCCGAGCGAGATGGCCGAGATCGGGTCGGCCACGAGGGCGCCGGGAGCCATGATGGCGTCGCCTCTCGGGTGGATTGCAACGGCGTCCGCGAACATTGCCTCAGGGCTGAAGGTATATCGCCAGAGGACCATCAGGGCAATCAGAGTTGCACCGGCAAGGAGAAGGCACGCTTTGATGATCTGGACCCACGTGGTGGCTTTCATGCCGCCAAACACAACATAGACGATCATCAGCACGCCGACGATGACAACCGCGTACAGGTAGTCCAGGCCAAACAGCAGTTCGATGAGCTTACCCGCACCGACCATTTGCGCGATGAGATAGAAGGCAACCACCACAAGCGTACCGACCGCCGACAGAATGCGGATCTGGGTCTGGTCGAGACGAAACGAGGCCACGTCGGAGAACGTGAATTTGCCCAGGTTCCGCAAGCGCTCGGCGATGAGGAAGAGAACGATCGGCCAGCCGACCAGGAATCCGATCGAGTAGATCAGACCGTCGAAGCCGCTGGCAAAGACGAGACCTGAGATGCCGAGGAAGGATGCTGCCGACATATAGTCGCCGGCGATGGCTAAGCCGTTTTGCATCCCGGTGATGCCACCGCCCGCCGCATAGAAATCCGCGGCAGTCTTGGTCTGAGTGGCTGCCCGGTAAGTGATCCCGAGCGTGCCGAGCACAAAAAGCAGAAACATGACGATCGCGGCCCAGTTTAATGGCTGCTTCTGGACCGCGCCCAAGTCTGGACCCGCTGCAAGGGAACTCGAGAGAACGGCATCGACCACGAGAACAGCCGCGACCGCGATGATGGGGAGCCTGCGCATCACATGAACTCCCTCGTGAGATTGCGGGTCAGTTCGTCAAACTCGCTGTTTGCCCGGTAAACATAGATACCGGTCAGGACGAAGGCGGCGACGATAACGCCGAGCCCAAGCAGAATTCCCAAGGAGGTGACGCCGTCGCCGACCTTGATGGCGAGGAGGGGCTTGGCAAACGCCACGAGGAGGATGAACCCGAAATAGATGACGAGCATCACAATGGTCAGAGTCCAGGCGAACTTGGTTCTCTGGCGGACAAGCTCCTGAAACCTCGGGCTTTGGATAACTCGGTCGTAGTCACGGGAAGCCATGGCTGGAACCCTCTATCAGAGACGGTCAACGAGTTTTGTTCTGGCGGTTCTCCACGAGGTCGTCGACGATGGCCGGATCGGCGAGGGTCGAGGTGTCGCCGAGATTGCCAGCTTCGTCTTCGGCGATCTTGCGCAGGATGCGGCGCATGATCTTGCCCGAGCGGGTCTTGGGCAGGCTCGGCGCGAACTGGATCAGGTCGGGCGAGGCGATCGGGCCGATCTCGCGGCGCACCCAGGCGACCAGTTCCTTGCGCAGGTCCTCCGACGGCTCCTCGCCCGCCATCAGGGTGACATAGGCGTAGATGCCCTGGCCCTTGATGTCGTGCGGGTAGCCGACCACGGCGGCTTCCGACACCTTCGGATGGGCCACGAGCGCGGATTCCACCTCCGCCGTGCCCATGCGGTGGCCGGAGACGTTGATCACGTCGTCCACGCGGCCGGTGATCCAGTAATAGCCGTCCGCATCGCGGCGGCAGCCGTCGCCCGTGAAGTACTTGCCGGGATAGGTGGAGAAGTAGGTCTGCACGAAGCGCTCATGGTCGCCATAGACAGTACGCATCTGGCCCGGCCAGGAATCGGCGATCACGAGATTGCCCTCGGCCGCGCCCTCCAGCACCTTGCCGTCCGCATCCACCACCTGCGGCTTGACGCCGAAGAACGGACGTGTGGCCGAGCCGGGCTTGAGCTTCGTGGCGCCGGGGAGCGGCGTGATCAGGATGCCGCCGGTCTCGGTCTGCCACCAGGTGTCGACGATCGGGCAGCGGCCGTCGCCGACCACACGATGGTACCATTCCCAGGCTTCCGGATTGATCGGCTCGCCGACCGAACCCAAGAGGCGCAGCGACTTGCGCGAGGTCCTCTTCACCGGCTCCTCGCCCGCCTGCATGAGCGAGCGGATCGCCGTGGGGGCGGTGTAGAAGATGTTGACCTTGTGCTTGTCGATCACCTCCCAGAAGCGGGAGATCGACGGATAGGTCGGCACGCCCTCGAACATCAGCGTCGTGGCGCCGTTCGCCAGCGGCCCGTAGAGGATGTAGGAATGGCCCGTCACCCAGCCCACATCGGCCGTGCACCAGTAGATGTCGCCGTCGTGGTAGTCGAACACGTGTTGGTGCGTCATCGCCGCGTAGACGAGATAGCCGCCCGTGGTGTGCAGGACGCCCTTCGGGGTGCCGGTCGAGCCCGAGGTGTAGAGGATGAAGAGCGGATCCTCCGCGTTCACCTCCTCATAGGGGCACTCGTCGGACACGAGCTCGGCGGCCTCGTGGTAATAGACGTCGCGGCCCGGCACCATGTTGACGGCCGATCCCGTGCGGCGCACGACCAGCACGTGATCGACGACGCCGGCGCCGACGCGCTCGATGGCGGCGTCCACGTTCACCTTCAGCGACACCTTGCGCCCGCCGCGCAGGCCCTCGTCGGCGGTGATGATGAAGGCCGACTTGGCGTCCTGGATGCGGCTCGCCAGCGAATCCGGCGAGAAGCCCCCGAACACCACCGAGTGGACCGCGCCGAGCCTAGCGCAGGCGAGCATGGCATAGGCCGCTTCCGGGATCATCGGCATGTAGATCGTGACCCGGTCGCCCTTCTCGACGCCGCGGTTGCGCATGACGTTGGCCATGCGGCAGACCTCATCGTGAAGCTCACGATAGGTGATCGTCTTCGACTCGGCCGGGTCGTCGCCTTCCCAGATGATCGCGACCTGATCGCCACGGGTGTCGAGGTGCCGGTCGATGCAGTTATAGGCGACGTTGGTAACGCCGTCCTCGAACCAGCGGATCGCGACGTTGCCGGGGCCGAAATTGGTGTTCTTGATGCGGGTCGGCTGCTTGAACCAGTGAATGCGCTTGGCTTCCTCGGCCCAGAAGGCCTCCGGATCCTTGATGGAAGCCTCGTACTTCGCGCGATAGCCGGCATCGTCCAGATAGGCGCGGTGGCTCCACTCAGACGGCACGTCGTAAATGTTTCCGGCGGAGTTAAAGGCCAAGTTGCTCATGGTCCTAGCCTCCTTGAGCGCCTCTTCCGGAAGCGCGTTTCCGTCCGGATTGTCCGTCGACGAAACTCAAGCAGAGCTTGGGCCGGGTGACACCCAGGCGTTGTTCTGTCGGCGTGCGTCGTGTGACAGTCGGCCATAGCCGACTTTCCTGCCGAAGAATTATTCAATGTAGACCAATTCCGCAGAGCTTGGGTGGTTCCGAGGCTATTGAGAGCTTGGGTGGTTTCGAGGCTATTGTCCCGATTGGCCAGGTTACCGAGCGCCACCCTTGGCCATAGGATCCGACAGTGAGCCTAATCGAGCTTAGCCACACGAACGTCGCATACCGAGGTGCGATGCCGGAATTTGCGGGATAACTGCCTACTCACGTACGACGCAGCGGTAGCAGAAGGTTCGGACGCGGTCGATGTGGATGTCGGCTCCTGGCACGGGGCTGACCTTAGCCTTACTTCCGCACTGCTGGGATCAGCGGACCTTCGTTCAGGCCTGCGGTACTACCGAGCTTGACCCCAATTGGCTCGCACGTTTCTGTCGGTTGTCATAGACAGTAGACGTTGCATCAACACTCAGGCGCCATACACGATTGCGATGTCACCAGAAGGCTCAGCCCTTCGAGGGCAGTCGTCGCTTGTTACCCAGTCGAAGCGGTGTCCTCACGATGATAGCAGGTGATGCGTTCCACCTCTTCACGAGAACCCAGGATCACACCAACACGCTGATGCAGCCCCGTTGGTGTGATATCAAGAATGCGCCGCAAGCCGTCGGTCGCTGCCCCACCTGCCTGCTCGACCAGCATACCGATGGGATTGGCTTCGTACATCAGGCGCAGTTTGCCCGCCCTGTCCGTGTGTCGGGCATCCCACGGGTACAGGAACACGCCGCCTCGTGTCAGGTTCGAATGCACGTCGCCAACCATTGAGGCCATCCAGCGCATGTTGAAGTCGACACCCCGCGGCCCTGTCTGGCCGACCAGACATTCGTTGATGTAGCGCTGAACTGGTGGGGCCCAGTGACGGGCATTGGACATGTTGATCGCGAACTCCCGCGTGCTGACCGGAATGCTCATTCGCTCATGGGTCAGCATCCAGGATCCCATCTCGCGATCAAGGGTGACGCCAAACACTCCTGTTCCGACCGTCAGCACAAGGACCGTTTGGGGTCCGTAGATCGCGTATCCTGCTGCCACTTGGTTGCGTCCCAGTTGCAGAAAATCCTGTTCAGTCACTTCTCGTCCGGATGCCTCCTCGGGCGCGCGAAGGACTGAGAAGATGGTCCCGACAATGCCGTTGACGTCGATGTTGCTGGAGCCGTCAATCGGGTCATAGACCAGCTGATACTCTCCCTTGGGGTATCGGTGGGGGATGAGATGGATGGTCTCCATCTCTTCGGACGCCAAGGCGGCCAGATGGCCACCCCATTCGTTGGCTTCGAGAAGAATATCATTTGAGATGACATCGAGTTTCTTTTGGATCTCACCCTGAACATTCTCGATGTCGAGTTGGCCGAGCAGGTTATCCAGAGCGCCCTTGCCGACCGTGTGGCTGATGAGCTTGCAGGCTCGGGCGACCACCTCGATCAGCAGGCGCAACTGTGCAGGCATGGCCTGTTCTTGGTGCTGCTGTTCGACAAGAAACTGTGTCAGGGACTTTCGCTTCATCGCAACCCTATGGTGGGGCGGGCTGTAAAGTGGGCCCCTACAAGATCATCGGCTAGCGGACAATATGTATCTGATCAGCCGCCCGACCAGGATGGGGTGTCTGTCTCCTACGGGGCATGCTCTCGAGAATACGGCCTTGGCTTTGAACTGGTGATGGACTACCCGGGCCGCGGTTGAGCGACTGAGGGACCAACATTGTCACAATTGCCCACAGGTATGTGATTAAGTTTCGCAGGCCGACAGGAGACGAAGGGGCCAGAGGCGATCGGCCTGCCACTTACATGCCGCTGCCAGGTTGCTCGGGGCTCCAGTTCAGGCGGCTGGTCGGTATTTCAAAGACTGAAGCAGGCGTCTACAGATCGACACTCAAGCCTGAAAGTCTCACGCCAAGATGTGCAGTGGCAGTGGGAACCTCAACCCGCAAGTGTCTCCTAAGGTGAGCTTCTCAACCAACCACCAGATCCGAGTACTCCGGGTGACGGCTCACCCAAGCAGCCATAAAGGGGCACTCGGTGACGACCTTTCGCCTGCTGTCCCGGATCGACTCAAATACCCCTGTGGCCAGCTTGGATCCGATGCCTTGACCGGAGAGTTCCTGGGGAACTTCGGTGTGGACGAGAATGGTCATCTCACCTTGCATGCGATAGGCGGCCACCGCGATAGCATCCCCGACCGGAAGCTCGAAGCGATGTTGGGCCGGATTGTCGATCACGCTATCCTTCATAAGAGCGCTCCATTGCATGAGTTGCCAGCAGTGCATTTTCCATCAGCACCGTCGATCTGACATTCGGCTTCGGATTAAGATCCTGTTTCTTGCTAGGCGCGAACCTCTGAGTGGCGTACAGGCTGCGGTCAGCATTAGAGGATCACCTCCGGCGCCATTGTCATCCCTCAACTATAGCTCTTTGTTTTGTATACTCAGCGGTATGAGTCTGTTCCGACAAGCGTCAAGGTTTCAGCGCCGATTCACAGAGTACTTCCGGGATCGTCTATGAAGCTGACCATGTCGACGGCCAGCCAATCCTGAAAATTGTCACCTTCTACCGGTTGGCCGTCACGATAGGCGCTATCCTGTCTCCGAGCCAAGCCCATGCCGCGCTATCATCGCCCTCGCGCTTCACATAGCGGTACCCGGACTGTTGCCAGGCAAGGACGGCATCCCGTTTATTGTCGAGAATGAAATCGCCGTGATCCGTACGGGCCATCAGGACCGCGTGCCCCTCACCCTGCTCATCAACCACGACTGTCATTCGCAGGGCGCGCCGGACCAGACCCGCTTCGATCAGAAGCTTGCGCTTGAGGAGCTGGATATCCTCACAGTCGCCGAGCCCATCATCGGGATAGTCCCAACGGTCCACCACGCCCCAGTGATCCCGATCCGTCACAGGCAGGATTGTGCGGTTCACGCGCTCGTTTACCTCAACGAGGCTGGACCAGATGTCTTGGCTTAAGCGGACGACAGAGGGTTCAGAGGCGTCAACGGTGCACTCTTGAGCCAGTTGCTCACAGAACATGAGCCATGCCAGCGTCGGTTCTGCCGGCCCGCTCTGAAGAAGGCTGTCACTCGCTGCCGGTAGGCTCGTAGGCAAGAGGGGTTGAGACTTAGCAGTAGCGGGCTCGACAGCAACAAGACCCAACAGGGCAGCAGCAACAAGGCCGACCCGGCGCAACGCATGCCGGAAACAATCATCGTGCTGGTCGCTAACGTCCTGATCGATGTCCCGCTGCATGCCTCGCTCGCTTGGCCATGAGCCTTTGCCACGGCCCAGGACAGTAGACATGCTTTCGATCTCGACAGTAATCTCAGGCGTGCTGAGTTTTTGGCCGCAAGATGCGGTGTTATCGCGCTTTTGCCCAAAAGCTCCGCATATGGAGCATTTCTCACGAGCGGTACGGTTTGGAAAATGCAAATATTGTGTCTCGGCGCTGTCGAGCCAGGTAAGCGGGATCAAACGGTGAGGAAGAAACATGACCCGCAGTGAAAAAGAGAAGATGCTGGCAGGCGAATTGTACAATGCAGCTGACCCGGAGATCCAAGCTGATTTGCTGGCCACCGGGGCCTGGCTGAAGCGGTACAACGATACATTGGGACAGTCGCCCGAACAGTGGCATGCGCTTCTCGCAGAGCGGTTTGCAGAGGTTGGGCCCGGAGCCGTCATTCGCCCGCCCTTTCACTGCGACTATGGCTTCAACATCCGGATGGGAGCCAATGCCTTCCTCAACTTCAACTGCGTCATCCTTGACGTGGTGGAGGTGACGATCGGCGAAGGCACGCAGATCGGACCTGCGGTCCAGATCTACACCGCCGACCATCCGCGCGATCCTGAGCAGCGCCGGGCGGGCCTGGAGTTCGGGCGTCCGGTCCACATTGGCCGCAATGTCTGGATTGGGGGTGGAGCGATCATCCTCCCGGGAGTGACGATTGGCGACGATGCCGTCGTCGGCGCGGGCAGCGTCGTGACGCGAAACGTTCCCGCAGGTGCCACGGTCGTAGGACAACCGGCCCGTTGAGCTTTCGTCCGGTCGCGATCTGAAGCATGTTACGTTGTCAGCTGTGCGATGATCTCTCTGATTGACACAGTGACCAAGCGATGGTCCTCAAGTTGAGGGAGGCCGCTGACAACTACTGCGCCAATGCAACCTGTATCCCTGACGAATACAGGGAACCCGCCGCCGGCTGCAGCATAATCCTGCTCGGAAAGCCCGTAGCGTTGCAGAAATGGGCGCCCCTGTTGCTCTGCCTCTACGGACATATAGAGGGAGCTGTGGTGGAACCGCTGCACAACCGCCCGCTTGCGGCGTATCCACTCGGCATTGTCGGGGGTCGCACCCGGCAATGCGGCAAAGAACAATTGCTGTCCGTTTCGAGATATCTCGATCGCAATCGGAAACGCCCCAGTCTGAGCACGCTGATAGATGCGACTGCCGAGCCTCCAAGCGATGTCAGAGCTAAAGGACGGAAATTGCAGCTCCTGTTCCTCCGCCAAGAGCACCTCAAGAGCATTGCTGTCATTCATCACTCATCCCCAGGCTGCTGCGTTTCATCGCATGAGACGTCAATTTCGGTTATCTGATCAGAATAGCCCGGAAGTCGTTGACGTTGGTCAACGTAGGACCGGTCATGATAAGCTGACCCAGCTTGGAGAAGTAGCTGTAGGCATCGTTATCCGCCAGGAACGAGGGGGCATCCAAAGCAAGGGTTGCGGGAGATAGACCACCATTGTCGAACCACGCGCCTGCATTATCCTCAACTCCATCAATGCCGTCCGTGTCGCAGGCCAGAGCGGCAACGTTGGGCAGGTCGGACAGTGCGAGTTGCAAAGCCAGAAGAAACTCAGTGTTCCGGCCACCGCGTCCATTCCCACGAACAGTGACTGTCGTTTCTCCGCCCGAGAGAAGGACGCACGGCTTAGTCGCCGGTACGTTGTGATCACTCACCGATCGTGCGATTCCGGCAAAAGCCTTCGCAACCTCGCGCGCCTCGCCTTCAATCGCATCCCCCAGGATCAGCGTTCCAAGACCTAACTCCTGAGCTCGCAGCTCGGCCGCCTTCAGAGCCATCATCGGTGTTGCCAGAACGCAGACGTCGTTTTCGGTCAGTTGATAGGGCAACCGACAATTCTCGGCGATCGCGTCCTTCATGGAGGTGGAGATCTCGATCTTGTACCGCTCAAGGATCGAGAACACCTTGTCGGCATTCTGCTGCTCGAGCATGCTGGGACCGGAGCCGATGCTGGCGGGATCATCGCCAGGGACGTCGGAGATTACATATGTCACGACCCGGGCCGGCGCCGCCGCCAGAGCCAACCTGCCGCCTTTGATACGCGAGAGTGACTTGCGCACCTGGTTCATCTCGTGGATGGGCGCCCCTGACCGCAGGAGGACTTTTGTGACACTCTGCTTGTCCGCCAAGCTTATGCCCGCTGCCGGCAAAGAAAGGAGTGCGGATGCTCCTCCCGAGATCAGGCAAATGACGAGATCATCAGGCCCCGCGTTGGAGGCCCGCTCCAGAATCCTCTCTGCCGCGTCAAAGCCCGCCTTATCCGGAACAGGATGCGCGGCCTCGACGATCTCAATCTGCTGTGTGGCCGCAGCGTGACCGTAGCGGGTCACCACAAGACCCTCACAGGGGTATGGCCAGGCGGCCTCGAACGCCTGCGCCATTCTCGCCGACGCCTTGCCGGCCCCGAGCACGATCGTGCGGCCTTTGGGCGGGGCCGGCAGGCAGGAAGCGAACTTGCCATCGGGGAATGCAGCTGTCAGTGCAGCGTCGTACAACGAGCGAAGTATTCCGACATTATCCATTATTGGGGCCTCTTCCGACCTTCACAATCAGGATCCGGTTAGCTCTCCATTTCACACAACCGGAGCTGTGATAGCGCCAAGACCGCTCAAGCATCGCGTTTTAGCCATAGCTTGCGTTGACAACAGCCAACGCCAACCGACCTTCGACACCCTGCAACGAGCTCCTAGATCCCGTTCACAGCATTGACCTGGCGCATCCGCGCGATAGCGAGATCCGGGTCGACGAGGAGCCGAGCCTGATCGGCGAGCCTGAAAACCTCCGAATAATGGAGAATACCACGAGCTGACTCCATACCCCCCAGCATCCGGAAATGGCTCTGCAATCCGTTCAACCAAGCGAGAAACACAACACCTGCCTTGTAGTACTGCGTCGGTGCTTCAAAGATGCGACGAGACAGTTCCACTGTCGGGTCGAGGATGGCGTGGTAGCCGGCACTGTCACCCTTCGCGAGACAGTCCATGGCAGCCGCAGCCGCCGGTGCGATTGGATCGAAAATGCCGAGCAGGGCATGCGAATGGTATTTCCCGTCGCCCTCGATGAGGTCGGCGTAGTTGAAATCATCGCCCGTGTACATTTTCACGTCGGCCGGAAGGAGAGCCCGCATCTTCTCTTCGTACGAGCGCTCAAGAAGGGAAATCTTGATGCCCTCGATCTTTCCGGGGTGGGCGTTGATGAGCTCGAGACAAGCTGCCATCGCAACATCGACGTCGCTGCTCGCCCAGTAACCTGACAGCTGCGGGTCGAACATCTCGCCGAGCCAGTGAAGGATAACCTTGTCGGCCGCCTGGCTAATGATCCGGCCGTATACGTAGAGATAATCATCCTTGGATCGTGCGACCTTGCAGAGGGCGCGGCTGGCCATCAGGATGGCGCGTCCTCCATAGGCCTCGACGTGACTCAGCTGTTCTTCATAGGCCGCGACCACGTCGTCGAGGGAGCGCACGTCCGCAGGATCCAGGTGATCGGTACCGGCGCCGCAGGCCAGATCGGCTCCCGGAACAGTCTTCGCTTCCAGGAGGGACCGCTTGATCAGCTCCTTGGCGCCGGGCCAGTCGAGACCCATGCCCCGCTGTGACGTATCCATGGCCTCGGCGATCTTAAGCCCGAGGCCCCAAAGATGGTGGCGGAACTTCAGAGTCGACTCCCAATCGACCTGGGACGATTGCCATGGATCGGTCAGCGCGATGGGATCGGCCACTACGTGGGCCGCGGCATAAACCGTCCGGGGCAGGTCGCCTTTGTGGGTGAGGGGGTAAGGTGACGCATCACCCACGCGGTACTGCTCGAGTGAGCCGTCTGCACGAAGCAAGGTGATTTGGTTCATAGCGTTTGGATCTCCCTATTAGGCCGCTGATTGCTGGCTGGTCAATTTCGCGGTATTTAGACCGTTCCAAATAATCTTGGCAAGCCATGAATAAAGTCTTGCCCGTATTTCCCTTATTTCTCAGCGACATTTCGGCCATTTACAATCCAACTAGCCTCATGATATGGAACGTTCCAATAGATGTTAGGGATGGAAAGGTCGCCCCAGTGACCGGCAAACGGCGGGCCTCGACCAATGTCACGATCATCGACATTGCTCGCGAGGCAGGTGTCTCCAAATCGACCGTGTCGCTCGTGCTCAAGGGCAGTACGCTGGTGGCCGACGAGACCCGCGACCGCGTGTCGAGGGCGATGTCCAAGCTGGGCTATGTCTACAACCGCGGTGCGGCGAACCTCCGGGGAGCGCAGTCGAGCATCGTTGGGATGGTCATCAATGACCTGTCGAACCCGTTCTTCGCCGAGCTTGCCATTGGGATCGAGCGCGTTCTCCGCACATCGGGATATATTCCGTTCATCGCCAATACGGCCGAGAGTGTCGTGCGGCAGGCCGAGGTCGTTCGGTCGATGCGTGAGCACGGAGCGTCAGGGATCATCCTCAGTCCCGCGCTCGATACTGACGGCCGGGAGATTAACAGTCTGCTGGATCTTGGGATGCCGATTATCCTCGCCATCCGACGTGTTCCGGGTGCCCGCGCGTCGCTCGTTGCCTCCGACAATATGGCAGGAGCGGCACGTGTTACGCAGCACCTGATTTCGCTGGGGCATCGCAGGATTGCCTTCCTTGGTGGCATGGGCGCCATGGCCGTCCGCAAGGACCGGATCGCCGGCTTCACCCAGGCGCTCGAAGAGGTGGGGCTTCGCGCCGATCCTGCGCTCATGCTGGAATCGATGCCGACAAAGGATGGTGCTTTTACCGCAATGTCC
Organism: Microvirga aerophila; assembly: GCF_003332305.1. Lineage (GTDB taxonomy): Bacteria > Pseudomonadota > Alphaproteobacteria > Rhizobiales > Beijerinckiaceae > Microvirga > Microvirga aerophila. The sequence goes on along the minus strand of NZ_QOIO01000001.1, from coordinate 133,297 downwards.
GCTCTTCTGTCCCGTCCGGACTGGCCGACCGCGGTGGTGTGCTTCAACGATGTCGTCGCGATCGGTGTTATGCAGGCCTTGAGCCGTAAGGGACTGCTGCCAGGGCGGGACATGGCCATCACAGGCTTCGATGACACGACTGAGGCTCGGCAGGTTTCGCCACCGCTTACCACGGTTTCCGTCGATGCGGGAGACCTCGGCGAGCGGGCCGCGCAAATGCTCCTGCGCCAGATCGCAGCCGGCAATCAGACCACGGAAACCTATATCGGCGAGGCCCGTCTGGTCGTGCGCGAGAGCTGCTGCCCGCCGCCGAGAGAAAGGAAGGTCTCGTGAGCAAGACACTTCGTTGGGGCCTGATCGGTGCGAGCACCATCGCGCGAGAATGGATGAGCGATGCAATTCGTTCCACAGGTGGGGAGGTCGTCTCAGTGATGAGCAGCGACCAGGATCGAGCGGCCGCCTACGCGAAGGCCAACGGCATCCCACATGCGACCACCAGTCTGGACGCTCTGCTGGACGAAGCCGACGCGGTCTACATCTCGACCACGAACGAGCTCCACCACGCTCAGGTTCTTCAGTCCGCACGGGCGGGCAAGCACATCCTCTGTGAGAAGCCCTTAGCTCTCACCGTCGACGAGGCTCGCGAGATGGTCGACGCCTGTCGGGCTGCAGGCGTGGTCCTTGGGACCAACCATCACCTTCGCAACGCGGGGACGCACCGCGCCATGCGGGAGGCCATCGCAGCAGGCCGAATTGGCCGCCCGCTGTTCGCCCGCGTGTTCCACGCGGTGTACCTGCCTGCCCACCTGCAGGGTTGGCGTCTGACCAATCCGTCTGCCGGTGCGGGTGTGGTCCTGGACATCACAGTTCACGATGCGGACACGCTTCGCTTCGTCCTCGCCGATGATCCCGTCGAGGTGACGGCGCTTACGCAGTCCGCGGGCTTATCCCAGGGCAGCGTCGAAGACGGGGCTATGGGCACAATCCGCTTCAAGTCCGGTTTGCTTGCCCAGTTTCACGACGCTTTCACTACGGCCCATGCCAAGACCGGCTTCGAGGTCCACGGCACAGAGGGATCACTGATCGGCACCGATTGTATGACCCAGAGGCCGGTCGGCGATGTTCTGCTGCGAACGGCCACAGGCGAAGAGCTCCTGCCGATTGATCGGACGAACCTCTACGAACGCAGCGTCGCACGCTTCACAGCCGCAGCGCATGGGGATGGTGAGCCAGCCGCAACCGGAGAGGACGGGATCTGGTCGCTTGCCATCGCAGCCGCAGCCTTGCAATCAGCCCGTACGTCCCAGGTCGCTGCCATCAATCCCGAGTTTTCAACAAGCCTGAAGGTGTCACAATGAGCTTCCCTCGCATACTCCCAGCCGCAGACGCAGCAGCTCTCATTCCCGACGGCGCTACTGTGACGGTATCGTCGGCTTCCGGACTTGGCTGTCCCGACGCCGTTCTGGCGGCTATAGGAAAAAGGTTTGACGAGACAGGCCATCCGCGCACGCTGACGACGGTTCATCCGATTGCCGCAGGCGATATGTCGGGCATCAAAGGTGTCGATCATCTCGCAAAACCGGGACTGTTGGCTCGGATCATCGCTGGGTCCTACCCGTCAGGCCCGTCCTCAGCCGAGCCGCCCGCGATCTGGAAAATGGTCACGAACAACGAGATCCCGGCCTACAACATTCCATCCGGCATCCTGTTCGATATGCACCGCGAGGCAGCTGCGAAGCGCCCTGGCGTACTCACGAAGGTGGGGAAGGACACGTTCGTCGACCCTTCGCGCGAAGGCTGCGCCATGAACGAGCAGGCCGCCGCGGCGCCGATCGTGCAATCCATGAAGTTTGACGGTGACGATTGGCTCTACTTCAAGAGCATCGTTCCGGATGTCGCCATCATTCGTGCGACGACAGCCGATGAGCGCGGCAACCTCTCGTATGAGCACGAGGGAGCCTACCTCGGCCCGATCGAGCAGGCACTGAGCGTCCGCAACAACGGCGGCCTCGTCATCGCGCAGGTGAAACGTCTGGCCAAGAGCGGAACGCTCAGGCCTCATGATGTACTCGTACCTGGGATCCTTGTAGACGTGATCGTTGTCGCGCCTGACCAGATGCAGACGACCCAGACTGTCTACGATCCGGCCATCTCCGGCGAAGTTTTCCGCCCGATAGAAAGCTTCACGATCCCAGAGTTCGATATCTCCAAGGTCATTGCTCGCCGCGTCGCGAGAGAGTTGAACTATGGTGATGCCGTCAATATCGGCTTCGGCATTTCGGCCAACGTTCCGAGGATCCTCATTGAGGAGGGATGTCACGGCGACGTCACCTGGATGGTCGAGCAAGGCGCCGTCGGTGGCATTCCACTGCTCGACTTCAAATTCGGCTGTTCGTCCAACGCCGAAGCCATCATGCCGTCACCATACAATTTCACGTACTTCCAAGGTGGCGGCTTCGATCTCTCGCTCCTCTCCTTCCTGCAGATCGACCGAAACGGTTCTGTGAACGTCTCCAAGTTGAGCGCGCGGCCACACGTTACCGCGGGAGCAGGCGGGTTCGTCGATATCTCGAGCCACGCCAAGCGGATCGTCTTCTCCGGCTTTTACACGGCTGGGGGCAAGTTCGAGATCGTCAATGGCACGCTCAAGATTCTGAAAGAGGGTAAAGTCGACAAGCTCGTCGAGGCCGTTGAACATGTCTCGTTCTCAGGAAAGCGCGCCATTGAGCAAGGCCAGGACGTTACGTACGTCACTGAACGCTGTGTGCTGAAGCTGACGCCAGAGGGCATCGTGGTCGCCGAGATCGCGCCCGGTATCGATCTCGAGCGGGATGTTCTCGCCCATGCCGCGTTCCCACTGCTTGTGCCGTCCGCTCCGAAACTGATGGACGCGGCTCTGTTCCAACCCGAGCCGCTCGGCTTGCAAATCCCGAGGAGCGAAGCGGGCTCGACGCCAAAGAGGAGGGCAGCATGACAACGCCGTACGTCCGCTTTGAAGTCGAAGGCCCGGTCGCGACAATCACTTTGGCCCGTGCCGAGAAGCTCAATGCGCTCGACATGCCCATGATCGAGGCTTTGGTAGAGGGCGCGGATGCGATCGAAAAAAGCCGCGAGATCCGCTGTGCAATCATCACGGGCGAGGGCAAGGCCTTCTGCGCCGGTGGCGATATTGCCGGCTGGGGTGGTCTTGAGCCTCTCGATATGTGGCGGATGTGGACCCGGTTGGGACACCGTGCATTCGATCGGCTGGCCCGCCTGAGGGTGCCCCTGATCGCTGCCCTCAGCGGCCATGCGCTGGGCGGCGGATTGGAACTCGCCGCCGCGGCCGACGTCCGGGTGGCCGAACCTCAAATCAAGATCGGCCTTCCGGAAACCGGTCTTGGGATGGTGCCCGGCTGGTCAGGAACGCAGCGCCTGGTTCGCCGCTTCGGATCCCAGAATATCCGGCGCCTTTCGCTCACAGGTGTTCTCATGACCGGTGAGGAGGCCGAGCGCCGAGGGATCGTCGACGAGATCGCGCCCCAGGGGAGTGCCCTGGTACGGGCACGGGCGATCGCGAACCTCGTCTCCGAACGTGGGCCGATAGCGGTCTCCATCAGCAAAGATCTCATCAACGCTGCAGAAGGCGAAGAGACGGCTGCGGCCGTGGAAGGCATTGCAGGCGCACTCGTCTCCTACACCGCCGACCTAAAAGAGGGGGTCTCGAGCTTCCGAGAGAAGCGCTCCCCGTCCTACACGAACACTTGAGGGCTGACCTATGAACGCACCCGTCAAACTCGACCGCTCGCGATTGGACTCCGCACTGGCGATGACTCCTCGCTCCTACGAACTGCTGATCGATGGACGTTGGACCAAAGCACGGGGCGAAGAAACGTTGGAGCGGGTGAGCCCTGCCCATGGGGTCCCCGTTTCGACCTATGCACGGGCGTCAACATACGAAGCCGATCTAGCCATTTCGGCCGCACGCACCGCTTTCGACCAAGGGCAGTGGAGGCGCCTGACCGCCTCTGAACGGTCAAAGATCCTTCTTGATGTTGCATCCCTGATCGAGCGTGACGCCGAACTGATTGCAATGATGGATACCCTGGAAAGCGGCAAGCCAATTGCACAGGCGCGAGGCGAGATCGCCGGCGCCGTCGATATCTGGCGCTACGCCGCCGCCTTGGCGCGAGACCTCCACGGCGAAAGCTTCTCGAATCTGGGCCCTCACAAACTGGGTGTAGTGGTCCGGGATCCGATTGGCGTCGTGTCCATCATTACCCCTTGGAATTTCCCTTTTCTCATCGTCAGCCAAAAGCTTCCGTTCGCGTTGGCAGCGGGTTGCACTGCCGTGGTCAAGCCAAGCGAACTGACATCTGCGTCGACGCTCCACCTCGGCAATCTCCTTCTCGAAGCAGGGCTGCCAGCCGGAGTCGTTAACATTCTTTCTGGGACAGGTGCGGATGTTGGCGCTGCGATGACCTCCGATGCCCGAGTGGACATGATCTCGTTCACGGGCTCAACCCGTGTCGGAAAAAGCGCGATGGCTACTGCAGCGAACACCTTGAAGAAGGTTTCGATGGAGTTGGGTGGAAAAAACCCGCAGATCGTTTTCTCCGATGCCGACTTGGAGGCTGCTCTCGATGCGGCTGTGTTCGGCGCCTACTTCAACGCAGGCGAATGTTGCAATGCAGGAAGCCGATTGATCATCCAGCGGCAGATTGCCGAGAGCTTCGTGTCGGAACTCCAACAGAAAGTCCGGCACGTGAAGGTTGGTGATCCACTCGACGAGGACGTGCGGGTTGGCGCCATCGTCACACCGGACCATCTGGCGAAGATTGAGGGGTATATTGCCGAGGCCCAGGAAGCCGGCGCCGAGGTCAAGGCCGGCGGGACCCGACTGGATCATGAGAGCGGGCAATTCATGGCTCCGACCCTCGTCGATGGCGTGAAACCACAAATGACTATTGCGCGAGAAGAGGTGTTTGGTCCGGTTCTATCGGTTCTCACATTTGAAACCGCCGATGAGGCCATCGCGATTGCCAACAGCACCGAGTACGGGCTCTCCGCCGGCGTCTGGAGCAAAAGTTTCGACACCTGCCTGAATGTCAGCCGAAACATCGATGCCGGTACCGTGTGGATGAACACGTTCATGGACGGCGCCAGCGAGCTTCCCTTCGGTGGCTACAAGCAGTCCGGCCTGGGCCGGGAACTGGGCCGCCGGGCGGTCGATGACTACACGGAGGAGAAGACATTGCACTTCCACTCAGGGCCTCGGACGGCCTGGTGGGTGCCACGGCCTTCAGAAACCTGAAGCGTGCGCCGAAACGGATTCGGCTCTTGGGAGGAAACGAAATGAAAGTCACTAAGTCCTATCTTGTCTCGGCGGCGCTGCTAATCTCGACCACAATGGCCGGCGTCCCGGCAATCGCCCAGGAAACGTCCCGCGTGGACGTCCTGCATTGGTGGACGTCGGGTGGTGAAGCAGCGGCGTTGAATGTTCTCAAGGAGAACCTCAAAGCTCAAGGCGTCGGCTGGCAGGATGTTCCTGTTGCAGGGGGCGGCGGTGAGCAGGCGATGACGGTCCTCCGAGCCCGGGTCACGTCAGGCGATCCTCCGACCGCCTCGCAGATGCTCGGCTTCGACGTCCAAGACTGGGCTGCCCAGGGCGTCCTCACCGACCTTAATGCGCTTGCCGCCAAGGAGAACTGGGACAAAAATATTCCCGTCGCTCTACAGCAGTTCTCGAAGTACAAGGGCACATGGGTTGCTGCCCCGGTGAACCTGCACTCCACCAACTGGATCTGGATCAATAAAAAGGTGTTTGATGACCTCGGTCTGAAGGCGCCTCAGACCTGGGATGAACTGATCGCAGCCCTCGACAAGGTCAAGGCGTCGGGCAAGACGGCTTTGGCCCATGGTGGCCAGCCCTGGCAGGACGCCACGATCTTCGACAGCGCCGTGATGGCCACCGGAGGTCCTGAATTCTACAAGAAGGCCTTGATTGACCTTGACCCCGCTGCACTCGGCTCGGATACCATGAAGAAAGTCTTCGAGCGGATGACGAAACTCCGGAGCTACGTGGATAGCAACTTCTCCGGCCGCGACTGGAACCTGGCCAGCGCGATGGTCATCCGCGGCGATGCAGCTGTCCAGATCATGGGAGATTGGGCGAAGGGTGAGTTCCTCGGCGCCGGAAAAAAGCCGGGGACGGACTTCCTGTGCACCCGCTTCCCTGGAACGCAGGGAACCGTCATGTTCAACACCGACCAATTCGCCATGTTTAAGGTCGGAGCTAATCGCCAGGCTGCTCAGCAGAAGATGGCTGCAGCCATTGAAGATCCCGCCTTCCAATCTTCCTTCAACGTCGTGAAAGGCTCGGCTCCCGCCCGGACCGATGTCTCCGATGCCGCCTTCGACGATTGCGGCAAAAAGGCGATTGCCGACGTCAAGGAGGCCGAGGCGAAAGGGACGTTGCTCGGATCGCTAGCCCACGGGCATGCAGCACGGGCAGCCGTCAAGAATGCGATGTACGATGTCATCACCGGCGAATTCAACGGTGATTACACCCCGGATCAAGCCGTCAAGGAGCTTGTGTCCGCCGTCGCGAGCGCAAAGCAGTAGGCAAGTGCGCTTCCTAGGTCCCGCAGGTGCGGGGCCTAGGCCCTCGCTACAAATTGTTTAGAGACGAAAGGCACACGCCATGTCGGTCGCCGCGATAACGAGTCATACCACATCAACCGAGCCGCCCCGCACAAGGCGTGGGTTTGAAGACTGGCTGCCTCGCTTGGTTCTTGCACCAAGCTTCGCGGCACTTCTCGTCTTCGTATACGGCTTCATTCTGTTTACGATCTATCTGTCGACGACGAGCTCAACACTCTTGCCGGTCTTCGACTTCATCGGGTTCGGCGCCTATTCGCGCCTATTCGCGATCCCCAACTGGACTGTCGCACTGAAGAACCTTGCAATCTTCGGTTCCCTTTACATCATCCTGTGTTCGGTGATGGGCCTGTTTCTCGCAATCCTTATCGACCAGAAGATCCGCGCCGAAGGATTGCTGCGCCCGATCTTTCTCTACCCCATGGCGCTCTCGTTTATCGTAACGGGGACTGCATGGAAATGGTTCCTCGACCCTGGCATCGGCCTCGAGCAGACCATGCATGCCCTTGGTTGGACCAGTTTTACGTTCAACTGGATCAAGGACAGCCAGATGGCGATCTATACGATCGTGATCGCCGCGGTGTGGCAGTCATCGGGCTTCATCATGGCAATGTTCTTGGCCGGCCTGCGGGGCATCGACAGCGAGATCATGAAGGCTGCCCAGATTGACGGTGCGTCGACCGTCCAAACGTACCGCCGCATCGTTATCCCGCAACTTCGTCCAGCCTTTCTATCAGCCTTCGTGGTACTCGCTCACCTGGCCATCAAGTCATTCGATCTCATCATTGCGATGACCAACGGCGGCCCTGGTCGGGCGACCGAAATGCCTTCCACCTTCATGTACTCGTACACGTTTACGAGAAACCAGATGAACATCGGCGCCGCCTCTGCCGTGATCATGCTCATGATGATCTCATCCATCATTGTTCCCTACCTCTACACCGAGCTGCGGGGAGAAAAGAAATGACCGCACAAGTCTCTACCATCGCCGACACTCGCAGTGAAAGCTCGCCGCGATCTGCGCCGAGAGTGCTTCTTTACGCGGTGCTGATCCTTTTCGCGATCTACTATCTCCTGCCGCTGTTCATTATGGTCGTGAACTCGGTCAAGCCGCTGTCGGAGATCCAGGGCGGCAACATGTTGTCGCTGCCGGCACAGTGGACCTTGGAGCCCTGGCAAAAAGCCTGGAACGAAGCCCAAATCGGTGTCCAGGCAACGGGTCTTCAGCCGTACTTCCTGAACTCGATCCTCATGGTTGTCCCTGCGGTGGCAATTTCTACCATCCTGGGGGCACTCAACGGCTACGTTCTCACCAAGTACAGATTCCCCGGCCATAAAATTGTCTTCGGTTTGATGCTGTTCGCCTGCTTCATCCCCTTCCAAATCGTGCTCATTCCGACGGCACGCATTCTTGGAACGCTCGGGATTGCTGGGACAATTTATGGCTTGATCCTGGTTCACGTTGTCTACGGACTCGGGTTCACGACGCTCTACTTCCGGAATTACTACGAGGCCTTCCCGACGGAGCTGGTTCGGGCGGCCCAAGTCGATGGTGCAAGCTTCTTCAAGATCTTCTACCGGATTCTGTTGCCGAGCTCCGGGCCCATCATCGTCGTGACGGTGATCTGGCAGTTTACGAACGTCTGGAATGACTTCCTGTTCGGTGCTTCGTTCTCAGGCCCGAACGCCATGCCTATCACTGTCGCTTTGAACAACCTCGTCAACTCGTCCACGGGCGTCAAGGAATACAACGTTCACTTTGCAGGAGCTCTTCTTGCCGCCCTGCCCACACTGATCGTCTACATCGTGGCCGGTCGGTTTTTCGTGCGCGGTCTGATGTCTGGCGCCGTCAAAGGCTAAAAAGGGAGGAATTACTATGGCTTTTCTCGAAATCAATCGCCTTGAGAAGTCCTACGGGGCCATGTCGGTGCTCAAAGGCATCAATCTGGCCATGGAAGAGGGTGGCTTTCTGGTCCTCGTCGGGCCGTCGGGATGCGGCAAGTCCACATTGCTGAACACAATCGCTGGACTGGAAAGTATCAGCAGCGGTGAGATCAAAATCGCTGGCCGCCGTGTGAACGACCGCCGTCCATCCGAACGCGACATCGCCATGGTTTTTCAATCATACGCGCTGTATCCCAACATGACTGTCGCTCAGAACATCGCGTTCGGCCTGGAAATGCGCAAGGTCCCGAAGCCGGAGCGCGACAAGGCGGTGGCGGAAGTGGCAGAAACGCTGCAGATCGGCCACCTTCTCAATCGTAAGCCGAGCCAGCTCTCCGGCGGCCAGCGCCAACGCGTCGCCATGGGCCGGGCGCTCGTCCGCAAGCCGAAACTCTTTCTCTTCGACGAGCCGCTGTCGAATCTCGACGCAAAGCTCCGCGTCGACATGCGGACCGAAATCAAACGCCTGCACAACAGCCTTGGCACGACGATCGTGTATGTCACGCACGATCAGATCGAGGCGATGACGCTGGCTACGAAGATCGCAGTCCTGAAGGACGGGCATCTCCAGCAGTTCGGGACCCCTGCCGAAATCTACAATGATCCGGTCAATACGTTCGTCGCTGACTTCATGGGATCGCCGCCGATGAATCTCGTGCCAGGGGAACTTGTGATGTCAGGCAAAGCCTATGCGGTCGCAATCGAGCGCGATGGAACGGCACCGGTCGTCTTGCCGATTGCCAACGATCGTACGGTCGTCTCGCCCGCTGGGCAGAAGGTCGTTCTCGGAATTCGTCCCGAAGCGATCACGGACGTGGACGGCGCCGACCGCAACGCCAAGAACGTGATCCGTGTGAGCTGCCGGACAGAGGTAGTAGAGCCCGCTGGCTCGGACACGTTCGTCGTCACGCGACTTGGCGGCAAGGACGTGGTGGCCCGCATGCGCTCGGACGCGGCCGTGAAGCTGCATTCCACGACAGACTTCGCGTACAACATGGATCGCGCCGTTCTGTTTGATCCTGCCTCGGGCAATCGGGTGGCATGATGCACGAGCAATCGGCCGATATCCTGATCATCGGGTCCGGGATCGGTGGGGCCTGCATGGCCGCAGGCCTCAGCACAAGCGGCGCATCGGTGGTCATTCTCGAACGTGGCGAGCAGTTGCCTCATTCCTCTCATGCGAGGAACACCCGGTCGATTTTCATTGAGGAGCATTACCGTCCCAAGGAGATGTGGCGGGACGCGGCAGGGCTGGAGTTCAACCCCGGCAATTACTATTACGTCGGCGGTAACTCCAAGTTCTACGGTGCCGTGATGTTCCGGTACCGCGAGCAGGACTTCGGCGAACTGGAGCATGCCGATGGCTTGTCCCCTGCGTGGCCGATCAGCTATCAGGATCTCGAACCTTGGTACTGCGCCGCGGAGCAGCTTTTCCAAGTTCGAGGAGCTCTGGGGCAGGATCCGACGGAGCCGTCCCATTCTGTCCCATATCCCCATCCGCCCGTTCCGGATGAGCCCGCGATCGCATCGGCTCGGGAGCGGTTGCAAAAGCTGGGGCTTCGGCCGTTCTCGCTCCCCCTTGCCATCGATATCGACCAATGGCTCTCCCATGCCAATACACCTTGGGATGCCTACCCTGACACCCGAACCGGCAAGTTCGATGCCGAGACGGCAGCGCTGACGGTCGCGCTGAAGCAGCCATCCGTTAGCCTGGTAACGGGCGCAATGGTCGAGCGCCTGATCCTGGAGAGGGACGGCCGTCGTGTTGCCGGAGCGGAGTACATCAAGAACGGCGAGCGGATTGTGATCCGTGCCAAATTGGTGGTTCTGTCCGCCGGCGCGATCAACTCAGCCGCGATCCTTCTCCGATCGGTCTCGGAGCATGAACCGGGCGGTGTCGCCAATCGGTCCGGAGTTGTCGGTCGCCACTTCATGAATCACAATGCGACAGCGATGCTGACGGTAGATCCGAGGCAGAGAAACGACTCGGTTTATCAGAAGACCATCGGTCTCAACGATTTCTACTTCGACGACGGCCGCGGCGGCCCACCTCTCGGGAACGTCCAGCTTCTGGGAAGGATCTCGGCTCCTGTCCTCAAAGCGAGCCTCCGATGGATGCCGGATTTCGTGCTTGAGCGGCTCGCCCGCCACAGTGTCGACTGGTACCTGATGAGCGAGGACCTCCCTGACCCGGAGAGCCAGGTCAGGGTCGATGGCAAGTCGATTGTCCTGGCATGGAAGCGAACGAACATGACGGCTCATCGCGGCCTCATCCGCCGTATGAAGGAAGTCTTTCGTGCTGCCGGGTATCCGATCGTTCTGGCACGAGCCTTCGATAAGCGGACCCCCTCGCATCAATGCGGCACGATCCGGTTCGGGCATACTCCCTCTACGTCTGCGCTCGATCCGTTTTGCCGAGCCCATGACCACCCCAACCTGTTCGTCGTCGACGCGAGCTTCATGCCGTCGTCGGCGGCGGTCAACCCCTCCCTGACTGTGGCGGCGCAAGCCTTGAGGGTTGCCGACCACATCCAAACGACAAGGTTCGCAGCATGAACACTCGCCCCGTTGCTCTGGTCACTGGCTCCCGGCGTGGTATCGGACTGGCGATCGCGCGCAAGCTCGCCACGGATGGCTTCGATCTCTTCATCACCGGTACGGATCCTGACAGCGCCGAGGAGACCCTTGCGGATCTCCGGCAATACGGTGCCAGGGCGTTCTATCTTTCCGGTGATATCAGCGATCTTCAGGTTCACGACAGGTGGGTCAATCAGATCCAACGCGATACTGGCCGCATCGACTGCTTGGTGAACAACGCTGGTATGGGAGCCGTCGTCCGTGGCGATTTTCTGGAGCTTCTTCCGGACAATTTTGATCGGGTGATCTCGGTCAATCTCCGCGGCACAATGTTCCTGACCCAAGCCGTTCTCAAGGTCATGCTGCAACAGCCCCGTGATGGTAGGCCAAAGTCAATCATCAACGTGACCTCCGTCAGTGCCTCTCACGCCTCTCCCGACCGGCTCGACTACTGCGTTTCAAAGGCAGGGCTGGCTATGTGGAGCCAGGGACTCGCCCTTAGGCTGGCTGGTGAGGGCATTGGTGTTTTTGACGTCCGGCCTGGCATTATTCGGACGGATATGACGGCTGGCGTCACTGAGAAATATGGCCGGTTGATCGCCAATGGCCTGGTACCCGCAGGACGATGGGGCGAGGGAGATGACGTGGCGAACGTGGTGACGTCTCTGGCATCGGGTGCATTCGCATTCGCAACAGGAAGCGTCATCGACGTGGATGGTGGCTTGAGCATCGGCCGGCTTTGAACAGGCCAACCGCGAACGCTTCTTAACGGGACGTGTGATGTGCAGGCGATGACCGCCGCCATTGGATAGTGAAAGAGGACAATGACATACGATTATATCATTGTTGGTGGGGGACCTGCGGGATGTGTTCTCGCGAACCGTATCTCGGCTGACCCGACTGTCAAGGTTCTTTTGATTGAGGCCGGCAGCAAAGACTGGAACCCGTTGTTCCACATGCCGGCCGGCTTCGCGAAGATGACGAAGGGCATCGCCAGTTGGGGCTGGTCAACCGTTCCGCAGCGGCATCTCGGTGGACGCGTTTTGCGATATACCCAAGCAAAGGTGATTGGTGGCGGCTCGTCCATCAACGCCCAGGTTTACACCCGAGGCAACCGGCTCGATTACGATCGGTGGGCTGAGCAAGGCAACTGCGCGGGCTGGAGCTACGCAGACGTCCTTCCGTATTTCAAGCGGGCGGAAGACAATCAGCGCTTTTCTGATGACTTTCATGGGACTGGCGGCCCGCTCGGGGTTTCCGTTCCGGTGAACCCGCTTCCGATCAGCGAGGCCTTCATCCGCGCCGCACAGGAGTATGGGATCCCGTACAACCCTGATTTCAACGGACCGGTCCAAGAAGGCATTGGTCACTATCAAGTCACCGTTCGGAACGCCCGGCGTTCGTCTGCCGCCTCTGCCTACATCAAGCCGATACGGGATCGAACAAACCTCACCGTCACGACAGGTGCGGCGGTCAAACGAATCTTACTCGAGGACCGCCGTGCTGTTGGGGTGGAATTAGCCTCAGCAAACGGATCATCGTCTCAGGTACGCTGTAACCGCGAGCTTGTGTTGACTTCGGGTGCAATCGGATCCCCTCGGCTCCTCATGCTATCTGGCATTGGCCCGGCCGATCATCTGAGATCGGTTGGCATCAAGGTTCTTCATGACCTTCCGGGAGTCGGTTCCAACCTCCAGGACCACCTGGATCTCTATACAATTTCCGAATGTACGGGGGACTACACGTACGACTCGTACGCGAAATTGCACAAGACTGTGTGGGCGGGTCTACAATACATACTTTTCGGGCGCGGGCCGGTGGCGTCAACGCTGTTTGAGACCGGTGGCTTCTGGTACGCAGATAAATCGGCCGTTTCCCCCGACATCCAGTTTCACCTCGGCCTGGGGTCGGGGATTGAGGCAGGCGTTGAGAAGCTGCGCAACGCCGGTGTGACGCTGAACTCCGCGTTCCTGCGGCCGCGGTCGAGAGGGACCGTTCGACTCAAGACGGCCGACTTCACAGACATGCCCCTGATCGATCCGAACTATTGGGAGGATCCCTACGACCGGGCCATGTCTCTCGAAGGCCTTCGCATGGCACGGGAAGTCATGCGCCAGCCTGCCCTCAGCCCGTTCATCCTGACTGAACGTATGCCAGGCCCGGCCAAGATCTCCGAGGAAGATCTTGTGCAGTACGCCCTCGATACGTGCAAGACCGACCATCATCCCTGTGGCACCTGCAAGATGGGCACTGATGAGATGTCGGTCGTCGATCCAGATCTGAAGGTTCATGGGCTTGATGGATTGCGGGTCTGTGATGCCTCGATCATGCCTTATGTGCCGTCATCCAACACCAATGCGCCGACGATCATGATCGGCGAAAAGGCATCTGACCACATCCAGGGGAAGGTGCCGCTGCCAGCCGCGAAGCCACCATCCGCTATGGCACATGTTGGCTAAGCGCATCGTCAACAAAAAGGTTAAAAAGCAGCAGATCTGGGAGATGCTTATGAAAACGAAATGATCGCGCGATGATTCAACAACATCGATTACGAGTACTGCACACGGATTATTATTAGCAAAATTGTGCGTGGAATGCAGATCTTTATGAGATACATCGGCCGAAATTTAACCGGTCAGTATAGTTGGACAGACTTAAATTTGAAATTAACAAGAGGAACACCAGTATGATGACTGTTCGACGTACCATCAAAACGACAATCTGTGGCGCGCTGCTAACATTGATCAGCTTTCTCTCCAGCGCTCATGCAGCCGAAATTAAGGAGCGCAGTATCAAGCTTCCAATCGTTACAACGCTTGATGCTCCATTAGGCATAGGAGCAAAGAAGTTCAGCGAGCTGGTTGAGCAAAAGAGCAGCGGTAAGATCAAGGTCAGAGTGTTCCCGGATTCTTCGCTTGGGGGTGAAGCTCAAGTCATCTCGGCTCTGCAGGGCGGAACGATCGAGGCAACCATCGTGTTGCCGGCAATTCTGAGTGGCATGATCAAGGAGTTCATCGCTCTAGATCTCCCATACGTGTTCGACAACGAGCACCAGGTCGCGACCGTTCTTGATGGGCCAGCCGGTAAGCGTTTTCTTGAACGGTTGCCGGAAAAGAACCTCATTGGGCTCGGCTTTATGGGTGGCGGGTTTCGTAGCTACACAAACAGCAAGCGCCCCATTACCAAAGTTGAAGATCTGTCTGGCCTGAAATTGCGCTCATTTCAGAACCCGGTCTTCATCGACTTTACCAACGCTTTAGGCGCTAATGCCGTCCCGCTTGCGTTTTCAGAGCTCTTCACAGCGCTCGAGACAAAGGCGATCGATGGCCAAGAGAACCAGATCGCCCAGGTTGACAGTTCCAAGTTCGATGAGGTTCAAAAATATCTTAGTGAGACACGACACGTCTACGCATCTCAGGTGACCGTTGTCAGCAAAAAGCTGTGGGATCAACTCTCAGAGGATGAGCGGAAACTGTTCCAGGACGCAGCGAACGAAGCAGCTGCCTATCAACGTCAGGCAGCGATAGAGGCTGAAGCTCGGTCGCGCAATGCGCTTAAGGCACGAGGGATGCAGATCAATGTGCTCTCCGAGGCCGAGATGCTCAGGATGCGTGAGAAAGTAAAACCAGTGGTCGATAAACATGCGGCTCAACTACCGGCGGACTTCCGTGAGCTATTTTTCAGCGAAGTGGCCAAAGCTCGAAAGTAAATAGCTTTGAGTGATGCCTCTAAGCAATATAACCATCGGTTGAGATGACCAAGCATGGGCGGCCTCGGCCCGGTTACGGCCAGTCGCCCTGCTATGATGAGGGTAGTCGCTTCGTTGGTGGATGTGACGATAACGAGTCACGCCATTTCTTGGAAAAGGCGCCTATCGCGATCCTGTAGCTCAAGCGGATTCAACCGACATGCCAGACGAGACCGTCTGGCATGTCGGCCTCTTTCTGACCGCAGTCCGCCGCCGCCAAGGTCGCCATGGGGGAGTTCCCAGTTCATCGCATACGGATGGGCATGGTTTCAGGCCCGCGTTGAGACTCACGCGATCACAGGTTACAAAGGGACGTTCATGCTTCCGATACCTAAAAACGATCCGGAGACGTACCAGCAAATCCAAGACATGGCACGCAAATTCGCTGATGACGTGATCCGTCCGGCCGCTGAAAAGCTTGACCACGATGAAAGCTTTCCCGGCGCCATCTATCAGCAGATGGGCGAGCTTGGCCTTTTCGGCATCACCGTTCCCGATACTCTTGGGGGTGTAGGATTAGACAGCTACGCCTACGCAATCGTCATGGAAGAGCTCTCGCGGGGCTACGCATCAGTTGCAGACCAATGCGGATTGGTAGAATTAATCGGCACGCTCTTGACGCGGTATGGCACTCCGGAACAGCAAGAATCCTGGATCCCTGATGTCATCTCGGCTCGTAAGAAAGTGGCCTATTGCATTACTGAGGCCGAGGCTGGCTCAGACGTCTCCGGTATCAAGACAACGGCTATCCGGCACGGTGGAGGCTGGAAGCTCAATGGTGGAAAGATCTGGATCCACAATGCCCCAGTGGCTAATGTAGGCTTTGTTCTTGCTCGAACAGATCCTGTTGCGGGAAAGCGCGGTATGTCGATATTCATCGTTCCGCTCGACGCACCAGGGATTAGTCGAGGTCCGAAAGAACACAAGATGGGCCAGCGCGCGAGCCAGGTTGGTGCGTTGCAATTCGATGACGTTGGCTTGTCCCAAGATTCTCTCCTAGGCCAGGAGGGCCGCGGCTTCCACATGATGATGAGTGTACTCGAGAAGGGCCGGGTTGGGATAGGTGCCCTCGCTGTCGGCATTGCACAAGCTGGGCTTGAAGCGGCGCTTGAGTATGCACAGACTCGCATGCAGTTCGGTCAGAAGATCGCTGCCAATCAAGGTATTCAGTGGATGCTGGCCGATATGGCCAAAGAGATTACCGCGGCCCGCGGACTTGTTCATCGCGCCGCTATCATGATCGATAACGGAGAGCCGGCGAATGCTGCCTGCTCAATGGCGAAGTGTTTTGCGGGTGACATGGCAGTCGCGCAGACCGCGAACGCTGTGCAAATATTCGGAGGGTCCGGCTACATCCGAGGCTTTGAGGTAGAACGACTCTATCGCGATGCCAAGATCTGCCAGATTTATGAGGGAACACAGCAGATCCAGCGCACCGTTATTGCACGCGAACTCCTGAAGAACGGGGCTCGCATATGAATGGGTTTTCGGCAGTAAGCCCGTAAACACCAGGTCAAGCCATGTCTCCATTGCAAGTTTCGGGTTTAATGTTAGTGCTGCGCATCGCGGCAGCTTGCAATGAACCGGGGGCCCCTATGCTCGGGCTCCTGTTTTGAGCGGCGGGGGCTCGATCAAGGAAACATTGCACTTGTCGTACCGGGCGCAGTTCGAGCGAGTACTGTCTGACGAATCAAATCCTGACTTACACAGTACTTGGTGTTCTCGAGAGGCATCGGTAGGATACTCCTGCACCATGTCATGTGCGACGTTCACTACAGATCCTGCTGCCCTTCTTCATCTTGATTGCAGCTATTCTATGCCGGCGCGTCTACTTTTCCCTCCAAAACATGGACCGGAGATGGCACAGTGAATGCCTCTTTACAGAATACCTCAAGCCGCCTGATGCCAGATCAACGCACATTTCTCCTGGAAACGTTACTGCCTTTTTGGGCCGAGCGAGCGCTCGACGAGCAAGACGGTGGGTTCTTCAGTGAACTCACTGTCGCCGGCGAGCCCCTGAGAACAGCATCCAAGTCCTGCCTCGTTCAGGCTCGCCTGCTGTATGTGTTCAGCCACGCCTACGTGCTGAGTAAAGAGACATGGGCGCTCACAGCAGCGACGCACGCCAAGACGTTTATGGAGCGTCACCTCCTGACTCAGCAGGGAGGTTGGTTCACGGCGGCACAGGAAGGGGCTCGCGTACAGTCACTCGAGGTGTTCGATCTCTATGACCAGGCGTTTGTTCTCTTTGGTTTGGCATGGTGGTATAAGGCCACGGGCGATCGCGCCGCTGTGCGACGAGCTCACCACACGATAGAGTTCCTGGGAAACGACCTTTTGGATCCAATTCACGGTGGTTGGCACGAGAACGTGGAGCGAAGCCTCCCACGACGGCAGAACCCGCATATGCACCTGCTGGAGGCGATGCACGCGCTATACGACGCGACGGGTGAGACCTTTTGGCTCGACCATGCCGCAGCTATCATTCGCCTGTTCCGGGACCGGTTCTACGATCCAGCGACAGGCAGTCTGCGGGAGTACCTGAATGAGGATCTGTCGCCGGCCGCTGGAGCGCCCGGCCGGATCCGTGAGCCGGGCCATCATATGGAGTGGGTTTGGCTGCTTCTTCATCATCAACGGCTGACAGGTGACAATCTTACTGAGGAAGCAGAGCGTCTATTTGCAAGCACCCGTCGGTCCGGGATTAACGATCAAGGTCTGGTGATTGAGGTGATGGACGCGGACGGACTTGTGCTCGACCCAGCGATGTTGCTCTGGCCACAGACGGAGGCGGTCAAGGCAGCTCTGGCCCGCCATGAATTTGTCGGCGCGAGTTTCTCCGACGCCTCGGAATTTCTCGAAGCTCTTTTCCGCCACCATATCCCAGATAACGGTCCGCTGTGGATCAACCGACTGTCGCCTGAAGGCGAACACATGGCCGACACGGTACCCACTCGCGTCCTTTACCATCTCACCCTCTGCCTCGCGGAATACATGCGCTTGGATCCCTCAGCCAAGGGAGCAGAACAGATACGGCTTTAGTGCGTTTGCAATGCTCCGGCCATGCACAGGACATTCGGGAGGGGGTCAAACAAGCCGTTCGATAACCCCGTTAAGGGTTGCCTTGGCATCGTGTATAATTTCAGACGACCTTTGGCCGGTACATTGAACCAGGAGCTTATCATTGACCTCTGCATCGGGCCTTAGACGGGATTTCCACTTCCCTGCTTCAGTACCGACACCGGAACGAGCGCTGCACGGGCTGGATCAGAAACCGTGGAGGACACGGCAGTTGCTTCCCTTTAGAAATCCTGCAGCTTGCTTTGCTGCAATGACTGATCCGGGCAATCCCAGGAGATACCGATGTTGGATGCTGTGAACCATGTTGCGGTCATCTGCTTGGATTACGAGCGGTCGAAGCACTTCTATTCCGAGGTCCTGGCGTTGCCGGTGATCGGCGAGGCTTGGCGTCCAGAACGACAGTCATGGAAGTGTGATCTGCAGGTGGGCATGGCCTAGATCGAACTCTTCTCGTTTCCATCACCACCAGCACGGCCATCGCGGCCGGAGGCCTGCGGACTCCGTCATCTCGCATTTTCGGTCGCAGCGCTGGAGCCAGTCATAACGCGCCTGAAGAGCCTTGAGGTTACGGTCGAGCCAATCCGGACCAAAGAGTACACAGGCAAGCGCTTCGTCTCCTTTGCCGATCCTGATGGTCGTCCGCTCGAACTCTACGAACTGTAGCGCCGTCGGGGCTCAGCTTTGAACGAAGCACTTGGGCTCCACGTCAAAAAAGGAAGGAACTCGCGTGTCGAAGAAAGTCAGATGGGGAATCCTGAGCCCAGCTAAGATCGCCCGCGTGCACGTGATCCCGGCGATGAAGAATGGCAAGTTGACGGACGTCGTGGCCATTGCGTCCCGAGACTGGCAGCGGGCGCGGGACGCCGCGGCGGAATTCGGGATCCCGAAGGTCTACGGCTCCTATGAAGCCTTGCTAGCCGATCCCGAGATCGATGCCGTTTACAATCCGCTACCCAACCACCTCCACGCTCCCTTGACCATCAAGGCGCTGGAGGCGGGTAAGCATGTCCTTTGCGAGAAACCCATTGCCCTTAATGCGGAGGAGGCCTATCAGATTGAGACGGCTCAGGCGAAGGCCGGCAAGCTGGTTGCCGAGGCCTTCATGGTTCGCTTCCATCCGCAATGGCAGCGGGCACGCGAGATCGCAAGGAGCGGACGTCTTGGCGATGTCCGGGCCGTCCAGACCTTCTTCTCGTATCATCTGACTGACCCTGGCAACATCCGCAATCAAGCCGAGATTGGCGGCGGCGGCCTCTACGACGTCGGGTGCTATGCGGTCGCGACTGCTCGCTATATCTTCGGCGCCGATCCGGAGCGGGTGATCGGCGTGTTCGACCGGGACCCGGTCCTGCGTACGGACCGGCTGGCGAGCGGTCTTGCCGAGTTCTCCGGTGGACAGCATCTGGCGTTCACCTGCGCAACCCAGCTTGTGCCAACCCAGTGGGTACAAATTGTCGGCACAAAAGGTCGCCTGGAGGTCCAGGTGCCTTTCAACCCCAAGCGCGACCAGCCGACCCGCATCGTGTTCGACGACGGGCGGGATCTGATTGGCGGCGGGGCCGAGACGGAGGAGTTTCCTCCCGCTGACCATTATCAGCATCAGGGGGATGCGTTCTCCCGCGCGATCCTGGAGGGGAGCAGCCTTGAGTTTCCGATGGCCGACGCGGTTATGAACATGCGAGTTCTTGATGCGCTTTTTCGATCCGAGAAATCGAAGGCCTGGGAAACCGTCTAAACAATGTGACGGCAGTATCCGCTGTACGAGCAGCCGAAGAGCTTCCGGATGGATTACCTCGCCAAAGTTTTCGACAAGCCCCGCTCCCGATTGGTTAAGGATCGTTCCCGCATCCTGCATGCTCCAAGGCTGTCTTCGATAGAGCCAAACCTGTCATTCGGCATTGAACCCAGACCATGTCTCTCGCTTGGCCCAAACTTCTGAGCGGCTTGCGGTTTTTCTCGATCCGAGAGGGTCACGATCGCCGCCGCTTATGACCCCTCTGTCGTTGGCTTTCCTTCGCATGCTCAACAAGGTGCGCTAGGTCTGGCAGGGGTTAACGTTTCTGAGCCGATTTACAACGGAGAACCAGACGTTCCTGATGAGAAGGGGCTATAAAACACCGGTAAGCCGAATGAGTCACTTGAAGCTTTATCGAGACACCAACGTGTCACTGCTCGCGTGCAGAAATACAAGCTTGACCGATAAGCAACTGGCGGCCTGATGCCTTCACAGGCCAGCACGTCTCGCATTGTCCGCCATCAACGCCGCGCACCGGGTTCAGCCTCGGAACGGGTCAGCGTCCGAACCAACTCCGCTTGCGGTGCTCGTCCTCGAGCAGTACCGGGCCGGTCAGACCGCTTATGTTCAGGGGGCTCATCTGCTGCAAAGGTGATGCTGGCCATGCAGCCGGACTCCAAGGCCATCCTCACGCTGACCTTGATC
This sequence comes from Microvirga aerophila, assembly GCF_003332305.1. Taxonomy (GTDB): domain Bacteria; phylum Pseudomonadota; class Alphaproteobacteria; order Rhizobiales; family Beijerinckiaceae; genus Microvirga; species Microvirga aerophila. The sequence goes on along the minus strand of NZ_QOIO01000001.1, from coordinate 112,868 downwards.
CCCGCCTGAACCCGCCTCGCTTCTCACGCTGCTTCGCCGGATCCCAGCTGATCGGAACAGAGGTTGCCGCTAAACTTCCGCACAGACCTCGGCGGAACGGGCGACCTCGGCACCTCTCCTTCCCCTAGGCGGCACCGGCCTTGCTCGAAGGTGGCGGCGTCACCTCGACCCCGATGGTGCGCTCTCCCTCATGGATGATGCGCATGGTGTGACCGAGGGGCAGACGGGCTTCACTGACCTCCGACACCGGAGAGACTGGCGCGCAGTACAGGACAAAGGCCTCGCGCTTCGCCTCCAGTTCCTGCTGCCAGTAGACGTAGAACTCGCGGCCGACGAGAAATCGCTTCTTCTCGAGAGCGGGTCTCACGCGGGAGCTGAGCAGAGTATCGTCGATCCTGAAGCCCATGGCTTTGAGCTGGATCAGGAGAAAGGCCGCGTTGCGGATGGCAACGGCATTGTTGGCGGTGGTGGGGATTGATCTGGTGGTATTGGCCCAGACCTGCACCTCTTCGAAGTCGAAGACTTGGGCCAGCTCATCGATGGAGAAGGCCTCCAGCCGAACATCCATTTCTGAGATCAGGTCGTGCAAGGATCCTGAAAAGATCCACCCCCGTGCCAGGCTTTCCTCGATGACATCACTGATAGTCTCGGAGAGCGCCCCTTCCGCAGTCGACAGGAAGGTTTGAGCTTGTTCCACCAAGCGAGCCAGGATCTCGCACTGCTCTTCGGTTTCATTAAGTATATTTTCTTTTGCTTGAAGCATATTTTCCATCCGTTCCAGCATTCCGGCTTGGTGTCATCGCCCTGGAGGCACATCGGACGGCTAAGATCGAGTGGAACCATTGGCTTGTCACGAGCTAAATCTTTGGAGGTAGACGATTGCCTGACGTTTAGCTGAGTCTGTCACCTTTATGGGACACTTGTGTCAGCCGTCTGCCACGCCTTGTCTTGCGTAATCTTGTCAGTTCATCGTCTTCGGGATAACCCTGGAACGTCGGCAAGGCAGCGCATGGGGTCCTCGCTGCGCTGCATGAAGGCGACCGTCATGTGGTCCTCTGTGGCGGCTGCGTCGTGACTTACGCTATTCCATCGATAAGACGCGCAGCTGGGATTCAGCACTCAAAGAGGCCGAACATGTTGATAGCAGGTCGACGCCTTGGCACAGCGATCAGCCTCAAACCTCGAAGCCAGCTTACAGTCGTGTTGGGGTGCCGACGGCTCTGAAGCCCCTTCTCAGTGGACTGAGAACACGTTCGACGCGAACGCGAATGGGCAACAGCTGTCCATCGGAGGAGCGCGTGCGCCGGGTAGCTTCGGGCATCATCAGTGTTTACTCCAGCGGCCACAGGGTCCGTAGCTCCAAATCCAGAACGTCCGAAATGTCGGCCGCGGCTGTGGCTCTTTGAGCCCGCTTAGCGGCCCAGTACTCTTGCCAGGCCGTCCTTCGCTGCTCGGGCGTGGCCACCCGGCTGTACCGGCCGCCCTTCCAGTTGCCATTGCGTTTGCCGCACGGCGCGCCGCTGCCAAGCGCTCCGCCATGGAGACGGCATCTCGCCTTGCCCTGAGCCGGCGAACGCCTGCACGGCGCGCCAGAGCGGGTCTTTGCGCCACAGTGGCGCTGGTCACGGGTGTTCATGGGGTTGTTCCAAGATCAGCTTCGAATTTTGCGGCGTCGCGTGTGCGACTGTGACCGCCGGTCTTTCGTGAAGAGGTGTAGAGTTTTGATTGCCCCCTCCCTTGACGGGTCCTCTGCCGTATTGGCGCTCGGGGTGGTTGGGGACCGTGCCCAGCGGAGAAGCTCATCGACCTCTTTGGATCGACGCCTCTGGTGCTCATGATGGCAAGGCTCAAGATGCAGCCATAGCGGGGTGTCACGCCGGGCGGTCAGCACAGGCACCAGCACGTGAGTGGGTGTGTCGATCCCGCCGCAGACAAAGCAGCGGTGGGTATCGACTTGTATCGGAGCAAGCCGCAGGTCGTTCAGCAACTGTGCCTTGAGAATGGACAGTCCATCACGCTGTGCAGTCGCAAGGTCCCGGCCATACTCCTCCACGAGCCTTTGCGTGATCCAGTCGAACCGGCTCCAGATCTCATCCGCAGGCACTTCAGAGACTGTGCCAATTGTGCCGTTTGTGCCAAAACCCCCTTCTGCTGCTGCCGATTGGGAGGTTTTGGCACATTTGGCACAATTGGCACACGCTCCCGCGCAGTCGAAACCAACGTGAGCGCGCGTCGCTCGGGCTTTGGCAAGCCAAGGGCTCATGCCACTTCCGCCCTTGCGAGAAGCGAGGGATTCACTTCATAGTCGGAAGGGGCCCGCCCGCCGCTTGAGGCTGACGACACTGCAACGGGGCGGATCCACTCGGCCTGGACCAGCACCTCGCACGCCTGCGCCATATGCTTGGCTTCCCGCAGCAGACCTCCGATCTGGCGCCGGACTTTGCGGGCGTTGAACCGCTCCGGCCGCATCTCGCTGATCCAGCGGGCCAGCTCCATGGCCCGACGCTCCTCCTCCGGAATGGCGGCCTCTCCAAACACCCGGCGTGCCATCGGCAGGAAGTAACCGTCGATTAGCCCGATGGCTGAGAGCATCGCGGTCTCGCCGATCTTTGATGGCTCAGTCCGGAATGTGGCCTCGCACCAGCCGAGATACTCCAGCACTAGAGCTAAACGCAGCACCTGCCCGGTCGCCTTGCCCAAAGCCCCCGCGAGCAGCCCCGAGGCTCCGTTCGCTCGCACCTTCACCTCAGATCCGTAAGCTTCGAAGTGAGCGGCCGCCGTGTCACTGACAGGCACATGGCTGGGCTGCATAGTCCCGTGCTCGCCCTGGGTCATGGCAAGTCCATGCAGGCGTCTCAGCGCCTCCTCCTGCGCCTTTCCATCGACCGGAGCACGAGCCAAGCGAAAGCCACTGACCGGCTCCGGCCAGCACCACAGAATGCGGGCCGCAAAGCCGTCATCGTCGCCGCCGGTGATCAGGCGCAGCTTGTCCGGTTGCGCGCCGCCCAATACCGGAACAGACAGGTGCGGAATGATGATCGGCTCGGGATCCTTCTGCCGGTCGATGGTGTAGACACGCCCGCCATAGGCTTCGAGCCACATGGCGCGCTCGCCGCCTCCGGCGGAGGAATAGCGGCCGAAGGAGCCAAGCCAGCCAGCAATCTCGTCGCGGTTGAGCAGAACCCCTTTGGGATTGTCCCGGAGAATGGTGCCGAGCTTCTCCGGGGTGGTGTCGCCCACCATGAGGCGGGGCAGGGGAACGGGCTCGGGTTCGACGGCATCGGCCGGACGGGCTAGTGGGACGTCGTCCTTCTTCAGAGCTTCCCGGACCTTGGCTTGCCAATCCGCCTGTCTGGCCCGGGCGAGTTCGAGCGCTTCGTGGTAGGCCTCTCGCTCCGGCCGGAGCGCCTCGATGGCGCTCCGCTCGATCTGCCGTATGATCGCGAGGACCGGGTCGAGGCCTGGGCTCTTGCCCGCACTGGGCGAGCCGACCACTGTCAGCCACAGCACCGAGGGCTCCCGCCACTCGGGTCCCGCCATTGCCCAGCGGGCATTACCAATCAGCGCCGACGCACTGGCGAGGAGGCCCGCCGCGACATAGTCAACTGGCACGCAGCGGGCTTGGGCATGAGCCTGACACCAGTTGCCCCAGGAAGAGCCCAGGAGTTCGACCGGGAAAGGCACCGGCTGGGAGCGACCGGAGCCGAGATAGGACAGCTCGGGCTCGCTCCACACGCTCTCTGCACGTGTGCCAATTGTGCCAATTGTGCCAAAACCCCGGTCGGGCAGGGGAGCACGGGGCTCACTCATGCCTGCCGCCAGTCCGCTGTCGGTTGTCTTGCGCGCCGCGCTCGCACCGTCGTCGCGTACCAGACTGCAGTCCTGAGCTGCCGTGAACAGGCTCGAGTGGACCAGATCCGGCTCAATCCAGCCCGCGCCCGCCATTCTGCCAAGCGCGAACGCGGCTTTGTTGAGGATCTCGTTGCGGGTGCCGCGCGCGGCCTGACGTACACGGGTACACTCGCACTCCAGAGCACGGGCTGCGTACGACCGTTCTCGCTCCGTTACTGCCGGTTGCTCTGGCTGAATCGGTTGGTCGTTCGGCAACTCCCTGTCCAATGCCTTGTGGGAGCGGATCAGGTCCACCAACCAGTGCGGGATCTCAGGGATTGTTCCAGCTACGAATGAGGAGCCGAGCCGCAGGCCGCCATCAGGCTCACGCCAGCGCTCTCCGTCAGGCCGGACGGACCCTGGAGCCACGATGAAGCCGCCATGTCCGCGCATGTTGATGCCGCCCGGCAGCACGCCCTCGCCATTGCCGAGGGGATCATTTGCGAGATTACGGAACACCCAGTGCTCACCGGATCCTGCGGTTTTGATGCGAATCACGCCCTTCGGCAGGCCATAGCGTGCTGCAAGCTCGTGAAAGGCGCTGACGCCATCAGGCCCACCGTGCCGATCGGCATCGAGCACAACGAGCCCCGAACGACCGAGAGCCGCTCCTGGAACCGCATACGGGAAGAGGTCCCAGAACTGACGCACAGCAGCTTCATTAGCTGTAGCCTTGGTCTGCCAACCCGTGATGCAGGGCTGTTTGTTGAATTTCCGGGTCACTGGATTGTACGTAATCCGGACGGGAAACACCGGCAGCCCGGCCGCGGCGAGCTCAAGGGCTGCCTTAAGGTTCTGTTCGTTAGTCATGGCGCGTCTCCCGCATCAGGCCAGCTAGTTCAGCGAAGACCAGAGCGAGGGCGGGGCTGACATTTACTCGCCGCGTGATTGCGCTGACAGGAGGATGCTTGAGAAGCTCCGTGTTGCGAGACCAGGCGAACAGGTCAGGCGCGCGCGACTTCGCTTTGCGCGAGGGGCGCTTTGTGGTAGGCATAGAGATCATGAGATTTATCCTTGAGCCCCGCGAGAGCCCTCGTTTGGGGCTCTTCTTTTGCAGCAGGCAGGGCTGATTGACTGCCTGTTCAATGAGGTTAGCCCGCAAGGCGAGCCTCTGACGTCGAGCGCGCCAGCTTACTGCTCATCCAATGATCGAGGTCGCTGCCGCGATAGCGGATCACCCGTCCAATGCGGGTGAACACCGGGCCGCCGCCATACAACCGCAGCTTGGCAAGAGTAGAGGGTGAGGAGCGGAGATATTCCGCTGCCTCTTCAGGTGTGTAGTAGGTTTCAGAAGCCATTGATGTGACCGTTTAGGAATCACCCGGTCAGACCGGGAACCATCACACCATGCAGGACATCGTCAGCGCAGACACGATGCAAGGAATGCGCGCGTCATTTGCGCTATTTGCGGCGACCGGCAGCCCGCATGATTGTGTCCTTTCCTGGGGACCTATATCCATTGGCAATAAGCCAATTCGAAACTCGAGCTTCATATTCTTGATTTGAGAGCTTCTCGAGTTCGACACCCTCCGCCGTGAGTGCCCGGATCGCAGCTTGCGCCTGCTGCTGCTTCACAGCGCCGGGCTTTTTCCGCCTTACAGTTGACGTTTGCTTGTTGTCCTGCAGCAGGTAGGAGGTTGCGGGAGAATCGACAGACGGCAGAGCAACATGAATTGAGAAAAGCTGCTCTCCAGTGGCAGCCTGAGCATCACCCCTCATCCAGTCCGTCACCACGAAGTACCGAAACACATCAGGCGCAATGATTGTGAACTCGCTGAGGACCGAGCCAGCACGAGCGAAGATCGTGCAGCGTCTCTCATCTACGGCACTCCTGAACTCATCTTGCATTCGGCCCCACACGAAGTCGACCTGCTCCAATACACAAGCCCGGAGTTGCTCGCTTGGAATATCAAGGGGATTGAACTCAGCCGGGTGAAAACAGATGGGAAGATTCAATGGACCACTTGAGCCCTCAGGTAGAGTGAGTATGAACTCCCCTGATGCTGCATTTATGGTAGCCTAGCGAACGCCTGAGTCTTGAAGCCAGTGTGCGAGCTGCCGGTCTGGCGTGCCAGTCTCCCAATACCCACGCCAGTCTTCGCCTGAATAGTACCTACAGACGAAGGGCGCCCTGCTAAGTGGGGTCTAAGTCACATCAACGTCAAAACGCATCGAAGGAATAGACTGGTTAGTAATTAACATGCTCATGAAGATGTTTTCTGTTCGAACATTGAACGTTATTCTAACGCGTTCAGAAAGGCGCCCCACGCGTTGAGGGCTTCCCTGCGTTCGTGCAGGAACTCGTGCCGCTGATAGACGGCTGCCACACCCGAGATGGTGCCGCTCTGATGGTTCAGTATCTTGTCTGCCACATGCGGCGCAATACCGAGCTGGGCCATACCGGATACTGCTGTTCGGCGCAGATCGTGCAAGGTCCAGTCGCTCACCCTGGACAGGCGGTCGAGCCGAGCCTTGGACTTCGAGAAGCCTTGGAACGGGGTCGTGCCATCACCTGAGAACACAATGTCGCCGAGCCTGGGCGCGCTCTGGAGCAGCTGCAGGACGGGCGCGCTCAGGTGCACCAGGTGCGGCTTGCCGTTCTTGGCATGCTCCGGCGGCATCACCCACACTGCCTTCTCCAGATCGAGCTGATCCCAAGAAAGTCGCCCGACCTCGTCCCGCCGCTGAGCCGTCAGCGCCAGCATCTGCACGATGCTGCCAAACGGGTGCCCGAGCTCCCGAGCCGCCGCGAGAACAGCCCCGAGTTCCTCATCTGTAAGGGTCCGGTGGCGGGCCCGCTCGCGGGTGGGCGTTCCCACCCCCGCGCAGGGCGAAACCTCGAGAAGCCCTCGCGAGATGCACCAGTTGAAGAACTTGCGCACCGCCGCCAGCACCCGGTTGGCCATCACTGGTGCCCCGCGTCCGCGCACATTGTCTAGGAGGGCGACCACATCGCGCTTGCGGATCTCGCCCAGGGTGCGGCTGCCCCAGAAGGGCAGGACCTCGCGGCGGAAGATGCGGGCGGTCTCTCCGGCAGTCCGGTTCTGGGCTGCATGGCGGGCGAGGAACTCGGTGACGAGGTCCTCGACCTGCTCAGAGGCGATGCGCCGCTTGGTGGCCTGCTTGTCGGCCTGAGGATCCCGACCGGCCGCTCGCTCGGCCAGCACGCGCTGGGCCTCCACCCGGGCTTGGTAGGGCGTGACTTGGCCATACTCCCCGATGGTGTACTTGCGCGGATTGCGGCGGTCGCCCGCGGGTCGGTACTGGACCAGGAAGACCTTGCGCCCGGCGGGTGTGACCTTGAGGCCAAAGCCCTTCAGCTCGGTGTCCCACCAGATCACCTCCTTGGCTGAGGCGGGCAGGGGATCGATGGTGCTCTTGGTGAGCTTGAGGCGGTTCATGCGGCTACCTGCGTTGGCTACTTGGCTTGGCTATAGGTAGCCGAAAAATGGAAACCGCAGGATGCTTCAGGAAACGTTATGCACAAGATAGCGTATGCAAATCAGCTATTTAGGCAACGAGAGGTATAATGAGGAAGCGTGGGGAAAGGGGCGACACCTGACTCTTAATCAGCGGGTCGTAGGTTCGAGCCCTACATCACCCACCAAAATTAATCATATATAACAGCTAGTTATGCAGACTTGACCCTGGCACGGAACGCGTCTCGGCTTATCCGGGTAACGCTGAGGGTAACGAACGCCGCACGAGCGGCAGCCTCATATCCTCTCAACTCTCCTGAGCATCGTTCGCGCGTCGCCTGCTCAGGAGGGCGCACAAAGGATCCTGCGGGCCTCGTCCTATGGCGAACGATCATCTCTCCCGGAAAGCTATGGACCCGAGACCCTCAGCTCGTCCAAGCGCACGACCTGCCGGCGCACGGGTTCGCCATTCTCGCTCCGCAAGGAGAGAGTGACAGTCCGCTCCCACCAATCCACGTCGATTGTGCCGAAGTTCGGGGCACCATAGACCGCGCCGAGCCGGTTGGGCCCGGCTTCCCGGTTGCCCGGGAAGACTTGGTTGATGCCGCTCGAGGTGATCTCGACGAGGGGGTAGGATACGTCCGTCGCTTCGCCGTACAGACCGCCGACGTGGCGATCCCCTGAAAGAAGGATCACACCACCTGCGGCGGTTGCCCGAATGAGGTCATAGAGGCGCTGCCGCTCGCGGGGAAGGTTGCCCCAGCGCTCCCAGCCATGCCCCTCCGCCACAACCTGAATGGACGACACGATGAGGCGCAAATCGGCGGGTTCGCGAAGCCGCTCAGCCAGCCAGGACCACTGCGCCTCGCCCAGCATCGTCTTGCTCGGATCGTCGTCCGGCAGATAACGCTCGCGACCGGCGGCATTGCGCTGGTCCGTGGGCTTGAGGGAGGAGCGGAAGAAGCGGGTGTCGAGCAGGATCACTTGCACCCGCTGCCCGTCAGGGCCGAAGGTCTGACTGTGGTAGACGCCCTCCCGCCGGTGACGCGCATCCGTTAGCGGCACGTTCCAGAACTGCAGGAACAGCCGCTGGGCTTCGTGGCGGCCAGCGAAGTCGGCACCTGCATCGTTCTTGCCGTAGTCATGGTCATCCCAGGTGGCGAGATACGGGATGGTGCTTCTGAGCCGCGCCATGCCTGGCACCCGGCCAGCCTGGGCATACGACTCCTGGAGGCTTTGGAGGAGCTCCGCATCCGGCACATTGCGCCCCTGGCGCACGTCGCCATAGACGTTGTCCCCGGCGAACAGGAAGAGCTGGGGCTGGTAAGCTAGGATGGCATCCCAGATCGGCTGCGGCTTCTCCTCGTCGGCACAGGATCCGAAAGCGATCCGCAGCAGAAGGGATGGCACATCCTGAGCAAGAAGGCGTGCAGGCACCAGCAAGCCGAATAGGATGGCGAGAATGAGAAGCGGCATATCGGCTCCCTCCACCCAGCAGAGTTTCTCTGCGCCGAATGGCTAGGTTGTGACAGGCGACCATTGCTGCTCGGGACAAAGACGCCATCCACCCCAGTATCAGGGCCAAAGACATTCAGACTTTTGATCAGAGGATCCTAGGTTCGAGTCCGAGTGCTCTGACCAACAATTCCAAAGGGCTACCGGCATCTGCCCCTTGAGTCGTTTTCTCCCCGATCGCCAATAGGTAGCCATACGCTGCGTTCAACTCCGGCCATCTTCGGCTTGCCTTGGGCAAATTACGTCAGCGCGCACCGTGAACGTGTCAGGGTCGGTTCGTTCTGGGGCAGGGGCGTCGTAGATAATCAGCAGGCTGCCATCGCCTGCCTCAGGCCAGAGCTCAAGCCCTTCCGGGTGATCCACATGCAGCTGGTAGGGCAGTTCAGCCACTGTCTCGATACGCTCAGGAGCAATGACGCCGGAGCTGTCATCATGCGCCGCGCCGCGCCACCGCAGGACAAAGGCCGGCCCTTCCAGAGACATGGTCGGCCCTACCAGCAGAAGAAGATCATCGCCCGCAAACTGCATGTCACGGATCCCCAGACCTCGGGTATCGAGCAGATGCTTGCGATAGCGGCGCTCCCCATCGATCCGGCGCGCCTTCAGCCGGTCTTGGCCCTTCTGCGTCAGCTCCAGATCGAGAACTACAGCGTGCCCGCGCAGCACAGGCCCGCGTAGACCAAGCCAGACCCGATCTCCTTTCACGGCTAGTCCTTCGACATCGAAGCCGTTCTCCTTTGACGGGATGTTCAGGAACGGTCCGAGGTGCGGATCCTCTGAAAGCCACCGTTCAAGAGCGCTCCGCTTCTTACCGAGCTTGAGCCAAGCCGACTGGCGTTCCCCGTCGGATCGGGTGGGGGTGAAGATCCCCGGTGCCTCCTCCACAAGAGGAATGCGCCCGAGAAAGTAGCGGTTGGGCTCGCGTTCGATCTCCTCCATGTTCTGGAGGGCCTCAGAGCGGTCGTTCTCATCCCGCTTGGGCTTGGAGCGCTTGCGCGAGTGAGACCCAACGATCCAGAGGAAGCCTTCATCGGCACACAGGCCCTCGATGTCCATCTCGCCGTCGGCACCGGCAGGCAAGTCGACCAGCGCATCCAAGGCGAAATGCTGGTGATGCCCAAAGCTGCCGTCGTCCAAGTGCTGGAGGCGCTCGACGCTTGCGGTCTCGTCGCAGGCGAGAAAGAGGCAGTCGCCGATCCGCGTGACAGCCGAGAGGTCCTTATGGAGCGGGTCCTCTAAGTGCCGGAGCGGCTTCCAATCGGAAAAGGTAAGGGGAACCTGGGCGATGGCTTCTGCAAGGCTGGTGTCCGACACGAGGGCTCCTGGGTGGGCGGGTGCTGATGCGACAACGCACGAGCTTTGCACACGAGCCTACTCGGTTGTGTCTTTGGTCAGCTTGTCATGCCAGAGCGGACGTTCTGGAAGAGGTTGGGGTTTCCGAGTTTGACCCGAAGCGGCTCTTTTGAAAACGTTCTGCGTTTGGCCTGTTCTTGCACTGCGACTGTCATGCGGCCGTCATACGACCGGAGCATGACGGCCTCGCTGACTCCTAAGCCAAAGCAGGGATACAATGCACCGTTCTCTCACTCTCGGCTCGCTTGCCGCCCTTTTTCTCTCCGGCACTGCGCTGACCGCCTCTGCGGCGGAATATTTCGACCGCATCGCCAGCTTTCCCATCACAACCAATCTTCCGGCCGATGCGGACCAGAAAGGCGAGACTGTCGCCGAGATCATCTCAGCCAGCGAGGACGGCAAGCTACTGGTCTATACGGACAGCCCGCGCAAGGCGCTGGGCTTCATCGACATCGCGGATCCGGCTGCGCCCAAGGCCTCCAGCATTCTGGCGCTTGGCGGCGAGCCCACGTCCGTCAAGGTCGTAGGCGGCAACGCCTTGGTCGCCGTCAACACCTCTGAGAACTACATCAAGCCCTCGGGTAAGCTGGTTCTGGTCGATCTCGCCAACCGCAGAATCACCTCAGAATGCGCGCTGCCCGGTCAGCCGGATTCTGTTGCATCCAATGCCGGCATCCTGGCCATCGCCATCGAGAACGAGCGCGACGAGGACGTGAACGAAGGCGCGCTCCCGCAACTGCCCCCAGGATCGCTCATGATTGCGCCGCTCAACAGCGGCGATGTCGATTGCGCCAGTCTCAAGAACGTCGACCTTACCGGCCTCGCTTCTGTCGCTGGCGAGGACCCGGAGCCCGAGTTCGTGGACATCTCCTCTGAGGGCGATGTCGTCGTCACCCTGCAGGAGAACAACCACATCGCTGTGGTCGATGGAAAAACCGGCAAGGTCGAGGCACATTTCTCCGCAGGCCAGACCGATCTGAAGAACATCGACACCAAGAAGGACGGAAAGATCGAGCTGACCGGCTCGCAGAATGGCGCCCTCCGTGAGCCCGATGCAGTCCACTGGATCGACGCAAACCGCTTCGTGACCGCCAATGAAGGCGACTGGAAAGGCGGCTCGCGGGGCTTTACAATCTTCAATAGGGATGGCTCCGTCGCCTACGAATCCGGTGCAAGCCTCGAGCACGAAATCGTCGCGCTTGGGCATTATCCAGACAAGCGCAACAAGAAGGGCGCTGAGATCGAAGGCATCGAGGCGGCGCGTTTCGGCAATGACAATCTCATCTTCGTGGCTTCCGAGCGCGCATCCGTCATCGGAGTCTATCGGGATGCTGGCGCAGTGCCGGAACTCGCGCAGGTTCTGCCGGCAGGCATCGCACCGGAGGGCCTCGTCGCCATCCCCAGCCGCAATCTCCTCGTCGCAACGAGCGAGGACGATCTGCATGGCGATGGCGGTGCTGCGCCCCATGTCATGATCTATCAGCGTGCCGACCGCGCCGCTCCGGCCTATCCGACGATCCGGTCGGAGAGGAACGCCGAAGGCCTTCCCATCGCCTGGGGCGCGCTCTCCGGCCTCGCCGCCGACAGGTCCCAGCCCGGCCAACTCCATGCGGTCACGGACAGCGTCTACAACGGCGCTCCGCGCATCCTCACCATCGACGCCACGCAGAAGCCCGCGCGCATCACCGGCGAAGCGCTCGTGACCCGCAACGGGTCTGCCGCCGAGAAGCTCGATCTCGAAGGCATCGCCATGGCCCCTGATGGCGGCTTCTGGGTCGCCTCCGAGGGAAACCCGGAGAAGGGTCTGAGAAACCTGCTCCTCAAGGTCGACGCGAAGGGCGCAATCCAGGAAGAGATTTCGCTTCCCGCGGATCTCGAGACGGGCGCAACGAACTCCGGTCTCGAGGGCGTGACCGTCACTGGATCGGGCGCGGATGAGGTTGTGTGGCTTGCCGTGCAGCGCGAATGGGCGGATGACAGCAAGGGCGCAGTGAAACTCCTCGCCTATAAGCCTGCGGACAAGAGTTGGGGCGCGGTGCATTACCCGCTCGACAAAGTCGATGCCGGCTGGATCGGCCTCTCCGAGATCAGCGCTGCGGGCGATCGCGTCATCATTATCGAACGCGACAATCAGATCGCCGAGAAGGCGAAGGTAAAGAAGCTCTATGCGGTTTCCATGGCCGACATGAAGCCCGCAGAGCTTGGTCGTGAAATGCCTCTCGTGAAGAAGACGGTTATTCGCGATCTCCTGCCCGACCTGAAGGCTGCGAAGGGCTATGTGCTCGACAAGGTCGAGGGCTTTGCCATCGACGCGGCAGGCGACGCTTATGTCGTCACAGACAACGATGGCGTCGACGGCTCATCCGGCGAAACGCAGTTCCTCAAACTCGGCAAGCTCTGACCTTTCCATCGATATGATGTAGTTGAAGGGCGCACGACATGCGCCCTTTGCGGTCTCGCTTCAATGCCAATTCTTACAGTGGCTGTGATGGGATTGGGGCTCATCAGAATCGATGGGCACGAGGAGGCGGAGCTGCGTTGGAAGGAGGTGTGTCCCACGTCCCGGGCGGAACGCTTTAGCGCACGTTCGCAAGGCGCGTGGTGCGAGCCCTGATCATCGCCCACAAGAAGCTGATCGGACTGCGCGATATCTCAGAGAACAAGATCCGCGGCTTGGCTATGGTGTTCGGGGTCCGGCTTCTCTGCGGGCTTAGCCTGCACTTTACCGAACAGGTTCTGCAGGCCAGCCAAGGGATCGCACGTCTGTCCGGTCCCATGCAGGGGCTACTTGCCGCATGATCTCTGGTTCGAATGAAAATATCCGAAAATGTCCGGCAAAGGATGCTGAGTGTCAGTTCTGGAGCATTACTAGTTCCACCCGATCCGCCAGAAACTTTGTTCTGATGAACTGCACCGGCTGCCCTTCGAGGTCCACATCGATCGCCTTGCTGATCAGGACGACGGCATCAGCTGCGCAGCTCATCAGCTCGGCGTCTTTAGCGGAAATGCGCTCTGCCGTCAGTCGGGTTTCCCGGCGGCGATAGTCGACAACTCCTTCGCGCCGTAACGCTTCGGTGATTGAGCCGGTTTCGGCATAGGCGTCAATGATTCCCGGAAACCGCTCAGCCGAAAAGTACGATGTCGAACGCGACAATGGAATGCCATCGGCGACCGAGAGGCTGTCGAGACGGTGAAGTCGTGTGCCGACGCGGCATCCAAGCAAGGTAGCCATCACCAAATCGGACAAGACGAAGTCGGACTTGATGAGCCGGCCTGAGGGCTCCAGCGATTGCTTCAACATGTTTTCGGAAAAGCGTGTACGTGAGCCGATAGGATAGACGATCCGCTGTGGCTTGCTGTTCACGAAGGTGCCGCGCCCACGCTCCACGCGCAGCAACCCATCTGCCGTCAAGGCCGCGATGGCACGACGGACCGTATGGCGATTGACACCATAACGCGCTGCCAATTCGAGCTCTGACGGCAGAGCATCAGAAATGATGCCGTCACCGATATTGCTGCGGATGTCGTCTGCCACCCGCCGCCAGCGCGTGACGCCATCTCCCTCTGGGCTCATCGACACTGCCTTTCTTGAAACGTCATCAGGTTGTCACGGTCAGCACGGTAAATCATGAAAATGAATAGTTGTCTAGACAATTAGACAAGTGAGTTATCGAATGCACTCTCCCGATGAAGCCCGAAAGCGGAGGCTTGACGCCTTGGCCTCCGGTGACCCGACTAATCTAGCCGAGCGATATGCTGCGCTGGAGCATGCCGTCCCTACTGCAACCCCCATCCGTGGTCCCGAAATCGGCATGGTCATGCTTCGTGGCCGGGCCGGCGGCGGTGGCGCGCCCTTCAATCTTGGCGAGGCCACGGTGACCCGAGCCACTGTGAAGCTCGCAACAGGTGAGGTCGGTCACGCGATTGTTCTCGGCCGCCACCTGCAGAAGGCAACCATCGTCGCGCATCTCGATGCGCTCTCCCAACTTCCGGATTGGGTCCAGGTGATCGAAACCGATTTCGTGACGCCAGCGCTGGCGGAGCAAGACGCAGCGCGGATACGGCAGGCCGAAGAGACGGAGGCCACGCGTGTCGACTTCTTCGCCATGGTTCGGGGAGAAGACTGATGACTGGTACAACCCTGTTGGACGGCGGGTTCACAGCTCCCGTCTTTCAATCGCAGGCCATATTCCGGCTGGTGATGGACGCGGTGGCTCAGCCGGGCCGTATCGTGGATCTGGGCAACCCGGTCCAAGCGCCTGCGCCGCTTGAGCCTGCAGCGGCGGCCTTCCTAGCAACGCTCGCCGATTATGACACTCCAGTCTGGTTTGAAGACAATGGCACAGACACAGCCGCATCGTGGCTGACATTCCATACGGGAGCCGCAGTCACCAAAGACCCTTGGACGGCGAGCTTTGCGGTTCTGTCCAAGAATAGCCCAGTCAGTGGTTGGCGAAACTTCGCAATGGGCTCTCTCTCCTATCCCGACCGATCCGCGACGCTGCTTTTACCGGTGGAAAGCCTACGAGACGGCACGCCGCTGACCCTGCGTGGCCCTGGGATCGAGACCATTGCCACTATCGCGCCATGCAGGCTACCGGATGATTTCACCGAGACAATGGCGACCAATACTGCTCGCTTTCCGCTGGGCTTCGACCTGCTGTTGATCTGCGCCAGCGAACTTCTCGCACTGCCGCGCACCGCCCGTCTTGTGGAGGCCTGAACCATGTATGTCGCGGTTAAAGGTGGAGAGACGGCGATCTCCAATGCACATCGTCTCATGGCCAATCGCCGGCGTGGAGATCGCAATGTGCCGGCGCTCTCCGTCGAGCAGATCGTCAACCAATTATCCCTTGGTGTTGATCGCGTGATGGCGGAGGGCTCCCTATACGACCCGGAACTCGCGGCAATGGCCGTGCGCCAAGCACGCGGCGATCTGATTGAAGCAATCTTCCTCCTGCGTGCTTATCGGACCACGCTGCCGCGGTTCAGCAACGCGCGCCCTATCGACACGAACAGGATGCGCATTGAGCGCCGTGTCTCGGCGACCTTCAAGGACATCCCGGGCGGCCAGCTGCTGGGGCCGACTTTCGACTACACGCACCGCCTGATCGACCCTTCCATGGCGGGTGACGAAGCTGTCGCACACCCTGTCAAGCGGGAGCGCCCCACGGATGAGAGCTGCCCGCGCGTGACTGATCTTCTTGATAGCCAAGGACTGATCGAGGCTGATGTCCCAAGCAACGATGAACCGGGTGACCTGACGCGTGAGGCGATTGCCTATCCCGTTGGACGCGAAATCCGCTTGCAGGCGTTGACGCGCGGCGACGAGGGCTTCCTGCTCGCCCTCGGCTATTCGACGCAGCGCGGCTACGGTCGAACACACCCCTTCGTCGGTGAGATCCGGATCGGCATGGTTGATGTCGAAGTGGAGGTGCCGGAAGTCGGCTTTGCCGTGTGCATCGGCGCGATCCGGGTCACTGAATGCCAGATGGTGTCGCAGTTTAAGGGAAGTGGGGATTCGCCGCCGCGTTTCACACGTGGTTATGGGCTGATCTTCGGACAATCCGAGCGCAAGGCGATGGCCATGAGTCTCGTTGACCGCGCAATGAGAGCTGATGAGTTCAATGAGCAACGCCTGGCTCCGGCGCAAGATGAGGAATTCGTGCTGGAGCACTGCGACAATGTGCAGGCCACTGGCTTCGTCGAGCACCTGAAGCTACCGCACTATGTCGATTTCCAGGCAGAGCTCGATTTGTTGCGAACATTACGCCGCGAGGCCGCAATGGCGAGTGCTGACACACCAATGAGCGAGGCAGCAGAGTGACCAATCCATCCCTGCCTGCTTATAACTTTGCCTATCTCGACGAACAGACCAAGCGGATGATCCGGCGTGCGATCCTGAAGGCGATCGCGGTCCCCGGCTACCAGGTGCCGTTCGCCTCACGTGACATGCCGATGCCTTATGGCTGGGGCACGGGCGGAGTGCAGGTCACTGCATCGATCCTGGGTCCGGACGATGTGCTCAAGGTCATCGATCAGGGTGCCGATGATACCACCAATGCGGTGTCGATCCGGGCCTTCTTCGCCAAAGTTGCGGATGTTGCAACGACGACACGAACGGAGGATGCAACGATCATCCAAACCCGACACCGCATTCCCGAGACGCCTCTCGCTCACGGCCAGATCATTGTCTATCAGGTGCCAATTCCTGAGCCGCTTCGCTTCCTTGAGCCGCGTGAAACGGAAACGCGCGTGATGCATGCGTTGGAGGAGTATGGCTTGGTGCATGTAAAGCTCTACGAGGACATTGCGCAGCACGGCCATATCGCCACGACCTATGCTTATCCCGTAAAGGTCGAAGGCCGGTATGTCATGGACCCGTCGCCGATCCCCAAATTCGATAACCCCAAGATGCACCACTCGCCCGCGCTGCAGCTTTTTGGCGCCGGCCGCGAGAAAAGGATCTACGCGCTGCCGCCCTTCACCGATGTGGTCAGTCTCGACTTTGAGGACCACCCATTCACGGTCCAGCGCTTCGATTGCCGTTGTGCGCTTTGTGATGCGCAGGACGTCTATATGGACGAGGTCATCACGGACGACCGCGGCGGTCGTATGTTTGTTTGCTCCGACACCGACCATTGCGAAACACGCCGGTCTGAGGGGTGTCAGGGAGCAGGCTTGCCACAGCATTGCACCGCAAAAGCCGGTTGGGAGGCCGCAGAATGAACAGCGAACCGATCCTTTCCGTCCGCAAGCTGGAAAAGCGATACGGTAACTTCATCGGCTGCACCGACGTCTCCTTTGACGTCTGGCCGGGCGAGGTTATCGCGATCGTCGGTGAGTCCGGATCTGGCAAAACCACACTGCTCAACTGCATTTCCACTCGCCTGGAGCGGAGCAGCGGCGAGATCCGATACCGGCTGCGCGACCGGCGATTCCCGGATCTCGCGGAGCTGAGCGAAGCCGAGCTCCGCTTCCTCATGCGGACGGACTGGGGTTTCGTTCACCAGAACCCGGCAGATGGGTTGCGGATGCGCGTATCGGCAGGCGCCAACGTCGGTGAACGGCTGATGGCGGTTGGGGACCGCAACTATGGCGAGATCCGGCGTCGAGCGAGCGACTGGTTGGAACGCGTTGAAATCGCAGCCTCCCGCATTGATGACATGCCGGTGTCCTTCTCCGGCGGCATGCGGCAGCGTTTGCAGATTGCGCGTAATCTCGTCACCCACCCTCGCTTGATCTTCATGGATGAGCCGACTGGTGGCCTCGACGTGTCGGTCCAGGCACGTGTTCTCGATCTGTTGAGAATGCTGGTCTCGGATCTCGGTCTGTCGGTGATTATCGTCACCCATGATCTGGGTGTCGCCCGACTCCTATCACAACGCATAATTGTCATGAAGAGCGGGAGGATAGTCGAGCAGGGACTGACCGATCGCGTGATGGATGATCCGAGCCATCCCTATACCCAGCTTCTCGTCGCCTCGATCCTGGAGAACTGAGATGGTGACCGACAATCCATCTGCCGTGATGCACCTTCCACTGCTTTCGGTTGAGGATGTATCCAAATCGTTCACAATCCACCTTCGCGGCGGAGTCCGCCTTCCCGTCGTGGCCAATGTCACGTTTGACGTGTCGTCCGGCGAATGCCTTGTGCTGGGCGGCCCGTCAGGTATCGGCAAATCCTCCATCTTGCGCATGATCTTTGGCAATTACGCTGTCGATGCCGGCCGAATCCTTGTGCGGGACCGCAGCTCCGGAGACGTCGCAGACCTCGCATCTGGCGATCCCCGCCTGGTACTCAGTCTCCGGCGCGATCATATTGGCTATGTCAGCCAATTCCTGCGGGCGATCCCGCGGGTTTCGGCTCTCGATGTCGTGGCCGAGCCGCTTCTTGCGCGTGGAGTCGAGCACAAGCTGGCGTCAAACCGCGCCGCCGCCATGCTCGAGCGGCTGAACCTGCCACCAGCCCTCTTCAATCTCCCCCCGGCAACGTTCTCTGGCGGTGAGAAGCAACGGGTGAACATCGCCCGCGGCTTCATGATTGAATACCCAATCCTTCTGCTCGACGAGCCGACAGCGTCGCTCGACGAAACCAACCGGGATGTCGTTGTCGGCATGATTCGGGAGAAGCTAATTGCTGGAACAGCCATCCTCGGGATCTTCCACGATATTCCGGTACGTGAGGCGGTTGCGACGAAGATCATCGACGTCGCTGCGTTCTCGACGCGGGAGGCCGCGTAATGCCCAAGCTCATCGAGCACAAGGCGCTTATCCACGCGACGGCTGATGTCGAGCAGTGCACGCTTGGCCGCTTTGTCGAGATCGAAGCACGTTCGCGCGTGAGCGAGACGGAGCTCGGAGATTATTCTTACGTCATGCAGGATTGCTCGATCTGGTGTGCGAGGATAGGCAAATTTGCCAACATCGCGGCCGCTGTGCGGATCAATGCCACCAATCATCCCACATGGCGCGCTACGCTTCATCATTTCACCTATCGCGCAGGCGATTACTTCGAGGGCGCAGCAGACGAAGAGGAGTTCTTCGAATGGCGCCGCTCTCAACAGGTTACGATCGGCCATGATGTCTGGATCGGCCACGGAGCGACCATTCTGCCCGGCGTCACTATCGGCAATGGCGCTGTTGTTGGCGCAGGTGCCGTCGTCCTCCGCGATGTCGCGCCGTACACCATCGTCGGCGGCGTACCGGCCCGCCTCATCCGAGAGCGGTTCACCCGTGACATCGGTCGGCGGATGGATCGCCTAGCGTGGTGGCAATGGCCGCATGACAAGCTTTTTTCAGCGCTCGATGATTTCCGTAAGCTTACGGCAGAGGCTTTTGTGGAGCGCTATGAAGCGCTGACGCCAAACCTTCATCGAACTGACACGGAACTGTCTCCAGCAAGTTATTCTGGATCAGTAGGTTGGGACGAACGGGGATGATGTAGATGATAGCGATCAGCGTTTCTAACCTCTCGAAGCGTTACGGCAAGACCCGGGCGCTCGATAATGTCACCATCGAGGTCCAGCGTGGCGAGATGGTCGCTCTGATCGGCGCATCGGGTTCCGGCAAGAGTACACTCATTCGTCATATCGCAGGGCTCGAGGCAGGCGATGGTGAGGCTGGCAGGGTAGTGGTTCTCGAACAGGTATCGCAGACGGCGGGACGGTTGATGCGTGGACGCCCCGCCGGCCGCGTAGCGGTCATCTTCCAGCAATTCAATCTGGTTGGCCGCCTCTCCGTCCTGACCAATGTACTCATCGGCAATTTGGGCCGGGTCCCCCGCTGGCGCGGCACGCTCGGCCTTTTCAGCCGTTCCGAGAAGGAAAAGGCTGAAAACGCCCTGTCCCGTGTGGGCATCCCGTCCGTGGCGGCACAACGCTCGTCGACTCTTTCGGGCGGTCAGCAGCAGCGCGCCGCGATTGCACGCACTCTGGTGCAGGAAGCTGAAATCCTAATTGCCGACGAGCCGATTTCCGCGTTGGATCCGTCCTCGGCACGGCGCGTGATGGACGTGCTGGCTACTATCAATACCCAGGACAACATCACTATCCTCGTGTCGCTGCACCAGGTTGAGTACGCGCGGCGCTACTGTAAGCGGACGATCGCCATGCGCGACGGGCGCATTGTTTATGACGGTCCTTCGACGTCTCTTTCTAACGCTTTCCTCGCGGAGCTTTACGGCGACGCTTCGGAAGAACTGGTTCTGCCGGAAAGTCCGGCGGAACCCCTGCCAGCTCGGCCGTTCCGGTCGAGCGGACCCCAACCAGTGCATATGTTAGCCTGAAACTAGAAATATAAGCGGAGATTTTGGAATGAATGCGATGCTCAAATGGGCAGCGACGGTGTCGCTTGCCTGCACGATGTCCACGGCAGCTCTGGCCCAAGAAGTCATCAACTTCGGCATCATCTCGACCGAGTCCCAGCAGAACCTGAAGACTAGTTGGGAACCGTTGCTTGCCGACCTGAAGAAGAAGACCGGCCTCGAAGTGAAGCCGTTTTTTGCTTCCGACTATGCGGGCATCATCGAAGGCATGCGCTTCGGTAAGGTGCAGATGGCTTGGTACGGCAACAAGTCGGCCATGGAAGCTGTGGATCGCGCAAATGGCGAAGTCTTCGTGCAGAGCGTGCCCGTCGGCGGCGAACCAGGCTACTGGTCGGTCATCATCGTTCCCAAGGATTCGCCTATCAAGTCGATCGACGATGTCTTGAAGTGTGACAAGTCTCTCAATTTCGGCCTCGGCGACCCAAACTCGACTTCGGGCTATCTTGTCCCGATGACCTTTGTATTCAGCGCTAAGGGTATCGATCCGAAAACCTGCTTCAAGAACGTCACCAACGCCAACCACGAGACCAATGCGATGGTAGTTGCCAACAAACAGGTCGACGCAGCTACCAACAACACCGAAAACATGGCGCTGATCCAAAAGAACCAGCCCAAGGCATTCGAAAATATCCGCGAAATCTGGCGCTCGCCCCTGATCCCATCCGACCCGATCGTGTGGCGTAAGGATCTTCCGGAAGCACAAAAAACCAAGCTCCGTGAGTTCTTCCTCACCTACGGCACCGACAAGTCGACGGGCGACATCGCCGTCGAGAAAAAAGTTCTGGCCGGCCTGAAATGGGCCCCGTTCCGCACTTCTTCTGACCGGCAGCTGCTGCCGATCCGCATCATGGAGCTCACCAAATCGATTTCCCAGACCGAGGCCGACCCTTCGCTCGCCGCCGATGCAAAGAAGGCCAAGCTCGACCAACTGAAGGCGCAGAAGGCCAAATACGAGGCCGAACTGGCTGCCGCCGGCTGAGCCCACTCAAAGGAAGTGGCCTGGGTACAGGCCACTTCTCCCCGTCAATGAACATAGAGCCTTGATGAACGGCATGGACCAGACAGTATCGACTCCCAGGCCTACGGCCCTCAAGCTTGTAAAGGCAATCGGGGATCGCGCCACGTCATCGCCAAAAGCTGGGCACGGATCTGGCGGGCGCCGAAACCTGTTCCTATTAGCTCTGCTAGTAGCAGCGCTCTCCTGGAGCTGGGGGCCGGCCGAAATAAGCCGTTGGACCTATCTTTTTACCGATTCCGGAAACATGGCCGAATATGCGGCCGGGTTCCTGCGTCCTGATTTCGGCGAGTGGCGCCACTATCTCGAGGAGATGCTTGTTACGACCCAGATTGCGCTCTGGGGAACCTTCCTCGCCGTGGCCCTTTCGATACCTTTCGGAATTTTGTCCTCGCATAATATGGTCCCTTGGTGGATCCTGCAGCCTGTGCGCCGGCTCATGGATCTTTTTCGAGCCATTCATGAGGTTGTATTTGCCGTCCTGTTCGTCGTGGCGGTCGGGCTCGGCCCATTTGCCGGTGTCATGGCTTTGTTCATTCACACAACAGGGATCCTGGCGAAACTGTTTTCCGAGGCGGTCGAGGCGATCGATCCGCGCCCCGTAGAGGCCATCCGAACGACGGGCGCATCACGCGTCCAACAGGTGATTTATGGCGTGATCCCGCAGGTCCTGCCACTCTGGATTTCGTATTCGCTCTATCGTCTTGAATCGAATGTCCGGTCTGCCACCGTCCTCGGCATCATCGGCGCAGGTGGCATCGGCCAAGTGCTCTTCGAGTCGATACGTGCTTTCTATTACCCCGAAGCCTCCGCAATCCTGATCATCGTCGTGATCACGGTCACGATCATGGATCTGATCTCACAGCTTCTGCGCAGACTAGTGATCTGATGCGCGCGGCAATCTACTTCACCCCGGACAAGGATGATCCGCTGACCTTACGGGCAGCCGAGTGGCTCGGGCGAGACGCCTTTGATGATCGCATCGTGCGTGATCCCGATCCGATAATCGATGTGCTCGTGTCCGGGCCAGTGCGCTACGGATTTCATGCAACGTTGAAGGCTCCGTTGCGGTTTGCCGTTGGCAAGACGCTCGATGATCTGGACCGTGAACTGGCCGCCATCTCGCAAAGGATGCAGGCATTCTCGCTCGGAACGCTTGCAGTTACACGACTTAATCGCTTCTTTGCGCTGACGGTTCAGGCAACGCTTCCGCAATTGCTTGAAATTGAGGAGGAAGTTCGTACGGCCTTTGAGCCATTCCGAGCTCCGCTGACGGAGCAGGAGGTGGCGCGGCGCAATCCACAAAGTCTGTCGGAGCGCCAGCAAACGAATCTGTTGCGCTGGGGCTATCCGTATGTGGGTAAGGATTTCCGCTTCCACATGACGCTGACCAACCTGATTGTCGACGAGGATGAGGCAGCTCAGGTCGAGAAGCGGCTGCGCTCTCAGTTCAGTCCCGTACTCGAAACCCCTGTTGTCGTTGACGCGCTCACGCTTTTCGTCGAACCGACACCGGGTGCACCCTTCTATGTTCATTCGCGCCATCCGCTTCAAAGCGGCATGCTGTCCTAAGCCCGAGAGCCATGACCTCAGAACTCATATTTACCAATGCACGCATCGTACTTGCCGACGAAATCGTCAAGGGCACGCTTAAGGTCCGGGATGGCTACATTGCCGACATTTCGAGCGGGAACTGCAGAACAGGCGAGGATTGTGCTGGCGATGTGCTGATCCCAGGCTGCGTCGAGCTGCACACCGATCACCTTGAGACCCATTTGCAGCCGCGGCCAAAGGTGCGCTGGAACATGGAGGCAGCACTCCAGGCGCACGACGGACAAATCGCAACGTCGGGCATAACGACCGTTTTTGACGCGCTTCGTGTCGGCTTGGAGGGCGACACCGAGTTCGGTTCGCAAGAGATGTCGGCTATGGCGGACGCCATCGCGTCGGCGAGTGCTGATAGGCGCTTGCGTGCAGAGCACTTCATCCACTTGCGTTGCGAGGTTTCTGTCTCTGACGTGGTTGATCATTTCGACGAGCTTCGAGGGAACAAGCGGGTTCGTCTAGCCTCGCTGATGGATCACGCGCCCGGTCAGAGGCAGTTCGTCAGCCTGGAGGCCTATCGCATCTATTATCAGGGCAAGAAGAAACTCAGTGACATCGAATTCAGCGCGTACAGTGAGCGACGAATAGCGGAATCGGCTGCAAATTCCGAGCGCAACCGCCAGCTCCTTGCCGATCGTTGCCGGGCAGCCGGCATTTCGATGGCGTCCCATGACGATACGACGCGTGAGCATGTGGAAGAGAGCATCTCGCTTGGAGTTGCCCTTGCAGAATTCCCGACCACGATCAAAGCTGCGACATTGTCGCGCGATGCAGGCCTGAATGTGCTCATGGGCGCACCGAACGTCGTGCGGGGCGGCTCTCACTCGGGCAATGTTTCAGCCATTGACCTGCTGCATGCCGGCGCTCTCGACATCTTGTCCTCAGATTATGTGCCGTTCAGTCTCGTGCAGGCGGCGTTTCTTCTCGCTGAGCGAGCCGAAGTTGACTTGCCTCATGCAATACGCCTGATCTCGGCCAATCCTGCCGAGGCGGCGGGCTTGTCCGATCGTGGGCGCATTGAGATTGGGCGGCGTGCCGATCTGGTGCGTGTCCAGGCCACCAGCGGTCGGCCACCCCGGGTTTGCTCGGTCTGGCGGGAAGGGGTTCGCGTTGCGTAAAGGAATGTTCGTTGCGATCGTCGGTCCCAGTGGGGCAGGCAAGGATACGGTTATCAGAACCGTTGCGGAGGCTGTGCACGATCAGCCTGGTATAATCTTTGTGCGTCGAATCATTACACGTTTGTCAGACGGCGTCACGGAAGATCACGATACGATGACGCCGGAAGCGTTCGAAGCAGGACGTGCTGCCGGTATATTTTGCTTGAGCTGGGAAGCGCACGGTCTCTTATATGGCCTGCCGCAATCGGCACTTGATGCAGTTGATCGAGGCAATACAGTCATTGCCAACGTATCCCGTTCGGTTCTTAGCGAGGCAGTGCGAACTTTCGGCCGGGTTGCTGTCGTCGAGATCACGGCTGATCCGGAGATCTTGGTCGAGCGAATCATCGCTCGTGGGCGTGAGAGTGCAGCTGAGGCGAGAGGGCGCATCGCACGGTCGGCCGCCTTCCACCTGCCGCACGCGGCATGCAATTACGTGCGGATTGACAATTCCGGCCCAATCGATGTCGCAAAGGAGCGATTGATCAAGATCCTTGGCTCAAGTGGAGAGAATCGCCGTCGAGCGGAATGATCTCGAGCGCAACAGTTTCGTGAGCTGATCCGGCATAGACCCAAGGCACGCCGGGCGCAAAGCAATGTTGCATCGGCAGGGATGCAATAAGGCTGCGGCCGTTTGGGGGTTTCTCGGCCTGGGGGATCCGTCACATCGACTGGCACGCCACATGTTTAGGCTCAGGTACAGCTTAGAGCTAAAATAATTGAGCGTGTCGTGATCTGCGCCCAAGTTGCAAAGGTCTCGGCTCGAGCCTTGCGCTAGCTGGCTGCAGTCAGTTGATGGCGCCGCGAGCGAATCAGCTTCTCGATTGGATTATGGTTGGAAAGAAAGCACTGCGGATGTCGCGCTGACTTGAGCCGCTTCGACTGCCGCTCTTGTCGACGAGCGGGCTGGTGTGAGTTTTCCGCTCTGTTGTTCAATCCTTCATGCTGTCGATGATCGATGCCCACCACAACCAGTGCCTCTTTTCGCCGACTGTGGTCACCACCTCGGCCGGAGAATGGTGGGCATCGAGCGGGTAAAGGGGCTTCTTCATGCCTCCTTGTACGGCGGCACTCGATCACAGGTTTTTGAGATGAAGGCACCATCCCGGTACATCTTACTTCGACCCCAGTCTACGGTGTCACAGGGATGCAGCATGTTTGGCATACTGATTGGTGGTCTAACCATGAGATGCCGACAGTGCCGACCGCCACTTACCGATATCGTGCTCTCTTTATCTCCGACCTGCACCTCGGAACAAAAGGTTGCCAGAGCAGGGCCCTTCTTGACTTTCTACGTAAAGTAGACGCCGACACAATCTATCTTGTCGGTGACATTGTTGATGGCTGGAAGCTGAAATCGGCTTGGTACTGGCCCCAGGAACATAACGATATCGTTCAGAAACTTCTTCGTAAGGTACGCAAAGGCGTGCGCCTTATCTATATCCCCGGCAACCACGATGAGTTTTTGCGGGACTACCTAGGCACCCTCCTAGGTGGAATTGAACTCTCCGAGTGCGCCATCCATCAGACTGCCGATGGCCGACGCTTCCTGGTAATCCATGGAGACACCTTCGACGTTGTTGTGCGTCATGCACGGTGGCTAGCCCTCCTTGGAGATTGGGCATACGAGACCGCGCTCGTCATCAGTGGGCACGTAAACCATCTTCGGCGACGCCTTGGTTTTACGTACTGGTCTTTGTCGCAATGGGCGAAGCTGAAGGTGAAGAGCGCTGTGAATTATATCGGGGACTACGAGCACGCCCTTGTCACTGAAGCGATGCGCTGCGGCGTAGATGGCATCATTTGCGGACATATCCACCATGCCGCAATCCGGGATCTCGCCGGCATTACCTATGTAAACACTGGCGATTGGGTTGAGTCCTGTACAGCTGTCGTTGAACATTACGACGGATCTCTGGAGCTTATTCATTGGCTGGACGTCCAACATGGTTCTGGCGGGTCCAGCACACTACAGGCTGAGCCCACGCAGACTGTTTCATAATGCGCCTCCTTGTTGCCACTGATGCGTGGCACCCGCAAATCAACGGCGTCGTTCGATCCCTAGATGCGATGGCGGCCGAAGCACCTCACTTCGGTGCGAAGGTGACTTTTCTGACGCCAGAGTGGTTCCCGTCTGTTCCGTTGCCAACTTATGGTGAGATTCGCCTCGCACTTGCGTCGGCGCATCAGGTCAACCAAATTCTCCATGACCTTGCTCCGACCCATGTGCATATTGCGACTGAAGGTCCGGTGGGGCTCGCCACGCGGAGGGCCTGCTTACGCCAGGCTAAAGCCTTCACGACCAGCTATCACACGCGTTTCCCCGAATATATCTCCGCCCGCATACCAGTGCGTGAGGCATGGACCTACGCGGCTCTTCGTCGTTTTCACGGCGCCGGTCAAGGTACTATGGTCAGCACGCCATCCCTTGGACATGAACTGCAGCGGCGCGGGTTCAAGAATATTATGCGCTGGACCCGAGGTGTTGATACCGATGTCTACAGACCTCGGGCGCAGCAACCTGCGGAGCTATTACGGCCAGTCTTCCTTTACGTTGGTCGCATCGCAGTCGAGAAGAACCTAGAAGCTTTTCTGGCACTCGACCTTCCGGGTACTAAGGTGCTCGTGGGAGATGGTCCCTCCCGACTGCACTTGAAAGTGAAGTACCCTCAGGCGCGTTTTCTTGGCGCGCTTTCTAAAGAGGCGCTTGCGCTGGCCTACTCGTCAGCGGATGTGTTTGTCTTTCCCAGTATTACAGACACCTTTGGCATCGTTCTTTTGGAAGCCTTGGCGTCTGGATTGCCAATCGCCGCCTATCCAGTCACTGGACCGCTTGATGTTATAGATGGGTCGGGCTGTGGAGTATTGGACTGGAACCTGCGGACAGCAGCGCTAAAGGCGCTCGACATTCCAAGTGTTCGGTGTCGAGCCTATGCAGAGTTATTCACATGGCGAGAAAGCGCACGGCAATTCTTCTCAAATATCGAGGTCGGTCGCGCGTTAAGACAGCCGGGAGCCACGGGTAATTAGCACGAGGCAGTACAGGAGCTGCTCGGATCCGGTGCAACTCGGCGCTGAAGCACCGGTGGCCACAAAGACGGAGTTGCGCAATCTGCTCCCGGACCTTGCGGCTTCGAAAGGATACGTGCTGGATGAAATCGAGGACTTCACCATCGATGCCGCAGGTGAAGCCTATATGATTGCCGACAGCGATGGCGTCGACGGCCCGTCGGGCGAGAGCCTGTTTCTGAAGCTGGGCAAGCTCTAGCCACGTTCGCGGAAGAATACGGGAGCCTGCTCATCAAGTGGGCTCTCCCCAAGCTCTTGGCGACAACTCGATTAAAAATGCCCGAATCGAAACCGCTGCCGAGTGGATGCTGCACCGTCACACGTGTGTCACTGACGGCTTCTATTGCAACTTACCAGTGACCCAGAGGATCCCAATCCATGAAGCGCTTGGCTTTTGCCATCTTCGCCGCCACTCTTCTTCCAACTGTGTGCTTTGCACAGAACCTCTCGGGTAAGCTCGTGCTCTATACGAGCCAACCCCATACCGATGCACAGCAGACAGTCGACGCATTCAAGGCAAAATTTCCTCAGGTCGATGTATCGTTTGTGCGGGACGGTACTCCCCGCATTATGGCGAAACTTCGCGCCGAATTCGAAGCCGGTCAGCCTCAGGCCGACGTTCTCCTCATTGCTGATAGCGTGACGATGGAAGGTCTGAAGATTGAAGGACGGCTGATGGCGCATGAGAGCGCCGATACATCGGTCTATCCGGCTGGAACCCACGATGCACAAAAGCACTGGTTCGCGACAAAGCTCATCACAACCGGAATCGTCTACAACACCAAAGCCCGGTTCAAACCGTCATCCTGGGCAGATCTCGCGAAGCCGGAGGTCAGAGGCCAGGTTGTGATGCCGAGCCCGCTCAATTCCGGTGCTGCCTTGATCCATGCCGCTACCCTTACCAGCAATCTCGAGGACGGATGGAAGTATTACGAGGCTTTGAAGAATAACGGAGCAACAGCAGGTGGTGGAAACGGAGACATTCTGAAGAGCGTCGCCGGTGGGGAGAAGATCGTTGGCGTCATCGTCGACTTCATGCCGATCAGGGAGAAAGCCAAGGGCGCGCCGGTGGAGTTCGTCTTCCCGAAGGAAGGTGTTTCTGCCGTGTCGGAGCCAGTCGCTATTCTTAAGTCAACGAAGAACCCAGAGGCCGCGAAGGCTTTCATCAACTTTCTACTATCGGCAGAGGGGCAGGAGCTTGCGCTGAAACAGGGCTACATTGCCGCCCATCCGGGCATCGCCGTGCCCGACGGCTATCCGCCTCGTGACCAGATCAAGGTGTTGCCGTTTGATGCGGCCAAGGCATTGGCCGACGAGACCAAGAACAAGACAACCTTCGCTGACATCTTCGGCCAGTGAAGACGTCCGTTGCCTTCGAGCGCTCTTTTTTCGATCGAGAAGGAGGCGCTCTTGCTGTACTTGCCATTGTCGTTGCCTCAACTCTTGCCGCTCTTCCGATTGGCCGGCTGAGTTTGGCCGCATTGGCGCCGGGCGGGGTGCTCACGTATGGTGCTGCGCTCGACACGATCATGAGCCGGGCTGGATTGCGCGCGACTTGGGCGACGCTTGAGACTGCAACGATATCCAGCGCGGTTGCCCTTGTGCTCGGCGCGACGCTCGCCCTGGTGCTGGCCGCCACGGATGTCCGCGGGCGACAGCGCTTAACGTTCCTTTTCGTTCTTTCGATGCTCATCTCGCCGCAAGTAGCGGCTGTTGCGTACTTGAGCCTCGTCGGACCGGCCTCACCGCTGTTGAATACCCTCGGCTTGGCGCCAGAGCCTGGCAGCATGAATCCTCTGCTGGGCCGCGACGGGATTAGTCTCGTGCTGGGTCTTCATCATGCTCCGCTGGTCTTTATCATCCTGATGGCGGGCCTGAAACGGATCCCCCGGTCTCTAGTGGAAGCGGCACGCATTGACCGGGCTTCGCCATGGACGATCACTCGAACAATTCTCGTACCACTGCTGAAACCTCATCTGATCAATGCGGCGCTTCTCGCTTTTGTGGCGGGAGTCGGAAACTTCGGCATCGCGGCGGTCCTTGGGCTGCCGGTCAACTACGTGACGCTTCCGACCTTGATTTATCGGCGCCTCTCCAGCTTCGGCCCCACTGTCATTGGTGATGCCGCCGTGCTAGGTACCGCGGTTGCTGTGATCGCGGGAATAGGCGTTTTGGCCGCACGATTTGCTGCGCGGCAGGCCAGTGTTCACCTTGAAGATGAAGCGAGGCTCGAACCCTTCTGGTGTCTCAAGCGCTGGCGGCTGCCGGTTGAAGTTATTCTCTGGACGCTCATCTCCGTCGTCCTGCTTTTGCCGGGGGCTGGGCTGTTCGCTGCCGCGCTGGTTCCATCCTATGGAGTCCCGCTTTCGACATCGACCGTCACGTTGGATAATTTCACCGAGGTTCTTCTGCGCCAGCAGGGAACCGCGCGAGCATTTGGGAACTCGCTGTTCTTTGCGGCGGGCAGCGCCTTTGTGCTCGCCTGTCTTGCAATTCCCATGAGTTATGTTCTGGCGCGCCGCAGCCCCCGTATGTCGCGGCCACTTCTGGCTTTAATTGAGATGCCTTACGCTTTGCCCGGAGTCGTGCTCGCGGTAGCGTTCATACTTCTGTTCCTGAAGCCTCTGCCACTGGTCGGTGTCTCGCTTTATGCAACGCCGTGGATCATTCTCCTCGCATACATCGCACGCTTTCTTCCGGTCGCGCTTAAGCCAGCACTGGCGGCCATGGAGCAGTTCGATCCAGCCCAGGAGGAGGCTGCCGCGCTCGATGGAGCACGTATTCTCCGGCGCTTGCGCGATATCATTGCCCCCTCACTGTTCACTTCCGTTGCAGCCGGCGGGCTTCTCGTTTTTCTGTTGGCCTTCAGCGAGCTGACAGTCTCTTCGCTCCTCTGGTCCACCGGAACGGAAACAGTTGGCGTTATTCTCTTTAGCCTTGAGGAGGCTGGTCTTGCCAGTCAGGCCGCCGCGGTCGGTGTGATAACGGCGCTCGTTGTCACAGCAACGATGCTAGCGCTCAATGCCATGAGTGCTCACCTTCCTGAAGGCGTCCTGCCCTGGCGCACGTGACAGATCGGAGGAGGGTGGAAGCCTTGGCCCGTACCAACCATCCAGGACTTTGGAGTGTAATTGGGGTGTGGCCGCATTCATCCCCTGAGGCTCGGTCCAGGTGATACGCTGGAAGACTGCCATATCCAGTCGGGTCATGATCTTGATGACCTCGCAGCCAGCGGCAGCTTCGGCCATTTAGCTTGGCAGAGTCCGAGCGCCGAAGCGGTGCCACCTCGCTTGGCGGCCCTTCGCCAGCCAAGCCGCCCGAGATCTAATCCCAGCAAAGGGCGGAGTCGTGTGGCACCGCCATCGTCAGTGGTCATCACCTTTGAAGCAAGGATCTCGCCCGTGTCGAGATCAAGGACGAGGTGTAACTTGCGCCAGGCTCGGCACCCTTTGCCGCCATGCTCCTCAGGCTGCCATTCGCCGTCCCGAGGAAGGCATGGTTGATGACAGGCTGCATATCGAACGTCAGCGAGCCTTTACTGCAGCATCAGGGAAATCGCTGAATAGACCATCGACACCCAGCGCATAGAAGGCTTTGTACTCTGCTGCCGGATCGCCCTTGAAGGTCGAGGCGAGGTGCTTCGGCTCACTCCGGAAGGTCCAGGTCACGACCTGGAGGCCGGCCGCGTGGGCGTCCTTGACCACGCTGGAGGGTGCAGCGACGACGCGGTCCTGCCCATCTATCTCCCCGTCTCCATTGAGGTCATCCGGCTTGCCGTCGCTGTTCTGGTCGACCTGCTTGGTCGGCAGAACGTATGGCTTCCACGGAGCAAGAATGTCGGCGTAAGTCTTGATTTCCGCCAAACCCTCCTTTGTCAGCAGGTCCTTATAGGTGCGCTTGTCGCCGACCACGACGAAATCGTAGGGCTGCGCATAGGGGGCACTGAGGACGATGTTGCCATCCTTGTCAACGTCTTCAGCATCGAGAAGCTGCGCCAGCTTCACGTCAATCCTGGTGTTCAAGTACTTCAGATTTGCGACCTCGAAGCTTTGGATCACCACAGGGGATGACTTGTCAGTCCAGCCAGCCGCTCTGAGGATGTCCACGAGCCGGTCTTCCAGAGGAAGGCCGAGCGCCGCGTGAAATGTGGGATGCTTAGTTTCCGGGGCGACCCCGATGGTGCGGCCACGTGTGCTCGACTCCACCTTCACCACATCGATGATCTCCTGCAGCGTCGGGATCTGGAACTGGCCGTTCTTGGACTGGTCGCGATCGGCCATCGCCTGTTTGGCGCGCAGCTGCTTAATCTCGGCAAGGGTGAAATCACCAGCGAACCAATCTGTAGTGTCGACGCCATCGATCTTGCGGGTCGTCTTGCGAGAGGCAAGTTCCGGCCGGTCTGCTACGTCGGTCGTGCCGCTCAGCATCGGTTCGTGACGGGCAATCAGCACGCCATCCTTGGTGGAGACGAGATCCGGCTCAATGAAATCCGCTCCCATCTGAACGGCGAGCTTGTAGGCCTCGAGAGTGTGCTCGGGGAGGTAGCCGCTGGCGCCGCGATGGGCGACTACGAGCGGGCGCTCCCCCGTGAGCGTCTTCTCCTGGGCCGTGGCCGGTCCGAACAGAGCCGCTAGCGTGAAGGCGACAGCTTCCGTGGAAATAATACGTTTCATGTTTGATCCCTCCTAGCGGCGGTCAATAGGCGGCGCTTTGGATATTGCCAGATTGGAGCTTGTTGATGACCGTCGGATTACGGGCGCAGGCAAGAAGAGGCAGAATGCGAGAGCGTTCCTCCTGACAAGAACTCGCTCGCAAGGCTTCGGCTGGACTGTTGCATAACCTTTGCATGTAATACAGATCACGTGGACCAGCAGCTTTCATTGGCCCAAACGTATATAATGCCGGGCCGGTCCGCCATGTGGCTCGTGAGATCCAGGAAACCTACGACGTTCTCTTGCACCGGCCACAGAAAAGGGCTGCCAAGAAAGTCTGCGGCCCTGCGATCCCGTTCATTGGGCCCTCAAGAAGTTCTCAACGTCTAGCAGCACGAATTCGTTATCGTCCTGTTTGTTGGGCTCGCGGCTTGACGAGAACGGTAGGTTGTTGTCGTTGCCGACGATGATGTGGCGTTCATCGACCACATCCACGTTCTCGATTGTGAAGAACGGGAAAGTCAGCACGTTGTCGTTGAGGGGCTTTCGAGCCTTTCGGTCGGGGTCGGCAATCTGCAGCAGATCGATATAGCCGATCTTCCGGGCCGGAGCGCCGACGTTTTGGTCCGACAACTCGATCTTATATACCCGCTTGACCTTCGCAATGTCGCTGAAGCAGTTGGACTGCTTCAGCCCGTGAGGGCAGGCCCTGTCGGCAGTGCCCTCGCCGTTATCCCGCTCGATGATGAGTCCTGTCGTCGCGTCGACCATGTTGAAGTCGCCGATGGCAAGGCCGTTCTGCGCGAGCACGTACTTCCAATGGCGGCCGGTCCACTTCAAGGCCTGCACATCGAATTCCAAAATGCGCAGGTATTCCTTGGTGTCAGCGGTCTTCTCCCAGTCCTTCTTGTCGACATCCCAGACTGGTCCTTCCAGGAGCGCATACAGGAAGCGGCCGTCCGGCGACGCGGCCATGCCCTCGTAGCCCTTGGACCGGCGAATGTTGAAGATGACAGGGCTGTTCGGCACGGCCGGTGTTGTGATCATATAGTGATCGGGAGAGCGTGCTGGCTTGCCGTCGACTGTTGTCTCGAACACCGCCTCGATCTTGCCCGAGCGGTCGGCCTGGATCAGGTAGGGCCCGAACTCATCACCGATCCAGATCTTGTCGCCGATCAGCTGAAAACTTTCGGGGTCAAAGTCAGAGCCAGTCAGGTAGCGCTTGTCCGTACTCTCGTTAGCAATCCGGAAGGGCACCTTCTTGTTCGGGTCGCTGAGGAAGACGGTGTTGAGCCGCTCAACTGTGCCTTTTTCCCAATCGATGCGGTAATGGTTCAGGTACAGCATCGCATCAGGGGAGTTAGCCTTCGCGCCAGCGCCATTGTCGGTCAGAACCCAGAAGGTTCCATCGGGCTGTCTCTTGATTCCGGAATGGCCTTGGAGTGGTTGACCGCGGAAGGGAAGCTTCACACCGGTCGGACGGTCGCCTGAAGTGCCTTCAATGGTCCCGATCGTATCGACCCGTTTGCCGGTGGTGAACTTGCCGGCAATCGTCAGATCGAATGGGGCATCGGCTGGCGCACCCACAAAGCTCTGTGCAGGAAGCACGGCATGGCCGGCGAGCGTGGCCGGATAGTCTTGTGCGAAAGCAGCCGAGGAAAGCGCAGCCGCCATCGGCAGTGCAAGGATCAAGCGGGTTGCCATGTTCGTCCTTCTGAGGATTGAGCAGGATCCTTCTGGACAAGGTGCGTGTCGCCAGGGCGACATGTGAGTGACACTTGGATGACAGCGGCTGAACCCGGCGAGTGTCCCTCTGGCATTATCACGAAAGTGGCTGACCAATTAGGCTGTTGCGCGGGAGGGGAGGGGGATGCAGCCCATCTCCTCCTGCCGCCACCAATTCCCACCTAAGATCATCCGGCACGCCGTCTGGTTAAGTCTGCGTTTTCCCTCAATGATCGAGATTTTGAGTGCGCTCGTCCCAATCCATCCCGCGAAAGGAGCTATTCAGAGGCGGCCTGTCATAAGTAGCAGAAAGATTATCAAGGTAAGGAGACCGAAACGAGTACTCAGCAGGGGGTCCCAGTCCCGGCTATAAGGCCAAGCCGGGAGAGCTACCGTGAACAGAAAGACGCAGCCGATCAGAAGCAAAATCCCAATGCTCATATCGGGCATCCTGATGATGGAAACACAACACGCCTGGGTAGCTTACGTAGACGCTAGACCGAGCTCCATGACATCCACATGACACGCGGCACCCGATTGTTGCTACCCTAGCACCTGCATGGTGCTAGCATTACGGTTTAGGGGCCTGAGGAGAGAAGGTCGCAGCTCACAGGGCGGGAACTTCGCTATGTCAGCCCTAACAAACAGCCAAGCTGATGCAGCCGATCCCCACTAGGAAGATCGGGAACCAACGCGGGCATGCGGTGAGGTGATCGTCAGGTTCCATTTTGCTTGTTATGGCATCGTCGCCAGAGGGAGCCGGTGGGCCGCAGTACATCGGTACTAACTCACCTCAATCCCCCGCAGCGGGACATAGATCCGGTCCATGACGAAGCGATCACGCTTCGTCACTTCTAAGGTTTGGGCTCCTGCGACAATTGTGCGGCGCACAAAATCGGCTATTCTGCGTTGGCCTCGAGTGGACTGGAGAATGTCAGAATGGTTCAGAAGCCGGCCGTGCGGTCTGAGTGGAACCGAAGGCGAACACGCCATGACCCACCGGGTTTGGAGGAAGCTGTCGCGGCAGCCCAGGGGCTCACAGCTGATATTGAAAGCCAGGTTGAAATCGCCGCCCAACTGATGGGTTTGCGAGAAGATGAGGTCAGGCCGCTCGTCCTCAAGGCCTCTGCACCATCCCGCTGTCCTCCCGCAGAGCCTATGCCGATTCCTTCGAAGGGAGGACGAACTATCCTGGTGGAGCGAAGAGGTCGTCGTATACCGGTCGCAAGAGCAGGATAAAGACACCGTTGGCGATCCGGGCGCACTCAGCGCACCTTAAGACGATAACAAGATCGCGTAATGGAACACTAAGAAGGCTCCGTGCCTCTCCCAGGAGCCATCACATGATCCTCATTCCGCTTCTCAACCTAGCAATCCGCCGCCTCTCAAGCAGCTGCCCACGTCGAGGCGGTTGGTACAGCCAAATTTACAACCACATGAGACGGCTCAGGCATCAGCTCTTCCCTGCGAACGCCGAACGCAATAGAGAGTATCTTGAAGGGACCCTTGATCGTTACGATCCGGAGCATCGGATCCGGCAACTGGATAGGGTCGAGCGACCAGCCCGACCTGTTGCTGCCAAAGGTCTTGCCGTTCTCATGCCACTCACACGGTCCCGCAGGTGGCAGAATCTGAACAAAAACCCAGCAAAATGTCCGGAAGGATCCGGCGATGCCGATGGATAGCGTGAGACGAAGTTACTCGCCGATCCTCCAGACAGCATCGACATAGAGTGAGACTGACAGGCATAACAACATTTGCTCGCCTAGCGTGAGGCGGCTATCTAGCGGGAGCAGATCCATTGATGGCAGCTTCATGGGCTTGGAGATCGAGAGAAAATTCCTTGTCGCCGATGACCGTTGGAGGAACGCGGTGACGTACAGCGAGAGGATGCTAGACGGCCTCATCGCACGGTTCGGCGAGAGTAAAGTCCGCGTCCGGATCGCAGGTGAGACGGCGTCACTGACTGTGAAAGGACCACGCAAGGGGCTTGGTAGGGCAGAGTTCGAGTATGAAGTCCCACTTTCCGAGGCAACTGATATGCTCGCGACGCTCTGTGACGGCCCGCTGGTGGAGAAGACCCGCTACCTAGTTCCTCATGGTGATGTGACCTGGCAGATTGACGTTCACGAGGGGCTATTGGAGGGCCTCATCCTTGCTGAAGTGGAGTTGGAGCACGAAGATCAGGTCTTCGCGCGACCCGAGTGGATCGGCCCTGAGGTAACTGGCGATCCCCAGTACAAGAAAGCCAACATCTTCGCGCACCACTCCAAGGCGCCCGAACATTCGAATGACTTAAAGCAGTCCACTTGATGATGTCATGCGGTACCCGCTTCTCCGCACCGCCCGCTCTTGAGGTGCTGGATCTTTCGACGCTGTCATCAAATTGTTATAGATGTCTTTTAGCGGAGAGCCATTATGGCAAAGACCAAAGTTCCCAAATCAGTGGCTGGCGTGAAGTTGCCTAAGGCCGTACGCCACTCGGACCTTGTTAACGCCATTCTGCAAAATGATACGGCCCGCCGCTTGCTGGCTGATGCTCTGATCGCAGCAGCAGGAGCCGCTGCAACTGTTTTGACCCGCAAGATCGCGCCGTCATCCGAGCAGGTCGCTGGAGCCGGAGAGGCTGTTGCAGACGCTGGCGGCCGAGCAGCATCTGCCACTGCCGACATGGCCGGAAATCTTGCTGGTACTCTCGGCCATGCCGTGACAGCCGTAGCAAGCTCCCTTTTGCCGGATGGCACTGATAAGAATAAGAAAAAGAAGCGGCGTAAGGCTCGGACTGAAGAGGAGCGAGCCTGAACCCGACGCTGCCAGGTAGGTGAAGGATGCTGTGGATCAGCTGTTTCCAAAGCTGATCCTCCCTTCACAAATCTTGTTACGCATCCCGTTCTCGCTACTTGATGCCGCGAATGGTTCCCACGACAGAGGAAGTGACAGTCTGCAACTGAGACTCGGACAACTCACTGTCGATCAATGGACTTTCAATTGCATCTTCGACCATGGCGCGGTCAGGCTGGTCTCCAAGCTCGCGGGTAAACCCGATGATCTTCAGGGCTTTGCCGGCACACTCGGGCGCCGCCTAAGCGATTTCCCCCGCCAGGGCTATGATCGTCTCTGCATGAGAAGCTGGATTGGCAAGGGTCAAAGGATCTCCCTTCATCTACAAATCAGCTCCTTAATTAGACCGGCTACATGGCAGCTCGATGACGCTATCCGTTCTGAACCGAGCTAACGCGTCGCACCGTTAGCAGTTTCTGTCATCAAAGTGTCATCAAACTTTAACAAAGGACCCGTTTTACCCGTAGCAGGCTTCCTTTCATGTGAGCGCAAGAACACGTTCCGTTGCGTCCAATCAAGATGAAAGCGACTATCGCGCCATTGTGTCGGCGGAGGCTCCTAATGCGGCCAATCATTATCGACCTGTAGTTGATCGAATCCATTGAGCGGCATGCCGACCCTGAATTCGGCGATGAAATACTCTTGGGGCGCGTCACCGCGGAGCACTCGTCAGCATCCCTGCGGGTGATAATCGTTCCCGCCAAGGGCGAGGAACCGTTCAATGCTCATAAGTATTTCATGACCAATCCGAGTTTGTCGGGCCGTGGCAAGGCCGTTCGGGGCTCCACCCCAGAGCGCTCGGCAAACGCGAGTTGGACCAGAATAAGTAGAGCACTAGGGCGAGAGGTTTGAACCTCAGCTACCGGTCCCATGATCCGGACCTGCGTTCAAGGACCTGTTCTGCGCCTCGTCCGAGGAATGGCGGTTCGGGTTAAAGCTAAGGATTATCCTCTTTAGCTCCGGCTGGGAAACCAGGCTGGCTGCTTTCTTAGTGCTCAACCACCGCGTCTCCCGCTCCCCCTTCTCGAGCCAGTGGGGCCTCTGATGGTCCACGTGGAACGGGAAGACCTCCACAGTGCACCTGACCTGCCGTCCAGGACCCAGGCGCTTGTCGTACCGGAATGACCCTACGGCTTTT
This sequence comes from Microvirga aerophila, assembly GCF_003332305.1. GTDB lineage: Bacteria > Pseudomonadota > Alphaproteobacteria > Rhizobiales > Beijerinckiaceae > Microvirga > Microvirga aerophila. The sequence goes on along the minus strand of NZ_QOIO01000001.1, from coordinate 75,662 downwards.
GGATCCACATATCCAACTAAACCGGCTTCTTCGAAGGCCTCACGCGCTGCACTCTCGTGCGGCTCAAGCCCAGGGATGGGCCAGCCCTTCGGGATCATCCAGCGCTTGCGACCGCGTGTCGTCACGAGCATTACTTTCAGAGAGCCACTGGAACTCCACGTGAACGGCAGAGCTCCAAACTGCTGGTACGGTTTGAGCACACGACGAATGACTCTCTGCAAGAACATGGCTCACCGGCTCCCCTAGTCGGGGAACCGCTATGATAGCCTCGCGTTCCGAACTCAAAGGATAGTACTTGAGGCGCCCCATGCCAGCTAAGCCCAGCCCTCCCCAGGAAATCGAGCTGAAGCTGGAGGTCGCGCCTGCTGAGCTTGAGAAGGTGTTGGCTCATCCGCTCCTGTGCGAACGAGCGGATGGCTCCCAAAAGCAGACCCTCCACGCGACCTACTATGATACACCGGATCACGCGCTACAGCAGGCCGGGATCTCGCTGCGGGTCAGGCGCAATGGCGACCAGTACATCCAGACGATCAAAGCCGCTCGTCCACCCGATGGTGTCGCCCTGGCTCGGAACGAGTGGGAACACGAGGTCAATGGCGACAGCCCAAATTACGCTCTTGTGGAGGATACCGCCCTCAAACCATTCCTGAAGCCAAGCGCCTCGATCCAGCCCGTCTTCCGTGTGACCACCGCGCGAACCCTACACAACGTCACCTTTGAGAACTCGCTTATTGAGCTTGCTGCCGACAACAGCAAGGTTGAGGGGAACGAACGAACAGTCTCCTTCTCTGAGGTTGAACTCGAGCTCAAGGATGGCGCTCCGGCAGACCTGTTTCAGCTCGCTCTGGCACTCTCAACGGCAACGCCCCTGCGCCTGAGCTTCAAGACCAAGGCCGAGCGCGGCTTCGAGGCGGTCACTGACGAACAGCCGGCACGCGTCAAAGCACCTCCTGTGGTCCTCAAGCGCAAGATGACGAGCGCCGCCGCGTTTCAGCGTGTCGGTGCGTCCTGCCTGCAGCATCTGATGGCCAATGAGGCCATTGTCCGGCGCGCGCCCGAGGCTGATGCTGTCCACCAAATGCGGGTTGCCCTGCGGCGGCTTCGGGCCGCCATCACCCTGTTCAAGAGCGTTGTTGAGGACGAGCGGCGGGACGCGATTGGGGCCGAGCTCAAGTGGATGGCCAATGTACTGGGGGAGGCACGCGACTTGGATGTCTACATCACCAAGGTCCTTGAGCCAGCACGGGACGAGCACAGCAGCGACCAAGGCTATCAGGATCTCCTGGCTGACTACCAGGAACGACGTGACCGCGCCTACGAGGTGGTTCAGGAGACCGTTGCTTCAGCCCGCTTCATCAACGGAGTTTTGGAGACAGCTGCATGGATCCAGGCCGGGGGGTGGCTCCTCGATGAGAGCAAACCTTCTCGTAAGCGGCGTAGCCAACCGATCACGATGCTAGCCGAGGAGGAACTCGGCCGACGCTGGAAGAAGATCATCAAGCAGGGAAGGAACCTTGTGGATCTGGACTCGGAAGAACGCCACCAGGTGCGGATCGCGATCAAGAAGCTTCGCTATGCGACGGAGTTCTTCGAGAGCCTGTTCAAAGGAGGTGGCGCCAAGAAGAGGAAACGGGCCGCCTTGAGCACGCTTGAAGCCGTCCAGGAGACCCTCGGAGAGCTCAACGACATTGCCGTGGGCTCCCAGATGGAGGCTTCGCCGGCCGCCGACACGATCCATCAGGAGCAGCTATCCAGGATCGACGGCTTACTGGCTGATGCGAAGGCGCAGTATCAGACGCTTGCATCACTCGAACCCTTCTGGCGCGCTTGACGGTCTTCCCCACTGAGCTGTTGATCTGGACGAGGGCAGGTCACGGCTGTCCAGCGTAGGACCACTGCGAAACGCTCGCCTGGTCCGACGGTCCCAAACGCCCTGACTGAACTTGCGGCGATAGATGCTGCTCAATCAGGAACGCAAGGCTTGAGGATCCCACCAGCGACAGCGCCGTCTCCACGTTGCACCGAAGCACCGAACGCTGGGCCGCCTCGGCCCATTTGCGCATCTGAAGCTTGACCATGAGCAGGTCGACATCCACGAGGCAGGTCGTGTCGCGGCCGCGGCGGCGACGGCTGAACTCGAACGTCCCGATGCAATGGGACTCGGCCAAGCCGATCAGGCCGGCTTCTTCTCGGGCTTCTTGGGTGGCCGCTTCATGCGGAGCGAGACCGGGAATGAGATTGCCCTTGGGAATGATCCAGCGCCCGCTGCCTCGTGCGGTCACGAGAAACACTTCGACCCCGCCATCCGCATTGACGAGCAGCGGGAGCGCACCGACCTGACGCAGCTTTCGTTTCCGGGCGAGCATGGGACCACATACCCCGCATCTGTAACAGTCAGACGACAGGCTGCGCGCTCGATCTTAAGGATGAATAAACGGAGAGACTGGTCTGATCCCTTCTTCCGATTTGATTAGGATGCACCACCGTCGATACCGGAATGGTTGCATGATCAAGCCTGCAAGCGCGATCCCAAGCGTGCCGATCGTCGAGACACCCACAGCGAATTCCGGTCGTCAGGACATCGAGATCAAGTTCAGAACGGATCGCGACGGTCTCATGCGAGCACAGGCGTCGCAGGTTCTGGCCGTGGTGTCAGCGCCCTGCACCGAGACTGTGTGCTCGGCCTATTTCGACACCGCATCGGGAGATCTGCGCAAGAACGGGATCGTTCTCCGCATCCGCAGAACGGGGCGGGCGAAGCCGATCCTTGGCGTCAAAGTGGCTCAAGCTTATGATGATCTGTTGCCCCGCAAGGAAGTCGAGGTCCATATGCCAGACATGCAGCCAGACCTGTCGCTGTTCGACGAGGCCACGGCGATCGAGCTGAGCGCTCTTGTTGGGGATCGCCCTCTCGCAGCGCAGTTCGAGACGACTATCATCGACGGACGATCCTGGTCGAGCGAGGCCGGTCCTAGATCGAAGTGGCTTTTGACGACGGGATCAATGTCGTCGCCAATCAGAGAGTGCCGCTGACTGAAATCGAACTGGTGCTGAAATCGGGCGATGAGCCCGCTTTGTACGACCTAGCGATCAGCCTTGCTGACGAACTGGCACTGCGGCTCGACTTTGTCAGCAAAGCCGAGCACGGCTTCCAAGCCATGTCTCGAGCGACATCCGCCGCCGTCAAAGCCACCCCGATCCAGTTCGCATCAGGGGCAACACTTGATGCCGCGGTGCAGGCGGTGCTCTCAAACACGCTGCTGCATTTCGTAGCCAACTGGGCCGCGATCAGGGAAGCAGAGAATCCGAGTACCATCCATCACATGCGGGTTGCCCTGTGTCGCATGCGGGCGGCGCTGGCGACGTTCAAGCGAGCTCTGCGCTGCTCGGACTTCGATCTCCTGCGGGAAGAGGCAAAGCGGATCGCCTCTGCGCTCGGTCCGGCACGGGACTGCGATGTTTTTTGCGAAACCGCAGACAATAGACCGTTGGCGCACCCTGATCGTCCCGTGGACTGTAACACCCTTCTCGCTGCCATCGAGAAGCGCCCGAATGCTGCCTATACCGACGCACGCTCGCGGCTTGAGGATCGCGACACCACGCTGTTCGTCTGAAGGTGGAAAGTCCCCTGGCCCGCCGCGCCTGGCGCAACGCCCTGTCTGGGCCGGAGCTGGCGCAGTTGACCGCTCCGGCAGCGGACTTTGCCCAACAGACCTGCTTGTATCCACTGCTTCAGCCTGAGCTTGCGTGAGATTGAATTGATTCTTGCCGCTCCGGGAATCCTGGTGAGCTGGCGTTGTCGCGGAAATGGCTAACGGGCTGAGCCGAGGCGCGGTAGGACATGACAATGCAACCCATTTGCTATGCTCGCCGCGAGTTCCCATTGAGATCATCCGGCATGTCGTGTGGCTCTACCGCGCTCCTCTATTGGACTAGCGGACAATGAGCTTATGCGGCAGAAGCTGTTCGGACGGTTGCTCGCCATCCCACAGGGCTTGCAACTGATCCACAACCTCGGTGCCAAAATCTGTATACGGGATGTGGACGGAGGTCAGCCAGGGCGCAATCCAGGCGTTGAGCTTGTTGTCATCAACGCCGACGATTCTGCAGTCTTCAGGGATCCGGACGCCAGTTTCAAAAGCAAGGCGGTAAGCGCCATAAGCCATAAGATCGCTCGGGCAGAACAGCCCCTGGGGCCATGGGTGCCCATCAACGAGCCTCTGAGCCGCGGCATAGCCAACCTCAAGATGCGACAGGCCTGGCGCCTCAGCCTGCCGGACCTCTCCATCCGATAAGCCAAGCTCCCTAAGGCGTGTGATGAACCCGTGCACACGATCGCGTGTCGCCGATGATCCTTGAGTAGGATGGATGACCGCAAGATCCCTGATCTCTCGTGCCCAAAGGTGGTCGGCCGCATCCGCTCCGGCACGTCGGTTATCAATTCCCACGAAGGCGCCCCCTCCGTCAGGGTTCCGGCGTCCAACGAACACAATAGGATCACCCCGGGCAATCGACGCCGACAGCGCTTCGCTGCGCACTGGATTAACGACGATGTATCCCTGGACGACCTGTGATCGCATCACGTGCAGGTATTCGTCCTGAAGATCTGCTCGGTCATGGGTGTCGCACAGGATCATGACGTAACCTGCCGAGCGCAAAGCCGCCTCGACCGACGCCGCGATGGCCGCCATAGCTGGGTTGTCGAGGTTGGGTGATAACATCGCAACAATGCAGCTTTCTCGTCTGCGCAACGTTCGGCCCACACGGTTGGGTCGGTAGCCGAGCGCCGCCACAAGCTTCTGAACCCGCTCGACGGTCTCGGCGGATGCTCGGCGGGTTTCGCCGTTCACAATGCGTGACACAGTAGCAACGGATACGCCCGCCTGAGCCGCTACCGTTGCTAGTGAAACTGGTTCTTGCCCGAAGGGTCGCTGCTTGTTCATGCCACCTTGTTCACGACATTTGCACCCCCTGTCGAGACCTCTGATGCTCTAGGCAGGCCCCCTAGACTAAAGGACGATAGACAGTTTAGGCAAACGTTTGCCAAAGTCCGCTGGCAAGATTGGCTTCAGGACTGCAGCGGTGGATTTGCGCCATGGCCAACACGCCGCCGGCAAGCAGTCACTGACTGATGCACGACTTAAGTAAAGTGGCGCCGATGCAGGTTTCAGCAAATTCCTCCGTCTGGAGGATGCAGCTGACAACTAGAGACATCTTTGATGAGATCTGATGCCCCTATGGCGCCACAGATCCGGGCCAATCTCGGCGTTCAACGAGAATATAAAACGGAGGAAACAATGAAGAGTACAACGATGCTCCTTGGCTGCGCCCTATTCGCGGTAAGCCTTGGAATTGGCAATGCTCAAGCTCAGACGACGCTGCGGATGACTTGGTACTCGGACGGCAACGAAGGCGAGGTCATGTCCGACCTCCTGCGCCGCTTTGAGGGGCAGAACAAAGACATCAAGATCGTTCTCGATCAGGTTCCGTTCAAAGCCATCAATGAGAATCTGCCCGTGCAGCTCGCGGCAGGACAGGGGCCGGACCTCGCGCGTGTCGCCGATCTTGGAGGCGTGGCCCGCTACATGCTGGATCTGCGTCCTCATCTGAAGGACCCGGCTTATTTCGAGACTAACTTCGGGCCCTTCCTCGAATGGATGCGGGTCCCGGGCGAGACGACCTCGATCCCAGGGTTCATGACCCAGCTCACCCTAACGGGTCCTTTCGTGAACAAGACCCTGTTCGAGCAGGCCAATGTTCCCATGCCCGGTCCGAAGGCGACCTGGGAGGAGTGGGCCAAAGCTGCGAAGGATGTTGCTGCAAAGGTACAGGCGCCGTTCCCGATCGCCATCGACCGGTCTGGCCACCGGTTCTTCAGCCTTGCCATCACGCAAGGTGCGAAGCTGTTTAACGAGAAGGGCGAACCCGCCATTGTGGACGAAGGATTCAAGCGAGGAGCGCAGATCGTTTTCGACTGGCACAAGAATGGCGTGATGTCGAAGGAGCTCTGGGGTTCGGTCGCGGGCACCGCCTACCGCGGTGCCAATGACGAGTTCAAGAACGCCCAGGTTGTGATGTACGAGTCGGGCTCCTGGCAGATTGGGCAGTTTGACAAGACGATCGGCGACGCATTCGACTGGGTGGCGGTTCCGACGCCGTGCGGGCCCGCCAACTGCTCCGGCATGCCGGGCGGCGCCGCACTCGTGGCCATCAAGACCACCCAGCATCCGAAAGAAGTCGCTCGCCTCATGGAATATCTCGCTAGCGAGCAGGTTGCGGCAGAATTTTATGATCGCTCACTCTTTGTGCCGGGCCATATGGGTATCGCGAAAAAAGGTCTTGAGTACAAGAGCGCCTCACCACAGGGCAAGGCAGCGCTGAAAGTCTTCAACGAAGGCGTGTCGCAGCTCTCTCCGGTTGCCAACAAGCTTCAGGGCTACGTCCACAACCGTGTGATCTTCAACGCGGTGATCAGCCGGCTTGGCCAAGCAATCGCCGGAGAGGCCTCGCTGGACGAGGCCTACCAGCGCATCGAGTCGGATGTGCAGCAGCAGATTGCTGAGCGCACCAAGCAGTAAAGCCCGAAACCTGCCCCGGGTAACCTCGCCCGGGGCATTCTCTCTCTGGCTGAAGACACCATGACCCTCACGTCAAAGACATCTCCGGTGACATCGCCGGCTCCGGCAGGTGGCCTGGCCCGATCACGCGGAACCAACCCCGTCCTGAAATTGGTCTCTCGGATCGTCGATTGGCCAATGACGGGCCTGCAGCGCCTCATTGGCGAGAGGCGGATGCCTTATGTCTTCCTGCTGCCGAACCTTGTGTTCTTCGGCCTTTTCGTGTTCGTGCCGATCGCCATCAACTTTGTCTATTCGGTCACTGGCGGTCCTGCACTGTTTCCGTCAGAGCGCCCTTACGTCGCGGCTGACCAGTATTCGTATCTGTTCGACTGCGGGTCCTATGTGGATCCGAACACCTGCCGTGAGGACCATTTCTGGCGCGGCGTCTACAACACGCTCTTCTTCTCTCTGTTTCAGGTTCTTGCGATGGTGGGGCTGTCGCTCCTGACCGCCGTCGTGCTCAACATGAAGATCCGCGGCCGCGGCTTCTTCCGCGCAGTTTATTTCTTTCCCGTCCTGCTGTCGCCGGTTGTGGTGGCGCTGATCTGGAAATGGATTTTGCAGCGCGATGGCCTTTTGAACGCCGCCATCACTGGCTTCGGCGGGGACAGGATCCTCTTTTTGACCGAGCCTGGCTGGGCCATGTTCTGGGCCATCTTCGTATCGGTCTGGGCCCATATGGGATTCTACACCCTCATCCTCCTGGCGGGACTTCAGGCCATTCCGTCCGATATCTACGAGGCCGCTGAAATGGATGCGACACCTCGCTGGCGTGTGTTCTGGCGCCTCACCCTGCCGCTACTCTGGCCCAACCTGATCGTTGTGATCGTGCTGTCCCTGATCCGCGCCGTACAAACGTTCGACGAGGTGTTCGTGCTGACTGGAGGCGGTCCGGGCACATCCACCCTCATGGTTGTGCAGTACATCTACGAGACGGCATTCTCGAACCAGGTTCAAAATTTCGGTCTTGCGGCGGCGGCCTCCGTAGTGCTCGGCATCGTGCTCTTCGCCCTGACACTGGCACAGCTCGCCTTCACGCAACGCAAGTCCTCGTGAGGCCGTCATGAACTTTGCTCATCTCGTCACTGCCCGTCGCAATCCCAAAGGTTGGCACTGGACCGACATCGCAGCCTACGCGTATCTGCTGCTCGGCGTGCTCCTGATGTTCGGTCCGGTGCTGTGGCTGATTCTATCGTCGTTCAAGACGCAAGCCAGCCTTCTGGAGTTTCCGCCCTCCCTTCTGCCGATGTCGCAGAAGGAGATAACGGTGCCTGGTTACCCGCAGCCGCTGCCGCTCTTCACGGTGACTATGGAGGACGGAACCACGCGGGAGCTCGCGCAGGTTCGCCGCGTCGGCATTCAAGCCCAGATGATTGATCCGGCCAACTCGGGCCGGCAGCTCAGGGTGCCCATCGACAAGCGTGTACCTGTGCGTCAATTTGCGCTCGCGACGGAAAACTACACCGAACCGCTGGAGCGCTTCGCCTTCCCACAGTTCCTTGCGAATTCGGTTTTTGTGACGGTAGTCGCAACCCTGATCACGCTTCTGATCAACTCCATGGCGGCGTATGCCCTCTCGATCTATGAATTCAAGGGTAAGAACGCCGCCATGCTGATGGTGATCGGCACCCTCATGATTCCGATCACCATCATTCTGGTGCCAGTCTACCTGGTGGTGACGAAGCTCGGCTTGGTCAACTCTCTTTGGGCCGTGATATTACCGGGCGCAGCGACACCGACGGGCGTATTCCTCCTGCGTCAGTACATGCTAACCCTGCCGCGCGATCTCATTGAAGCGGCCCGTATGGACAAGGCATCGGAGTGGCAGATCTATTGGCGCATCGTGATGCCTTTGACCCTGCCGGCGCTCGCGGTTCTGACCATCTTCTCGATCATGTGGCGCTGGAACGAGTTTCTCTGGCCACTCGCCGTCCTGACAAAGACGGAGTCCTACACGCTGCAGATCGGCCTCAACGCCTTCCAGGGCGAGCTGCAGACGCAGTGGCAGTATCTCCTTGCGATGACCGTGATGACCCTGACTCCAGTCGCGATCGTCTTTGTGTTCCTGCAACGCTTCATCACCACCGGTATCGCCAACACCGGGATGAAATAATTGGATTGGTTGGACCATGGCAGAGCTGAAGCTCATCGACATCAAGAAATCCTACGGCGCCGCCACAATCATTCATGGGGTCGATCTTGCGATCGCTGATGGCGAGTTCGTGGTGTTTGTCGGTCCCTCAGGCTGCGGGAAGTCCACGCTTTTGCGCATCATTGCTGGTCTCGAGCAGGTCAGCGGCGGCGAAATTCGGATCGACGGACAGAGCGTAACGAACGTTGCCGCCTCTGATCGAGGCCTTGCGATGGTGTTCCAGTCCTATGCGCTCTACCCGCACATGAGCGTGTACAAGAACATGGCCTTCGCTTTGGAGAACATGAGTCTGAACCGGACAGAGATCGATCAGCGCGTCCGCCGGGCGGCCCAGATGCTGCAGCTGACCGACTACCTCGATCGCAAACCGAAAGCTCTCTCGGGCGGGCAGCGCCAGCGCGTCGCGATCGGCCGTGCGATCGTGCGCGATCCCAAAATCTTCCTGTTTGACGAGCCTCTGTCCAACCTCGATGCAGAACTGCGCGTCGCCACGCGCAAGGAGCTTGCCGCCCTGCACGGGGAGATCGGCGGCACCATGATCTACGTCACGCACGATCAGGTCGAGGCCATGACCCTGGCAGACCGTATCGTGGTGCTGCGGGCTGGACGCATTGAGCAGGTTGGAACACCACTCGAAGTCTACAACCATCCGGCCAATCTCTTCGTGGCGGGCTTTATTGGATCGCCCCGCATGAACCTGCTTCCAGCGCGGCTAGCGGGTTCCGGACAGGTCGTTATTGGGAACGACACGCGACCGATTTCTGTACCCTCGACCGGTCAGGCCGCCTCGGGAGGCAACATCACGCTGGGTGCGCGCCCCGAGCACATTGATGTCGTAGACGAGAACCAGGCGGATCTTACCATAACGGTCAACCTGGTGGAGCAGCTCGGAGGCGAAACTTACCTGTACGGATCGGCTCCCGGCCTGCCGGAGCTGACCGTGCGCCAGGATGGACAGGCCCGATACGACCGGAACCATAGGGTTGGACTGCGCCTCAAGCGCGAGGCGCTTCACCTTTTCGACGCGGACGGAAACGCAATCCGCATTCGCTGATACTGCTGAGGAGACAATTTGAATGAAAGCGTTGACGGAGGGCCGCTATTGCGGCCGCGACGGAATTTGGGCCGTGTTCGACCTCGGCTGGAATACGGAACTGCGCGTGGGCATCCTGGAGCAGGATATCGGCCGAGTTTTCATGAAGCGCGACGGCGGCTATCGCCTCGACCGCAGCTGGAGCGTCGCGCCCGGCGGTGTGGAGCCTTCTTTTGAGGGGCGCCTGCGTGACTCCACAGAAGGATTCACCTGCCCTGACGCCTCCGTCACGGAGCAGGATGGTAGCGTCCAGCTCGAAGGCGCTGGGCTGAAGGCCGTGGTCACTTTGTCCCCCTTTGGCATCGCGTGGTACCGACTTGGCGACGATCGTCCCTTCCTGCGGGATCGGCCGACCCAAGCCTATTTCCTGTCGCGCAAGACCGGCGCGATTCAACATGTTATGGCGCGCGACCAGCACGATCGCCATTACGGCGTCGGCGACAAGGCAGGCCCCCTCGATCACACGGGCCGCCGCTTCAAGATCGACGCGGTGGATCCATGCGGCTTCGATGCGGAGCTGAGTGATCCGCTCTACAAAATGATTCCATTCCTCGTTGTAGACGGCCTGGCGGGCGCGCATGGCGTCTACTATGACAATCTTGCCGTTGGCGAAATGGATCTAGGCTGCACGATTGACAATTATCATGGGCTCTTCCGATCCTACAGCGCGCAGGATGGTGACCTTGATTTCTACGTCGTCGCGGGACCCGGCGTGCCAGATGTAGTGCGGCGCTTTTCCTGGCTGACTGGCGGTCAAGCCTTTGCGCCGAAATGGACGCTCGGCTTCGCCACCACGACGATGACAATCACGGACGCGCCGGATGCCGATGCGAGGATCACGGACTTTATTGAGAAGTGCCGCTACCACCAGATCCCCTGCGACAGCTTTCATTTCGGCTCCGGCTACACATCCATTGGGCACCGCCGCTACGCATTCAACTGGAACCGCGACAAGTTTCCCGACCCGGCAGGCACCATGCGCCGGCTGAAGGAAGCCGGCAAGCAGCCAGTCACCAACCTCAAGCCCTGCCTTCTGGATGACCATCCCCGCCTGAACGAGGCACGGGAGCAGGGCATTCTCGTTATGGATGGCGCGACGAGTCAGCCGGCCGTAGCGCAGTTCTGGGATGGTCTTGGCTTCCACGTCGACTTCACGAACCCTGATGGGCGCGCCTGGTGGCGGGATGGAATTCAGACCGCACTGCTCGACTATGGTGTCGTCTCAGTCTGGAACGACAACAACGAGTACGAGATCTGGGACGAGGACGCCATGTGCAATGGCGATGGGCGTCCCTTCCCACAGACCTTGGCGCGGGCGGCGCAGCCGCTTCTCATGACGAAGCTATCCTTCGAGGCGCAGGCCGCTTACGCACCCGGGAAACGGCCCTATGCGGTCACGCGTGGTGGGGCGGCAGGCCTGTGGCGCTATGCCCAGACGTGGTCAGGCGACAACGAGACAGCCTGGAAAACTCTTCGATTCAACCTGACCCAAGGGCTCAACATGAGCCTGTCTGGCATGTTCAACATTGGGCACGACGTCGGCGGATTCCATGGACCAAGTCCGAATGCGGAGCTGTTCTGCCGTTTCGTGGAATTCTGCTCTCTCTGGCCACGCTTCGTCATGAACTCCTGGAAGGACACTGGCATCGTCAACCTGCCGTGGATGCACGAGAGCGTCATTCCTCAGGTTCGTGGTGCCATCACGCTGCGTTACCGGCTGATGCCCTACCTCTACACACAGATGTGGTGGGCCTCACGTGAGAACGAGCCAGTCGTGCGTCCGTTGTTTTATAGTTTCCCCGATGATCGTGCAGCCCTTGATATCCAGGACAGCTTTATGCTGGGGCCAGACATTCTGGTGGCGCCCGTTCTTGAGGAGGGGGCAACGGACCGAAAGGTTTACCTGCCAGAGCATCCGGGCGGATGGTTCGACTTCCACGACGGACGCCACTTTGATGGGCGACAGACGATCACGGTCCCAGCACCTCTCGGCCGCCTGCCTGTTTTCGTCCGATGCGGTGCCATCATTCCGGTGACCCGGCAAACCGATGGGATCAATCCGAGCGCCGACACGCAGCGCGAGTTGATTATCTTCGGTGCTCCGCAAGACGTTGCCGATGCATATCTCTTTGAGGATGACGGAGATACATCGGACTGGCAGGGCGACGGCCGGCTGGAGCTCCGCTTCCAGCTGCGGCGAAGCGATAAGAACCTAGTTCTATCTCTCAACTCCGTCGGTTCCTACCGGCCAGCTTTCGACACGGTCTCGGTTCGTGCGGTCGCCGTCGACGTGCCGATCCGGATCGAAGCGCCGGAGGGATCCATTAAGGTCGCGCAGGGCGCTCCGGCGTTCCAAGGCTGAGACAGTATCACATCGGCTCTCGAACTGCAGGAAGGACGTGATCCATGAGACAAGCTTGGCGATGGTTCGGCCCCAATGATCCGGTAACACTTGATGCGGTTCGTCAGGCAGGAGCTACGGATATTGTATCCGCGCTCCATCATGTCCCGCCGGGTGAGGCGTGGTCGCTCAACGATGTTGAGTGCCACCGCGACGTTATCGAGACCACGCCGACTGGCGCTCGCCATTGAGGTGGTCAGTAATCGAGAGCATCCCCGTCGCGGTACTGATCGTGGTCTTCCAGGAGCGCGTCGTGTCCGGCCTGACCTCCGGCGGCATCATGGGATAAGGGATTATTGTAATGACACGCCGAATGATCGGGGAGCTGCGGAGCCAGCGCTGGTTCGCATCCGACGACATGCGCGGATTCGCGCATCGCCAGCGCACCCAGCAGATGGGCTTGCGTCGAGAGGAGTTCCTTGGAAAGCCGGTCGTAGCCGTCGTCAACACCTGGAGCGAGCTCAGCCCTTGCCACTCGCACCTGCGCGACCGTGCTGAGGCCGTGAAGCGCGGCGTCTGGCAGGCGGGCGGATATCCGGTGGAGCTGCCGGCTTTGTCGGTCGGCGAGGTGATGGTGAAGCCCACCACCATGCTCTACCGCAACTTCCTCGCCATGGAGGTGGAGGAACTCCTGCGTTCCCATCCCATTGATGGCGCCATCCTCCTGGGCGGCTGCGACAAGTCCACGCCCGGCCTCCTCATGGGAGCGATCAGCATGGACATTCCCGTCATCTACTGCCCGGCTGGGCCCATGTCGAACGGACATTGGCGCGGGCATAAGACCGGCGCTGGCACCCACACGAAGAAGTACTGGGACGAACTTCGCGCCGGCAACATCACGCAGGACGATTGGGTCGATCTTGAGAGCCGGATGACCCGCTCCATCGGCACCTGCAACACCATGGGCACGGCCTCCACCATGACGTCGATTGTGGACGCCATGGGACTGACGCTTCCCGGGGCATCCTCCATTCCAGCCGCCGACAGTGGCCATCCGCGCATGGCCTCGGCCTGCGGGGAGCGCATCATCGCGATGATCTGGGAGGACTGGAAGCCCTCACAGTTCCTCGACGCGCGCAGCTTTCGCAACGGGCTCGTAGCCTATATGGCGCTCGGCGGATCGACCAACGCCGCCGTTCACCTGATCGCCATGGCGCGCCGGGCTGGGGTCGACCTCACCCTCGACGACATGTCCGATATGGCGGGCAGAGTGCCGGTCTGCGCCAATCTGTTTCCATCAGGCGAATATCTGATGGAGGATTTCTACTTCGCAGGCGGGCTACTGGCGCTGCTCAAGAAACTGGAGCGTCATCTCGACGAGGATGCCATGACCGTGAACGGCAGGACGCTCGGTGAGAACATCGCGGGGACCGAGTGCTGGAACGACGAGGTCATCCGGGGTGAGGACAACCCAGTCGTGCCGCTTTCGCGCGGCAAGACCCTGGCCGTGCTCCGCGGCAATCTGGCCCCCAACGGTGCCGTCATGAAGTCCTCGGCGGCCAACCCGAAATTTCTCAAGCATGTCGGACCCGCGCTCGTCTTCGACAGCCCCGCCGAAATGAACCGCACCATCGACGACCCCGATCTCGATGTCACGGAGGACACGGTCATCGTGCTCCGCAATGCCGGCCCTGTGGGCGCGCCGGGCATGCCGGAATGGGGTAACCTGCCGATTCCGAAAAAGCTCCTGAAGCAGGGCGCGCGCGACATGGTACGCATCTGCGACGGGCGCATGAGCGGCACCCATTACGGCACCTGCATTCTGCATGTGGCGCCAGAAGCGGCGGTCGGCGGCCCCCTCGGGCTTCTGAAGACGGGAGACCTCGTGGAGCTCGACGTGGAAGCAGGGCGCCTCGACATGAAGGTCGACGATAAGGAGTTGGAGCGCCGCCGCGCCGAGTGGAAGCCAGGAGCGCTACGCTACGAGCGCTCCTTTGCAGCCCTCTACCAGCGCCACGTCTCCCAGGCCGACGAAGGCTGCGACTTCGACTTCCTGTCCACCCGCGGCCTCGTGGCCGAGCCGTCAATCTTCTGAAAGTTTCGTCATGATCAGCATCGAGAACCGCTTCAAAGGCTGGCTAAAGGGGCAGGGGCCGCGCCCGCCGCTCGGCACCTGGCTCATGGCGGCCGCCCCTGCTACCGCTGAGGCCATGGGGTACAGCGGCTTCGATTTTCTCGTCGTCGATATGGAGCACGTGCCGATCGAGGTATCGGATTTGGCTCATATCCTGCGCGCTATTGGCTGCACACCAGCCGATGCGGTGGTGCGTCTTGCCTGGAACGATCAGGTGCTCGTGAAGCGCGTGCTCGATGCGGGCGCCCAGACGATCATGCTGCCGTTCGTTCAGACGGCCGAGGAGGCACGTCAGGCCGTCTCGTTCGCGAAGTATCCTCCGGAGGGCGTGCGCGGCGTTGCCGCCGTGCACCGCGGCTCGCGGTTCGGCCGCGCGGCGGATTACCTCAATCGCGCCAACGATCAGGTCGCGGTGATCGTCCAGCTCGAAACGCCGGAGGCGGTCGAGCGGATGCCAGAGATCGCCGCTGTTCCCGGGATCGATGCTTTGTTCGTTGGGCCCGGCGACCTTGCCGCCGCCATGGGGCATATCGGCAACATTGCGCACGCAGAGGTGCAGGCACTGGTCGAGAAGGCAGCCAGGGTGGCGCAGGAAGCCGGCAAGCCGGTGGGCATCGTCGGTCCTAATCCGGACATGGTGCGCCGCTTCATCGGCTACGGCTACAGCTACGTGGCGGTGGCTTCCGACATCGCCATGATGACGAGCCGTGCCTCCGAATGGCTCGGCGCTCTCAGGGGCGAGGCAGCCTCTGCTCCGGCGGCGCCTACTGCGGCCTACTGAATTCTTGAGGAGGTTATCCTGATCGTCACGCTCAGGAGTAGCACTCTAAAGCTCGATCTGGCACCGTCCATCGGAGGTGCCATCGCGGGTTTCTGGCATGATAATGTGGCGCTCATGCGTGAGACCCCCGAGCAGGCGTTGCGCGATGGGTTGGTGCGGCAGACCAGCTGTTATCCGCTCATGCCCTACAGCAATCGCATTGCGCAGGGGCGCTTCTCGTTCGAGGGTTTCGAGCATCGGCTGGTGCTGAACTTCGGCGATCACCCGCATTCCATCCACGGCAACGCCTGGCAGAGGCCATGGCAGGTGGCGGCAGCGGATGATGCACGCTGCCGTCTCGTTCTCATCCACCGTCCGGTTGGTGACGAGGCGAGGGGCTGGCCCTTCGCCTACCGGGCCGAGCAGCTCTTCGAGCTGTCCCCGGATGGATTGACGATTACATTATCGCTTGAGAACGAGCATCATCGCGCCATGCCGGCCGGTTTGGGGCTGCATCCGTTCTTCCCCAAGCGCCCTGGGGTTCGGCTGCAGTTTGCGGCCAAGCGCGTTTACCCGAATGGCGACGATTCGCTTCCAGTGGACAGCGTCCCGGTTCCAGATGATTGGAGCTACCGGACCATGCGCGAGTTGGGCGAGCCGCGTCTCGACAACTGCTTCGCGGGCTGGGATGGAACGGCACGCATCGCCTATGTTCAGGAGAAGATCGCCTTGACCATCGAGGCCGATCCGCTTTTCGGTCACCTCGTGGTGTACGCTCCCACGGGGCGTGACTTTTTCGCCGTCGAACCTGTGAGCCACGTGAACGACGCCATCAGCCGACCCGACGTGGCGGGTCACGGCCTCAAAGTTCTCAAACCAGGCGAGCGCTTGACGGCGCAGGCGCGCTTCGGAGTGGAGGTGCTGTCGTGAGCCTGACGGTCGCATTGGATGTTCGGGCCGAACTCGGAGAGTGTCCCCTGTGGTCCGTCGAGGAGCAGGCGCTCTACTTCGTCGACATCAAGGGCAGGGCCCTCCACCGCTTTGTCCTCGCAACCGGTGCGCATCGCACCTTTGCGATGCCGGAGGAGATTGGGTGCATCGGGCTCCGGAAAGGCGGCGGCTTCATCGCCGGTTTCCGCTCGGGCCTCTGGCTGCTCGACGCTGACGGCAACTGTACGCAAAAGCTCGCCGACAATCCGGAGGACCAGCGCACAAGCCGGTTCAACGACGGCCGTACCGATCCGGTGGGACGCTTCCTGGCTGGCACAATCGATGAGCCCAAGGATGGCGGCAAGGCGCATCTTTACCGGTACGACTCCCGTGGACTGGAAACACTCGCCGCAGGTCTTCTAACCTCCAACGGCGTCGCCTTCTCGCCCGATGGCCGTGCCCTTTACCACTCGGACACGCCCACCTTCACGGTGTGGCGCTACGCCTACGATCCCGCAACCGGGCAGGCCACAGACAAGACCCTGTTCGTGCGTCTCCAGCCCACCAAAACCGATCGCGGACGTCCCGATGGCGCTGCGGTGGATGCCGAAGGCTGCTACTGGACCGCCCTGTTCGATGGCGGACGGATCCAGCGCTATTCGCCGGAAGGACGCCTGTTGGCCGAATATCCCGTTCCGGCTCGCTGCCCCACCATGGTCTGCTTCGGCGGCCCAGATCTGAAAACCCTGTACGTGACATCCGCCCGTACGGGTTGTTCCGAGGATGAGCTCAGGATCTATCCGCATTCCGGCAGCCTTTTCGCTATGCCGGTCGAAGTGCCGGGACTGCCCGAATACAAGTTCGATTTCTCCGCTTAAGGCTGCATTGCCATGTCGTTCGATTATACAACCGTCCAATATCGCTCCCTTGCTGACCGATCAGTCGTCGTCACCGGCGGTGCCTCCGGGATCGGCGAGGCGATGGTCAAGGCCTTTGTCGCTCAAGGCGCGCGCGTCTCGTTTATTGACATTGCAAGGGACGCGGGCGAGGCCCTGGCGGGGGCAACGAGCGCTAGCTTCTATGTCTGCGATGTCACCGATATTCCAGCTCTCCGCGAGGCACTGTTCCAGATCGAGGATGAGCATGGCGCTGTGGACGTTCTCGTCAACAATGCCGGCAAGGATGACCGGCACGACATCACAGAGGTGGAGCCTGACTACTGGCGGAGCGCGCTGGCGCTCAACCTCGATCACCAGTTCTTTGCAACGCAGGCGGTCTCAAAAGGCATGGCTGCTCGGGGCGCTGGTTCGATCATCATGCTCGGTTCCATCTCCTGGATGCGTGGGCGTCCCGGCATGGTGGGCTACACTACCGCCAAGGCGGCGATCAACGGGATGACGCGCACGCTGGCCCGCGAGTTGGGGCCGGCCGGCATCCGGGTGAACTGCATCGTGCCGGGCGCGATCCTCACCGAGCGGCAGAAGAAGCTCTGGTTGACGCCGGAATCAAACCAGCAGTTCCTGGACCTCCAGGCTCTGAAGTTCCGGCTCGATGCCAGTCATGTCGCCAGGATGGCGCTCTTCCTTGCATCTGACGAGAGCGGCGGCTGCACGGGGGCGAACTTCATCGTCGATGCTGGCCTGACGCAGAATTGAGACAGTCCATGAAGATTCAGACCACCTCCAACGGTTTCGACCTCGTTCTCGACGGCAGGCTGATCCTGTGCCACCGCAGCGATGCTCCCTGCCTCTTCGTCGGACAGGGCGATGCACGCATGGACATGTATCGCGGCAATTTCGACATCGAGGATTATGTCATCGAACGCACGCCGCTGGCGCATGCGGTCGTGTCCGGTTCCGAGATCGCCTTCTCCGCGGCACCGGGCCAATCGGCCCGCCTGACTCTGCAGGTGTCGGGCGAAGAGCAGAACGGCGTCATCACGTTCCGAACCGACGATGCCGCCATCAACCGGCTCTGGATCCGCGTCACGGGGGAGGAGGGGGAGCACGTCTGGGGCGGCGGCGAGCAGATGTCGTATTTCGACATGCGGGGCCGGCGCTTCCCCCTCTGGACCTCCGAGCCCGGCGTTGGCCGCGACAAGACCACGGAGATCACCTTCAAGGCGGATGTCGCCGGCAAGTCGGGCGGCGATTACTGGAACACCAACTATCCGCAGCCGACCTATCTTTCATCGCGGCGCTACGCGCTGCACGTGGAGACGACCGCTTATTCAGCCTTCGATTTCCGCCGCGACAGCTTTCATGAGATCGAGATCTGGGCCGTTCCGGAACGCATCGAACTCACCGTTCGGCCGACGTTCGTCGCGCTCGTAAAGGCCATGGCCGAGCGCTTCGGCCGCCAGCCGCCTCTGCCGGAATGGGTCTATGGCGGAGCGATCATCGGGCTCAAGGACGGTGCCAGTTCCTTTGAGCGGCTCGAGCGCATCATCGCGGCTGGCACGAAGGTCTCTGGCCTCTGGTGCGAGGATTGGGTGGGGCTGCGCCACACCTCTTTCGGCGCGCGTCTCTTCTGGGACTGGAAGGCGAATGACGATCGCTATCCGGCGCTACGCCAGCGCATTTCGGAGCTTGAGGATCGCGGCATCCGCTTTCTCGGTTATGTGAATCCCTACCTCGCGGTCGACGGCTCCCTGTTCCCGGAGGCGGAGGCTGCAGGCTATTTTGCGATGAATGGGAGCGGGGATACAGCTCTTGTCGATTTCGGCGAGTTTGATTGCGGTGTCGTCGACTTCACGAACCCGGAGGCCGCCGCCTGGTTCGCCGATCGGGTCATCGGTCAGAACATGATCGACTATGGGCTCTCCGGCTGGATGGCCGATTTCGGCGAGTATCTTCCCATCGATGTGAAGCTCGCCAACGGCATCGATGCCAAGGTCATGCATAATGCTTGGCCGACGCTCTGGGCCGAGGTGAATGCTCGCGCCGTCGAGAGCAGGGGAAAGACGGGCGAGAGCCTGTTCTTCATGCGCGCCGGGTTCACGGGCATCCAGAAGCACTGCCCTCTGCTCTGGGCGGGCGATCAGTCGGTCGACTTCACCCGCCACGATGGTCTCGTAACCGTCATCTCCGGCGCGCTCTCGTCGGGGCTCCTCGGGAATGCCTACCATCATTCGGATATCGGCGGTTATACCAGCCTCTTCGGCAATGTACGCACGATGGAGCTCATCATGCGCTGGGCCGAAATGGGAGCCTTCACGCCGGTCATGCGCACCCATGAGGGCAACCGCCCACGCGACAACCTGCAGATCGACCAGGACCCGCAGGTGCTGGCCCATTTCGCGCGGATGACGCAGATTTATGTGCATCTCGTGCCTTACCTGAAATTCCTTGTGGCGGA
Organism: Microvirga aerophila; assembly: GCF_003332305.1. Taxonomy (GTDB): domain Bacteria; phylum Pseudomonadota; class Alphaproteobacteria; order Rhizobiales; family Beijerinckiaceae; genus Microvirga; species Microvirga aerophila. The sequence goes on along the minus strand of NZ_QOIO01000001.1, from coordinate 56,275 downwards.
CGCCTCCACGCAAGGGCTGCCGGTGCAGCGGCCGCTCTTCCTGCATTTCGAGGACGACACCCGCGCCTACACGATCCAGGACGCCTATCTCTATGGTCCTGACCTTCTCGTCGCGCCTGTCTGGCATGCAGGTACGACCGAGTGGACTACTTATCTTCCAATCGGGGCGGAGTGGGTCCATGTGTGGTCCGGAAGGACATTCGCCGGAGGGCAGGATGCCACGGTGCCCGCGCCCTTCGGCGAGCCGCCGGTGTTCTACCGAAGCGCGTCGGAATTCGCAGGACTATTTGCGGGTTTGAGGAACCTCTGAGCCATGTCGGTTGCGGAGCTCATCGGCTTTCTTGTGCTGACGGGCGCCGCCGCCTATGCGCAGACCCTGACCGGCTTTGCCTTCGGGCTCATCACCATGGGTGGCGTCGGGCTGACTGGGCTGCTGTCGCTGCCGGATGCCGCCATGATTGTGAGCGTGCTGACGCTGGTGAATGCTGCGCAGATGCTTCTGATAGGATGGCGCGATGTCGCGTGGCGGGAGTTTGGCTTCGTCATGGCCGCCAGCATCCCGCTGCTCTTCGTTGGGTACTGGCTGCTGGAATGGCTCGCCGGAACGCGTACTGATCTCCTGCGCTTGATCCTCGGCTTCGTCATTATAGTCTCAAGCCTGCAGCTGGCACGAAAGCCGGAGCCTCTAGCGAAGCAGTCGAATGATGGGTCGTTCCTCTTCTTCGGTGCGATTGCCGGATTGATGGGAGGAATGTTCTCAACGGCGGGTCCGCCGCTGGTCTACCATTTCTACCGCCAACCCATGCCACTGGTGACGGTGCGGGAAACCCTCGTCACCGTCTTCGCGCTCAATGCCGTGTTCCGCATCGGTCTCGTAGTGGTCTCCGGCGATCTTCCGGCTGGATCCACGCTTACGGGCCTTCTTGCCATTCCGGCCGTCATGGGGGCGACCTATGCTGCCCGCCGCTGGCCGCCTCCGGTGTCGTCGACCACGATGCGCCGCATGGTATTCATTCTTCTTTTCCTCTCAGGCGTCTCACTCGGGGCGCCTGCCTTCATGCACCTCTTCGGGGTCCTCTGATGACCATCCATGCGAAGTCTGTGGATGGCCGCGTTCTGGACCCGAAGGACCTGTCCCTGTTGGTAGGGCAGGGCGACGTGGCCGCGCGTGGACCAATGCGCCCGATAGTAAGACATCAAGAGCCTTCTCGAATTCAAATACACCTGCGTCGCTGGGCTGTAAGACCCTGATCTGGATCATGGAAGGAGGAGCACATGGCTGACTTCGTACTGGCTCTCGATCAGGGCACCACGTCTTCCCGTGCCATTGTCTTCAATGGCACCTACAGAATCCGCGGCCTTTCACAGCGCGAGTTCCCTCAGCACTATCCAAAGCCTGGCTGGGTCGAGCACGATCCCCGGGACCTCTGGCATACGATTGTGGAAACCATGAGATCCGCCCTGGCGGATGCCGGATTGTCCGCCTCGGACATTGCCGCCATCGGCATCACCAACCAGCGCGAGACTGTGGTTCTCTGGGATCGCCAGACAGGGCAAGCCATTCATAATGCCATTGTCTGGCAGGATCGGCGTACGGCGGATCTTTGTGCCGCGCTGAAGGCCGATGGATCCGAGACGTTGATCACGGATCGGACAGGCCTTCTCGCCGATCCATATTTCTCCGCCACGAAAATCGCCTGGATCCTGGACAATGCCGAAGGGGCTCGGGCCCGCGCTGAACATGGCGAGCTTGCCTTCGGCACGGTGGACACTTGGCTTCTCTGGCACCTTACTGGCGGTCGGCGGCACGTGACCGACGCGACCAATGCTTCGCGGACGATGCTGTGCAATATTGATACAGGCGAGTGGGACGAGGACATGCTGCGTCTGTTCCGAGTGCCACGGGCCATCCTGCCCGAGATCAGGGACTGCATTGAGGATTTCGGCACTACGGACCCGAGTCTGTTCGGCGTGGCGATCCCCATTCGGGGCGTGGCCGGCGACCAGCAGGCAGCTACCGTGGGTCAGGCCTGTTTCACACCGGGGATGATGAAGTCCACCTATGGCACCGGCTGCTTCGCCCTCCTCAATACGGGGCATGAACGAGTGCCCTCGAAGAACCGTCTGCTGAGCACCATCGCCTACCGCATCAATGGCCGGACAACCTATGCCCTCGAAGGCTCAATTTTCATCGCTGGTGCCGCAGTCCAATGGCTGCGGGATGGACTCGGCATTCTTCAGCGCGCGGACCAATCCGGATCGTTCGCGGCACAGGCCGATCCGCAGCAGGAGGTCTATCTCGTTCCCGCCTTCACCGGTCTTGGAGCGCCGTGGTGGCAACCCGATGCCCGCGGAGCGCTCTATGGCCTCACACGCAACACCGGCCCCAACGAACTTGCGCGGGCGGCGCTGGAATCCGTCTGCTTCCAGACGCGGGATCTTTTGGATGCCATGCGACAGGACTGGTCGGCTGCAGCCGATACGGTTCTGCGTGTGGATGGTGGCATGGTGGCGAGTGACTGGACGATGCAGCGGCTCGCCGACATCCTGAACAGCCCTGTGGACCGCCCCGTCATCCTTGAGACGACGGCCCTTGGCGCGGCTTGGCTCGCAGGATGCGGCGCTGGCGTCTGGCCGGACAGCGACGGGTTTGCCGGCAGTTGGCGAGCCGATCACCGGTTCGAGCCATCAATGGCAGACGATGAGCGCGGGCGCGCCCTTGGCGGCTGGCGCCTCGCGGTGCAGCGGACGATCTGGCAAGGGCATTGAATTCGGCGCCGGCCACGCAGGATGGCCGAGCCCCAATGGAAGAGGAGCGCTATGTCTCATTCAGACTTTGACATCGTGGTGATCGGCGGCGGCATAAACGGCTGCGGGATTGCCCGTGACGCGGTCGGGCGCGGCTACAGCGTTCTTCTCGCCGAAATGCAGGATCTGGCCAGTGGGACGTCGTCGGCCTCCACCAAGCTGATCCATGGCGGACTGCGTTATCTTGAGCATTATGAAATCCGCTTGGTCCGGGAATCGCTGATGGAGCGCGAGGTGCTCTGGAGGATGGCGCCTCACATCATCTGGCCGCTGCGCTTCGTTCTACCTCATCATCGCGGACTGAGGCCCGCTTGGCTCTTGCGCCTCGGTCTGTTCCTGTACGATCACATCGGCGGCCGGAAGCTGCTTCCGAAGACGCGCACCTTGGATCTTACGCGCGATCCCGCCGGGAAGCCCCTGCGCAGGGGATATGCCAAGGCGCTCGAATACTCCGATGCCTGGGTGCAGGATGCCCGGCTTGTCGCCCTCAATGCGCGCGATGCCGCAGACCAGGGCGCGGAGATCCTAACCCGCACGAAAGTAACGCGCCTCCAGCGCCGTGACGGTGGCTTCCTAGTCGAACTGACGGATCAGGAGACAGGACAGGTCCGTGAGGTGACGGCAAGGCTTGTCGTGAATGCCGCCGGGCCATGGGTCGATCAGGTGCTGCGCCAATCAGCCGGTGAAAACGACCGCCGCCATGTCCGGCTCGTCCAGGGCAGTCATATCGTAGTCCGAAAGCTGTTCGATCACGATCGATGCTATATCTTCCAGAACAAGGACAATCGCATCATCTTCGCCATTCCCTACGAGGACGACTTCACTCTGATCGGAACAACCGACCGGGACTTCAATGAGAGCCCCGACAGGGTGCAGATCTCGCGCGAGGAAATCGTCTATCTGTGCGAGGCAGCCTCCGAGTATTTCGAGCGGGGCGTCATGCCTGACGATGTGGTCTGGACCTATTCCGGTGTTCGTCCCCTTTATGATGACGGCGCCTCAAAGGCTCAGGAAGCAACCCGGGACTACGTTATCAAAGTCGATGGGACAGGCCAGGATGGCGCCATCGTCAACATCTTCGGCGGGAAGATCACCACTTACCGGCGCTTGGCCGAATCCGTCCTGGAGAAGATCGAACAGGCGCTCGGCGCCCATGGAGCCGCTTGGACGGCTGGTGCAACCCTGCCCGGCGGGGATTTCCCCGTTTCGGGCTTCGGAACCTTGGTGTCTCAACTCAAGCAAGGCGCGCCTGCTGTTCCTGATGTGACGATCCGCCGTCTCGCTCGCAATTATGGGACTCGAGCCCGGCAGATTCTGGGGCAGGAGGGGCAACTCGGCAGAGTCTTCGGAGCCGACCTCGGAGAAAACGAGGTCAACTACCTGATGGACCAGGAATGGGCACGGAATCCAGAGGATGTCCTCTGGCGCCGCTCAAAACTAGGGCTCAGGTTCTCGCCTGATGAGACGGCCGCCCTCACGGCCCATATGGAAGCGCGAGTAACTGCGCGTGACTGGGCAGACAAAAGCACGAGAACGAGCAACAGCGAATAGTTTTCAGTTCAAGACTTAGCTCGGCTCCGCATCAGAACGGGCTGCCTATCTGAGTACCAGTGATCTAAGATAATATGGACGCTGTGATGCTGGCGTCGAGGCCATCCCTCCATCAACATTCCAACCGAATTACTATCACTCCATGGGGGCTGGCCAATTCATCGGCGCCATTTCCCTAAATTTCTTGGAACCGAGGCGTTTGAGCTTCATCGATCTCCAAGGTCTGGAAATGGCACGAGGCGGAAGTTCACTGAACGTCAGTGATGCGGCGATAACCGGACGTTCCGGTAGTTTCGTCCAACCTCGTAGCGAAACCTCTCAGGCTCTAGGCGAGCTAAAACTTCTTGAGAAGGAGAGCTATGACCGAAATGCTGAGTATGCAGGCAAAATTTTTTCTCTGGATCCCCGACTTTTTACCCCCCGTGCGGTCTCTATCCCCCAGGCGAATGTGGATTAACTGAACCCGCCATCCCCTAGGCGGGTAGGTGATCGCCGAGGTGTTCAAGCGTGCTCAATCAGCGGGCGGATTGTTTCCTGTTGTCGACGACACGTGTTTCAGTCGATACACCAACGGTATTCTTGCCACTGGTGACGGGTGACGCATGATGACGTGTCACCTCATTGTTCCAGCACAGAGACGCGCAGAGAACTGGCGGAACGACAATAACGCGTCACCTGCCGTCACCCGTCACCGCTTATAGAAGATACCTTGAGCCTGATGCCGGACCATCCCCGCAACCGCTTGGTGCGATAGGGCTGCATCCCGTGGCGGATCATCGCAGGACCGAAGTTCTTCAGAGATCCGGGATGTTCCCCAGCAGCTTTCGCGTAGGCTGACCAGCTTGCGAAGAGGTCTGCGCTCCTCTCCCACTTATAGCTAGTGCCGGGATCGACGTCGCATTCATCATCGAGCCACTGGCGGAACAGATCCTGATCCTCGAAGTAGCTTTGCGTCGCAGCCGTGACACTTGCCGGACGCATTAGGCCGTTCCGCTCCCAGTCAAGGCAGCCCTCGATCATCCAGCGGAGAATGCCGGGCCATTCCGCCTTCAGCTTTTGCTCGAGATGACGATCCGGCTGGTCGGGCTTACGCGTGAACGGGACGATGTTGAAGCGGCGGCGTGCGGCCTCGTCCACATTGCGCAGCACGGGCTGATGGTTGCCCACGATGGTGAGTTTGAATGTCGTGGGGAAGGTGAAGAAGTCCCGCCGCATGAACCGCGCCGTAACCGGATCACCGCCGGTGAGTTGCTTGATACGGCTTTCGGCCCAGGCTCGGCCCTCCTCCGTCTCGCTCGCTGTCACAAGGCGCGCCCCACGCAGCATGGCCAAATCCGTCGGGTGCTTGTCCCCCTTGGAGGCCGTAAAGGTGTCCATCGCTGCGGTGGTAGCATAATCCTTCAGGATTCCTGTCAGCACGTTCAGGAACACTGACTTGCCGTTCCCACCAGGGCCGTAGATGAATACAAGCGCATGTTCCCGTGTGACTCCAGTCAGGGAGTATCCGGCCCACTGCTGGAGGAAGCGGATCAGGTCACTGTCTCTTCCTGTAGCATCGGCAAGAAACTTGAGCCAGAGCGGACAGTCGGCGGTCTCGTATGGGGCTACCGCTGTCAACTTTGTAATGCCCTCAGCCTGGTCGCCCTCGCGGAGGCTCCCCGTTCGAAGGTCGACCGTTCCTGCGGGGGTTCCAAGGAGGAGCGGGTCAGGATCCCACGCCTCCATGGTCACGGCGAACACGGGATCGACCCGCGCGAACCGCTCGACGCCAGAGGCGAAGGTGGTTTTCATCCCGGCCTGACGCACCTTGTCCTCCTGCCCACGGGAGAGCTCACGAGCAAGCAGCCGTGCTTCATGGAACGCCAAGCCAGTTCGGTTCCGGCGCCAGACGTTGCCGTCCCATTCGAACCAAGCGCCTGTGCTGTGGCAGAACCGGAGCAGACCCGCGAAGCGTTCCGCGAACCGCTGCGCCGCAAAGTCCTCGGTGAGGATGCCACCTTGAGCGGATGAGGCTGGTGATCGGCGGGACGTCCAGCTTTCTGACTCGTAGCCGCCGGCATCATGGGGCTCAGAGGTTGTCTGATGAGAAGTGCCCAACGCGTTACGCATCGTTGGCCTCCTTCATCCCCTTCAGATCCTTCAGGACAGTGACGGCAGTCCGTGTATAGGCCGCTAAACGCCTGACCGTGTATTCAAGCCCTGCGTCATCCCCGATTGCAGCGTAAGTTGTCCCGAGATCCGCTTGGATCTGGGCCAGTGCGAGCATTTCGGCGATAAACTCACGGTAAGCTAGAGGCGTGCCGTGGGAGATGTTCTCATTGTTCGTCATCGTGCTACCTCCCAACCGAACAGGTGGCCTTCATCGTTGAAACAAGCGACGAGACCCACGCTTGTCAGGCGCACAGCTTTGCGGCATTCTTCACGAAGAGGTTTAGCAATGGCCTCTCGAAGTCCCTCGTTGCCGCCGTTCCGGGGTCCAGCCGGAGCGGCGGTTTTCTTTTCAGCGAGGGGCGGGTAGTCCCCATTGGTGTATTCTGTGTCGGTATCGGGCAAGCCGATGTCGTTCGCGCCGGTGAGGCGCGCTACATTGCGTTTCATAGCTTGACTCTTGAGTTGCCGACGAACACGTCGGGCACGACATCCCCACTGTGTTCGGTCGTGCCTGTTATCCAGATCGTGCGTTGCTTACAGCCTAGACGTGGCCGGAAGATCAGGGACAGAGGCAGTATCCAGGGCCCGCCTCTGTGGCACTCTTATGCAGGCTTCTTCGAAGCGGCGGCGCGGGTCTGCTCCCAGTCCTCGATTTCGGCGAGGTCGTAGTACTTGCGGCCATTGATTGCGATCGCTCGTGGGAAGGCGAGCCTCGTGTCCTGCTCCCATCGCCACAGCGTCATGTCAGAGATGCCGCCGAAACGGGCACGAAGCTTACGGCGAACGATGTACTGCTTGCCGGAACTCATTCTGTTTACGCCCTTCTACTGAGATACGCACGAAGGGCTTCCGAGGCGGCTGGCGTCTGCATGTCCTTACTCATCTACTAAGCTCTCCGCGTTTTGATTCATGCACTAAGTACATCTAAACACCACCACGGGCGTGCACGGACCACAAGTCACTAACCCTTCTTTGGAGCAAGGTGCGAGTAAGGTGTTCGACGAACGAACGACTTATATCACTGAAGTCGTTGGTGCTTTCGTAATTGCAGTGGACGCTGCTACTGTGGACAAGCGGCAGGAAATGAGCCAAATTGTTACTGTAAAAATACTTGATAAACGTTCTTGACAGACCCGAAGAGCGCCTATGGGCGTGGCCAGGCCAGGCCAGGGCGTCCTATAGGCTGTCCTCCGGCCAATGGACCGCCTTTATTCGCCGGTTCACGTCCGGTTGGTGTTCCTAGGTGGTTTTGTCAACCCCGAGCTCAATTGGTCACCTACTTGTGTGGGATCCTCTATAGCTTTGTTGGATGCGTATTGACCTTTATAGCCGAGAGTTGCCCTCCATAGAGACGGTCACTTCACCGCTTCGGCTTTTGGCCGAGAGGTTTGATGGATATGTCTGCTGCCTCAGCCCGACGCTCCAGCCCGAAAAATTAACGGCCAAATTGCCGATATCTTCGTCTGAAGATCAGATTTCTGTGCTCATGGGCAGTTGATCGACAACGAAGATGTGTGACGTTCGCAAATCTACGGTGCTGAGATCAACAATGACGAGATCCAAGTTCTCAACATCATAGCATGGGCCTATGCTGTGGATGATGCAGCACATGAAGACCATCGCATGCGAGGGACTGCTAGTGCGCGAGCACTGGCAATACTCCATGCAGAGAGCACTACTCTGGAAGCTGGTGAGCTAGTGCACCGTGGCGAACACTTTGTAGGTGAGATTGCCCGTCTGCTTTCCTGTCTCTAACGCCTAGGTAATCGGATGAACGAGGCGGCATCACTGTCGGGAATGATCCATCGGCTTGTGAGGCAAACGGCTAGCTAGGTCATCCCGAATCCAGCCGGCTCCATCCCAATTATAGGCGCATCCCAATGATCCGCTCGGTCACGGTATGCGGCACGATGTTCGCCAAGTGAGCTTACACGATAGTATGCCTTACATTCTCCCCTAGCATATCGATTTATTCATCCATATAACGCTGAATGGGTTCAACGTCATTTGTCGTAGAGAGCGCTGTGAAGGTGTGCGACCTGTTGTGATCCCTCTGTTTGTTGTCAAAAACCATTGTGTGGTTTCGCGGCGATCAACTCGCGTTCACGTTACCCTCTCGGGTGCAGGGGATGTAACCGAGGTGAGATAGTTGGCCCATGCCTGCATGGCACTGCGGCGTTCATCCTCATAGGCGTGGACGTTGTAGACGCCACGCACGCCGGCGAAGCTCCCGGACACGTGATTGATGGCCCGCTCGGTGACTTCGGACGGGATGCGCAGCCGAGCGCATCCCGACACGAAGGTTCGCCGCAGATCGTGCAGCCGCCATGGCGGAATGGCCCTGCCGTTGTTTGCAGCCGCGATTAGCTGGTCGAGTCTTGATTTCGCTTTACTGATGCCGCTTGCAGGCGAAGAGCCCTTGGTGGTGAAAACGTAAGGCGATCCTTCAATGCGCGAGATGCTGCGCAGGATCTCCACGGCCAAGTCCGACAAGGGCACGATGTGCTCGGCTCCGTTCTTGGAACGAGCGGACCGTATGACCCAGGTGGCTGTGTCCAGATGGATCTCATCCCAAGTCGCCTCGAACACCTCACTACGGCGCTGTCCTGTGACTGCTAGCAACTGCACGGCAGGTCCAAAGGGAAGCCCGAGTTGCCCTGCGCAGCGCCAGACTAGACCAAGCTCATGGTCTGTGAGCTTCCTGTCGCGCTGGATGTCTCTTACCGAGACCGGATTCTCGGTGCCCTTAGCTGGATTGTCAGGCCGCAGATGGGTTGCGACTGCATAGGAGAACAGCTTGGAGCACCAAGCCCTGAAGCGGCTCGCTGCCACGGGCGAGCCGCGGGACACAATCGCCTCGATGACCTCGACCACATCAGCGCCAGTAATCTCCGCGATTGGTTTGCCACGCCAGTGGGGCAGGGCGTCCCGCTCCAGAACGCGCCGCATCTCGTCGGTGGAGCGACGCCCCCTCCGCTCCTGGGCGGAGATGAAGCGCTCCAGAACCTGCTCGAAGCGATGGCTGGCCGGAACCCGTTCCATCCCCTTGAGCTTGGCCACCGTTACCCGATCGCCTGCCGGGTCGCCGCCCTCCGAGACGATGCGCAGTGCCTCACTGGCGGCCTTGCGAGCATCCGCCAGTCCCATGCGAGGGTAGGGAGCAAGGGTCAGCTTGCGGGGCTTGCCGTCTGCTCTGTAACGGACGGCCCAGCTCTTCGCACCGCTTGGCTGCAGAACGATGTAGAGCCCGACCAGCGCCCCGTCGGGGATCTCCAGCCTCTTGGCCGGATTCGGCTTGAGGTTTTCGAGGATCTTTTGGTTGAGCGCGCGCGCCATTACTCACTCCAAGGCTTACTGGCCGACACACTCCTCATTGCGGGAAGGGTAACAGGGGTAACAGGCGGAGGGTGGTAGCAGATGAGATTGTATGTTAATAACGAGGCCGCACAAAAGGCAATAACTCATTACGTTGTATGATGTTAGCCTATGATTTCTGTTAGGTCGTGTTAGGCCATGTTGTATGATGTGCACTAACTCTTAATCAGCGGGTCGTAGGTTCGAGCCCTACATCACCCACCAACTTTTTCAACAACTTACCGACACGTCGATGCTAGGCGGCATCTGCTTAGCAACCGTATAGCTACCACAGGGTTCCGGCAGAGCTTGATACAGAGGATGTTTCCGTTCCAGACGCGTGGAATGCGGGGGAGGGGAGCATATCTTCACTGCTTCACTTGCAATCGTGCAACCGCTCCTCAGGCAGCCCCTCGCTGAACTTTCATCAGCGAAGATGACCACGCCCCGGATGCGATCGATGCCACTCCTTGATGGTGAGGAAGCTGCGAGAGGCGGCGCATCGGACCCGGACAGTGATCTTACCCTTGCAAAGGTAGCCCCTGGTGATAGCGCTAGCCGAACTCTCGCGTGCGCCATCTATCGTGTGTCATCAGGAACTTGCGCTCGATCTCGAAAGGCATGATCAAGGCCCTTCATGTCGTTCCGTGATATCGCGACACGGCCGCGTCGATCGTGGGAAAAACCGCGTCTCCCCAAAGCGGTTGAACAGCCCAAACCGTTTAAGTTTGTCCTTCACCGGATCCTTGACCTCGGCGAACCGGAGTTCGACGCCTTTCGCCAGCAAGGCCTCATCAAGCTCGGTCAGGGCATCGGCCGCCGTCACGTCAACGCTCGTGACCGGCGCGGCCGCGACGACCACGCACTGCACCGGCGTCGGCGACTCCGCCACGGCGGCGAGAACGCGCTCGCGAAACAGCTCTGCGTTGGCGAAGAACAGGGGCGCATCCCAGCGGAACAGGACAAGTCCGGGAATCCGACGGGCCTCTGGATAGCGTGTCACGTCATGGTAGCCCTCGACGCCGGCCGGACGTCCCAGGATAGCGGAGTAGGGACGCCAGCCGTCCCATAGGAACTCGATTACCGCGATCACGATCGCCAGGCCGATCCCCGGAATGGCGCCGAATACGGCCACGCCGGCGAAGCAGGCGACCGACAGCCAGAACTCCCAGCGCTGGATACGGTAGATCCGCCGCAGGCCGGCCACCTCGAACAGTCCGACGGCCGACGCGATCACAACGGCGGCGAGAGCTGCGGTTGGCAGGGTTCGCAGGAGGTTGGGGGCCATGAGCAAGAGCAGGGCAATGGCAAGTGCGCCGACGATGCCAGTCAGTTACGTGCGCGCGCCGGCAGCTTCGGCCACGGGGGTGCGCGAGCTGCTGCTGCTGATCGGAAAGCCCTGAAAGAACCCGGTGGCAAGATTGGCGGCCCCAAGCCCCACCATCTCCTGGTTGGGAACGACCGTGGTGCGGGTCCGTGCGGCGTAGGCGCGGGAGAGCACGCTGGTGTCGGCGAACGACACCATGGCAACGGCACAGCCGCCGATCAGCACGGGAACGATGTCACCGACCCCGATCCAGGGGATCGAAAAACCAGGCAGGCCTTGCGGAAGTGATCCCAGAATTGCCACGTCATGGCGTTCTGCAAGGTCGAGCATACCGACGATGACAGCGGCGCCAACGACCGCGACCAAGATGCCGGGCACTCGCTTGCTGCCCCGCAACAGCAGGATGGTTGCCAATGCTCCCAGGCCGATCGCAAGGGCCGCCCAGTTCGTCCTACCGGCCAAGATCGCCCCACCGATCGACAACAGGTCCCGCAATGGTCCCGTGCTCTCGACCGAGAAGCCGAACAGCTTAGGGAGCTGGCTGATCAGGACGGTCAAGGCGATGCCGTTCATGTAGCTGTAGCGGATCGGCTTGGACAGGAGCTCGGTCACGAAGCCCAAGCGCGCCAACCCGGCCAAGGTCAGGACCGCCCCCACACGAGCGCCATCATGCCGCCCAGGACGACGGCGCGCTGCGGGTCCCCGCCGGACAACGGCAGCACGACGCCGAGGATGACGGCCGCAAGGGCCGAGTCTGGGCCGAGGACGAGGATGCGGCTCGGTCCGAATACCGCGTAGACCAGCAACGAGACGATCGTGGCGTAGAGGCCGCAGATGCCCGGCATGCCGGATGCCACGGCATAGGCGATCCCGACCGGAACGAGCATGGTCGCCAGCACCAGACCAGCCACGACATCATGGCCCAGCCATGAGGTCTCATAGCGGAGGGGGGTGCTCAGCCCGGGCAACCAGCGCAACCATCCGGCCTCATGACTAATCCCACGCACGGTCGATGTCCCGTCCTGTTGGCCTGGACTTTGAGCCTCATCGCCGCCTGACAGATTGCCTCCATCTGCAGGCGGCATCGTCGCAGCTTCTATTCGGCTGAGGGGAGGTCGATCCACTGAATGCGTGCCAGCCATGACCGTGCTCCGAAATTCTCCCTCATGGCTGCTCAATACCGGGACGGTACGGTTTGTGCTGCGTCCAGTCCTTCCTTGGCCCCCTTCGGCTTCGGCTCGGCCTTGGGCACCTTCGGCAGCTCGACCTTGACCTTTTGGTACGGGATCTGACCGAGCATATGCGCGATCAGGTTCAGCCGCGCCCGGCGCTTGTCATCGGACGGAACGATGAACCACGGGCAGGCCGGCGTGTCGGTGGCGCGCAGCATATCCTGATAGGCCAGCGTGTAATCCCACCAGCGTCGTACCGACTCAGTATCCATCGGGCTGAGCTTCCAATGCTTGACGGGGTCGTCGATCCGGTCGGCAAACCGCCGGCGCTGCTCGTCCTGGCTCACGTCGAGAAAGTACTTGAGCAGAATGATGCCATTGTCGACGATCTCCTGCTCAAACGACGGCACGAGACGCATGAAGCGCTCGTATTCGTCGTCTGTGCAGAAGCCCATTACCCGCTCGACGCCGGCTCGGTTGTACCATGAGCGGTCGAATAGGATGATCTCGCCGGCGGCCGGGAAGTGGGCGATGTAGCGCTGGATGTAGAGCTGGCTCTTCTCGCGCTCGGTCGGCGCGGGCAGGGCGACATGCCGGAACACCCGCGGGCTCACCCGCTGTGTAATGCGGCTGATCACCCCGCCTTTGCCCGCTGTGTCACGGCCCTCGAAGATCACGATGATCCTGGCGCCCGTTGCCTTGACCCAGGTTTGCAAGCGGACGAGCTTCACCTGAAGCTTTCCAAGTTCGGTTTCGAACTCCTTCCGCTTCATGCGCGCAAGAGAGGCATCCGGATGATCCTCTGCGGCCTTGTTCCTCTTCAAGATATCCTGCTGGCCCATTCTCGTGCTCCTTTCTCATTCGTCTCCACGACAACATTGATGCCCATCATTGCACTCTCGCCTGATCATCCGCCCGCACCGCCGCCAGCGACGGGCCCCGCCGCCACCACAGGGCGAGCAGGAGCGACCCGAGCAGTTGAACGAGACCGTAGGCCAGCACCGCCGTCACCGCGGATGGGCCGGCGAAACTGCCGGCTGCAATCACCAAGCCGAGGCCGACATTGCGGATTGAGGTTGTGAGGGCCACCGCCTTGCGGTCCCCGCTCCGCCGACCGCCGGCACCCCACCCGACCCCAAGGCTAACGACTAGGAGGGTCACCATGGCCAGGATGCTACCGGGCCGGATGTCGAGCAGTTGCGGGAAATGCGTGACGAGGATCACCGCTAACGTCGCCGCGTTGAGGACCTTGCCGACCGCAACTGCCGGAGGGAGGAGTCTCGCTGCCAGATTGGGCCGCCAATGATTGACGGCAAGCCCCGCGCACAAGGGGAAGAGTTGGATCGCCAGGATGGCCCGGAGCATTCCGGGAGCATCCACATGCAGGTCCATTCCCCGCGAGGTGAGGGGTAGAAGGAGGAACAGGAGCAGGGGGGCCATGAGCACCGATGAGCCCGCCAGGATGATCGTTAATCCCACTGAGATCGCAGTCTTGCCCCCGGCGAGGGCCGTCAGGGGCGGGCCATAGGGCGCGCCCGAGCATACGGCGAGGATCAGGATCCCGGCGGCGGCCATGGGATCGGCATTCGCCAGAAGGAGGAGGATAACGGCGGCGAAGGGGACGGCCACGTAATTGGCCAAGCCGGCACCAAGGAGCAGCCGCCCGTCGCGCGCCACGCCGATGGCGTCCATGACCCGAACGCCAAGACCGGTAGCAAGCATCATCTCGGTCAGCGTGACGACAAGGAGAAGGTTGATCAGCTGGTCCAGGCTCATCGGCAGCCTCTCCGGGCTTCACTTCTGTCCGGATCGCCATGCCGGACTGTGGGAGGCAATCAGCATTGCGCTGATCGGTCCGGCGGGCTTGACGGTTTGGGACAGGTCTTTGACCAGTTCGGACATCAAGGAGGCAAGCTTCCTGAAAATAGCCCCAATCAACAGCTAACCTAAGTTAATCCTCATGAAGGATTGGTGCTGGTCCAAGTCTTGGTTCTCGACGACCCCTTCGAACACGCCGGCCGTGCGATTTCGCACCGCGCAGCTGCGTGAGACCCTTTTAGCTTTCGAATTGCGCTTAAGAATTCAGCGAGGCGGCCATGACGACGGTCAAAAGCATCGTGCCTCCGCCCACGAGTACCGGCCGAGAGAACTCCACACTGAGCCCGCCAAGGGTTCTGGCGGGGCCCGTGCGGTCGCTGCCGCCTGGCTATATCCACCTGGGAGTCGCCAAGGAGATCGTCCCTACGCTGCGCGATTTCGGCATCGATCCCGATCCCGTCATCCAGGAGGCGGGGCTCGATCCGCATCTCTTCGACGACGGAGCGAATGTCATCCCACACGCCGCTCTGGGCCGGCTGCTCACCCTGAGCGTGGCCCGTACCAACTGCCCTCACTTTGGGCTGCTGGTGGGCCGGCGCGCCACGATCCTGTCGCTTGGCATGGTCGGACGGCTGATGCAACATTCGGAGACGGTGGGCGACGCCATGCGCGCCCTGGTATCCAACCTGAGCATCCAGAACCGGGGCTCCGTGCCGTCGCTGACGATTATCGGCGACACCGCGATCTTCACCTTCTCGGTCTACCAGCCGAAAGCCGAGAGCGCGGACCAGATCTTGGACGGATCGCTCGCGGTTGCAGTCAACGCCCTGCGTGCCCTGTGCGGGTCCGAGTGGGCCCCGACCGAGGTGCTGCTGCCCCGAGCCGGCTCGGTGGATCAGACGCCGTACCGGCGTCATTTCCGGGCGCCCGTGCGGTTCGATCAGGAAAGCGCTTCCATTGTCTTCCCGGCTCAAGATCTGAAACTGCGCGTAGCTGGTGCCGATCCCATGATGCGGGCCATGCTGGAGGAACGGATTGGGCAACTGATGGGTGCCGGGAACTCGCAGTTCTCGGACGACATCCGACGGTTGCTGCGCACCCAGCTGACCGGCAACCACTGTTCGGCGGACGGCATCGCTCATTTGCTGGCGATGCACCGCCGCACCCTGAGCCGTCGTCTGAAGGATACCGGCGCGGGCTACCGCGCGATTGCGAATGAAATCCGGTTCGAGTTCGCCCGGCAACTGTTGGCGGACACCCACGTGCCGCTGGCCCAGATTGCGGCCGCCCTTGGCTATTCCGAGGCGAGCGCCTTCACCCGCGCCTTCCGGCGTTGGTCGGGCCAGACGCCAACAGCTTGGCGCGACGAACCCCACCAAGGGTGACGCGAAGGGTGGCACGCCACGGCTTCAACTCAGCAGGACCTGAACGGCGATGATCTTGACGATGGTCATGCTCGGGAAGCAGATCGCATAGCCGATGTCCGTCCTCTCGGTCGGCGCAAGACGGCCTGCTGCAACGACGATAGCGGGATTGCCGGTCGAGCCGGCACAGACACCGAGCAGATCATCGAAGGGAAAGCGCAGCAAATACCCGCCGGCGAGGACAGTCAGGACCAGGGTGAGCAGGACGGCGACCCCGCCAAGGAGAATCTGAATGCCGTTGGATGTCACCGTCTGCACGAACGGCCCGCCTGCGCCGATCGCAACCGATCCGATGAATATGGCCAGGCCGAGGTTCCGCAGAACCAGATTTGCCACTACCGGCATTCCCCAACCGATGGGACCTGTGCGACCAAGTCGGCCAAGGACTAGGGCCATGACGAGCGGGCCGCCGGCGACACCCAGGCTGAAGGTGCCTCCCCCAGGCAGGGGGACCGGAACCATCCCGAGCAGCAGCCCGAGCGCGATTCCGACCCCGATGGACACGAAGGACAATTCGGCGTTGCCCTTGATGCTGTCGCCGAAATAACGCTGGACCTCGGCTTTCCGGCCCGTCGGAACGGCCGTCACGAGGAGATCGCCGAACTCGATGGTCAGGTCTGAGGTCGCGATCAACTCCACATCGCCCCGGCGCACGTGCGAGATCATGACAGGGAAGTTGGGAAGAGAGATGTCCCGAAGAGGCTTGCCAACAAACGCTGCCTTCGAAACGTAGACGCGCACGACATCATAGTTCGCGCGATCCCGGCTCAGGCGTCCGGGTTCCTCCCGTCCGATGAAGGCCTTAGCCTGTTCAATGCTTCCTGGGCTGCCGACAAGCAGCAGACCGTCGCCCTCGTGCAGCTTTGTCTCGGCGGCAGGTGGCGCGTTCACATGGTGCTGGCGTACTGCAACAATCTTCACGTCTGCTGGCAGGACCTCGGAGATCTCGCGGACCGTCCGATCTTCGCTGTTGGTGTCAAGGGTCAGCTCGGCAAGCCGCACGTTCTGTTTTGGTGCATCGAATTTGGGCTTAACCAGAGCAGCCATGAGGGTCATCAGAATGATTGGCCCCATCACCCCGAAGGGATACGATACCGAGTAACCGATTGCCGGATCCTGGTTGCCCGCCGCGGTCAGCGCCGCCTGCAGGGTCGGCGTGCTGGTGCCGGACCCTGCGAACAATCCGGCCGCTGTCGCGAGCGTAATCCCAAGCGGCTCGGCAAGCAGCATCGCGACGAAGAGAGAGGCAACGACCGCAACGGTCGCAAGAGCAATGTATTTAGGGCCAGGACCGCGGATGTTGGCGAAAAACTGCGGCCCGTACTGGATGCCGACCCCGTAGACGAACATCACGAGGCCGATGGTGCCGACCAGCCCGGGAGGCGCTGCCTTCGGGGCAATGGCGCCAATGATCAAGCCACTGAACAATACCGCGCCGGCGCCAAACGACACGCCGGCAACCGAGATCTGTCCGAGCGCGTAACCGGCGGCGATGGCGAGAAACAGCGCCAGCAATGGTGATGACTCAAGCAGGGTCCGAACAAGGTTCATCATCGCCTCCGCTCATCTCGCACGGCAGCCTGCCTCACGAAACTGCTCCAGCACCCGCGCCACCAACTCGGGCGAGGGGGACAGGGTCTCGGAAAGCTCGTAGTTCAGTCCCATGGACCTCCATTTGAAGGCGCCCATCTGGTGAAACGGGAGAACCTCGACCCATTCGACGTTGCGCATTAACGCCACGAAACGGGCAATCCCCTCGACGTTGGCCGGATCATCGGTCAGGCCTGGGACCAATACGAACCGCACCCAGACTGGCTTGCCGAGGGCCGCCAGGCGCTCCGCGAATTGCACGGTTGGCTTGATGTCCTGGCCCACGGCGCGGCGGTAGGTCTCCGGATCCCAGGACTTGATGTCGAGCAGCACGAGATCGACCTGGCGCAGGTACTCGTCATCAGCCCGCCCGCCGAGGAAGCCTGACGTGTCCAAGGCCGTGTGGAGGCCCATCCCCTTGGCGGCCGCAAAGAGACGCTTGGTGAAGTGCACCTGAACCAGCGGTTCCCCACCCGATATCGTCAGTCCGCCATCCATGGCACGCAGCGGCGCTGCGTAGGCTTCGAGAGCGGTCCTGGCACGCTCGAATGACACGCGTGTGCCGTCCTTGAGATGCCAGGTGTCCGGGTTGTGGCAATACAGGCATCGCAGCAGGCAGCCGCTCATGAACACGACGACCCGGATCCCGGGCCCGTCGAGGGTGGACCCGGTCTCGTAGGAGTGAATCCACCCGAAGTCGCCCCGGGGATCATTGAAGGTGGTCGTGTCAGGCGCGTCCGGGGATCGCGCCTGCTGCAAGTCGTACCGGCTGTGGGCCCAGGACTCGTCGGCCATGACATCAAGCCTTACTCACCGTGGAACGTCCGGCTAATCACATCCATCTGCTGTTCGCGGGTCAGACGCACGAAATTAACCGCATAGCCTGACACCCGGATCGTCAGTTGCGGGTACTTGTCAGGATGTTCCATCGCATCGAGCAGGGTGTCGCGGTTGAGGACATTGAGGTTCATGTGGAACCCGCCCTGGCCGCAATAGGTGTCGAGCACCTTCACCGCCTGCGCGATCTTCTCGCCCTGATCCAGGCGATTGAGGCTCGGTGTGACAGACACGGTGTAGCTGATGCCGTCCTGCGCATCTGCATAGGGAAGCTTCGCGACAGACAGGCAGGAGGCGAGCCATCCATGGCTGTCGCGGCCGTGCATCGGATTGGCGCCGGGGGCGAAGGGTTCTCCCGCCTTGCGTCCGTCCGGCGTGTCGCCGGTGTTCTTGCCGTAGACGACGTTGCTCGTGATGGTCAGGACCGACTGCGTGTGAACGGCGTTCCGGTAGGTCGGATGCTTGCGGATCTTCCTCATGAAAGTGGAGACCAGATCGGCCGCGATGCTGTCCACACGGTCGTCATTGTTGCCGTATTTCGGGAAATCGCCCGCGATCGCGTAGCCAACGATCAGGCCGTCATCGCGCCGAATGGGCTTCACCTGTGCATGCTTGATGGCAGACAGGCTGTCGGCAACGACCGACAGGCCGGCGATGCCGAACGCCATCGTGCGCAGGATCTGCTGATCATGGAGCGCCATTTCCAGGCGTTCGTAATAGTACTTGTCATGCATGTAGTGGATGCAGTTCATGGCATGGACGTAGGTTCGTGCCAGCCATTCCATCATGGTGTCGAACTTCGCCGAGACGTCATCGTATTCCAGAACATCGCCGGATACCGGGGAGGCTGCCGGACCAATCTGTTCTCCGCTGACCTCATCCCGCCCACCGTTGATGGCATAGAGCAGGCACTTGGCGAGGTTGACGCGCGCGCCGAAGAACTGCATCTGGTTGCCGATGCGCATGGCCGAGACGCAGCACGCGATGCCGTAATCGTCGCCCCAGTAGGGACGCATCAGATCGTCATTCTCGTACTGAATGGACGATGTCTCGGCCGAAACCTTGATGCAATAGCGCTTGAAGCCGTCCGGAAGCTGCTTCGACCAGAGTACCGTCATGTTGGGCTCGGGCGCCGGACCAAGGTTCGTGAGCGTGTGCAGCATGCGGAAGCTCGTGCGGGTCACCAGCGGGCGACCGTTGAGATCCATGCCGCCGACGCATTCGGTCGCCCAGTAAGGGTCGCCGGAGAACAGGGCGTCGTAGTCGGGCGTGCGCAGGAAGCGAACGATGCGCAGCTTTTGGACGAGCTGGTCGATGAGTTCCTGAGCGCCCACCTCATCTAGGTGCCCACTCTTCAGGTCGCGCTCGATGTAGATGTCGAGGAATGACGAGATCCGGCCGATGGACATGGCGGCGCCGTTGGCTTCCTTGATGGCGCCGAGATAACCGAAATAGGTCCATTGTACGGCTTCGCGGGCATCGGATGCCGGACGCGCGATGTCGAGACCGTAATTCTTGGCCATCTCCGCCAAGTCGGTCAGGGCCCGCATCTGCTCGGACAGTTCCTCGCGCTCGCGAATCACATCGTCCGTCGGCCACTTGGCATCGAGCAGCGCGCGTTCGGCGCGTTTGGCGGTCAGCAGTCTCTCGGTTCCGTACAAGGCCACGCGGCGGTAATCGCCGATGATCCGCCCACGCCCATACGCATCGGGCAGTCCAGTGACGATGTGGCTGCGCCGACAGGCCATGATCTCAGGCGTGTAGGCATCGAAGACCCCGTCGTTGTGGGTCTTGCGGTACTTGGTGAAGGTCTCGTGCACGATGGGGTCGGGCTCGAACCCTGCAGCCTTCAGTCCCGCCTCGACCATACGCAATCCGCCATACGGCATGATCGCGCGTTTGAACGGCGCATCGGTTTGCAGCCCGACGATTACCTCGTTGTCGCGGTCGATGTAGCCGGGCCCGTGGGAGGTGAGCGATGACGGGGTCTTGGTGTCGACGTCCAGAACGCCCTTGCGGATCTCCTCCCTGAAGTAGGGTTGCAGCTTTTCCCAGACGGCTTTCGTTCGTGCGCTGGGCGCAACAAGAAAGGTTTCGTCGCCGTCATAGGGCGTGACGTTGCGCTGAATGAAATCGCGGACATCGACAACGGTCTGCCAGCGCCCGGATGCGAAGCCCAGCCACTCATTCAACACGCCTTCGGCTTCCGACTCGTTGCCGGCGCCGGCGGCTGGTGAGCCGCCAGCCTGGCGTTTTTGGGATGGTTGTTTTGGTGGAGGCTGCACCGGTGTATCCGCGGACCTCCGAGCAGCAATGGCTTCATCAGGCATGATGGCATCCTCCGATAGCGCTTGAGACCTTCACTCGACGCATCTTCGGCCGTTTGCGCGCGGCCACTGGACGCCTCAGCAGAGCACCAGGTTCTGGGCGAGCCCGGCCTCGCTCGTTTCCTTGTATTTCGGGTTCATGTCGCGTGCGGTGTCGGCGAGGGTCTTGATCGTGGTGTCGAGATCCACCCGGTGGCGGCTTGCGATCTCGTTGGTGGCGATCATGGCAGCTGTCCACGCCTTCACTGCCCCGAAGGCGCAACGCTCAATGCAGGGAACCTGTACATACCCCGCGACCGGATCGCAGGTCATGCCGAGGTGATGCTCCAGCGCCGATTCGGCCGCATTCTCGATCACGTGCGGCGGGCTGTTCTGGACCTGCGTAATCAGGGCTGCCGCCATTGCGGAGGCAACGCCGATCTCGGCCTGGCATCCGCCTTCCGCCGCGGCCAGAGTGGCGTTGTGCTTGCATAGGTAGCCGACGGCCGCGCCGGCCAATAGGCCTTCCCGGATCTTGTCCATCGGCACCGCGCGGCTGCTCTGGGTCAGGGCGTAGACGACGGCCGGCATCACCCCTGCCGAGCCGCCCGTCGGTGCGGTGATGACCAAGTGGCCGCGGGCATTCTCCTCGGAGGCGGCCAGGGCGAAGGCCGATACCAGTCCGATGGCGCGGTCGCTCATGTAGGTGTCATCCATCGCCCGCTCATAGACCGTCGCCGCCTTGGAGTGGAGCTTGATCGGCCCAGGCAAGACGTCATCCTTGTAGGAAAGGCCGGTCTTCACCGTGGCGATCATCGCGTTAGCGATCTTGTCCAAGAACGCGTTGATCTGCTCCTCAGTCTTTCCGGACACGGCGATCTCATTCGCCATGACGACGTCTGCAATCGAGAGGTTGTTGTTCTCCGCGTGCTGGCGCAGTTCCTTCATGGTCGCGTACGGATATTTCGGCTGCCCCTTCTTGGGTGGCTCGTAGCCCTTCCACTCGATGAACCCGCCGCCGACAGAGTAATACTCCTGCTCATAAAGGACTTTGTCACCGGCCATGAGGCGGGCCGTCATGGTGTTCGGGTGCGGGAAATCGCCCTTCGGTGCGTCGTAGACGATGTCCGCAAGGGACAGATTGAACGTCTTGCTTCCGAGCTGCACCGGGTAAGTCTGCTGCGGCTTGGCGATCATCTCGTCGAGGAACAACGGATCGACGGTAGCCGGTTCCTTGCCGACCAACCCGGCGAGAGCGGCGCGTTCGGTGCCGTGGCCCTTGCCTGTCGCGCTGAGGCTGCCGAAGAGGTGGACCTTCAGGCCGGTGGCCTGCGCCAGTTGGTCCGCAGGCAGCTTCGCACAGCGTTGATAGAAGTCATACGTGATGCGCATGGGCCCAATCGTGTGCGAACTCGAGGGGCCAGGGCCGACCTTATAAAACTCGTCGGCCACCGTCATGACCGGACCTTTCGATGATTTGACAACATCGAGATCGGGTGAGAGGGCCGAACTCATCTTGAGGCCAGCATTGCCTCCCGCGGCTTCCCTCTTGGCCTGTTGCGCGGCGGCCTCTGTTGCCGCCTGCTGCGCGCGGGCCTCGGGGGCCCAAGTCGTACCGGTCATCACCGCCGCCGCACCGATGGCGGCATGGCGCACGAGGAACGCCCGACGGTCTAGTCCCGATGAAACGTCGGGTGATTCCGGCAGGGCAGGAAAAGGCTCGTCCTTGCTTCGCTTGGTCATGCGCGCGTCCTCCTGCTGGGGATCCGGAGGCGCGTCATGACTTCAGCGGCTCCGCCCTGTTCTCGAAGGAAGAGTTTCGTCTTCCTTTCGGCGTTACCTTAAGTCGATTGGGAGGATGTGCTTGATCGAAGGAGACAATCTCTTGACAGTTTTGGCCGTTTCCTCCGCTCCGATATGTGAGGCAGAAAGGCTATGACCTGATAGAGTATGACCTAATGCGGGTTGAAGCCAAGCCGCCTTGCCGGCTGCGTGGCGGGCCCGGTGCAGCCTTTGTGCTTAGCACCCGTGCGGGGTCATCGCTTGATCCCGACCTTGAAAAAGGTGCTCCAGACCGAACAGAACCGTCCATGTCGTCCATGTGATGTGTGGTCCATGCCTCATGATCCCTGCTTGGTGGGGCGCGACTCTTGGGCGAAGCTCCTCGAAATGACATGGCAAAGGGCCCAAACTGTCCGAAGATTGTCCCCACCGGTCAAGCAAGCCTCCGTGGCTGGCCTAAGGTGATCCCATAGGCTCTCGATCCAGGCGGGCGATGCGCGACTGCTCGCGCTGGTTCTTGCCGCCTGATAGTCCTGGGAGGATCACGCGATGAGACGAGGTACCTGTTCACCTTCGGGCGCGGCGCTCAGAAAGTCCGGGCTGGGCCTTCTCGCTGCCATTGCCATCACCGGTGCGCCCGCGGCATGGGCAACGGAGGGGGAGGCGCATACCATCCTTAAGGCGATGGCAGACTATGTCGGCCGCCAGGAGAACCTGTCACTCAAATATGATGCCGATGTCGAGGTGGTGACACCGGCTGTCGAGAAGATCCAGTTCAGCGCCTCGGGGGACATCGCCTTGAGCCGTCCGAACAGGTTCCGGGTCAGCCGAACCGGCGGCTACGCCGATGTCGAGCTCATCTCAGATGGATCCAACGTGACGATCTTTGACCGTGGCGGCAACCGGTTCGCCAAGGTGCCCGCCGCCAGCTCGTTCGACGAGGTCGTCGACCGGCTTCGGACCGAGGCCCCGCTTGAACTTCCGGGGGCGGATCTCCTGTTGTCGAAGCCCTACGAGGAACTGACGGCCGGGGTGGTAGAGGCCAAGCATATCGGCCGCGGCGTCGTCGAAGGCGTCGAGTGCGAGCATCTCGCCTTCCGCAACCTCGATACCGATTGGCAGATCTGGGTTGAGGTCGGCGAGCGACCGGTGCCGCGCAAGTACGTGATCACCAGCAAGGCGGTCGGTGCCGCTCCCCAGTACACGCTGCGGCTCCGGGACTGGAAGACCGGTGTCAGCCCGGCATCGGATGCGTTCGCGTTTAAGCCGCCGGAAGGCGCCAACGGCGTCGCGATCACTCTGCTCCAAGACATTGATGACATTCCCGCAGGGGTCATCCCCGGAGGTGCGAAATGAACACGTCAGGCTTGAGGATGCTGTCCCGCACCGCGCTCGCGTTGCTTGCCGGCGGCGCGGCCCTGCTCTGGAACGGTGATGGTCCTGTTTTCTCCGGTTCGCTCGTCAGCCAGGCGGAGGCGAGGGTCGGGCGGCCGGCGACGCCCATGAGCTATGCCGGCGTTGCTCGCCGGACCACCCGCAGGTCGGCCGCCTATGGTGCGGCCGCTGGAGCCGCGGCGGCTGGGGCCTACTATTACGCGGCCCCGGGCTGCCGGCAGGTCGTGAACTCCTATGGCCAGATCGTCTATCGCTGTCCGTAACCGGTCGGGATGGGAGCAGATCGTGAGCGCAAGATCTGAGGGCAAGGCGATCCGGGGGTCGTCAGGCGCCGTGTGGCGACTGCTGTTCCTGTTTCTTGTCGGCATCGGTCCTGCCTGCGCCCAGACCGCCCCGACTCCGGCTGCTCCCCCGCCCCAGGTCCAGGAGCTTCTGCGGCTCCTGGACGATCCTGCCACCCGGACATGGATTGACCAGCAGAGACAGCCGCCAGCATCCGTAGGCGAGGGGGTGCCGCAACCGCCGCAGGGCATGAGCTCCGAGATGCTGGCCATGCGCGTCGAGGCGATGCGGGCGCATTTTGCCGCGTTGGCGACGGCGCTGCCCCGTCTGCCCCAGGAGTTCGGGCGAGCTGCCGGCCTGCTGTCGGAGGAACTTCAGCGCCGATCCCTCCTCGATGTCGTTGTCCTTGTGCTCGGCTTCCTCGGCCTCGGCGCCGGAGCCGAGTGGGCTTTCAGGAGGGCTACGGCAGCGGCGCAGGAGCGGGTTGCCTCCCGGTCGCCGGCGACAGCGGACGAGCGCGTCCAGATGACCGGCATGCGCCTGGCGTTCGGCCTGGCCCATGTGGCCATCTTCGCCTTTGGGAGCATCGGTGCGTTCCTCGTCTTCGATTGGCCGCCCCTGCTGAGGCGGGTCGTGCTCGCTTATCTCTTTGCGGCGTTCCTGCTGCGCCTTGCCGTTCTGGCGGGGCGGATCCTGCTCTCCCCCCGGCTGATGGGAAGCCACGATCCTGAAGCCATCCGTGTTATTCCCATGATCGATGAGGCGGCGCGGTTCTGGTACCGCCGTATGGTGCTGTTCGTCGGCTTGTTCGCGTTCGGCTGGGCGACCGCCGAGCTCGTGCGGACCCTCGGGTTCTCGCCGGAAGGCCGCAAGCTGGTCGCCCACATTCTGGGTATTGGCCTTCTGGTCATCGCGGTCGAGGCCGTCTGGAGATGGCCAACTCCTCCCGCTGTTGCATCGGAAGCATCCGAAAGCCGTCATCGGCACCATGCTCTCGTGCCGTGGCTGCTGTCGCTCTACCTTGTCCTGCTGTGGGGATTGTGGGTTGCGGGCCTGACGGGCCTGTTCTGGCTGCTGGTCATGGCCGTCGTGCTGCCCCAGGCGGTGAAGATCACCAAAGCGTCCGCCCGTCACCTGCTGCGGTCACCGGAAGGCGCGGCCGCCAACCATCCCGAGTTGGGTGCCGTTTATTTGGATCGGGGTATCCGGGCACTCCTGATCGTCGCGGCCGCCCTTTTTCTGGCTGGGGTCTGGAATATCGAGCTGACCAGTCGCGACACGGTCGCAACCCGGCTTATTCGCGGTGCACTCAGCAGCATCGTCATCCTGCTCGTTGCCGACCTCATCTGGCAGGTCGTGAAGACGCATATCGACCGGCGTCTAGTCCGCCTGCAGGCCGAAGCTCCTCCCGGCAGCGAGGCCGCCTTGAGCCAGGCGCGGATCCGTACCTTGCTGCCGATGTTTCGGATGGCCGCCTTCATTGCCTTGGCCGCTGTGGCCGTGCTGATGACCCTCTCGTCGCTGGGGGTGGATATCGGTCCCCTGATCGCAGGCGCGGGGATTTTCGGCGTCGCCATCGGCTTCGGCTCGCAGACGCTCGTCCGGGACATCATCAGCGGGATCTTCTATCTGCTCGACGATGCCTTCCGGGTCGGCGAGTGCATCCAGAGCGGCAGCTACAAGGACACCGTGGAGAAACTAGGCTTCCGCTCCGTAAAGCTGCGGCACCATCGTGGTCCCGTCTTCACGATCCCGTACGGGCAACTTGGGGCCGTGGAGAACATGAGCCGCGACTGGGTCATCGACAAAATGACCATCAACGTCACCTACGACACCGATCTCGACAAGGCGAAGAAGGTCATCAAGCAGGTCGGCAAGGAGCTGGCGGCGGATCCGGATTTTGCGCCTAATATCATTGAGCCGCTGAAGATGCAGGGCGTAGAGCAGTTCGGTGAATTCGCCATCCAGTTGCGCATGAAGATGATGACCCGCCCAGGCGAGCAGTTCGTGATCCGGCGCAGGGCCTACGCAATGCTCAAGACGGCCTTTGACGAGAACGGGATCAGGTTCGCGTCCCCGACCGTGCAAGTGACGGGCCGCGAGGAGGCCGAGCCGGCGGAGCCGCCCGACAGGCGCTCAAGCTCGTCAAGGGGGCGCCGCCCGAGGAGGGTGCCTAGCCGGTCCCCGTGCCTGCCTTATCCCAACTGTCAAGAGGAAGTCTCACGGGGTCAAGCAGGCGGATGGGGAGAGGCTAAGATGGGCTCGTCCGGCGAGCGACGGCCTGCCAGAGAGGGGAAGGAACCGTGGAAACGCCATTCACCCACAGCGCAGACGAGCCGAACTCACTCCATGGTGCCGGCCCTCTCACCGAGGACTTGCGTCGTGTACTGCGGACCGAGCTGCTCCGGGATTCCTGTTCCGCCGCCATGATTGCCCAGCTGTTCTCGATGCACCGCCGCACCATGAGCCGTCACCTGCGCATGGAAGGCCTCGCGTTCCGGCAGGTCGCCAACGAGGTTCGCTTCGAGATTGCGTGCGAGCTGTTGGAGAATACCGACATGGCGCTAAGCCAGGTTGCGGCTGCCCTGAAGTACTCTGAATTGAGCGCGTTCACGCGCGCCTTTCGGCGCTGGTCAGGACAGACCCCATCGGCGTGGCGCCGCGGTCACTCTCGGATCAGGAAACCGCGGCTTCGAAAACTGCGCCGTGTCCGCCCAGGTCCCGGCGGCCGTTCAAACTGATCGAACGATCCCTGCTGACATGGTCATCCTGCGGATGGGAGAAATGGGCTATGAGGCTCCCCGAGGATGGGCGGGACGGTGATCCCGCTTGCTTCCCGCACGGCAGTCCAAAACTGTCAATGCGATGGCCCAACAGGTCAAGCAGCCGGATTGGAACGGGCCATACTCGCTCCTGCAAACAAGCCGGGCGGCTGCGGACCTGGGATTAGGCTTCGCTTCCGCACGCTCCTCGCAACCCCGGCGACTCCTCCGGGCGGTCCACTGCGACCGTCCATCGGGAGCAGAGCATGGAGGCCAGCATGACGGTTGCGGTGAAAGCCCAAGGTGGGTCTCAGGATCAGCGGCGACATGACAAGTACGACCGGCTCGTGTTGGCTGCCCAGTCCCTTCCGAAGTTGAAGGTGGCCGTGGCGCACCCGTGTGATGCGGCCTCCTTGGGCGCGGTGTTCGAGGCGGCGGGGCTCGGCCTGATCGAGCCAATCCTCGTGGGTCCTCTGGCCAGGATCACGGCCGCTGCGGAGGCGCTTGGCAACGACGTTTCCACGATGCGCATCGTGGATGCCCCGCACAGCCATGCGGCGGCGGAGGCGGCCGTTGAGCTTGTTAAGTCCGGCCAGGCCGAGGCGCTGATGAAGGGAAGCCTGCACACGGACGAGCTCATGGGCGCGATCGTTCGTCGCGAGGGCGGACTGCGCACAGCGCGCCGGATTAGCCACTGCTTCGTCATGGACGTGCCTGGCCACGACACCGCGCTGATCATCACCGACGCCGCCGTCAACATCGCGCCGACGCTGGAGGACAAGGTCCACATCGTCCAGAACGCTATTGACCTTGCTCGGGCGTTGCGGGTCGATCCAGTGCGGGTTGCGATCCTGTCGGCAATGGAGACCGTCAATCCAAAGGTGCCCTCGACGATCGAGGCCGCGGCTCTGTGCAAGATGGCTGACCGCGGCCAGATCACGGGCGGGATCCTCGACGGTCCTCTCGCACTCGATAATGCCATCGATCTCGGCGCGGCCAAGATCAAGAAGATCCAGTCGCCCGTGGCCGGACATGCCAATGTCCTCGTGGTTCCAGATCTCGAAGCCGGCAACATGCTCGCCAAGAGCCTGACCTTCCTCGCCGACGCCGATGCCGCCGGCATCGTGCTCGGGGCCCGCGTGCCGATCATCCTCACCAGCCGGGCGGACTCGACGATCACCCGGCTCGCCTCCTGCGCTGTGGCCTCGCTCGCCGCCGACGCGCAACGCAGACAACTCTCTGTCCCGGAGGTCTGAGCCATGATTCCCGTCCTCATTGTCCTCAACGCGGGCTCATCGAGCCTCAAGTTCCAGCTCTTCGATATTGAGGGAGATGTCGAGCCGCGACTGGTCTGGAAGGGTCTGTACGAAGGTCTGGGGGGTGCTGCTCATTTCATCGTCAGGCACGCCGGGGGCGCGGACCTCGACGAGATGTCATGGACGTCCGGGGCAGAGTTCGGGCACGAGGAGGCGTTGATGCACCTGATCTCCTGGTTGCGGCAGCATCAGGAGCGGCGCACGCTTGCCGCCATTGGACACCGGGTGGTTCATGGCGGACAGGCCTTCTCTGCTCCAGTGCTGGTCGACGACCACGTCGTCCAAGCGCTCGAAAAGCTGGTGCCGCTCGCGCCCTTGCATCAACCCCACAATCTGGAGCCGATCCGGATCGTGCGCCGCCGCCTGCCGGGGGTCCCGCAGGTTGCCTGCTTCGACACCGCTTTCCACCAGACGCAGTCCGACATCGCGAGCCTGTTCGCCCTGCCACGCGAGATGCGCGAGCGCGGCGTGCGGCGTTATGGCTTTCATGGGTTATCCTACGACTACGTTTCGTCCGTACTGAAGGACTATGACCCGCGCCTCGCTGAGGGGAGGGTGATTGTCGCCCATCTCGGCAACGGCGCCAGCCTGTGCGCCCTCAAAGGTGGCGTCAGCATCACGACGACTATGGGCTTCTCCGCCCTCGACGGTCTGCCGATGGGAACCCGCTGCGGCGCCGTCGATGCAGGCGTCATCTTCTACATGCTCCGGGAAATGAAGCTTACGCCGGAGGAGGCCGAGCGCGTGCTCTACACCAAATCCGGGCTGCTTGGGGTTTCCGGCCTCTCAAACGACATGCGCGTTCTGCGGTCGAAGGCGACGACAGATGTGGATGCCCGGCGGGCCATCGATCTGTTTGTTTATCGCATCACGCGCGAAATTGGCTCCCTCATGGCCGCTCTCGGCGGGGTTGACGGGCTGGTCTTCACGGCCGGGATTGGCGAGAACGACACCGCGACGCGGGCCGAGGTGGTGGGCTGCCTCGCCTGGGCTGGGCTCGCCCTCGATGAGGCCGCCAACCGCACCGGCGGACCGCGGATCTCTTCCGGATCCGGGCCCACCGCTTGGGTCATCCCCACCAACGAGGAACTGGTGATCGCCCGGCAGACGCGCACCGTCCTCAACGCCACGCGGGCCAAACTTGCATCCTGAACACGGAGATCGAAGCCATGGAAACGCTGAAGACCAAGTTGGACGAAAGCAAGGCCCAGCAGGAGCTCGGGGACGAGATGTTCATGTCGGCCGCTGACCTGCGAACCTACATGACCGAAATGCAGATGGCGAAAGCCATGAAGTTGGTTGATGGCATGGATCGGGCGGAAAAGGCACGCCACGACCTGATCAAGCGGATGGCCGAGCCCATCGATCTGACGCCCGAGCGTTTGCAGGAGATCCTGCAGCCGCTGAAATCAAAGCTTCGCTCTGCTGCGGAACGCGGCGAGACCGAGCTGCTGGTCATGAGGTTTCCCAGCAGCCTGTGCTCGGACAAAGGCCGTGCCATCAACAACGCGGATCCGGACTGGCCGGACACCCTCACCGGACGCCCGCGCCAGGCTTATGAACTTTGGCAGAACCAGCTTAGGCCGGCTGGATTTAGGCTCAGCGCGATGATCATCGAATGGCCAGGAGGGTTCCCAGGGGATGTCGGCTTCTTCCTCAAATGGGGCGAGGCCAAGAAATAAACCCCTTCTGAAACCCTCCTTTGTGAGGACGAGAGCAATGCCACGAGTCGAAGCCAAGCCTGAGCGAGGCAACAACGGCGCGAGCAACAACGGTGCTGAAGCACGGCTGACGGAGGTCGCCCGCGCGCACGCGAAGTTCACTGAGGTCTACCAGGAGCGTTGCACAGGCGCGGTTCAGCGCTACGTCGATGCGGTGAAAGCCGCGAACGAGCCACTGCTTGAGGGGCCCTCCCGCCCGGTGACGCCTTTCGACTTCTGGCGCGATGCCAGCGACTACTGGCTCGACTTCACACAGCGCTCGATCCTGTACTGGGACACGCTGCGCCAGCGCGGCAACAACTGGATCGAGCACGAGAAAGCCGGCAAGCCGCCGTTGCTCGATTTCGACTGGGAGATGATCGCGGACGCCCGCACCTTCGAGCGGCCTGCCAACTACGCCCTTGTGCGCATCCTCCCGCCGGACGGCATCAAGACCGACCCGGAGCGCCGCCCCTTCGTCGTCATCGACCCACGGGCCGGCCATGGCCCCGGCATTGGCGGGTTCAAGCAAGACTCGCAGGTCGGAGTGGCGCTCAAAGCGGGGCATCCAGTCTATTGCGTCATCTTCTTCCCGGAGCCAGAGCCTGGGCAGACTCTCGCCGATGTCTCCCGTGCCGAGGCCGAGTTCCTCCGCATTGTCGGCGAGCGTCATCCGACGACCCGCAAGCCGGTCGTAATCGGCAATTGCCAGGGCGGTTGGGCCTCCATGCTCATCGGTGCCCTTGAACCCGATCTCGTTGGCCCCATCGTGATCAACGGCGCTCCAATGTCGTATTGGGCCGGCAACGACGGCGAGAACCCGATGCGCTACGCGGGCGGCATGCTCGGTGGCACCTGGCCCGCGCTCCTGGCAAGCGATCTTGGCGCAGGCACGTTCGATGGCGCCTACCTTGTCGACAACTTCGAGTCTCTCAACCCGGCGAACACCTACTTCGACAAGTACTACAACCTGTTCTCCAAGATCGATACCGAACCCGAGCGGTTCCTGGAATTCGAACGCTGGTGGGGCGGCTTCTTTCTGATGGACCGCCAGGAGATCAAATGGATCGTCGAGAACCTGTTCGTCGGTAACAATTTGGCTGATGGCGACGCCGAGTGGTCCGAGGGCCGCGCCTTCGACTTGCGGGCGATCAAATCGCCGATCATCCTGTTCGCGTCGCTGGGCGACAACATCACGCCGCCGCAGCAGGCCTTCAACTGGGTCGCTGACCTCTATCCGACCACCGAGGCCCTCAAAGCGAACGGGCAGGTAATCGTCGGCCTGATGCACAAGAGCGTCGGCCATCTCGGCATCTTCGTCTCAGGCGCGGTCGCCAAGCGTGAGCACACGCAGATCGTGGATCTGATCGAGTACATCGAGCATCTACCGCCGGGCCTCTATGGCATGCAGGTCGAGGAGCAGAAGACGAACGGGAGCGTGTGCTACGACGTGATGCTGACCGAGCGCCGGGTCGAGGACCTGCAGATCCTGCAGAAGTATGGCCGCAAGGACGAGGGGCCGTTCAAGGTGGTCGAGAACACCTCCGAGGCGCTCGCTTCCACCTACGAGACCTTCGTGCATCCATTCGTGGCCCCGATGGTCACTCCGGCGGCCGCAAAAGCCGCCAGAGCGCTCAATCCGCAGCGGGCGCAACGCTGGGCGGTGTCGGACCTCAATCCTTTCCTGTGGCCCCTCAAGGGCATGGCCGGCATGGTGCGCGCGAACCGGGCACCGCGCGATAACGAAGGCCCGATGGCCGCGATGGAGCATTGGATGGCCGCCGTCACATCCGCCTCGTGGGACCTCTATCGCGACCTGCGCGACGCCTCGGTGGAGAACACCTTCTTCCGCATCTACGGATCGGCCAGCATCGGCATGGCCGCGGAGGATAAGGAAACCGATGCGGAGGAACCCGTCGACGTGCGGAGCACTCCTCTGGTGAAGGAGGCGCTGACGCATATTGAGGACGGGGACCGGACAAAGGGGATAGTCCGAGCGGCGCTCCTGCTGATGAAGGCCGGCACCGGGCGGCGGCGGCTCTCGGCCATGAAGCGGGCCCGCGAGCTTGTCGGCAAGGAAATTGGCCTGATCGACATGCCGGCGGAGGCCGCGCGTGAGATCATCCGCGAGCAGTCCTACATTGTCGACTTCGAGCCGGTGAAGGCACTCCTGGCGCTTCCCAAGCTTCTGCAGACGCCCGAGGACCGGCGTGGGCTGCTCGATCTGCTCGACCGCCTGGAAGGCCGCATCGAGGCCAACGACAAGCAAGTCACTTTACTGGGCGAGATCCGGCGTCTCCTCTCCGATAACGGGACCCGAGGCAAAGCAAAGGCTGAACCGATCACAGTGCTACTGCCACAGGATCAGGCCCAAGCCCACCCGGGGGTGACAGCAAAGCCGGCCTCCCATCGACGACGGCGTGACCATCGACGCACGAGGGCGAATCCATGAACGACCAACCGACAGACCTGACCAAAACTGCGATCCAATCGAAGGTCCTGCACGGCAAGCGCGCCCTCGTCATCGGCATCGCTAACGAGCATTCGATTGCCTACGGCTGCGCCCGGGTCTTCCGCGAGCTCGGGGCCGACCTCGCGGTCACCTATCTCAACGAGAAGGCAAGGCCCTATGTCGAGCCGCTCGCCAAGGAACTCGGGGCCTCGGTCTTCGCACCGTGCGACGTAGCTCAGAGCGGCCAGCTTGAGGCTGTCTTCGAACAGATTCGCGGGACCTGGGGCAACCTCGACATCGCGCTGCATTCCATCGCCTTCGCGCCGAAGGAGGACCTGCAGGGGCGGCTTGTCGACAGCTCCGACGAGGGGTTCAAGGTGGCGATGGACATCTCCTGCCATTCGTTCATCCGCATGGCGCGACTCGCCGAGCCGCTGATGCCCAACGGCGGGACACTTCTGGCGATGAGCTATCACGGCGCCAACAAGGTGGTGCCGAACTACAACCTGATGGGACCCGTGAAGGCGGCGCTGGAGAGTGCTGTCCGGTATCTTGCCTATGAGCTGGGCGAAAAGCACATCCGGGTGCACGCCATCTCGCCCGGCCCCCTGAAGACCCGGGCCGCCTCCGGCCTGAAGGATTTCGACGTCCTGCTGTCCGAGGCTATCGAGCGGGCGCCCATTGGCGAGTTGGTCGACATCGACGACGTGGGCCTCACCGCGGCGTATCTGACGACGCCGTTTGCAAGAAGGTTGACCGGAACGACCACCTACGTCGATGGCGGGCTCAGCATCATGGCGTGACGCTGGTGCCATGCTTGAACACGCCAACAAGAGGAGGTCCAGATGACTCCCATTCCGTTGTCGTTGAGCAGACTCATCGCTCTTTCGATTCAAGCACTTTTTTGGGTCGGAACAGCCGTGGCGCAGGCGCCAGACCAGCAATCTCCGCCTAATCGGCCCACGCTCCGGCAGCCGACCCTGTCGTCCGTTCAGCAGCAGGAAGGCCTACAGGCGGGTGCGGACCAAAGCAGGTCGGAGGCCGACAGAAAGATGCGCGAAATGGAGCGCCGCCTGAACCGGACCCTGCGCAGTGTCTGCAGCGTCTGTTAGCTGCAAGACTGACCAGGAGGAAACCGTGCGCTCTGTGGATCCAAGTGACGCCATGCATATCTGGGAGCAATCCGCGTCCCTGGAGGCGTCCTACGTCGAGAAGGCGCTCGGGCTCGTGCTACTCCTGGTTCTGGCCGTCGGCTGCATCCTGGTGCTCAAGCCGTTCCTGACGGCCATCCTGCTTGCCGTCATCCTCTGCGTGTCGACATGGCGGTTGTTCCGGCGGATTGAGGGCCTGCTCGGCGGACGGCAGACTCCTGCGGCCTTGCTCATGACCCTGATGACCGCCGGCCTGCTGGTGCTGCCGCTCCTGGCTTTGGGCGCGAACTTGGCAGACGACGTCGCCCGGCTCACAGCAGCCGTCCGCGCGGCCATCGATCAGGGGCTGCCGCCACCTGGCTGGCTCGGGCGCGTGCCCTTGATCGGAGCTGAGGCGGAACGGGTGTGGATACAGGTGTCGCAGCAAGGCGCTGAGCTTGGGCCGACGCTGGCGCCCTATGTCCGACCGTTGCGCGAATGGGTTTTACATCAGGGAGCCTCGCTCCTTTCGGGCACGCTTCAGGTCCTGTTTGGCGTCGTCCTGGCGTTCTTCCTCTACCGCGACGGTGCCTACGTCGAGAGCCGCCTGGACTGGGCAATGACACGGCTGGGCGGCTGGCGGGCGCAGCGTGTTCTTCAAACTGCTGGGATGACCATCGTCAGCGTGGTCAACGGGGTCCTCGGCACTGCCTTGGTGCAGGGCATCCTGATGGGCGTCAGTTTTTGGCTGGCCGGGGTGCCCGGTGCAATCGTGCTCGGCGCCGTCGGTGTGGTCCTCACCTTGTTGCCGATGGGGCTGTTGCTGCTCTGGGTACCCGCTGCCCTGTGGCTGATGTCCTCCGGCAACACCGGATGGGCCGTGTTCGTGATGGCGTGGAACGGCCTGTTTGTCGGCAGCCTCGACAATGTCCTGCGCCCGTACCTGATCAGCCGCGGAGTCAGGATGCCGATCGTGCTGATCTTTCTCGGTGTGCTTGGCGGCCTTCTTGCATTCGGGATCGTCGGGGTCTTCCTCGGTCCCGTGCTGCTCGCGGTCGCCCACACCCTGTTCCAGGACTGGGGACGCGCCGGCGAAACCGCGCCCGGTCCTGCCTGATCAACCGGAAAGTGGAGGGAGCTCATGGATGATCTCACTTCGAAAATGAACGGTGCCACGGTCGAGGAGGTGCTCGCCGCGACTGAGGCGGACGTCGCGCTGGCGCCTGAGCTGGCCCAGGCGCGTGAGGTGAAGCTTGTCCCGGGAATGCCTCAACCGCCGCAGTGGGAGAAACAGTATGAGCCCGTCACTTAACCCGGCAGCCCCCCATCACCTGCCGATCTTCATCGCCGCGCCCGGCGGAACCGATGTCCTGATGGTCGTCGTGGCGGTGTTCCTGTTGCTCGCCGTGCTGGCGGTCGGCCTGCTGTTCCTGCGCCTGCACACCCTGCCGGAGCGGATTGCCCATAGGGAGCATAAGCTGCAGTTCGAGATCGTCGCCATTCTGGGCCTGCTGGCGCTGTTCACGCACGTGCACCTGTTCTGGGTGGCCGGACTGCTGCTCGCCCTGATCGACATTCCCGACTTTGGCAATCCGTTGCGCCGGATCGCCGGATCGCTGGAGAAGATCGCCGGCATCCCGCCGGGTCAAGGCGCGGGTGAGGCTCCGGACGAGATCGGCGTCGGCCTGCCTACCGGAGGACCGGGTGAAGGCGCCGTCGAAGTGCCGAAAACCATCACTTTGCCCCGCATGCCGAAGGAGCGGACCCATGCTTGAGCTTCTTCTCTGCTCCCTGCTGACCATCCTGCCGGACTATCTCTACCGCCGCTATGGCCAGGGCAAGCGCATCGGCAAGGAGATCACCCTCTACTCGGTCTGGTTCGAGCTGCGCTGGGGCATCATCACCTGCTTGATGCTCACCGTCGGGCTGATCACGGTCGTATTCTACAACCACCCGGCGACCACGAACGCCACGGCGTACTTCCGCACCATTCCGGTCCTGCCTGAGACCAACGGGCGTGTGGCCGAGATTTATGTCAACGGCGTGAGCGGGGAGGTCAAGCAAGGTGCGCCGCTCTTCCGGCTCGACAGCTCCAAGCAGGAGGCGGCCGCGGAGACCGCCCGCCGTAAGATTGCGGAGACCGACGCCGCCATGGTGGTCGCGCAGGCCGAAATCCAGGCCGCCGAAGGCAAGATCGTGGAGGCCCGGAGCGCCTACCAGCAGGCGGTGGACGAGCTGGAGACCAAGCAGGAGATCTATCGGCGCAACCCCGGCGCGGTCGCCACGCGGGACATCGAGC
The DNA here is from genome assembly GCF_003332305.1 of Microvirga aerophila. GTDB lineage: Bacteria > Pseudomonadota > Alphaproteobacteria > Rhizobiales > Beijerinckiaceae > Microvirga > Microvirga aerophila. Next base: position 20,819 of record NZ_QOIO01000001.1, on the reverse strand, counting down.
GGCTCCAGGTCACGGTGCAGGGCCGCCAGGGCACAATCGATGCCGCCACCGCCGCCAAGCAGCAGGCCGAGGCACAGCTCTCCACGCTGCTCCCCGCCCAGAAGGCCAGTGCCGAGGCCGAGTTGGCTCAAGCTGAGGTGGACCTGTCGAAGACCGTCATCCGGGCTGGTGTCGATGGACGAGTCGAGCAGTTCACCCTGCGAGTGGGCGACATCGTCAATCCGCTGATGCGCCCGGCTGGCGTCCTGATCCCGAAAGGGGCTGGGCGGGGACGCCTACAGGCCGGCTTCGGGCAGGTCGAAGCCCAGGTGATACAAGTCGGAATGGTGGCCGAGGCTACCTGCGCGTCGAAGCCCTGGACCATCATCCCGATGGTGGTCACCGGGGTGCAGGACTATATCGCCGCGGGCCAGATCCGCAGCGGCGAGCAGTTGCTCGACGCGCAGCAGGTGACGCGGCCGGGAACCGTCCTGGCATTCCTGGAACCGCTCTACGAGGGCGGGTTCGACGGCGTCACCCCCGGCAGCAGCTGTATCGTCAATGCCTATACAAGCCACCACGAGGAGATCATCGCGCCTAAGACCGGCACGATGCGAGGCTTCGTTCTCCATGCGGTGGATGCCGTAGGGCTCGTGCATGCCATGATCCTGCGCATCCAGGCGCTGCTGTATCCTATCCAGACGCTCGTGCTCGGTGGGCACTGACAGTAAGACGCGCGGCGGACCTCGCCCTACCGCCGCCTGGAGCAGGTGAGGGGCAGCCCTTTCAGGCTAACGAATGATTTCGTTTAAGGAGGACGATCCATGGCCACCATGCCGAAGAGTTCAGGAACATCGGACACGCTGCGAAGCGGCACCGGATATGCTGTGTCAGGCGATAGCGGCCGCGCCTTGGCGAACGCCGCGGAGACCTGGTTCGCCGCGGCCGCCGAATGCCAGCGCGAGATGATGAGTTTCGTGTCCATGCGCCTTGAGAAGGACGCCGACACCACCCGCGAGATGATGGGCTGCAGGAACCCTGCGGATATGACAGCCATTCAATCCCGCTGGGTGGAGGATACCCTCCGCGACTACAATGCCGAGATGGGCAAGCTGATGACCATCTTGACCAAGTCCGTGGACGGTGGGGGGAGGAACGGAGGATGAGGGGCCGCCGTTGGCACTGATGGAGGCCGAGCCCTGTCGTGCAGCCAGTTGATCATGCGTCACGCAGTTCGCTGAGGATTATCGCGGACGACGCTCATGGCTGACATCAGCGACAGGGTGGCAAACGCCTGTGTCCACGCACATCACAGATCTTGATTTAATCCGGTGTTGAATGCGTCTCAGCCCAATGAAAAGGGGAGGTCTCCATGCTCACATTTCGCCACGCTCTTCGTTGCGGTCTGGTCGCGTGCGCCGCGCTGGTCGTGCCCGTGCTGACTGTGCCGGGTTGGGCCGCAACAGGGACAGTCCGCATTGAGATCGCCAAAGCCGGGTTCATCGTTGGCATCGGGGGCGGCCGCGGGACGCTCGTCTTCGAGGGGCGGCGTTATCCGCTGCGCGTCGGAGGCCTGAGCTTCGGTGCGACTATTGGAGCCTCAAAGGCCGATCTGTTTGGGCGGGCCTACAACCTGCGCCGAGCCTCAGACATCGCCGGCACCTACACGGCCGTTGCCGTGGGAGCCGCCGCCGGCGGCGGCGCATCAACCATCCGCCTGCAGAATGGGAGAGGGGTGGTTCTCGATCTGCGCGGGCGCACTATTGGGCTGGAATTAAGCGCCAACGTGAGCGGGGTCGAGATCGGCCTGCGTTGATGAAGGCAATTCAGTGCGTCCTAGGCTAGCGGCATGAGGCCATCGCCCTTACGTCAACGAACTTGTTCAATTTACGCTTCTCCACGCTGGCCTCATTGCGACATGAGATTGCGCGCGAGTGTCGCCGCCGCGGCATCGGTGGAATCTCCCCGCGCCGTTGGCATCAGGTTCCCGGCCTTGAGCATGAGTTCGGTCATGACGTGGAGAATGCGCGCGTCCGACTCAGCCACGCCCACGGCATCAAAGTCTTTGCGGATTGTGCTGAACACATCGCTGCGCCCGGGATCGACCGTGCCCCTGGCGAGCGCGTCCGAATAGGCCTCCGCGTCGCGGCCGGTGAGCCCCAGTTTCTCGGCGGCCCACCGGCCGAGGAGCTTGTTGCGGAGGATCGTCTTCTGCACATCGTCGTAGCTGGTCATTTGAAGTTCTCCAATTGGTCACCGTCGGGTGCCCTTGAGGCCAGTGGGCTCCGTGGCCGGGGTGGTTTGCATCTGCCGCTTGCCGACCCGGATCCCTTGCGGCCGAGCCGTCGCCGGGCTGTCCGTCGGTGGGCTTCTGTCTGGGCGCGTAAACGGTTCGGATCGCCCTCACCGCAGGAAACGACCATGCCCCACGACAGCCGTTGTCTGTTACTCGGCTGGGGCTGCAGGTGCGACGCCGGTGACCTGCGCCGAGGGCTCCTCGCTGAGCCAGCGGTAGAGGATCCCGCCGAGCGCGCCGCCGATCAGCGGCGCGATCCAGAACAGCCAGAGCTGCCCAAGCGCCCATCCGCCGGCGAACAGAGCCGGGCCGGTGCTGCGGGCGGGGTTCACAGAGGTGTTGGTGATTGGGATGCCCACTAGGTGGATCAGTGTCAGCCCCAGGCCGATGGCGATGGGCGCGAAGCCGACGGGCGCCTTGCCGTGGGTGGCACCCATGATGATGAACAGGAACATCATGGTGAGAACCACCTCGGCCACAAAGCCGGAGACCATGCTGTAGTGGCCTGGCGAGTGCGCACCGTAACCGTTGGCCGCAAATCCTTTGGCGACGTCGAACGTGGGTGAGCCTGTCGCGATGGCATAGAGCGCCGCCGCGGCGATCACTGCGCCGATGATCTGCGAGATCACATAAGGCAGAATGTCCTGCTTCGGGAAGCGTCCGCCCGCCGCAAGCCCCACGGTGACTGCTGGGTTGAGGTGGCAGCCGGAGATGTGGCCGATGGCGTAGGCCATGGTCAGCACCGTCAGACCGAAGGCAAGGGAGACGCCGAGCAGGCCGATGCCCACGTCGGGAAAGGCGGCGGCGATGACGGCGCTGCCGCAGCCGGCGAAGGTGAGCCAAAAGGTGCCGATGCCTTCCGCGATGCACCGGTGGATGTTATGGCTGTTGTGCAGGTCCATGGAAAACTCCTTGAGATTGCCCGGGCAAATGTTTGTTAGGAGCGACGTTGGCAGCGATGCCATCAAGACAGGCCGTCGGGTGCCTAGGTGCGACGTGGGAACAGTTGTTGCTTTGGCGCCGGAAAGCGCATCGCGCCGGCGGACGACAGGCCGGTGCAGTCCTGACGCGTCATCGTGGATGTGAGGGAACCTCCTTGCTCCATGGTCCTCCTTGAACCTATCGGACATCGGCAAGGGCATGGATGTCTTCTTTTTCAGGGAGCGGGATCATCGGTCGACTGCAGGCTTACTGTAGGCCGGTCGTGGCGTGGCGCTTGATCGGCCGGGACAATCGCTTGACAGTTTTGGCCGCCAAGGCGGTCCCATCGGATTACCGCCGGCGTGCCAGGCAGCCGGCCTAAACCGATAGCCGTAAGCCATGCGCCCCGCAGCACCCAGCCCACGTCGTCAGCAAGCAGGAACTCTGGCTGAGCGTCAGGCTGTTGCGCCCCCTCGCAGTGTCAGGCCGGATCACCGGCCCAAACTGTCAAGCGATTGTCCCAGTCGATCAAGCGCCACGCCACGACCGGCCTAGAGTGATCTCACGGGCGACCGCGACACCCAATGGTGGAGCGAAAGACGTCCCATGAGTGGTGGGCTTGCCGGTGCCCTGATCCGCCAGCCGGTTGGCTCGCCTTTTCCCGTCTGGAATTCATGCCGTGTTCAACGCTGGAGAAATCAAGATGAGAGTTGCGGGACTTGCGATGGCTGCTGGGCTCGGTCTGAGCTTCGTGTCGGTGGGAGCATCGGGCGTGATGGCGCAGAGCAACCTTGCCCGCTACCAGGGCGCTTGGCTGTCCGGGGGTGCGGATTGTGCAGAGGTTTACGCATCCGTGGGGAAAGGAACATCGTTCAAGCGTCCGGTCGACATATTCGCCCCTGCCTTCATCGTCTCGGGCAACCGCCTGAGGACTCCCCAGGCATCGTGCCGCATCAAATCGGTACGGCCAAGCGGGGAACGGCAACGTCTCGTTCTCGACTGCGCCAACGCCGTGGCGGGCAACGAGGTGCGGGTTCTCATGGCACCACAGCCGGACGGCTCGCTCAAGCGCTACTTCAACGAGCAGGACACAGGCGGCACCGAGTACAAGCGGTGCTCGCAATGATGAAACGGCTGCTGCCGGGTGCTCTGCCTCCCAGCAGGGTCCCGCAGATCCGTCCAAAAGTGCCAAGATCTTGTCCCAAGCCGTCAAGCATGGCGGTCCCGATGATGTAGTCTGATCCGGTGCAGACGGCGGGCAGCCGTGCTGCCGGCGATGGCAACTTTCTTGGTGTCTGCACGGATTCAGTCGGGATGAAGCCGAACTCACAGTGGCTATTTGGCAACCAGTGAGGAAAGCAATGGGGATCAGCTTGGCAGCGTCGTGCAAAGGATGGGCGGTCTCGATGATGGCAGTTGGCCTGCTGGGGCCCGTCCCGCTGGCCCATTCGGCCCTGGCCGACAGCCCAGCTCGCGGGCAGGCGCAGGAAATCGGTTCAAAATCCAGGGCCTCGTCCGAACGGCCTGGGTCCACCAAGCCATTGGCGCGACAGCCAAGGAAGAAGCCCGACGCCTCCGGCAACCTTGTCTATGAGATCCTCGACAACATCCGTGCCCGCAGCGGGGAGCTCTGCTCCCGCTACGGCAGTCCGGACGACTGCCTGGAGGAGGCCGAGGTCTGCCTGACCATGCGCAACGCCGAAGATGATCAGGTCCGGCTGTGCCTCAACACCATTCCGGGGGAAACCGACCGCGACAAGGCGCAGAAAACGCGCTTGAGACGGTGAAGGATGCGAGGCAACAGCTGGTGCGCGATGCGGATCTTCAAGGATTTCGGCGAGATCAAAGCGGCCGTCGGGACAGAAGTCGTCGTGAGCGACTGGATCGAGGTCACCCAGAAGCGGATCGATCAGTTCGCCCGGGCCACCGGCGACGACCAGTGGATCCATGTCGATGTCGAACGGGCTCAGCGGGAGCTGTGCAGGGGAACCACGATTGCCCACGGCCTGCTCACCCTCAGCTTCGCACCGGTGTTTGTTCGCTCCGTCATGTGCCTGGAAGGGGTGAAGAATACCCTCAATTACGGCGCGAACCGCATCCGGTATCTCGCACCGGTGCCGACTGGTTCGCGGGTCCCCGACGGGTCACCATCGCGGTTGCCGAGGACGCGCCGCGCAATGGCCCGCGGGTCACCTATGGTGTTACCATTAAGATCGAAACCGCGAGCGTCCGGCCTGTATGGCCGAACTCATCGCCGTGCATTACCACTGAATGCAGCTGCACGGCCAAAAGAAGTGTCGAAGAGACAGGGGGTGAACACCTAGCCTTTGGAGGCTGTCATGAAGAAACTCACAACTGTTGCCGCGGCCGCGTTGATCCTGACCGGCAGCGTCGGAACGGCAAATGCACAATACTGGCGTGGAGGCGGCTATCACGGCGGATACTATCGCCACGGTGGCTGGGGCGGCGGTGCTGTCGCTGCGGGGCTGATCGGTGGAGCGATCCTCGGGGGCTTGATCACTGCGGCGGCGACTGCTCCCGCCTACGGTTATGGGTACGGATATCCAGTGTACGGCTATGGATATGGCTATGGTGCCTATGCCCCATGGCCAGGCTACTACTACCCCCGTCCCGCCTACTACTATCCGAGGCCCGTCTTCTATGGACCGCGCTACTACCCGCGTCGCGTCTATTACGGGCCCCGCTATTATGGTGCCTATCGGGGCTACTACAGGCCCCGTTATTATGGCGCATATCGAGGCTTCTACGGCCCACGCTACTACGGCACCCGCGTAGCATACCGGCGATACCGCTGAGACTGGGTCTACCCCGGAGGCGGATCCACCGACGCCGCTTCCATCGGAGACTGCAGGATATGGAGAACGGCGGCCTTCAAAACTCGTGTCGAGAGGTCAAGGGGCAGTGTCGCAGGTGAGGGATTACACGGCGACCGAGTTCCTCCGTGACGGGCGCACGGTTGAAATCCGCGCCCTCAGGCCGGAGGACCGGGCCGGCATGCTTGCCGCCGTGGACCGGACCAGCCAGCAATCTCTCTACCGCCGCTTCTTCACCTTCAAGCGTGGGTTCACGGACCGGGAGGTCGATTTCTATATCAGCGTCAACTTCGTGGACCACGTCGCGCTGGTCGCCGTGCTGGAGGAGGATGGCCAGCCAGTGATCGTCGCCGGCGGGCGCTACATCGTGGTGCGGGACGGTGAGGCCGAGGTGGCCTTCGTCGTGGACGATGCCCACCAGGGGCGAGGCCTCGGCGCATGCTTGATGCGCCATCTCGCGGCCTTGGCCCGCCAAGCCGGGCTCAGGGCGCTGAGCGCGGATGTCCTGCCGGAGAACGCCGCGATGCTGAAGGTGTTTGAGACCAGCGGGCTTGCGATCAAGACCCGGCGGGAGACGGACTCCATCCATGTCATGCTTCAGCTCTGACATCCTCGAACGGGTCGATTGCCGCAGCTGCGAATTGGGATCATGGTCGTCGTTGCCGGCCGTGCCTATACAGGCCAAGCCACGGGTAGGGAAGCGCACAAGGCCATGACGGAGGTGAGCCCACCAGCGATGGACACGGATGCGGCACCGGGTCAGGCCCGCGCCTGGATCGTCGTGGGCATGTTGTGCCTGTTCATGCTCATCAACTTCGCCGACAGGGCGGTGCTTGGCCTCGCCGCCGTCCCGATCATGCGGGAACTGGGGCTGAGCCACACCGAGTTCGGCCTGATCGGGGCGAGCTTCTTCACCTTCTTTTCACTGAGCGCTGTAATCGGCGGTTTCCTGGTGAACCGGGTCGCCACCAAATGGGTTCTGGCCACCCTGGCGCTGATCTGGTCCCTGTGCCAGTTGCCCATGCTGCTGTCCGTCACGGTGACGGCGTTGGTCGTAAACCGGGTTGTCCTTGGCTTCGGCGAGGGCCCGGCCTACCCGGTCGCGCTGCATGCCACCTACAAGTGGTTCCGGAGCGAGCACCGGGCGGTGCCGACGAGCTTCATTGCCGTCGGCGCCCTGGCCGGCAACGGGATCGTGGCGCCGGTGATTGTTGCCATCATCGCCGCCTGGTCATGGCAGAGCGCATTCGGACTTCTCGGTGTCGCTGGCCTCGTCTGGTGCACCGCATGGCTGATGGTTGCCCGCGAGGGCCCTCTCGTACCCGATGGTGGAGGTGCCGGCCCCGTTGGAAACGCCGAAGTGCGCCTGTCATACAGACGCCTGCTTAAATGCCGGACGATTGTCGGGGTCGAGATTGCCGGCTTCGTCGCCTACTGGCTTTTGACCGTGGCCGTCGTCTGGCTGCCAGCCTTCCTGACCCGGGGCTTCGGCTACACCCTTGTCCAGGCCGGTTGGATCATGATGCTGGTGTCCCTCGCCCAGATCGTTATCCTGCCTGGCGTTTCCAGCCTATCCGATGGCCTGAAGCGGCGGGGCATTGCGAGCCGGATCGCATGCGGATGGGTTGCGTGCACCAGCACCTTCGTGGCCGGACTGCTCGTCATTCTGCTGTCGCAATCCGCGGGATCGGTGCCGATCATCGTCTGCACGATCATCGCGTTCTCCCTCTGCAATGTGATGTTCGTGCTCGGACCCGTCTTGGTTGCCGAGGTCACTCCGGTCACGCAGCGCGGGGCCACCCTCGGCATGGTCAATGCCATTACCACGCTCGCGGGCCCTTTTGCGCCGGCGGCCATGGGGCTGGTGGTTGATGCCGGCGCCGGGACTTCGGACGGCATCCGCAACGCCCTCCTGCTCGCCGGCGTCCTCGTCGTCTTGGGGGCTCTTGCGGGGTTCTTCCTGATCAATCCGGAGGCTGACCGGACCCGCCATTCGCCGGATCCTCGGCTGGGAACTCTGTCAGCCTAGGACGAGTGCGAACCGGATGTCGCCGCCATTGTTGACATGCCGTTCTGACCTACATCACTTTCTGCAGCGCAACCCACTCCGGCAATCGGAGGCTTTCGAATGACCAGCTCCGACGATGTGCAGAAGACGATCCTCCGCAACAAGCTCCTCGGCCGGTGGGCCGCCGAGAAACTGGGGCTCACCGGCCGCGACGCGGAGGCCTATTCGGACGCGCTCGCCAGGGGCACGGTCGATCCCGGGCGCAGCGATGTGTTCAGCACAATCCGCAAAGACTTTGATGCCGTGGGCGTGGCTGAGTCGGACGCGCGCATTCTCCACGTCATGACCGAACTCATGCTCAAGGCCGGGAACCTGATGCCAACGGCGCGGGGAGATTCCACCGATGCCGCGGCGGCGACACTCGCGCGCAATCTCATGTCGCAATGAGGCCGGCTGTTGTTTGTCCGTTATCGTGTCAGCGACCACCGAGCGCCGGCTAACAAGTCTGGCGTTGACCTGCTGCTGAACTCCTAGGGCGTTTGGGCCTGAGCCCACCCGCTTGCGGAGCGGCCTGTTCTTCTCTTGCTTCCCGCCGCAGGACGGATGTCGGACCAAGGGCTACCTATTCAGACTCAGGAGGGGCTGCTGTGCAATTCCTCATCCTGGAACGACACGTCAGTGGGTGCAGGTTACCTTGACGTCCAGTCTGTTGACCGCAAGACGGGGCAGCGGGTGCCGCTAGCTCTCCACCCGCTGTCCCAAACGGCCAAGGAAACGTCCTGAAGTGTCAAGCAGAATAGGGTGAGCCCACATATGGTCTTCGCCCACGGGCAGAACAAGCACCGGGCGTGACAAGGGGTGCCCAGCCTTTCGAAAGCGTACTGTCCGCAGCGCATGCTGAGCAGGTGCATGGACGGTGAACTCGCTAATCGACCACGACCATCTCTGTTGCCAAACCAACGTGTCAGACCACGAGTACAGGAGCGGGACGTGCTGCGTGTGTCACCGATCACTGATATGAATGCAAGGACGATTGAGAACCGGAAACGGACCTCACCTTTGGCAGGCCTCTCCGGAGAGACGCGGCCTTATCAGATGTTCCTTACCGGTCTTGCCGTCGCAGGTGTTGTGTCGCTCTCCGCAGCGGGCTGTACCGTCACGTCGGATGAGGCCCCTTCCTCCGCTGCTGTCGAGGCTCCCGCCTCCTTCACGCGCGAACGCCTGATCGGGCGGTGGGGCATTGCGTCGTTCCATGTCGACAAGGACCGCCCAAGGACGGAGCGGGAGGCAAGGTCTCAGTGTGGCCAGCCCTACACCATCGCGAAAGGCCCGACCGACGGCGTGATGATGCATGTCGCAGACGATCCGAAGCTCCATGAACTGCGTCTCAAAGGCGATGGCGCCGGCCGGACTTATGTCGGCTTCGAGGCACCACCAGGTCATCCGCAGGATCGCGAGATACTCGCGTCGACCAATGACCTTATGACGATGCGCTTCGTCGATCCGGATGCGAACCGGCGTTACGGCACCTTCGTCTATGTGCGCTGCCGTGCCTGACGATCGAAGCCTCGTTCCCGGAGGAGAAGATGCGGACGTGCGATGACAGAATTGTCTCGCCGAGTGCGGCGCTTGCGCTGGTATTCGGATTTTCGCTGGCGGTTTGTCTCCCCAATGCGGCGGACGCGCAGGCCGCGCCGAAGCCTGTGATTCAAGAGACGCTTCAGATCGGTGACGAGCCGGGGCGCATCTCGACCGAGGAGGTCGTCATCACCGATGGCCCCTATGCCCGTCAGGTCGTGTTCTTTCGCTCGAACGAGGTGCCTGGAACCCTGGTCATCCATACATCGGAACGGTTCGCCTATCTGGTCCAGGGCAACAACCGTGCCCTTCGTTACGGCATCGGGGTCGGACGCGAAGGGTTCCAGTGGTCCGGTCTGGTCCGCGTCAGTCGCAAGGCTGAGTGGCCGGACTGGCGCCCGCCGCCGGAGATGATCGCTCGGCAGCCCTATCTTCCGCGCTTCATGGCAGGTGGCTCCGGCAATCCGATGGGGGCCCGCGCACTCTATCTTGGTTCGACGGTCTTCCGTATCCACGGCACCAATCAGCCGGAGACGATTGGCCATGCTATCTCGTCCGGCTGCTTCCGGCTGGCCAACGGCGACGTCATCGACCTGTACGAACGGGTACCGCTTGGCACCAAGGTCGTGGTCCGCCAAGGCTCCAGCCTGTGACGGCCAAGTCTCCTGGGCATGCTGATCCGGGAGCGGAATGCATCATCTGATGGAGACCATGGATCATGTTGAACGCAGCCAAACTCTACACCATCGCTGGCATGACTCTCGCCCTGTCGTGTGCTTCCGCAGCCCCCAGTGCCGCCGGAACGCTTGAGTCCGTGAAGCAACGTGGCGTTCTGCAATGCGGCGTCAGCGAAGGGCTGTTCGGGTTCTCGGAGCGGAACGGGGTGGGTGATTGGTCCGGGTTCGACGTCGACTTCTGCCGGTCTGTGGCGGGAGCCATCTTCGACGACCAGTCGAAGGTTGCCTTCGTGCCGCTGTCTGCCGGCGAGCGGTTCGAGGCTCTGCGTACGGGGCGGATTGACCTGCTGTCGCGGAACTCGACCTGGACCCTGGAGCGGGAGGCGGGCCTCGGCCTGGCCTTTGCGGGCATCACCTATCATGACGGCCAAGGGTTCATGGTGATGCGGGATCTCAACGTCTCTTCGGCGCTGGAACTCGACCGCGCCACGGTGTGCGTCGAGAGCGGCACGACGAGCCAACTCAACCTAGCGGACTTCTTCCGTGCGAACTCCATGAATTACGAGGAGCGCGCGTTCCCGAGCGCCGCAGAGGCTCTTGCAGCCTTCGAGACCGGTCAATGCAAGGTCCTGACACGGGATCAGTCCGCGCTCTATGCCGAGCGCCTGAAGCTTCCCCGGCCCAGCGCTGCCGTGATCCTTCCGGACGTCATCTCTAAGGAGCCGCTCGGGCCAGTGACGCGGGCCGACGACCCCGCCTGGTTCACGCTGGTGAAGTGGGTGAACTTTGCCCTCGTGAATGCGGAGGAACTCGGCATATCGTCCCGGAATGTGGCCGAGGCGACCGCCTCACACAAGCCGGCTGTGCGCCGCTTTGCAGGCCTGGAAGGAGGCCTCGGCCGGCTGCTGGGACTGGAGGATGCATGGGCGCTGCGCGCTGTCCAGGCGGCAGGCAACTACGCCGAAATCTACGAGCGCAACCTCGGCGTCGAGTCTCGGCTCGGCATCCCGCGCGGCCTGAACCAGCTCTGGAACATGGGAGGGGTGCTCTACGCGCCACCACTCCGGTGATGGAAACCGTGCTGCCATTATCGACTGTCGCTCAATGGTTCGATTCCCATGCAGCGCTGTTGACCTGTTCCTGTGGAACACATGGTCGGGAAGTGGGATCGACCATCGACTGACACAAGTTCTCCTGAACTGCGTGTCCCAAACTGCAAAGCACCTGTCCTGAAGTGTCAAGCACGAGGTGCAATCCGATAGAATGCTGGTCCCAAACCGATCATCGAGGACATCCTCCACTGACCTTGTTCTATCACAACGGGATCGCTCCTTGCGGCTCGTCGGGCATTCACAGGGGAAACGCATGAACAACAGGTGCCCAAACCGATTCCTCCTTAGGACAACCGGATCCACTTGCTTCATGGCATTACTGGCCGTCGCCGGGACACCGGCAAAGGCAATTCCCCTGTGGTCGAGCATCTCACAGATAGACGTCCCCTTCGCGCTGCTGGAAATCCTCCAGGAGCAAGATTTGGCATACGCGCGAGCCGCCGCCCGCGGCCCGCGGGGCGGCGCTGTGGCGCGTGGACCACGCGGAACGGTGGCCCGTGGCCCGCAGGGCGGAGTGGCTGCCCGCGGGGCTTATGGCGGGGCCGCTGCGCGCGGACCGGCCGGCAACGTCGCCGTCCGCCCAGGTTACCGGCCACCTGTGCCCGCGGGCGGCTGGTATCGACCGCCGTCCTACTGGTGGCGACCCGGGGCTGCGGTGGCCGCCGGCGCGGCCCTTGGCTTCGTCACGGCCGCGGCCGCGACGGCCTATGCCACCTCGCCGGCGCCTGCTGCCGGGCAGTGCTGGTACTACACCAATCCGCAACGCACCCAGGGCTTCTGGGACATCTGTCCCCGGTGAGAGGGCCGTACGTGCTGCCCGCGCCCCATGCATCACGCGAATCATGGATGGGGCCAGGAATCTTCCGGTGGATCCTCACGGCAAGGGAGCACGCGATTCCGGCCGGGTCCAATCACGTTCAAGGTATTCGGCGACACCGGTTGTGAGGCGTGCGCCATGTGTTTGGAACTCAACGGGGGGCACGACGATGAGCGGTGACAGCAAGCAGGCGTCTCTGGGTCCTGGTCGTGACTCGGGGCATCCTATACTGATCCCAGCCACCGCTTTCGAGACGTCCCAACAAACCCTTCCCCCGGGTTACATCCACCTTGGGGTCAGTAAGGAAATTGCTCCGACCCTGCGCAACTTCGGCATTAAGCCCGATTCGTTGATCCGCGAGGCTGGGCTCGATCCGAGCCTGTTCGACGACGGCACGAACGTCGTGGCGTTCACCGCTCTCTCCAAGTTGTACAACCTGTGTGTTGCGCATACGCGCTGTTCGCATTTCGGGCTGCTGGTCGGGCAGCGCGCTACGATCCTGTCCATGGATCTGATCGGGCGGCTGATGCAGCATTCCGAAACCGTGGGCGCGGCCCTCGATGGACTTGTATCCAACCTGGCTGTCCAAGATCGTGCCGTGGTTGCCTCGTTGACGGTCAGTGAGAGCATGGTCCTGCTAACGTATGCAGCCTATCAGCCGCAGACGGAGAGTGCGGAGCAGATCACCGACGCGTCCCTGGCCATTGCACTCAATGCACTGCGCACCCTGTGCGGCGCCGACTGGAGGCCGACCGAGGTGCTCGTGCCTCGGACGGCCCCTGCCGATCCCGAGCCCTATCGACGCCATTTCCGGGCCCCTGTCCGATTCAGCCAGGAGAGCGCCACCCTCGTGTTCTCGGCCAAAGACCTGAAGCGCAAAGTGACGGGTGCCGACCCTCTGCTGCACGCCATGCTGAAGGAGCAACTCCGGCGGCTGCGGGGCAACTTGGGATCCGAGTTTTCAGATGACATCCGCCGGCTGCTGCGCACACGACTGACAAGCACCCGCTGCTCGGCGGAGGACATTGCCGACCTGCTGGCGATGCACCGCCGTACCCTGAGTCGGCGCCTGAGGGACAGCGGCTCGGGCTACCGAACCATCACCAACGAGATCCGCTTCGAGATCGCGCGGCAACTGCTGGATCAGACCGATGTGTCGCTCGGACAGATCGCGGCAGCGCTCGGTTACTCCGAGGCCAGTGCCTTCACCCGCGCCTTCCGGCGCTGGTCGGGCCGGACACCCACAGCTTGGCGGAGTGACGGTCGGCCCAGGTGACTGACCAACTGGCCCAAACAGTCAGGGACTGTTCGCTCCGGTTCAGATCAACCAATGCAGAGCGAAATAAAGGCCGTTAGCGAGGCAAGCCTCGCATCGGCATTGCGGCCCCCAAAGGAGTCATTGCGGAAACCCGGTGATTGGGTGGACTGGGTCGAGACGTAGTTCAGCGGCAGCGAGTTCGAACCGGAGATTGAGACTCAACCTGTCAGTAAAGTACTTGCCACAAACGCGGCGATGATCGTTCGCATGAGATCTCCTTGATGCGCCGACGGGTATCCAAGTGCGGTGGCATGACATGCATCGGCCCTATGCCAACCAGCTCGCGGGCTGAGCTGGCGTAGGCAGCAAGGCGTCGTTGTTGACGTTCCATCGCCTTTGCACCGAGACATCCTCTGCTCCATCGACTGGAAGCTGTCAGGTTCGACACGAACGATCATCGCGAAGTGATGGGCATTCGGTGTGGGAGTCGGAACTGATGGCCATCGGGAAGCAGATCATTCCATATCCGAGGACAGCTAGCTTGACCGTTCGAGACAGGGGCTGAACCTTTTAGGACACCGCCTGTCCGCGGCTGAGTTTACTCGGCCCTCGGTGTGGCTGTCGCGGCGTCCCACTCTTCTTTGCCGCTGCTATCCCCAATCCGGGAATTGGGGTGGTTGTCGATGCTCATCAACACGGGTCTCATGCCGCGTTGCGCAGGTTCCAGACCCGGCGAATGCGTGACCCGCTCAGCGTCGACCGACGCGATTGACCGGACCGCCGCGGTTCATTGGGGTACCCGGGCGGATCCCAATGCCTGCGGCGCCGACGCCGGGTGTCACCGCGGCACGTCGGGCCACTGGCGCGACTGGCCGCGCGACGCAGCCCTTCGGCACGCCGACCGTCTTGCAGTAAACGACTGCGTTCGTAGGCCCCGGGGCCGTGGAGAGGGCGGTGAACGCGGCCAGCGCCAATCCGGCACGGTACAGGAATTTCATGGGCAGCATGACCATCCTCCATCCTCGTGGACTCTGCGTTCGACATCAGGCGCACTGTCCTGGATCAGCTTAATTGGGGAGAACCCAAAGCTCGATGTCCTCCTCCTCATCCACCTCCATGCGGCGGTTCTCCATGGCAGTCCGGAGCCCCCCAATCGCATGTGCCGTCACGAGGCGCAGCCGTGTCTTCTATTCGGGCGTGAGGGTCTGGTAGAGCGGCTGCTAGGCATCGGCAAGCTTCCTCAGGCCCGCCGCACGGTCCGCCAAGACATCGGCCCGCTGACGGTAGAGTTGCACCGGATCGATGTTGCGTGGCTGGTCCAGGCGCTCTCTCAGCACTGCCAGCCGGCGGTAGCGCGTCTCGGCCCTAGCGCGGATCGCCTCGTCCACAGCGGGCCAGAGTTTCTCCTGCTCCGGGAGGAGTTGCAGCGCTGCTCGGATTACCCCAACCCGAACATCGGTCAGCATCTTGAACTCGGCTTGAGTCAGCCGGCCGCTTTCGGGCGGACTGCCGGGGCCGGAGCTGGCTTGCTGTGCCTGGGCCATCGGTGCGCCCACGATGAACAAGGCCGCCACGGTGCTGATCATTCCCTTACGCATCTCGGTCTCCTGCTGATTCCCACGCCTGCAAGCCTACGGGCTGGACTGCGGCTTGCTTGACGGCTTGGGACTGTTGCTTGGCAATTTGGGACACAGCGGAGTTAGCTTCGTTTCCGACAGGACCCGCGTCTAGCGATCAATCCGGAGCACCCTCTGGGCTGCCGTTCAATTGGGCGCGCATTTGCGTCGGCCTGAGGCCGGTCCGTTGCCTGAAGGAAGCGTGAAGGCAGTGGTCTCCTGAAAGCCCAGAAGCAGGCAATCCGCGACATCGAGAAACTCGGATCCTTGAGATAGTGGCATGCCAGGTCCGGCGCAATCGGGTAAGCCGATGGCCCACGAGAGCAAGCCAGACCTTGCCTCTCCCGGTTAACAATCGACCGCCGGCACGTAGGGGCAAGTTGCGTACCATTGCGAGCCCCGCCAATCGGAAAAGCCGCCAAGGAAGAGCGCCACGGGCGGGACATTTCTCTTGGGGCGGAATGCGTGGCGGCTGGCGTAATTGCGACCAAGCGGGAGCAGTGGCGAATGGGAAAGCAGCGACACCCGCGGGCCGTTGTGGATCTGGCGGACGGCATCGAGACTCTCCCAGTTCGCGGGTGAGGGGAAGTTGAAGGTTCATTATTCGCTGAAGCCGCTGGAGGCGATCAACGACATCTTCAGCTGGATGCGCGACAGCAGGATCGACGGGCGCGTCGTCATGTGGATTCAGAGAGGCAGGTCCAGCAATGTGGATTCAGATTTGGATTTTCTCCTACTCGGTCAGCCCCGCAGCGACGAATGACAGGGCTGAGTGGAGACTGGGCCCAACGGTCGCATTCCAGGAGTTCACTATCGAGGACCGATGCAAGGACGCAACGTCAAAAATCGAGGATACCCTAAGGGAGGCAGGATCCAAGCTGAAGCCGGCTTGGGCGCCTTGAAACGAGCAGGTGCTGCAGACCCAGCGCAAATCATCATTGCGTATAACGTCGAATGCCTTCCTCAATAGTGATGGTGAAGGTATGACGCTAGCTCCTGAGTTCGGGCTTGGTCTTCAGCTCGTGGCGCAGGTATCGACGCCATCCTTCGCGCCGACGGGCCGCCACCGGCGTGTCATACTCACTCGGGAGCATGACCGGCACGAACAGGCAGACGCTCTGGGTCGGCAAGACCTCACGCCACTGGGAGAGAAGCTTCTTGAAGGCTTCCCCGACGGGTCGGATGTTGCGATCAAGATCGTACAGCCCCCGTGGGTTCACTCGCCCCCGCTGCTCGCGAAGGGCAATGTCCCAATCGATCTGGTCGGTGAGCGAGTACCAGGTGAAGCCGACGATGGGCACCCGGTTGTTGCGCACCCGCAGGACGTTGGCCCACTGCTTCCAGAGCCAGTCGACGGCCTCGTCACCCGCGTGGCCCTGGTCGAAGTTGGTCTCGGTGTGCATGACCGGCAGGCCGTAGCGATCGTGATACTGGCGCGTGATCTCGTCATAGCCGAACACCTCGCCGGCCGGCCGGATCTCGCCGCCGGCGCCCACCCGATGCTCGTTGGAGTGATAGAAGTCGTTGCCCATGATGCAGTGGTGGCGCAGGGTGTTGTCCAGGAAGAAGTGGTATTCCTCCCGGGTCATGCCGTTGTCGAGCAGGTACTCGTGCATGTGCGAGTTGACCGGATATCCGTAGTTCAGGTCGAGCGAGAGGAACCGCCTGGCATTGTAGAACTCCGCACACTTGATCGCCTTGGGGTTGTCGGCATGGAAGTACTCCGTCGACTCGCTCTGGATGAAGATGGCGTCGGGACGCTCCTCCAGGATAGCGTACATGGCCAGCACGTTCGCCTTGGCCATGTGCCTGAGCGCGGTGACGAAGGCCCGGTCGCTCTTCAGTTGCTCGTTCCACCAGCCGAAGGCTGCCGAGAACTGGGCGCAGATGAACATCTCGTTGACCGGGGTGTAGAATTGGACCCACGGGAAGCGGTGCGCGAAGGCTCGGGCGTATTCGGCGAAGAGCGCCGGGAAGTCCGGGTTCTGGAAGTCGCCGATCCAGTCCGGCACCCCGAAGTGGCACAGGTCGACGATGGGGATGACGTCGTGTTCCTTCAGCCAAGCGAACGTCAGGTCCGTGAACTCCCAGTCGTGGCGGCCCTGCCCGAGGAAAGTTTTGTGCACGGGAGGGCCGTACCGCAGGAAGCGGATGTTCAGGTCCTCCAGGAGCTCGAAGTCACGCCGCCACTGCCGGTAGTGCCCGCATTCCTCCATCTGGTCCCGGCGCACGCGGCCGTCCCGGATCGTGGGATAGCTATTCTCGATGCCGGTCGCGAACAGGAACAGGGTGACTCGGGCTGGTTGGCGGTCCGGGGCGTTATCATGCAAACGATCAGTCATGGCGCCCCTCGTGCACATCAGCGCTGAGACAAGCAGAGAACGCGCCGCTGGGTTCGCCACACCCTTGGGAGACGCGGCCAAACGGTCTTGGTGTGGCAGTCCCTTGGCTGCCTTCAGTATCCCGCCCGGCGGGCGGCGTGCTTGACCGTTTTGGTCAGGTAATTTGCAGTTTGGGACACATGCCGCGGTTCAGGTCCCGAAGAGGGCCGGGATTTCTGCCCCAGAAAAGGCCTTGCATAACTCTGGCCGTCGGCACGGCCCAATTCGTCGGCAAGATCGGCGGCGTCACCCCGAGCAGGCCATTGTGAGTCGGCCGACTTGCCAACCCAAGGCTCGGAAGGCCTTGTGCCTTCCATGGCCAGATCCCCTTGATATGGGGAGCGGCTCAGAAATCACGCTGGATGCGGAGGCGACCTTCCCAAGTATCGTCCGATCCGGCTGCCCTGAAGCCCCCCGTCGGCTCGCCGGAAGCATCCGTGAGCGGAACGGCCACGCGTCCGCGGGGATCGACCCGGATGTAGAGCGCCTCGACACCGATCAGGAAGCCTTCCACCGGCGTCCAGATCACGTTGGCGCCTGCACGGTACTCATTGAAGTCAACAAGGCCCGTGGTTGTGCCGGCGATGCTGGAGGCTACCGCCGCCGCACTTGCCGGCACCACGTACTGGGCGATCCCAGAGGCGTCGAAGCGCATCCAGGATCCGAAAACGTTCGTCTGGATGGTTGGCGTCCAATTGTGATTGATGCCACCCGCGACGCCATAGGCCTTGTTGGTCTTGAACTCACCCGTGAGGGGATCGACGAAGGCATCGGCAAAGGGCTGGGCGATCCGGCCGGCGCTGATGAAGCCATTGCTGATGGGGCCCGCTTGGCCAGCATTGATGTAGCCGACTGCCCCATCCGTGTAGGTCGCTGAGATCCAGCCCGTGTCCCCGGTCCCAAGAAACGGCAGGTTGGCGTAGGCATGCGCCGCGAGCGCGAATCCGTAATCCGTGTCAGCATGAGCCGGATAGGGCAGGCCGGTGATCGGGTTGATGACGGGAACGGTCACGCCATCGACAGTGGTGAGGCCGAAAGCCACGTCGCGGATCTGATGCAGCGCGCCGGAGAGCTGTGCGCCGCCCCAGGTGCCGGTGTAGCGGAGGTTGGCGACAACGTCGGGTATGCGCTCGCCGCCATAGTCGAACGGGATCGGGGCCAGGACCTGAGCCGGGCTGCCCACCCCGAACAGAGGGAAATTCAGCTCGTTGTTGACCCGGCGCTCGAGACCATCTTCGAGCGACAGGCTGGCCGAGAAGCCATTGCCGAACGAGAAGGTGTAAGCCAGCAGGTTCACTTCAGCGTTCGTAGGATCGTCGAAGCGCAGATCGCCGAAGTTCGGAGCCGGTAAGTCTGGATGTGTGAAGAAGGAAACTGTGCGTCCTGCTGTCAGCCCGCCGAACTGGATGAAGGCCTGAGCGATGTTGGAGCTCGTGGTGATGTCGCCACCGGTGTACGCGCCGCTGCTGCGGGTGATTTCCATGCGGATGTAGCTGCGCAGCGTTCCATAGGCAGTGGCCGTGCGGGTGTCGATGTTGATGCGGCCGCGGGCGCGGAAGCCGACGGCGTCCTGGGAGCGGTCGGTCGGCTCGACGTACAGATACTCGGCCCGCACGCGGCCGCCGACGCGCAGACAGGTTTCCGTGCCGGGAATGTAGAAGAAGCCGACACCGTGGGTGGAGCAGATCCGGACATAGTCGACGGGCGCGGCGGTTTTTGTCGGCAGATCGGCCGCCTGAACCGCGGTGCCCGCAATCGCCACGGATCCAAGCAAAAGGGTTCGAACAGGGGTCATCGCATAAGCTCCGAGGTGGCCCATTGCCGCACGGACACATCTTGTGTTCGCCGCAGAAGAACCGTCAAGTCTTCTTAGGAGGATCTGCCCTCCCGACCGGACCTGCGGGAATTTGGCAAATTGGGACGACGGCATCCCATCGCAAGCGATGCAGTGCGCCGAACCGAACGAAACGTGACAGGGGAAGCCTGACGCGGAACTCCGCAAACGCTCCCAAGCTGCAAGCTCAGGACTTCGCTCTCGCCGGCGAGAGCGAAGTCGCGGTGAGAGGCTCATGGCCACAAATGCCAAGCGCTTGTCCCAAAGGATCAAGCACGATCTTCCGACATGATCAAAATATGTTCTCTTCATAACGGCCTGCTCTGCGTGGAGCTGTACGCCGGGCAGCGATGGGAGGATGCCGATGAACAGGATTCTCTTGGTTCTGGGTGCTCTTGTGGCGGGCGCTCTCTTGATCCCGGACGTTGCCGAGGCTCAACGCGGGGGGCGTGGCGGGGGTGGTGCCCGCATTGGCGGCGGCGGCTTTGGCGGCGGCGGCGGTGGCTTTCGTGGCGGGGGCTATGGCGGCGGCTTCCGCGGCGGAGGCTATGGCGGCGGCTCCCGGATGTACATCCCGCGCGGCGGCATGGGCGGTTCCCGGATCGGGATGGGCGGCAGCGTCCGTGGCGGTGCGGTTGCCGCCCGGCCGGGGCGCGGGGATTTTCGCCAGGCGGCGATCAATAACCCTGGCCGCTTCGTCAACCGTGGTGAGTGGCGCGGACGATATCCGTACTATGGCGGGCGCTATCCCAATTACGGCCGCTACTACGGGCGCTATCCATACTATGGCAACTACTACGGTGGCTGGGGGGCGGGGCTGGCCACGGGGGCGGTGATCGGAGCGGCAGCCACGTACCCGTACTACAACTATCCGTACGCCACGTATCAGACACCGGTGGCATCGGCCGACGGCGGATACTGTGTGACCGCCGTTCGAACTTGCACTTTGACCAGTTCGGCGCCGATTGGGACCGGATGCTCCTGCCGCGTCCAAGGTGGCCGGGCCCGCGGTACCGTGCAGTGACCTCTTCGCGCCAGTGAGTGGCAGCCGGGCTGGGTGATCGTTCGATCCGTCCGAGGCCGCCAGCGCCTTAGACCGGAGCGACCTCCCGGTATCGGGAACTTTCCGATGCCGGGCATTGCAGGAGTGACCTCTGATGCGCCAGGTCATCGCGCTCGCGCTCATCCCGATCATCGTCACATCGCCTGCGTGGACTTGCTTCGGTTTAGATACTGCTGGCGAATTCATCATGCTGGGACGGGAGCCATCATGAGCTTGGTAAAGGCGGATTGCCGGGTTCGTGCGAGCGGCGTGCCCGCGAACCAAGCCCCTAGTCGGATGAGGTTCATGGCAGCTGCCGTCAGCACGTGCTGGAGATGCGTCTTGGCGAGACCGATGTAGCGGGAGCGCCGCAGGTGCAGAGCACGGACCCCGGCGGAGATTGTTCCCTCGATGCCGGCGCGCTTCTGGTACTCTTTGGCGAAGGCAGGCAGCGCCTCACGCTCGC